>CAJTOR010000022.1 GCA_910577675.1 uncultured Lachnospiraceae bacterium
TTGTAGCAAAAAGAATCCCGTGTTTATGCGGGTTCTGGCGTTTCGCAAACGCCTAAATACAAATTATATGAAAGGAGTATATGGCATTAGCTTTTAACTGCTATATCAAATTACTATTATGCAAAATGAAAACAAAAAGAATTTTTCACAGCAAGAAATTAAAGAGGCATTGGAAATATCGGATATTACCTTAGAACAGGAAACTAATAAACTCGACGAATCCTATATCTGTGAAAGAATTATAATGAATACCCAAAATGGGCACTACACTTATTCTAATTCTAATATTTATGATTTCCTAACCGTTTTAGGAATAGACAGCACAAAAGTACTTAATTGTAACTACCGTTTAGATTTTAAAGAACTTTTTATTAAAGAAATAAACATACTAATTCCTGAGGATAAGGGGTCTAATAAGCCATCCTTTTTTTCACGCTTCAAAACACAATATCATACTAAAAATGAGATTATATTTGAAGGGTACGACGTGCCATCAGACTTTTCTGAAGCAGTCACACTTTATAATGACATACTGGGGAACAAAAATATTGAACCAATTAATGAAAGCTGTGATGTACGCAGAGATAATAAAGTATATTTTACCAACGGATTTGGGAAAAGAACCGGGGTAGCAATCACAAGATCTGATGAAATCTGGATTCTACCTCCACTCTCTCTTAACACCGAATTTTTTATGGTCATTTCGCTCCACACCGGTAAGCCAATAATCTGGGGTAATTTCATCAGGGAAAAAGATCATTATTATTTAGCTGCTCTCAGCAAAAATATCAGAGTAGATATTCAAGAAACCAATATCAACTACAAAATTATATTTGCAAATGAAACATTCACAAGATTTTTTTCTAAAGACATAAAAATTAACATAACATCACTACCAATAGTTGACGAAGTTCTCTGCATTGACTTCGGCACCAGCAATACGACCGCAGGCACATGGATCAGAACAGAATATGGTCCAAAACCTGAACTTGTAAAATTTGATGACATTACAAATCCCGCTAAGGAAAGCAGTTACTTCCTTCCCACTATTGTTTACCTAAATGACCTCTGTAGTGATGAAAATAAGTTTTTATTTGGATATGAAGCCAAAAAACATATTATTGACAATAATTATGAACTTGCAGGAACAATATTTTATAATATAAAGCAATGGATTGTTTCAGAAGACAATTTTAAAATAATGGAAGGTACCGACGAGAAAGGAGAAGAGTGCTCAAATTATAATTTATTTGCAAAAGACATTATTGTGGAATATATAAAATATGTAATATCCGTTGCCGAAATTAAATTAAAAAGAAGATGCAGGAAATTGCACTTTTCCGCCCCAGTAAAATGTAAAGAATTATTCAATGATTTTATTACAGAAAAATTTAAATGCTTTAGCAACGAATACGAAATCCTACCAGCCGATCAAAGTCTTGACGAGGCAATTGCCATAATATATAAACGTATCTCTGAATTTCGAAAAGAATTCGAATATGGCAGACGGGAAGCTGACGGTGAATTAATGGTTATTGACTGTGGTGGTGGAACAACTGACGCAGCAAACTGCTCCTACCATTTTAGTCTGACAGATACTGGAACAAAAATTGATATTACTACCAAATTTGAAAATGGTCAATCCGCTTTGGGAGGAAATGATCTGACATACCGGATATTTCAATTTTTAAAAATCCGTATAAAAGATTATTATTGCAATACAGATAATAAAATAAGCACAGCAGAAATAATAAATAACCTTGAAATATACCATAAGTTTGATGAATCAACTGGGAAATTAACAAATGAAACAGAAGACTACCTCTCACATATTGATATGTGTATTCAAAAAAAACGAAGATTTGATTGTTACGACCAGCTTGACCAAAAAAGCAAAGACGCTGAGTGGGTCATACCAACTGATTTTAACAATACAGATATTATAGGTACGGGTGTTAATAATTCAAGAATGGCTCGACATAATTTTAATTATTTATGGCAGCTTGCAGAGCAGTGGAAAATTGCTTTATATTCGGAAAATGCCACTTTTTCCATTGATTTTAATAATAAATCCAAAGCGCTGCATCTTGAACCGGAAAGTACTAACATCTATTTCTATATCAATAAAAACTTAAATAATAAAACAGATAATTTACAATTAGACAAGGTCGATGGAATACCCGACATATCCCTCAACCGCGAAGAATTGATTGCTCTCCTCAAACCACAGATATATTATCTTCTCTCTGTAATGTTTTTGAAAGCGGATGGAACTGAACGCTCTAGTTACGAATTACCAAGCAGGTATCGTAAACTGCACCTGTCAGGGCAATCATGCAGAATAAATATTTTTCAGGATATGCTCAAAGAATTTGTTCCTGGAAAAAGCCTGAGGGGTGGTACAAAAATCGAAACAGCAGAGGAAAAGAAACGTGCCTGCGTAGAAGGATGCATCCAATATCTAAGTGATAAAGCATACGGCAAGATATCTTCCACTATAAGAACCGAAATGCCAAATATCATTTATAAAGTTAATGTTGATAAAGATTCCCTTACTTCAAAAATGTTATTTGATGGCGGAAAAATCTCAGTACAGGAAAACAAAGTATATATGCCAGAAATAACAATTTATCGGCGTGAAATAACTCCTGGTTGGATACATTTAACTGTGAGTAATAATCTGGTTCAAAATAGCAGTGCAGATTATCGAAAGGATATCATGATACAATCACATTTCCCTGAAGGCAGGGATATTGAGAACATTGAAGAATTTAAAAAAGAAATACTTGAACATGCACCTGAAAATTTTGCCCAGTGGAATATCACTGATGATACAACAACTGTTCTTGACCGCCTTATCGAAACCCTTAATTATGAGTCAATCGACAAATTACTTATTTTTGTAGTGCCGAATAATAACGGATTTAGCTTTACACTGTGGCAAATCATTAAATATATACAAAACGGAAAAGGCGATAATATTAACACTGAAAAAATTCGAATTATGGGCAAGGATAATTTACAATACGAGAAAATTACATTTACCACCCGTTTTGACGGAATAAACTGCAAATAAATGAAAGGAGATATTATGTTAACTGATTATATATTAAGCTTTCCAAGCGGAAGCCTTATTACTGGAGTATTACTGAAAAAAATGTATGAATACCCCAAAGAACTAATTCATGGTATTTTAACGGAATACTCTGAGGGCGTAATAAGTGGTCTAAATATAAATTATAAAAACCATTGCCTCACCCTTTCCAGCGGAATATACAAGCATAATTCATCACTCTATATACTGGAGGAGGATACAGTTATCGCAAATAAAATTAATTTCCAAGGTGCAAAATGGTATGCAATACTCGAAGAAAAATCACAGGAAAATAATAATATCTTAACAAAACACTTGAATGTTAAAATACAAAATTTAAACAACGAAGAATTTACGAAACTCACAAATGATAATCTTTTGTTATTTAGTTTTAAACATGAACCAAACTTTCCGTCATGTGCGGATGCCATTAAGACAGGTGTTTATAATTTTTTAGATTATAAACAAGCCTATCGTGGCACTGAACCAACTTTTACGCCACAAATATTTAATCTGGTGTACAAAAAGCTTTCATCAAAAAGAAAAACCGGAAATCCTCTTGACTATGTAATTATGAATGAAATCCTTGCCAGGGGCAGCATTTCGTGCGAGTTAATGAGAACATATATAAGATGCTCGAATCAGAGTATTCCAACTGACAGGGAACATCTTATGATTGTATTTCTAGATGCAATATCAAAATCACAGGAATCCTCCTCTGATAATGATAAAAATGTAAATACATTACCAAGAAACTGGGAGAATGAGTCATGTCTGCTATAAACAATTTACAACCAATAAACAAACCCGTAAATAAAATAAGATCTTCTACAAACAAACTTGCATTTACAGCAAATATTTTGTTAGCCCTGTTACTTCCTTTTTCCCTTACTGGAAAAATTGAAGCAAGTATGTTTGACTATACAATGGTATGGTTGTATCTAATTCTTTGCATTGTAAACCGCCCAAACTCCAATATCAGGAATGCACTGCTCAGTGTACGGCAAACACTAAAAAATACTTCCGCTCCAAAACAACTTATTCTAAAAAAAGCTTATTGTACTGGTCTATACATTGTAAAATTTTTACTGCGTCTTGCAATGTTTTCCATACTGCTATACCATTTAATTATTGAGCACATACCTTTTTTTGGAATATATACAGCTAAAATCTATGGATGTATTATTCTCTATATACTTATGTTGTCAAATCTGAATCTTGGAGTCAACATAGGCAGATATTTTTCTTCCAAGTTACAAAAACGTACCAAAATCAGTATAAATATAATTTGTCTTTTTCCATCTGTCACAGGATTATACCTGTTTTATAAGGAGGGGATATGGAAGCATTATATCCAATTTAAAAAACTTCCCGAATGCAATTTATTATATTATTATCTTGTGACTCTTTTTTTTATACAGATCGGTTTTCTATTTTATGAATTGACTATTGGAAGAGAATCCTCTACTTGACAAACTCTCTCCAAACATATATAACTAACTTTAGGACTGTTACTGTGTACAAGATGTGGTAATTACTATCACATCTTGTATGCAGCAACCAAAATACTATATATCAAGAATGGGGATTTCTATCATGCACACAACCAACCAAAATACCCTCCCTCTCCCACCCAATACCAAGTACCTCCTCTCCCACCACACCCACTGCGACCGCTACGACTACCTGATCGCATCGGCATGTGGTGCAATTGGCGGCATTGCAGATATTTTCTTGGTGAACCTTCCAAAAAACAGCAGCCTCTGCGCGATCTCCGACACTGCCGCAGACAAGCTTGTTATGAAATTTGCAGAGCTGTCGGGCTGGAAACCCAATATTTTCCAGAAAGACAATATTTCATCGGCAATTGCGTATCTGGAAAAATCTTACAAAATCAACTATGACCAGCGCCACAGCAGTGAGATACATAATTTAGTGAAATTGACCACCAAAAACCACCATATGCTTTCGCTCGGTCATTCGCCAAGTCCCATCGGTCTGTTTTTCTCTGTTTTAAACCAACTGACTTCCACCTCCACCTTCCTTTCGCAGGGGGAAATGGTGGTGATTCCGACAAAGGACTTTGGGCTTTGCGGGGACAGCCTGGTTCAAAGGATTTTTTTCGGCGTGGTAAACTGGTTCGGACACCTGATGTCGGATTTTGCGGGAAGTTCCGGTGGACGCGGGGCGCGGGCAGGCAAAGGTACAGGGCGCGGGACGGGGATTGTAATGCCATTTTATGAACTGCTCTCGCTGTGCAAATTTGGAAAATTCCAGGTGAATGATGCAAAGCAGGATCTTGCAACCGTCGCAGTGCGCGCATTCCAGGAAGGATATGATCTAAGGTTTGGCATGGCGCTCTCTGTGCCTGTGCTGCTCTGCGATCTGCTCACCCGCTTTTTCTGGGCGTTTAGAAGACATTTCGAGTATGGAATGAAGCTTAAAGACTGCATTCCAGACAAAAAACAGGATGACCTGCGCATTATGCTGATAGTGAGCAATGCCGCTCTCTGCACTTCTGATTTGCTCGATGCGCTCCTGCGGTCCGGCGGCAATTTCCTGACCTTTCTTCTGCGGTTAAACCTCTCCGCATGGTTCCTTTTTGTCTGGCGTGTATTTAAGGAAATCTGCTTTCACATCGGGATGGGCGACCGGGAACTCGCCGCCTATGAGGAACTAAATAATGCTTTAAAAGATGCGCTGGAGGAACTAAAATCCAT
This sequence comes from uncultured Lachnospiraceae bacterium, assembly GCA_910577675.1. Classification (GTDB taxonomy): domain Bacteria; phylum Bacillota; class Clostridia; order Lachnospirales; family Lachnospiraceae; genus RGIG4057. Next base: position 5,815 of record CAJTOR010000022.1, read on the forward strand.
GGAAAATAATTTCCGTGAGCAGACCGCACCATACATTGCCGCAGCGGAAAAACTCTCCGCCGCGTCCGACCCTGACGAACTAAACCAGGTTCTTATTGATCTGACTTCCAAGCTCAAACTGGAGCTGCCCTGGGAGGGGGATTTTAACGAGCACATGTCAAATAAAGACGGAATTTTAAGATTCAAGTAGAAAGGATAAACCAAAATGCCAGCACCAATTATTTTCGGTATTATTGCCCTCTATGCCGGGGGATGCGGAGCCCTAATCAGCGGAACAAAGGATTCATGGCAGACTTACAAAACAAAAAAAGCCCAGAAACGACTCCGCGAAGAGATTTTAAAACAACATGAGGAGGCAATTCAGGCTTCGCAGGAAAAGATTAATGATTTGGGCAGACTGGAACTTGAAATAGTTGACCAGTTCGACGCATATTCCTCCCTGATTGAAAAGATTCAGCGCCGCCCGGAATTTAAGCCATACCAGCCAAAGGAAGTCAAATTTATAAATCCCAGTTTAAAGGAATTAACGGAACTCAAACTTGTTGCCGGTTCACTCCTCAGCAATATTGTTGGCATGTCGATGGGCAGTATTTGTGCCTTTACTACGGCGGGTGTTGTTCCATCGATTGTGGCAGCGGTTGGGACAGCAGGAACAGGAACCGCAATCAAGACACTTTCGGGAGCGGCGGCATGGAATTCCATCCTTGCCTCACTCGGGGGCGGGACTATTGCGGCAGGCGGTGGCGGAATTGCACTGGGCACAACAATTTTAGGTTCCCTGACCGGTGGTGTCGGCATTCTGGTTGGCGGGGTAATCGTCAAACTTATCAGCATCAAGGTGCGCAAAAACAATGAGAAGGAAATAGATATGGAACTTACGAGGGAAACGGTAAATAAACTCTGCGAGCATTTTGAGGAGATCGCTGCCCTTTCCGACCGCTATTCTAAAGTACTCCTATCGGTAAAGGAAAAATATGAAAAACAGATCCTTATTCTCTCGGACATTGTCGAAACTAAGAAAAAAACAGACTGGAATGATTTCTCCCCATCCGAACAGAAAAGCGTGCAGAACACAACACTGCTTGTAAACCTGCTCTATAATATGTGCAGTGTGGAACTGGCTCAGGAAACCGTGGCTGAGGATAATACGCGGGTTTGTAAGGCGAATACTGAAGGGGTGGAAGCTATGATTGCCTGTGCGGAATCCACAACGAAAAAACTTTCTGACAAACCTGGCATTTTTAGGCGTTTGCTGTCTAAGGGATAACCGGATCATAGCTGGTTTTAACCGATCAAGGAAATCCCACCGCTGCTAAGTCGTAAATACGAAATTACCTTTAGCTGAATCCTGCCCGCGCCGTCCGGCATGGATTCAATCTTCGCAGCATGGCGGCACAGAAAAGAGGATATCAAAATGAAAGACCCAAAAAACAACAAGTCAAAAATCAACAAGAGCGAGCTCACACTTGAACTATATACCAAACTGTTGAACGACCAGGTTATCAATTTGCAGAATGTGGCGGACGCATATGGGATGACGACGCGTTCCATCCGCCGGGATATCGAAACCATCAACAATTTTCTTGCATCCTACGCCGATGAAAACGGCGGAAAACGCCAGGAAGCCATTTACGACCGCGCAAAAGACGGTTACATCCTGTCGGAAAAGGATGAGAAACACCTGACAAACAGCGAGCTTCTAGCCCTGTGTAAAATCCTGTTGGACAGCCGCGCTTTCACAAAAGAGGAAATGTTCAGCATGCTTGATAAACTGATTGCCTGCTGCGCGCCGCGGGAAAACCGCAAACTTGTGGAAGAACTTATTTCGAATGAGAAATTCCATTATATTGAGCCGAGGCACAAAACAAAATTTATCGATACGATGTGGAGTATCGGGCAGGCGATCAAGAACCATAACCTGATCGAAATTGAATATCTGCGGGTCAGCGACCACACATTGAAAATGCGAAGGCTCAAACCCCTCGCCATTATGTTTTCGGAATTCTATTTTTACCTGACCGCATTTATCGACGACGAAAAAGTGCGGGAAAGATTTGATGTGATTAACGATTCCTTCCCGACCATCTACCGCATGGATCGGATAAAAAAACTGACAGTTCTTAATGAAAAGTTCCACATTCCCCACCGCGACCGCTTTGAGGAGGGGGAATTCAGGAAACGGATTCAGTTTATGTACGGCGGAAAACTGCGAAAAGTCCGCTTCAAATATATGGGACACGATATCGATGCCATTCTTGACCGGCTCCCGACCGCACGGATTATCGGGGAAGAAAACGGAACATATATTGTGGAGGCAGAAACATTTGGCAACGGGATTGAAATGTGGCTGGGCAGCCAGTCAAAGAACATTTCGGATGCAGAATTTTTATAGCAGACCGCTCTTCCTCATATCAAAAACAACCTTGGTTGGGCAGCCGGTTTCCCCACATTTTAAAAACCAGTACTCCCCCCGATACATCCCCGTCGCACATAGCGCCGCCGCAATTTCCTCCATGCGGCGGTCAAGCCTGTGATAGACCACTTGCTCCCACGGCAGCCCCAGAATATACTCCCTCTCCCGCTGCCCCAAAGCCCCTAATAAAACCTTATAATTCTCAGGCTCCTGCCTGCAAAACCGCGCAAAATCGCAGGTAAAATAGGAATTCTCCTCCCCGTTTTCCCTGCACCTCTCCCGCAGATAACCGGCAAATTCCCCAAAGCGCGCCGCCTCAAATACCTTTTCCAGAAACCTGACCCGCTCCATGCCATGTTCTGCAATCTTAACCCGCCTAAAACTTTTTCTTCCATAGGCATCATACTTCGTTATATAAGTATACTCCTCACTCCCAACACCGCTGCCAGGTTCCTCCGTTCGGATATGTCCGCGTTTAAGGAAATGCTCCCAGACTATTTTTCCAATTTTTTCCTTCTTTACCGGGTAATCAAGCTTTTCTGCAATCTGCGCAACCGTAAGACCAATATCCGCCAAATGGCGGATTGCGTCCCCCGCCGCTGTATCAAAGGCAAGCCCCGCCAGCGCCTTCTTAAAATATTCCTGCTCTGCCATCTTATTTTCCCCCTGTTATTTTTTGTTGTTTTTTTCCCCCGCTTATGCTATACTATTGCCAAAATACGGACATCATCCACAAGAATCAAAAGAACGGAGGTTGCCATGGCTGAAAAAACAATTTTCCGCAAACGTTTTATCCCGCTTGAAACCATCGCCCTGAAAGATGATTGTATTTTGTTCGAGAGCGATACCCGCATGGTCACCCGCTGGAAATCCCTAAAACCGCGCAAAGACATCGGAGGCGGTATCTCTGCATATTTTATGGATAAGGGGATTAAAGTCAGCAAGATTTTCGCGCCGGACGGACATTTTGTCCACTGGTACTGTGATATGATACGCACGGTTTCTTCGGGCGATACGATTACCTTTATTGACCTTCTGATCGATGTGGTGATTGACCCGGAAGGGCGCATACATATCTTAGATGCTGCGGAGGCGGCGGATGCGCTTGAGGGCGGGCTGATTACCGCGGATATTCTCTGTGATGCACTGCGCGCGATGGACATGCTTCTCGCCGATATTGACGCGGGGCGCTTTTGCGATTATACGGAATGGATCACAAGGTTTGAGGAACATGCGGATCATTAAAAGCGGGTGGATCAATTGACAGGTCAAAAATATAGGGGCTGCTGCAAAATCCGGCAATTGTACATATACCATTTTGCAGCAGCTCCTTTGTCTACCCCTACAGAAAAATCCCGTCAAACTCCTTTTCTGTCAGCTCCTCCTGCGGAGAAAATTCATCGGAAACCGCATAATCTGTCAGACTCTCATACAGATTCTGTGCCGCCACATCATCCACAATACGCTGCAAACGCCCCGTGCATACCAGAAGCTTCCCGCCCATGCACTTCGCCTCAAAGACTGTTCCAAGCTTATGGTTTCGCTCAAAATTATCAATGGTCTGCACAATCGGATGCAGTGCCGTCCCATCAAGCACTGCCGCGTCGCTTTCCGTTATAATTTCATACCACTGCGGTGTTGAATAAGAGTGGCTTTTAAACCCGCGAAGTGACGGATGGTCTTTTTTGATATTAAGCCCCAGCGTCCCCACAGGCAGCGGGCGGTTGACGGATTCTGAGATGGAGCAAAACATCGGGTAGCACCAGAAATCCGTGCAGAAGGTTCCCCGTACTTTTTCCTTTATTTCCTGCGCAAAAAACAGCACGCGATACCCCAAACCAAGGAGTTTTTTCGCTTCTTTCGCGCAGGCTGTAACATAGAGCGGAACACTGTGAAACTCCCTATTCCCGCCGGTTATCCCATGTCCTTCCCCACACTCGCCGCATTCTTTGCATAACAAAAATGCATCTTCTTCCCCCTTTTGGAGCTTCTCTGCAAACTCCTGCAAGCGGTTCTTTTTTGGGTAAAGATAGACCTGGTAAGTGTTCCGGTTGATTAGCCCCCCATCCTGCCAGCAAAGCGTAAGCGTCAACTGATATTCTTTAAATTCGTCAAACACCGGCAGTTCGCAGGTGAATTCCCCCGCCGTGTGAACGCCGTTTACCAGCATTTTTTGCGGGTAGTCAACATCCAGGATATATCTTTTGCGCCCAGCGCCGGACACCGATTTTTCCGCCTCCGCGATTGTCACGTTAAGAGTCACCCCGCGAAGCGGCTGTGCGCCGTAATGTGAGATGACAAGTTCCCCGCTAAGGGTATCCCCGCCCGCATATACAAATTGCGGCAGTTTTGCCAAGACCACGGTTGGAGCGCAAAATTCCCTCCACTGCCTGCCGGATAAAATGCCCTTTTCTTCCATCCTCGCATTGAGCATACCAACCAGCGCCGTTCCCTGCCCGGAAAAGTCCTGGATATCAAGGAGCTGGTAACCGGCAAGCATATGGGAGCGGTGCGCTGCCTCAAGTTCAAGTTTATAACAAAACGCTGCCAGAGCGCCGGAATTTCGGAAAAATTCTTCCGCCTGTCCCCCCATGCCCGCCGCCTCAAGGCGCTCCCTAAACACCTCAAAATTGCGCGCGGCAAGCACGCCCGTGTATCCGGAAATCTCTTTGAAATCCGGGTAGGTACAGTACTGGCCAATTTCGTGGGAGATCACAGGCTTATCCGTGGTAAAAGCATTTGCAGCCAACGCTTTTACCCGCTTAACCCCCGTGCCATACTGAATCTCAACTTCTTTTTCACCCGGTTTGGCATCTCCCCCAGGCTTTCCCTGTACGGCACTGTATTTAAAGCCCTCTTCTTCCCTATCAAAAAACAAATCGTAGTCATGTTCCGTATTCGGTTTCTGCGTCTGAACAAATCCCTGCGGAGCATCACACATCGCATACGAGCCGCGGATCAGCCTGTCTTTGTCAAAGCGCACGCCCACAAAGAAATCCTCTTTTGCAATGTCGGATGGGTAGAATTGGAAATTATTGGAACCTGATGTGTACAAATGTCTCCCGTCCACAGCACGGAACCCTTCAATAATCTCTTCTAGGCGGTCCCTGCTTCCCCAGAGTTCATTGCCGAGCGACATCATCACAAAGGACGGGTGGCTGCCGTATGCCTCCATCAGCCGAAACCCCTCGGCAATAAGATAATCCTGTTCCTGTGCATTGTAGCCTTCCTCTCCTGCCGCTGCAATTGTACCCCAGAACGGCAGTTCCGGCTCCATATATATACCGAGCAGATCCGCCGCAAAAAATGCCGCTTCCGGCGGACAGCAGGTGTGGAACCGATAGTGGTTGATCCCGAACCGCTTTGCGGTGCGCATTACCTTCAGCCATCCTTCTATCTCCATCGGAGCCGCGCCGGTCTGCGGAAAAATCATGCCGTCGTGCTTTCCGCGCAGAAAGGTTTTCACCCCGTTGATATAAAAATGATGTTTTCCCGCTATAAATTCCCTAAATCCAAAGACTGCGTCCACCGCAAGCGCCGCGCACGTACTCCCGCGATATCCCCCTTCCACAGGCTGCGATCCCCCCGTACCAGCCGCGCCACTTCCTAAAGCTACATTTCCCCCTGCCGCCCGCAGAGTCAGTTTCTCTTCCACCCTCTCCCTCACCTGTTCCTGCGCATTCTTGTAAACCGGTCTTAAAAGCTCGCCCTCGCGCTCCACACAGCGGATATGCAACTGCCCGAAACACGGCGTAAATTCGCTGAAACGCATAATATTTGCGACTTTTACGGTAAGTGTCTGGCGGCAGGTTCCCGGCATAATGGTTACCATCTGGCGGTGGGAATTTTCAACAAGATAAAGAGGGGCTGTCTGCACACCGGAAGTCGGCAGAATCTCCTCCAGCAGAAAGACATATTCGCCGCCCACTAATATTTCGCGTTCCTGCGGCAGCATCCAGGTATTTAATGTTTCAAGTACTACCTTGATTTCCCCCGTTGATGCATCCGATTCCGTAACGGCTGACAGCACGTCCACCGGGGCAAAAACCTGCAGTTCCATTTTTCCTAAAATACCGTTCCAGTTTGTCTGGGTATCCGGCGAGGTCATATGCCCCCCCTTTGTCGGGTAGGCGGCATTGTCCACACATACTGTAATTGTAAGTTCCTGCCCCCTTACCGCACCGCCGATCTCATAGCGATGCGGTGCACAGATACTGTCGCTGCCGCCGATAAATTCACCGTTTACCCACACGCGCGCCATCCTTGTGCGCTCTAAATACAAGTAAAGCGGACAGCCCACATCCTCCTTCTGGATGCGCACAGTGCGCTGATACCACGCATATCCGCAAAATGGATAGCGCTCTGTAAAAAAACCGGTTTCGCGCGCCGTATTCTCCCCGCGAAGACTCTTTTTTGCCTGCGCAGTTGTCGCAGGGAGCACAATCACATCGTTAAACGCATGTGAGAGGCATCCGTCCTCAAACCTCCCCCCTCTCTCCTCATCCATCCACAACAGCCATTCGCCCGACAAATCATATTTTTTCAAGCAGATCCCTTCCTTTCAAACAAAAAACATTCCCTGACTTACAGTGAAAACACGCCTGCACCCACAGTTACCAATCATCCATCCCTTTCGCAGGCATCTCGCATATCTTTTGCCGTCATCCTCCAGGTTGTCCAATCCGACATCGGAAACGCACCCATTTTCCGGTAAAATGCGATGGACGGCGCGTTCCAGTTAAGGCAGGCCCACTCAAAGCGCTCACAGCCCTCCTTTAACGCAATATCTATCAAAATCCGGAATACTGCGCGTCCAATGCCCCGCCCGCGCACTTCCTCATTGAGGAAAAGATCCTCAAGATACAGATTTGTTCTCCCGCAAAAAGTTGAAAATGTGTGGAAATACAGACAGAACCCAACCGGGGCACCCTCCTCCTCCACAATCAGCACATTGCAGGCATGTTGTTCAAAAATAGCCTTGTGCAGCCCTTCTTCCGTCGCAGCAACAGAGTCGGACATTTTCTCATACGCCGCAATCGCCCGGATAAAATGCAGCACCAAACTTTCCTCACCCTCTCGGACAGGACGCACCGTAACCCCGTCAATTCCGGTAGGATACTCTTCTTTTAAATAATTGTCTTTTCTGATATCTTCCATAAAATCCTCCCATTTACTCCTACATAAATACAGGATGCTCTTTTTTTATTGTTTTTTAAACGGAAATTTTCCCTCCCATTCCTTTGCGGAAAGTTCCGCAAATTCTTATTTTTTTGTGAGAACATCGGAAATCGACCGTCTGCCTTTTTCGCCAAAATCATCCGCTATGTTTTTAAAATCATATATCAGTAAATTTTCCTTGTTCCGTTTAAGCTCATTGATTGTACGACCGGATTTATCAAATATCCCTGTCGGAGCAGTTTGATAGGGACGAATACTGTTCACCGACATTGTATATGTTACATTTTCCACAGCCCTTGTTCTAATATGCGATTTTATTAGCTCATACCGTTCGATGTCATCGCTATCTGCCACATCATAAAACAGTATAATATTTAATGCTGTATTCTCACGATATAATTCTCTAAAATATTCCGGATACCGTACTTCAAAACATATTCTGACAAGAATATACATATTGCTTTTTTTCGACATTTTTTCAATTTCCCGATATACCGCATCTAACTCTTCAAAATTAACATCCACAGCAGATTTAATATCTCGAGGCGGATATCCTGTCAATGCACACTCTGGAAAAACTAACAGACGGATATTCTGGCTCGCTGCATCTTCAATACCTCTACATACAGCATGAAAATTATCTGTAATACTTGATCCAACAGCAAACTGATATGCACCTATTCTCAAATCTATTTTCCTCCTCAAATTGTATGCTTTATATTGTATCTCCTGTATATGGATTTTAATTCTTATAATAGCACCTTACAGGCACTAAATCAACAATTACTTTCCTGTATTCTTCTTGACAATAATTCCATTCCCCAATATAATTATTACAAAATTTCTTCCAGCTAAAACCCACACACCTGGATAAATAATCTGACCCGACGGAGTGAAATAAAATGTATCATTACTATATCTTCCACAAACCTGCGGGCTGCATCACCGCCCTGCGGGACGAGAACAACCCGACCATACTGGATTATCTTGGCTCACTTGACATGGAGCGCCTGCGCCCGGTGGGGCGGCTTGACCTCGATACAGAAGGGCTTCTTGTCCTGACAGATGACGGCGCATACAACCAGCAAATGACACACCCGGATATGGGAATCGAAAAAGAGTACTTTTTCTGGGCGCTGGGGAGCTTTACAGATGAAAAAAGAAAAATACTGCAATGCGGCGCGAAGCTTCCCGGGAAAAATCCTTCCCCCGCGCGCCCGGCAAAGGTCACCATTCTAAAGGAGTGCTTACTTGGGGATATCCACGATTTTATCACGGGAAAAAAGAGGGAACATATCTTAAAGAACCGCCCCGAAACCCCTGTGTTTTCAGGTTATATCACGGTGACAGAGGGCAGGAAACATGAGGTAAAACGACTGTTGAAAAGTGTTAGCTGCTGCTGTGTGTATCTAAAGCGCGTGCGCATGGGCAATGTGGTCTTGCCGGGGGATTTGGAGCTGGGCAAAGTGCGGGAATTCACACCATAAGTCATAAGGAAATTTCATGTCCCCATGCTGCTGCCGCAGCTTGTCCGATGGGGCTATCCCCCACCTGACATAATTGATAGGTTAAATAAAGGGCTGTTGCAAAACGGGCATAAAAAATCTCCGAATTTGCAACAGCTCCTCTTTATTTCCAAAATATTCCAGAAACACTGATTTTTCTGGAAATGCTAACTCAAATGCTCCGGGTAATTCTTTAGCACAATGCTTGAAAACGGCCACAGACGCATGGAGAGAATACCGTCCTCCGGATAATACAGTGCCATATCCACGCCGAAGCCCTGCGTGTTCGTGTACAGCATGCGGACAAGAGCCCGCCCCGGAAGCACACCAAGCTGCCAGACCGATACCTGGACATTCACCTCATAATCATTGTTGTTCACAAGGATAACAAACTGCTCCTCCTCGTTAAATCTCCCGAAACCGATCACGCCGTAAGCCCCGTACACAAATTTCAGGGAGCCGGTGCGCAGTGACTGGTACGCCTTGTGGATGGCAATCAGCTCCCTGTGCAGGGCGATCAGTCCCTTGTCCTCCCTCCCCCACGGATAAGTGCGGCGGTTGTCAGGGTCCGTCCAGCCACAGACTCCCGCCTCGTCGCCGTAATAGATTGTCGGCGCGCCGATCCATGTCATCTGGATTACCACCGCCTCACGCATGATTGCCGGGTTCAATCCCTCGTTCGCTGCCTGCGGTCCGCTCGTCGCGGTGCGCCCGACCCTATGGTTTGTCCTTGTCATAAAACGGGAATGGTCATGGTTGGAAAGCTCGTTCATCGCAACCATCAGCGACTGGGTGTGGAAGCGCGTCATATAATGGCGCATTGCGCCAAAAAAAGCGTCCGCGTTGCAGTACATGTCATGCCTGTACTCGTCGCTGTGCTTTTCAAGCCCCGTTAAAAACCAGGTAATCGGTTCCATAAACGCATCATAATTCATAACGGAATCCCACTCGCTGCCGCTCAGCCATGGCTGGGGGTCACCATAATGCTCCGCCAATATCAATGCCTGCGGGTTCGCGCTGCGCACGTTCTCGCGGAATGCGCGCCAAAAATAGTGGTTGTACTCCGGCGAATGCCCCAGATCCGCCGCCACATCAAGCCGCCATCCGTCCACATTGTAGGGCGGCGATACCCATTTGCGGGCAATGCGCATAATATAGTTAAACAGCTTGGGGGATGCTTCATAGTTGAGCTTGGGCAGCGTATCATGCCCCCACCAGCCATCGTAGGAAGCATTATATGGCCATTCTTTAGACTCTGTCTTATGGAACTGGAAAAAGGTATGGTAAGGGCTGTCCTCGGATACATACGCGCCCTTCTCGTAACCCTCCGCCTCCTCATAGATTTCCTCGCGGTCAAGCCACTTGTTAAACGACCCGCAGTGATTGAACACGCCGTCTAGGATCACCTTCATCCCGCGCCGGTGAATCTCCTCCACAAGGGAGATAAAGAAAGCATTGCTCGCCTCAAGGTTCTCCTTTGAAGTCACGCGGCTGATATATTTTGTTGCTTTCTTATTTGATTTTTCCCCTTCCGGCAGGCGCGTCCCTTCGTCCTTTAAAATCACGCCATAATGCGGGTCAATATAATCGTAGTCCTGTATATCATATTTATGGTTTGACGGAGAAACAAAAATCGGGTTTAAGTATATTACCTCCACACCAAGTTCCTGTAAATAGTCCAGCTTTCGCATAACACCCGCCAAGTCGCCGCCATAAAAAGCGCGCACATCCATGCTTGAGGGATAGCGGTTCCAGTCCACAATCCCAAGTGTCGGTTCACCGATATAGTTATATTCGCCGTCCTGCACATCGTTTGAGGTATCCCCGTTGCAGAAGCGATCCACAAAAATCTGATAAAACACCGCACCCTTTGCCCAGTCCGGTATCGTATAACCGGGCACAATCTCAAAATCGTACTCTGCATGGTGTACCGTGTCCACCCCTGCACGCGTATAATAATATTCCTCATCACCAAAGCGGATCATAAAATAGTATGGAGCTGGTTCATTGGCCAGATACAGATCCGTTTCATAGAAGTCAAAACACTCCGTTGTCTTCCCGACAGTCATAGAAAAACGTTTTTCTCCGGCACATAAAAGAACCTCGCTGATTTTCTGATGCGCAGTACGGATACGTATTTTTACGGATTCATACGGCATTGGCTCCGGCGGAATCCTGTAAGATGCAGTGCCGTCAGAAAAAACAGCGGCCTTGTTAAAAGGCATGCTCTCCTTATAAATTTCATATATCTTACTTCCGTTTTCCATCCCTTTACTCCTGCCTGCAATTAAAATAGTCGGTGTGTATGCAACTGCCCGCGGCGGGCTTGTTACATGTATATTCCTATTTTATAATACCATCGTCCTAAATACAATATACAAAATCACTAAAATCTTGCCTTTTTTTGTACTGACCTGCCTGATTATACATATCCGCTTAATTAATCTTTCTGCGGACAGTAAAAAAGGACAGCTTACGGTCACTGTCCTTTTTCGGAGAAGGTATTTTTGTTACTTATGGGGTGTAGCAAAAACTATATATAATGTATTGGGGTTTACGTGTATTATTATAGCATGGAAAAAAGAAAAAGTGTTCACAAACATGATGTAAATTCGCTCTTTTTTTTCGTCATTTTCACGGAAAATTTTCGAAAACTTCCGTTTTTTCAGGTGTGTTTTATACAAAAAACCACAAAAAAACCGATCTTTTGTTGGAAAGACCGGTTTTTTGCAATTTTCCTGCCAGCGCCCTATTACTTTCTATTCCTCAGAATCCGTGCCCTCTAGGTTACTGTTTTCTGGCTCGTTACCTTCCTCGTCACACCCGTCAAAAAGCGCCTCAAATTCCTCGCGCCCAATGCGCTCCTTCTCAATAAGCAGCGCCGCACAGGAATGCAGGATATCCATATTTTCCACAAGAATCCGCCTGGCTTCCTCATAGCACCCGTCAATGATCGCGCGCACTTCCCCGTCGATCATCCCCGCCACTGCCTCGCTGTAACTGCGCGTCTGGGCAAGGTCACGCCCGATAAAGACTTCATTGTCATCGCCCTCATAGTTTACCATGCCGACATTGTCGGAAAAACCGTACCGCGTCACCATGCTGCGCGCCGTGGCGGTCACGTTTTTAATGTCCTGCGAAGCCCCGGTGGTCACATCGTCAAAAATAAGCTGTTCCGCCACGCGCCCGCCAAGACCAACAATAATATCCTGCAGCATCCTGCTCTTGGTATTAAACATCTCATCCTTCTCGGGCAGCGGCATTGTATAGCCCGCCGCGCCGCTTCCGGTCGGAATAATGGAAACAGTATAGACCGGTCCCACATCCGGAAGCAGGTGGAAAAGAATCGCATGCCCCGCCTCATGGTAGGCTGTGATCTGTTTCTCCTTATCCGAGATGACGCGGCTCTTTTTCTCCTTGCCTATCCCAACCTTGATAAAGGATTTCTTCACATCTTCCTCGCGGATAAATTCATGTCCCTCACGCGCCGCATTGATCGCCGCCTCGTTCAAAAGGTTTTCAAGATCCGCACCGGTAAAACCTGCGGTTGTCTGTGCAACCCTCTTCAAATCCACATCGTCCCCGAGCGGCTTGTTTTTTGCATGTACGCCAAGTATCTCCTCGCGCCCCTTCACATCCGGCCGCCCTACCAACACCTTGCGGTCAAAGCGCCCCGGGCGGAGAATCGCCGGGTCAAGAATATCCACGCGGTTAGTTGCAGCTAACACAATGATACCTTCATTGCTGCCAAAACCATCCATCTCCACAAGCATCTGGTTTAAGGTCTGCTCGCGCTCGTCATGTCCGCCCCCCATCCCGGTACCGCGCCTTCTTGCGACCGCATCGATCTCATCTATAAAGACAATACATGGCGCGTTGCGCTTGGCATCCGCAAACAGGTCGCGCACGCGGGACGCGCCGACACCGACAAACATTTCCACAAAATCCGAACCGGATATGGAGAAAAACGGCACTCCCGCTTCCCCCGCCACCGCTTTTGCAAGCAGGGTCTTACCTGTTCCCGGAGGTCCCTCAAGCAGGATGCCCTTTGGGATACGCGCTCCGAGGTGCACATATTTTTTGGGATTTTTCAGGAAATCCACAACCTCGGAGAGTTCTTCTTTTTCCTCCCTCAGTCCCGCGACATTCTGGAAGGTGGTCTTCTCATCACTGGTCATGCGCGCCCTGCTCTTCCCGAAATTCATCATTTTCGAGTTGTTGCCCGCCCCGCCCCCGTTCATAACATTCATCATCATGGAGAACAGGAAAATAACCAGGATAACCCCGAAAATATACGGAAGAATCTGCCAGATAATGCTTGGCTTCTCAATCTCATGCGCTACCGTAGCAACATTACTATCATAGCCTTTTTGTTCAATCTTTGTCACGTCCGTTGCATCAAATATTTTTGTTTCACCGTTTGACAGTTGCACACGCACCTGCCCGGTCGGCACTTCCTCATTCGGATAAATATCGATCCTCGCCACCCTGCCGCCGGAAAGATCCTCCAAAAATGCCTGGTAGCCGTAATTCGATGAATTCCCCCCCAGACTGTTTGTAAACCAGATTGCGGCTAAAAGCATGATAAGCAGGAACAGATAAAATCCGTATCCCTTTACAAACTTACTCAATTTATTTTTCTCCTCTCTATATTTCAACCACTCCGATGAATGGAAGATTCCGGTATTTCTGCTGATAATCCAGGCCGTAGCCAACAACGAACGCATCCGGTATCTTAAATCCCGTAAAGTCCACATGTACCTTAACTTCCCTGCGCTCCGGCTTATCGAGCAGCGTACAGAGTTTCAGGCTTTTTGGCCCGCGTCCGCCAAGTTCCTTTAACAGGCAGGAAAGTGTATGCCCCGAATCGATAATGTCCTCAACCACCAGGACATCCCTCCCCTCAATCGGCTCATCCAAATCCTTTATAATTTTCACATTCCTGCTGCTCGTCGTCCCATCCCCATAGCTTGAAACCGCCATAAAATCCAGGGTGCATGGAATCAACAGATGCTTTGAAAGCTCCGTCATAAAAAATGCCCCACCCTTTAACACGCAGATTAGGTGCAGTACCTTCCCCCGGTACGCCTCACTGATTTCCGCTGCCAGCCCGGCAATGCGGTCCGCCACCTCCTGTGAGGATATCATTGTACTTATCTTTTCTGCCATTGCAATTCCTGCCCTTTCTTCTTTAATTCTACCACGAGAATCTGTTTTGTATTCTCCGTTACCCGAAAGCCTTCCGTACTGCGCACACCGACCGCCCAGAGCACATGGCTGCCCGCCGCAAGCACTGCAAGAGTATCTCTTAGCTCCACAGGCACCTTCTCATCAACCAGCAGTTTTTTCAGGCGCTTCCTGTTTCGTCCCCCGTTAATAACAAGGTAGTCCCCCGGCTGTTTCGTGCGCAGAATAAGTATGTTTTCTATTGTATCATAATCAAAGCATTTCGTATAGCAATTTCTTGCAAATCTTGAATTTTTTTCAATCTCTGTTCGAATATTTACTGATTTTCCATCTATAAGCCGCAGGGAAAGCTCATAACTGCCAAGCATAATATTTTGCTCAAGACCTTTCAAAAGAGCCTGCATCCAAAAGACTTCCCCCGACCCCATCCGTGGCAAATCAACATCCTCAACCCGGTTTCCCACACCAATATACATTTTTCCATACTGAACCTTTGCCAAAAGCCCGCCTGGCAGATTTATACACCCTCCCGTCCCGCGGGATATAAGACTAAAGAGCGCATTTATATGTGCACCCGTAATATCGCGCCTGCTGCCCGCAGCGCGGCAAACCGCATACAGTATAACTTCCTTTTGCAGGAATTCTGGCAGCGCCAATATGGAAGAAATTTCCAGCTCGATATTTCTGCACTTCGTCCCCGCTAAAATGCCATCCTCCCCATCCCCACACTGCGACCGCACCGCCGTTTCAGGCAAAACCTCCCCCGAGTTATAAACCGGCACTTCGTTAGCAGCTTTGCAGCAGGCTTCCTCCCCGACCTTGCAACAGGTTTCTGTAGCAACTTTGTAGTAAGCTTCCTCCACCTGCCCCCGCAGATAACTGGTAAGCTCATACATCCTTGTGGCAGCCTGCGCCAGATGGGATACCGCGGCGGCGTTCACCATATCCGCCGCTGCCGGGAGCAGTTCATTGCGGATGCGGTTGCGGGCATAATCCCCGGAAAAATTAGTTTTGTCCGTACAATATGCCTGTCCCCTGCTCTCCAGGAATTCAACAATCCGAGAGCGCGCCATACCTAACAGGGGACGGATTATCGTACGCCCCTCCTCCTGCCTTACGGGTGCAATCCCAGAAAGTCCCCAGACTCCGCTGCCCCTAAGTGCCTGAAACAAAAAAGTTTCCGCATTGTCATTCTCGTTGTGGGCAACCGCTATTCTTTTGCAGCCGCGCTCTTCTGCCTCTTTGTGGAATGTCCGGTAGCGCACCCTGCGCCCCGCCTCCTCCTGCGTCAGACCCCACTGTGCTGCAAGCGCCCGCACATCCTCACGCACGGCTTTAAAAGGAACGGACATCCGCGCGCACTCTAAACGCACAAATTCCTGGTCCATATCGGCATCCGCCCCGCGAATACCGTGGTTTACATGCACTACAAAAAGCTCAAACCCGTATTCCTGCCGCAGCGTGCACAGAATATGCAGCAGGCACATGGAGTCCGCGCCGCCGGAAACACCTGCTATCACGCCATCTCCCGGCTTTAACATACCATGCTTGTCCACATATTGTTTTACTTCCCTGAAAAAGTCATACGCCTTCGCTTTCATTCCTTTTCCCATGTTTCACTTCATTTCTGCACTGCTTTTGCGCATAACAAGTTTGTGGCAAGCAGCGCGCAGATACAATCTTCCTGTTCCTCGATTCTTCTATCATCCACAAGCCCGGACGAATGATATTTATTTTACATCAAGCTTCCCGGTATGGCAACCCTTTTCTTTTGTCCGTTTTGACAGCCCCGCCACAAGTACGGTCATATCATCCTTTGGCTGATAATCCTCGCGCTTCATCGCCGCTTCCAGTATGACATTTGCAATTTCCTGCGGGTTCCCGCCCACAGATCCCGAAAGCGCCCTCGCAATAAACTCCTCCCCGTCACTCTCGGCAACCCCGTCGGAAACCATAATTACATAGTCGCCCTCATACAGCTTTTTTTGTTTTACATCGTAGGATACACATGAGAGCATCCCCGCCGGGAGCGTTGTGGAACTGATACTTTCCATCCAGTCACCGCGAAGGATAAAGGTTGCTGCCGCCCCCGCTTTCATAAAATCACACATGCCCGTGGTCAGGTGCAAAACCGTGATATCCATTGTGGAAAACATGGTGTTCTCCGTGCGCAGCACAAGCATCGAATTAATCAGCCGCATCGCCGCTTCCTCCTTAAAGCCTGCCTCAAGGAACTGTTCAAGCAGCTCAATCACGCGCTCACTCTCCCTGCATGCCGCCTCACCGCTTCCCATACCGTCCGAGAGCAGCATAATAACCTCGCCCCCCTCCGGGTACAAAAATGAAAAATTATCCCCCGAAACCCGGCTGTCCGCCCGCACTGCGCGCGCCACACCCGTCATTACCTCAAAATTTGCATCCTCACGGAAAACATAATCCGAATAATCCTTGCCGATCACATGGCGCGATGCCTCCCCCGGCACCAAGTGTTCCCCCACAATACAGCTTAAAATCATTGCCGCCTCCTTGGTCGTCATGCAGCGCCCCCTGCGGCAGCGCGCCGTCATATGCAGCTCCAGACTCCCGTCACTCTTTTCCAGCATAAGCATTCTCTTTGCATAGATCTGTTTAAGCCAAAGCCTGGTATAAACACTGCGCGGGACTTCCCAGACTTTTCCTCCCTGCTGTTCCAGGTTCCCGGCAAATTCGCCGACAATGCGCGCCATTTCTGTTAGCTGGTCGGCAACCGCCTCGCGGCTCTCATTAATGCGGTTTCGCCAAACAAGCCCCTGGCGAAGCAGCAAAAGACCGCGCCCCAGCCCCTCAAACAGTTCCCCCCGCCGCTTGCAGTCCACAAGGTATCCGCCATCCTCCCCCGGCATCCCCCCACTCTCCTGTATCGCCGACAAAAGCCTCTCTGCTTCCGCCAGACTCTGCTCCCTTTTATCGCCCCAGCACTGTCCGCACTGACTGCATTCACTGCATATGGGCATGGAAATCTCATCAAACATTTTGGTAAGCTGCGCCTGCTCCATCCCAGTCCACGGCGACGCAAAACTGCTGATGCTCCCTGACAGTCTCTCAAATGCCCCTGCAATCCCACAAAGCCTCCGCTTCACTTCCTTCTGCATTTTCCATTCAACCACATTATCCCGTTTCATAGGTCCTCACCTCTCCGAATCCTTTTTGTGCATGAACCGTCATACCAATCAGGATTATAGCCGTCCAGGATGGAATTTTTTGTCAAAATCGGGTGGCAATGACCTAGAATCGATTGACATTTTTATATGGGATTTCTTATCAAAACTCGAATCGAAGAAGTTAAAACGGGCAAAAAAAGAGGAAAGCCTCCTCATCTCTCCCCTTCTCCTTTTTCCTTAAAAACAATCTCATCCGGATAGACCAGCCCAAGTACCTTGCGCGCCATCTCCTCGATGAATTTTTTCGTCCCGATATAATCTTTTTTTGCATCAAGTTTATTTGATTCCGCCCGCAACTGCTCAATCTGACTTTCGAGCCTGGCTTTTTCTTCAAGTTTGCCGTCCCGTTCCCTCCTCACGCCCGCAGTGGCGTAAAGCACCGCACCGCACAACATCGCTGTCAATGTGGCGAGCAGCCAGAATCCTGTTGCCTTTCTCTTCTTCTTTCTCCTCATGGCAGTCACTCCTTCTTCTTTTCTTCCCTTCGCTGCTTCCTTTTTTGCCGTTTTAAGTTTTTTTGTTCCTTCTTTTCTATTTTAACCTGTCTGCGCTTATTTTTCAATTCCATTTTCTTTTTCCGTATGGGTTCGGTCTTCTTCTTAAACCATTTTCTGATGGCATCCGACCTTTTTTCCGAAAAGGCTGTCAGTCTGTCACGCATTAACACCCTGTAAAGAATCATGCCCGCAAGCATACCGAAAACCGAGTAAGCGCGGATTACCCCGCTGTTTTTAACATAGATTACAGAAAATACAAATATTGATGCCGCCAGCCAGTATAGAATATCCTCCGCCTTCTCAAAAAGCCAGGACGGACGGAAAAAAATCCTTAGCACGAGCAGCAGGTCATAGGCAAAAAAGCAGATTACACCGGAGAGAAAAGAAAACGCCAAAAGTTCAAGCTCCGGAATCACCGCATCATTCACAGGCTTCCCCCCTTAATATGCTACCGGAGCAGCCTGGCAAAAAAGGATTCACCGTTCTTCCCACGCCTCATTTTGTCCGTGTAAACGAAGCTGTCCACCCTGCCATCAATATCAATCTCACCTTTTTCCAGTGTAAAGCGTCCCATATGCAGCCCGCCCCCACGGATAATCAACACACCCATCTCCGTGTCAAGAACCACCTCCTGCTCGTCGAACGAGCGCACGTCCTGCACACCGCTTAAATGGAGTTCTTTCCGGTTCTGCATATATAATGTGTGTCCCTGGCTCCTTTTCTCCTCCACTGCCATTGCCATGCCCCTCCCGCATCTATCCTCTCTAATCCTTATGAGGGGAGGCTCAAAAATAGAACTTTTTTCTTAAAGGTAACGGAACAGCTCCTTCGCATCCTCTTTTCTTGTTGTTTCCGCAACATCAAGGACTTCGACGCGCACTGCCTTGCTGCCAAAACCAATCTCAATAATATCGCCGACTTTTACGTTCGCCGATGCTTTTGCCGGTCTGTCGTTGATTGTGACCCTGCCCGCATCGCACGCATCGTTTGCAACCGTCCTGCGCTTTATCAGGCGGGAAACTTTTAAAAATTTATCCAACCTCATTTTCACACCTGCCTTTTATTATAATATGAAAAAGGCTGCCTTGAAGAATCTACCCTTCAAAGCAGCCCGAACTACGTTTTTCTAGTTGTTTACAACGTCCTTTAAAGCCTTGCCAGCCTTGAACTTCGGAGCCTTGGAAGCTGCGATCTTAATCTTCTTGCCGGTCTGAGGATTCTTGCCTTCCCTTGCTGCCCTCTCTGCAACCTCGAATGTACCGAAACCAACGAGCTGGATCTTCTCACCCTTTACAAGCTCCTCGGTAACAACGTCAATAAATGCTTTTAACGCCTTCTCGGCATCCTTCTTGGATAACTCTGCCCTCTCCGACATAGCTGCAACTAACTCTGATTTGTTCATGAAATTTTTCCTCCTCTGGAATATTATAATTGACTCTCCGGAACGTCTTTTCTCCGGCCATAAATAAAACCTCTTGACTCTATGGGGTAGAACGGATTTTACCTACATCTAAATATATAAACTCATTGAAGCCATTTGTCAAGGAATTTCGTATTTTTTGATGGATTTTTTGCCGATTTTTCTATTTCCTAGTAATGATCCCCCGGTTTTCGGTACAAAATGCCCTCCTCAAGGGGAATATCCTTGATTCGGAACAATTCGGAAACGGATACCGGGCGATATCCTCTCTCTATCAGTTCCGGCACCAGATACTCCACAGCCTCCGCCGTGCACTCATACAAATCATGCATCAATATAATATCCCCGTCCTGAACAGTATCAAGGACATGTTCAATAATCTTCTCCGCATCGCGGCTTTTCCAGTCCTCCGAATCGAGTGACCAGTTAATCAGCGCCGTTTTTGCAAGCCCGCGCACTGTTTCGTCAGCACTACCATAAGGCGGGCGCAGCAGTACATTCTCAACCGGTATATATTTTTTCAACCCGTCCAACGTCCTAGTGATTTCCTTTGTAATCTGTTTCTCAGTTAGTTTATTTAAATTCTTGTGAGACCAGGTATGGCTCGCCACTTCAAAGCCATTCTCATAGAGTCTTTTTAAAGTGTCGGAATACATCTCAAGCCTGCTGCCAACCACAAAGAACGTCGCGCCCGCTTCATATTCAAGCAGGACATCCATAATCCGGTTTGTGACTTTGGTAAACGGACCATCATCAAAGGTCAGTGCGACCACCGGGGTATCCGCATCAGGTTCCTCCTCGCCCTCCCCCTCATCGGAAGGCACTACTTCCAGGTTCGCATCTTCCTGCCCTGAACCTTCGGGGTTTACATCTCCAGATCCTGTAGTCCCTGACTCTGAGTTCTCCGATTCCTTATTTCCTGATTCTGTAATTCCCTGCTTAGAACCTTCCTGTTTTGCTCCTGTACCATCATCTTTATTTTCTACATTATCGGGCTTCAAAGCGCCATTATTTGACTCTTTGGCAAACAGCACCATTTCCTTTCCGCCTGCCAAAAAGGAATCCAATGTGGCACTTTCATATGGGTGGCCGCCCGCAGTAAACAGTTCATTTCCCGTTTTCTTTCCCACTGCCAATCTTATAGCCACTAACATAACAAACAGGGAAAATACGGTCAGCACTCCCCAGAGTATCTGCCTCAAAGGCAAACTCTTTCTGCCCTTTTCCCCATTTTTAATACTGTCTTTTCTTCTGCTGGTCATTTTTCTGCCTCAATTATTCTTCCTGTTTTTCCTTTTTATGCCATAAATCCCCTTTTTATCCCATTTGGGTCAAGGGAGGATTCATTCAGACAGCCTTTTCCATAGGTCAATCCCGCATAAACCTGCTCAGTATTGCGCATAATCGGTCCTTCCACATCCTGCGCAGCAACTTCCTTAAATGCAGCCCTAAGCCCTGAAACCACCTTGTCCACTGCGTCGAGCAAAGACGCATCGCGGCTTACACAAGCGCGTATCAGGGATTTATTGACAAATGAATAAAGGCTTAACAACTCATACGAAATATCATACTGGTAGTCAAGCGCCCCCATAAGCTCGCTCAAAAAGCGCTGTGCATTCTTCAACTCCCGCTCATATCCCTCAATATCCCCTTTGGCAAGGGCTTCCCGCGCCACCTTCGTATCGGAAAGTATCACATCGTACATAATAACAACCAGCTCCGTGCGCGAAGCCTGCGTAACCCGGAAAGTAAATTCCTTTAAGCGTTCCCTGTCCATAAAAACCTCTCTTTACCTAACTGTTATTGGGCATAAAAGGACTCACTCCAAAAAATGGTTGAGTCCTTTTATGCATTATTGGAACAATCTACTCTTAGTCTACATCAATTTTATATTACTCTATTGGAGCAACCTGCTCCAATTTCCAGCCTACTTCATTTTACCATTACTCTATTGGAGCAACCTGCTCCAATTTCGAGCCTACTTCATTCTACCATTACTCTATTGGAGCAACCTGCTCCAATTTCCAGTCTACTTCATTTTACCATTACTCTATTGGAGCAACCTGCTCCAATTTCCAGCCTACTTCATTTTACCATTACTCTATTGGAGCAGGGAGAGTATGGTTTGCGGTCTTTCGTTTGCTTGTGCGAGCATGGAGGTTCCGGCCTGTGAGAGCACATTTTTCTGGGTGTAGGTGGTCATCTCCTCCGCCATATCCGTGTCCTCGATGCGCGAGAGTGCCTCCGTGATATTCTCGGAAGAAACCTTTAAGTTGGCAATCGCATGGTCAAGGCGGTTCTCGTAAGCACCGAGTTTCGCGCGGATGGCGGATACCATGTCAATCGCCACATCACACTGTTCAATAGCCCTGCAAGCCCCGTCCTGCGTGCCGACATTAACCATATCAACACCAAGAGTTTTCGTGCTTACCTCCGGCACGCGGACTTCCATCATCTGACCTTCGTTCGCGCCGATCTGCAAATCCATCGGTCCTGCCGAAAGCACCGTGACAATAACCTCGACTTCCTCGCCCTCATCGTCCACACTTGCCTCCGTGCCGTCCACACTGGCATCTGTAAAACTGGAACCCGACGTTCCCGGAGCAACTTCAAACTTCATCTCGAACCCGTTCAGATCCGTTACGGTTAAGACATTGCCCGAGCCGGAAACCGTCGCCGTCCGGCTAAAGCCCTCCTCGCCGATTTCCGCCTTCGCATCCACGCCCTGGGCTTTAATACCCCTGCCATCCCCAAAGCCGAGCCAGTCGCGAAGCTCCTCACTGTCACAGTAGATCTCGATCGACTGTTCGGAACCGTACCCCTGGCTTACTAAAATCAATTCACCGCCGTTCTCGATACTCTCCTGCGTGTAACCCGCAATCGCTTCCTCATCATCCGGGTCCGCACCCGCAGTCCCGACAAAAGCTGTAATACTCATCTTGTCGCAGGTCGCGCGTATCTCCGAATAAAGCGCGCCCACGGTCTGACCCGCATTCACATCAATTGCACAGCCATTAATATTGATCGTGCCGGAAACCTCGATAATCTCATCCTTGCTCGAACCCAGCTGGATACCTGCAACAACCGCCTGCCTTGCATCCTGTGTTACAGTGAGCGCATAGTCCCCCTTATCCACGGTATCGGCAAGTGACATCAGCGATACAGTATCCACATTAGAGTAGGACTGGCAGTTTAAATTGCCGTCAAGAAGCGGCATTGTATTATATTCGGTCACAACAGAGATTCGGTCAATCTCCTCATTTAACTGGTTGATCTCCTGCTGGATTGCCCCGCGGTCGGAATCCGTGTTCGTGCCGTTCGCTGCCTGCACCGAAAGCTCGCGCATGCGCTGTACCATGGACTCGACCTCCTGGAGTGCACCCTCCGCAATCTGGATAACCGAGATGCCGTCCGCCGCGTTGCGGCTCGCCTGGTCAAGCCCCTTAATCTGCGTCTTCATCTTCTGTGAAATTGCCATACCCGCCGCATCGTCCGCCGCGCGGTTAATCCGGTAACCGGAAGAAAGGCGCTCCAAGCTCTTGTCGAGCGCGCTTGTCGTCCTCCCCAGAGAATTGTTAGCCTTTAATGCCGGAATATTATGATTGATCCTCATTGCTTATACCTGTCCTTTCTGCTGCCCGCAGCACTATTTAAGCCACCGCTATCTTAATCACTGTTCTCGCTGCCAGGTACAAGTTATCCGTCCGTGTCATACCCGTCCCCGCACTGTCAGAAGGCGTATGTACATTCAATGCCTCCTGCACAATATCCGGTTCCGCCGACCTGGTCTTAAACCCGTAATTCCACCGGGTCACTTCAAATCCCTGCTCCGTCAGGGACTGTCTTATCTGTTCTTCCTTCTTCTGCATTAATTCGAGTGTCTGCCTGGAGGCGGTGGAAACATAGCCATTTAAGCTCTGCCCTTCCACTTTCAATGTGATTTCCACATCCTCCATAACCTTTCCGTCAGGAATCAACCCGTCCGCCTCGACAACACTTTCCGCCTTAAAACGGATGGACACACTGCCGTTAGTTCCACCCGAGTGCACAACGGTCAGGTTCATCTTTACAAAACCGCTCTCGCCCGATACCGGGATCTCATAAAACTCCTGTTTTGAAAGGTTCCTTGTCAGACTTACCGCGCCCTGCAAACTAAGCAAAAGCATACTGTCCGCACCGCTTAAAGAGAGATTGCCGAATACGCGGTCAATCACTTTATCGGCAGAATCCGCCCATTCCTCAACCATATTTTGAAGATTTTCGGAATTCAGGGCTTTATCCATGTCAATTTCCGATAACTGCGCCCTCTCCCCATATTTGGCGGCAAGCTCCTTAATGCGCCCCTGGACGCTCGCACCTCCTAAGATATGGCGCGCCGCGCGGATGGTGCGCACACTCTTTTCCTGTGAAAAGCGCGAGAGGAATGCCTGTTCCGCACTGCTCTCTGCGACCGCCCCCACAATCTCCTGCGCCCTCTGCGCTGAAAACTGCTCCGCCTCCAGGGAATTATCCGCATTTTTCAGTGCGCGGGAAAGCTCCTCCGTGGTCATATCCATCGCCGCACCCGCACCGCCGATCCCTTCAAGTTTCCCCGGCGTTAATTCCTCCTCCGCCGTCGCCGCCATCATCTGCCCGTAGGCGAATGCCGCCCCGATCTGCTCGGAAATGCTCTTTCCCTGCACGGTTGCCGAAACACCGCCAAAAGCATCATCCACCGATGCGTCCACACCGCCCTTCCTCCTGGTACGTACAGCCGAAAGAAGGTTTGAAAGTGTAATTTCGCGCCCGGATGCCGCTAACACACCAACCGCCGCGCCATCTGACTTTGTAACCTGGTTTAGCAGGCGGTAGATACCGATGTAGGATTGTCTCTCCTCATCCGTAAGCTCCTTCTTCTGGTCTAGCATCACAAGGTAATTGCTGTATTTTTCCTGGGTTGTGGCACCCTCCTCCTCGCGGAGTTTTGTCAGCGTGGCATTCAGTTCGTCAACCGGCATATCGAGCGGGTTAATCCCCTTCTTAATCAGGCTCGCGCACGCTGCGGGATTCAAATTGCCAAGAAGCTCCTGCACTTTCGCATCATAAAGTTTCATCTCGTCAAGATTCTCCTGCGTCAGCTCGATATTGCAGTACGCCATAATCCGCACCGCCCTGCCATTCTCCGGTGTCGCCTCAAGCCCCATGCCATTAAGCACCTCATCCACATTCCGAAACGCTGTGCGGATGGAATCACCCATATCCGCGCGCGGTTTGGTCATCAGCGCCTCATATCGCTCCATCGCGCCCTCAAACTGCGCGGTAAGCTGCCCGCCCACCTCGGACATACCTGAAACACTTATAGTAGCGCGCTGTGCAAAGGTCACACCCAGCACATAGACCGGAGCTGTCCTCAACTGTGAAACCGCAGCGTCCGCCGCGCGCAAAAGCTCAATGCTTCCTGTATCCGCAGCGTCCCCGCCCACCTCGCGGTAGAGATTCCGATAGTACTCGTTCTCAACATCGCGCAGTGCATTTACAATTTTTTCCAGACCATCCGTATCAAGGCGGATACCCTGCCCCAAAAGTTTCGCGCCAACCTGTGCGGTCAGCTTAAACCGGATCTCCTCAAGCTGTCTGCGCGCCGTGATATCCGCAATCGGGATATCCTTTCCACCACCCTCGCCAAGCATCTGCTGCACCTGCTTTAAAAACGAGAGCGAGAGTTCTTCTCCTAAGTCCCTGCCTTCCGCTTTCAGTCTTGCAGCGCAGGCATCCACCGTCTCCGGCAAAATCTGTGCAAATTCCTCAGAGAATCGCTCCCCCTGCACTTCTCTGTAAAGCTGCTCCGGGTCCGTCCCAAGAGCCGCTGCTGCCGCGTTCTCCCCCGCTGCTGCAGCATCCACTGCTTCTTTTAGTATCTGCTCCGGGGATAGATCCGCAGAAAGCCCGTCAAGTTCCTGCTTGTATATAAGATTTTCAGCCGTCAGCGGCAGGTCATGCTCCATCAGCCAGCGCGCGTTAGAGAGCCCCTGTTCATCCACGGCAAGCCCCGCTTCTAAAAGCACTTTCCCCGCCGCGCCAGAAAGCTCGTCCCATACCTCCTGCGGCAGCGCCTGCGCCCTGCCGGCTCCGCTGTGTGCCGCCTTATAAAGATTGGTGATATCCGGTTTAATACCGCCGCCAATCAGGTATGCCTTCGCCCCGTCATTCAGCCCGGATACCGCCTCAACACCCTTTGTAAGCGCATCCGCGATCTCATCAATCTTTGCCTGTGTCACCGGGATATCCGCATTGGCTAATAGATTTGTCAGATAATCCGCTAAAGGATGGTTTTTTAAAGCATGTTCCGCCATCTCCCTGACATCGTCCTTCCACTGCTTTTTCTTCTCCTGCTGCGAGGATACATCCTCCTGTCTTGTAAGGCGGTTCGTCTTAACGCGCTCGATTGCGCGCGCAAGCCTCGTCAAGTTAAAACCCTCAAGCGTATATTTCTCCTTGCAAAGCTCCTCGTAGTCCTCCCCTGTCAGACGTTCTGCGCCATCCGCCTCCTCTTCCTCCTCGGCATTCTCCCTCTCCTCATAAGCCGTAAGGATGCGCATGTTATCCACCCGGATCACCGAGGTACCGCTCCCTAGGTTCCCGGCTGCCTGCGTGCTGATCTCCTTTAATGTAATCCCGTTCTTTCCCGCGCCAACCACCTTAAAGCGGCGCACCTGCCCCTTTGCAGCCCCCGGCACGGACTCCTTTGGAAAACTTAATTTTTTCCCCGAAAAATCAATGGAAACCTTGTCATCCACATCTGTGACGGTTCCCTCAATAATCTGCCCCTCGCGAAAAGCAGGCCTTTCTGTCCGCCCGTTTTTGCCTGCCACATTAATGGCAGCATCCGCCTTTGCCGCCGCATTGGCATTTTCCGGCGTGGCACCAATCCTCATGTCAATTCCTCCGTTTTCCCGTTCTGTTCTTTGTGTCTTTTGCTTTTATCGGCAAATTTTAAAAAAAACTTAAGCCCTGCGCGCACACCCATTCATTATTTGATATTGTAAAACAGGATACATTCTGGTAAGATGATAGAGTAATTATATGGATTTTCGCATAGAATGAACCAATTCAAGAAATGAGGCAAAAGCATGAACCAACCAATCAAAAGGCGGGTGCTCCCGCTAGTGCTGTCTTTCTGCATGCTCCTTACGTGTGCCTGCAAAAAAGGGGAGTCAAAACAGCAGACCACACCGGACGCTTCCTTCGGGGAATACGTAACAGAACTGTATCGCAACGAGGTCGTAGCGGATACCCTGACCCTGCACTACAGTCTTGCACATCCGGAAAATTACGGGATAACAATGGGGGAAGTCGCATATGGAAATTATTCCCAAAAAGAGGTGACGGACAGCATGCCCGAAATCGAGGCATCCCGCGAAAAACTGCTTACTTTCGACTATGATACACTCTGCGAGGAAGACCAGGTACTATATGACTGCATCCTGTTTACAATCGATGCCAATCTTGCACTGGGTAAATATGAGTATTATTCCGAACCCTTAGGTCCAACTACCGGGTTGCAGGCACAGCTTCCAGTACTGCTTGCGGAATACCATTTCTATACAAAGGAAGATATTGAAACTTACCTTAAACTGATATCCTGCACCAAGGATTATTTCAGCCAGATTGCACAGTACGAGCGCGAAAAATCTGCCGCCGGAACCTTTATGAGCGAATCCGTTGCTGAGGATATTATCAACCAGTGCAAAAATTATATTGAAAACCCTAAAGAGAACCTTTTGATCGAGTGCTTCAACGATAAAGTTGAAAATTTCGATGGGCTTAGCCGGGATGAAATCATTTTATATGAGGAACAAAACCGCGACGCGGTATTAAACAGTGTAATCCCCGCCTATGAACTTCTGATTGACACCCTGACCGAGCTGAAAAGTACAGCACTTTATAATGGCGGTGTCTGCTCCCTGCCGGACGGGGCAGAATACTTTGAGGAACTTGTGCGCTACCAGACAGGTTCATCCAAAACAATCAAGCAGATGCAAAAACGCCTTACCACCGCAGTGCAGAGTTCCTTAGTTTCCATGAGTGCGGCTCAGTTCTCCGACACGGAACTTTTTGACCGTTACGGGGCACTCACCTACCCGGAAAATGATCCGGCAAAGGGGCTCGAATTTTTAAAAAATGCAATCAAAGAGGATTTCCCCGCAATGGACGATGTGGATTATTCCGTTAAATATGTCCATAAATCATTGCAGGAATACCTAAGTCCTGCCATGTACTTAGTTCCGCCGTTTGACGACCGGGGCAACAATAATATTTACATCAACCAGAATCCGGACTACAGCTCCGATGATCTTTTCACCACACTTGCGCACGAAGGCTACCCCGGCCATCTCTACCAGAATGTTTATTACCTTGGCACCGACCCGCAGCCTTTGCAGCAGTTATTGCGCACAAGCGGCTACACTGAGGGTTGGGGAACCTACGCGGAACTCTACAGCTATGCACTGGCAGGTTTTGACGAAACACTTGCCAAGTTCTGCCAGGATAATATGACCACCATACTCTCGCTGTACGGTCTTACGGAAATCGGCATCCACTACACTGGGTGGGATGAAAAAAACACAACCAAATTCTGGGGAGATTACGGTATTGATGAGAAAACCGCAAAAGAAATTTACCAGACAGTCCTGGCAGAACCCTGCTCATACCTTCCATACTGCATCGGCTACCTGGAGTTCCTGGACTTGAAAAAACTGGCGCAGGAAGAGCTTGGAGAGGATTTTACACCGCTCGCCTTCCACACCTTCCTGTTAGAATTAGGTCCTGCACCATTTGCCACAGTAAAAACCCAGATGGAGCGCTGGATCAAACGCATAAAATAAACAGCCACCCCGCCCCGGGCATTTTGTTTACTGCAATATGCCCGGGGCACTCTGTTAATCTCTCCTGACAATAACATGACACAAAAAACTGGTTGAAATATGCAGTTTTTTTTGCTATACTCCAGAAATACCGGGTATAATAGCCAAAAGCACCTGAACAAACGAAAGGATTGCTTCCATTGCCATGACATACAATTCATTACAATTTTTCCCATTTTTTGCCATATTCCTGATTCTTTACCTCCTGATGCCGCGCGTAAAGCTGCGCCAGATCGTTATTTTAATCGGGAATATTGTTTTTTACATGCTGGCTGCCGGGAAGGGCACGCTTTTTGTACTCGCTGCCACTTCGCTTGTTGTATATGCTGCGGCGCGCGCGATCGACCACATATATTCCGGCTATGAACGGGAAAAAGAGGGGCTGACCCCAAAGGAGGGTGCGGCACTTTTTGCAGGCTACAAAAAAAGGGCGAAGAAATATCTTCTCGCCGCATTTTTTCTGATCCTCGGCTTTTTGTTTTACGCAAAAATCGGAAAGTTATTCGGGTTTAAGGAAACAGATACCGCTATGGGACTTTTTTCCGGCGGTACCATCCTTGTTCCGCTGGGACTGTCCTACTACACATTTTCAAGTGTCGGTTACCTCCTCGATCTTTACTGGAAAAAGGCAAAATGCGAGCGCGATTATTTCCGCCTGATTGTCTGCATGACCTATTTTCCCCATATTGTACAAGGACCCATCGGGCGCTATGACAAGCTGTTAAAACAGTTTGCCGCGCTTCCAGGTTTTTGCTATGAACGCGTCTGCGCAGGGCTGATCCGCATGCTCTGGGGCTTTATAAAAAAGATGGTTATCGCAGACCGCCTCGCCCTTTTTACCAGGGCGGTCTTTGCCTCACCCGGGGAATTTGCCGGATTTGAAATCTTTTTGGCTGTCAGCCTGTGTGCCGTGGAACTGTATGCGGATTTCTCCGGCTGCATGGACATTGTAATCGGGGCGGCTGAAACAATGGGCATCACCCTGGATGAAAATTTCAAGCGCCCATTCTTTTCTAAAAGCGCCGCGGAATTCTGGAGGCGCTGGCATATCACACTCGGGGCATGGTTTAAGGACTATGTATATATGCCGGTGGCAATGAGTCCGCGCTTTATGAAAACCTGTGTTAATTTCCGCAAAAAACATGGCAACAGGGCGGGACAGATTTTCTCTTCCGCAATCCCGCTCGCCATCGTCTGGCTCCTTACAGGGCTGTGGCATGGTACGGGCGCGGACTATGTTGTCTGGGGCATTTACTGGGGAGCCGTAATCATTCTCGGAACTGTCCTTACACCCGAATTTAAGAAACTGACCACAAAACTTGCCATCAATACAGAAAGTTTTGGCTATCAATTTTTCCAGATGGCGCGCATTTATTTCTTATTTGTTATCGGGCGCATGTTCACTGTAACAGGTTCACTAGAAGGATTTGGAAAACTCGTTACCGGACTATTTAAGGAACACCGCCTCTGGACTATTTTTGACGGCAGCCTGTACGAGCACGGTCTTGACTACAAGAATTTCTGTGTCGCGGTAATCGGCATTGCCGCCATCTGGATATCGGACATGTTGGGCGAGCACATTAACATCCGCGAAGCACTTTCTAAGCAGCCGCTTGTGCTGCGCTGGTTCGTCTACTACAGCGGCATGGTTATCCTGCTGATTTTCGGTATGTACGGGGAAGCCTTTGATGCCAGCAATTTTGTCTATGGTGGTTTTTAAAAAGAAAACAGGCTTTTGTGCCGAGAACGTCACAAATAAGCCCTGATCCGGCAAGGAAACTACATTCGCAGATTCCCTTGCACTGCCTTAAACGCAAACGTTCTCAGAATGGAGGATTATTATGAGAAACAAAGTAAAACAGGTACTCGCTGACAATTATCCGGAGATTGATTTCGAAGCTTCAAATGAGCTTGTGGATGACGGGATACTCGATTCCCTGACAATGGTGGGGATTATCTCCGCGCTCTCGATGGAATTCGGTGTCGTGCTTCCATATGAAGACATCCTGCCGGAAAATTTTAACTCCATCGACGCGATGGTGGAACTGCTTGAAAAATATATCTGATGGCAGGAGGCTCTATGTTTGACACCTTAATCCGCCGCATTTTTGAACTCTCGGACTCCCAGCCAGACAAAACTGCGGTCGCATTCAAAAAAGAAACCGTCACATACCGGATGCTCGCGCAAAAAATCCGCAATATCGGCGCAAACCTTGCCCATATGGGCATCAAACGCGGTGAGCGCGTGCTCTTTACTGCCCTGTCAAAGCCTGAGATGGTCGCTTGCTACCTGGGTATCCAGTACTGCGGCGCAGTCGCCGTTTTTATGGACAAGAACGGCACGGCAGAAAATTCTGTTGCAGTGTATGAGGATGCACAGGCTGCACTCTTCCTTACGGACAAGCCCATGAAGGGGCTTCCCGACCACATCAGGCTCTTTTCACTCAAGCAGCTTTACGCCGCGGATGCTCTGTGCGAAATCCCGGAATATATTATGCCGGATGAACATGATATGGCTGAACTTTTATTTACAACCGGCACAACAGGCAAACCAAAGGGTGTTATCCTGTCATACAAATCCGTCTACCATATTCTTTCCAACACAATTGAAGGGATTGGTATAACGCAGGAAGAGCGCCTGCTTCTCCCCCTGCCGCTCAACCATTCCTTCGCGCTGCGCGTGCTGCGCGCAGCGCTGTATAAAGGTGCTACCGCCATTCTGCAAAACGGTTTCGCCTTCGCAAAGGAAATCGAGCTGAACCTGGATGCTTTTGACTGTACCGCCCTCGTTGCCGTACCTGCTTCCATGGAGATTCTGCGCTCCCAGATGCAGGATGCATTCCCCCGGATTATGGGAAAATTCCGGTATATTGAAATCGGGGCAGGTTCCCTTACAATCGAGCAGAAAAAGCGCCTTACCGGACAGCTTCCGGACACCAGGATTTTTAATACCTGGGGTTCCTCCGAATCGGGCGGTGCACTCTTCCTTCCGGTGAACGATGTGGTAAAAAACGATGCCCATATAGGTGCAGTCGGCAGACCTCTCCCGCAGGTAACGGTACAGGTTCTTGACGAAAACGGTAACCCGATGGATAAAAGTGATGCCGACCACCCGGGACGCATGGCATTAAAGGGCGATATGATTATGGCTGGATACTGGCACCGCGACGAACTGACCGCCCAGACCTTAAAGGATGGCTGGCTTATCACCAGCGACATGGTTTTCACAGACGCGGATGGCTATGTCCATATGCTCGGGCGCGCGGACGATATCATCAATGTCGGCGGGGAAAAAGTTTCCCCTGTTGAAGTGGAAAATATTGCCAGCGAGTACCCGCCAATCCGCGAATGTGCCTGCATCGGTGTGGATGACCCAAATGGAGTGCTTGGCCAGGTTCCCGCGCTGTTTGTCGTAACACAGGATATACTCGGAACCGACAAAGTAAGCTCCTCCGGTAATGAAATTAACCTGCCGGAAAAATTTTCCGAGGCGGGTATCCAGACTTTCTTTGCCTCCCGCATGGAGCGCTACAAATTTCCACAGCATTATGTAATGCTTACGGAGCTGCCGCGCAACCGCATGGGTAAGATTGACCGCAGACAACTACGCGCGATATGGGAAACAAAAGGTGAAAAAGATCTGATGAACCCAGTACTCTCGGCAATCCTCGCGCGCCGCAGCATCCGCAAATTCACGGACAAACCAGTCCCAAGGGAGCTTCTTGACATGCTCCTGCTCGCGGCCTGCCATGCGCCGAGCGGGCATAATATGCAAACCTGGCGTTTTACTGTATTGCAGAACCCTGCAAAGATCTCGCAGCTAAAGGCAACCATCACGGAAGTAGCAAAGGCAAAAAAAGTAAATTTTTATGGATTTGAACAGCCTCCATGCCTGATTTTAATTTCCAATGACGTGCGCAATGCGGACGGCTGCCAGGACGCTTCCTGCGCCGCACAGAACATTTTCCTTGCCGCGCACTCCTACGGGCTTGGCTCCGTATGGCTCAACGCCCTGATGACCCTGTGCGACGAGCCGGAAATCCGCTCTCTCCTAAGCTCCTATGGAATACCTCAAAACCACAGGGTATGGTGTATGGCGGCAGTAGGTTACCCGGCAGCACCCGGCGCAGCCCTCGCAAAGAAAAAGGACGTGGTATTCTATGTGGACTAAAGAAAGGCGCGAAAAACTTTGGAAAGCTGCGAAAGCCATTATCTTTACGGCGGGCTTTGTCTGCATCTTCCTCTCCCTTACAAAGCTGATGCAGTACAAGGCAGCCGTCACCCGCATGGAGCCGTTTTTTGAGATGGAGGAACAAATCGATGTCATGCTGTTTGGAACCAGCCATGTAACCGACGGCGTGCTCCCCCTGGAACTCTGGGGAAATTATGGGATTTCTTCCTACAATTTCGGCAACAATGCCGCGCGCATCCCGCTTACCTACTGGAAGGTCGAAAACGTTTTCGATTACCAGGTGCCAAGATTGGTTGTCATGGACTGCTCCTATCTGTCAAGTGATAACAAGACCAGCACCGTCCTACAGCAATCCCACAATGTACTTGACCCCTTCCCCCTTACCAAGACCAAGCAGGCCGCAATTAACGACCTGATGCAGGAGGAGGAGAACAAGCTGGAATTTTTCTGGCCGTTCAGTATCTATCACAACCGATGGAATGAGCTGACCAAAAAAGATTTTGTTGTGGAGTATAACAGCGAACTTGGCGCGGAACCAAAATATCAGGTTGCCACCCCGGCAGACTATGATAAAATTGGGGCGGACGAGAAAATTGCCAGGGAAACCGTCGCGATGGAATATATCGGCAGGCTTATTTTATTCTGCCGCGAGCGCGGTGTCCCGGTGCTTTTAACCTATCTTCCCTGCCCTGCGAATTCCACGCGCCAGAAGGAGGCAAACACTGCATATGACCTGGCCGAGCGATACGGTGTCAACTATATCAATTTCCTTGACCTGCCAGATGTGGTGAATTTTATGACGGACTGCAATGATGCGGATTCCCACCTTAACGCATCCGGGGCAAAAAAGGTAACCGATTACCTGGGCGCATACATCGGGGAGCATTACAATATCCCCGACCGCCGGCCGGATGCCGCCTACTCCTCCTGGAATGATGCCTACACTTCCTACCTTGACCGCAAAGCTACGGCGTTTGGCACGCAGAAACTGCTCTCCTCCTACCTGATGCTATTAGCGGACAAGGATATCAAAAGCCGCGTATATGTGCGCTCGGACTCGGTGATCCTGAAAGATGAGCGCATGTCGGCTCTCCTTGAAAATATAGAGCAGTACGGCGCGGACAGCGAGGTTAAGATACTCTCCCCGGAAGAGTTTGCTGCAAACAGTGAGGAGAATGCAGATGCGGACATAAAACTTTATGTTTACCGGGCTGATACGGGCGAACTGGCTGACGAAACCGCATTTACAGTCACAAGTGAACAGCCCCTCACCATCCGGCGTGCCAACTGATTTAGCGATTTGCCGACCCGCGGTCTTTATAAGTTTTTTATAACTTTGCTTATTGACATTTACAGGGCGGATAATTATACTTAATATGTGAGAAACTTGGAATTTGTGCAGGATTTTCCGGGGCTGGCTCAAGATTTTTGCTTCCCGGTTTTCCCACATTCCACAAAGGAATAGAACAAGGAGGATTTGATTATGTCTACAAAGGCTTATTACAAGCAGAGCGAGATCGGTGCCGGCAAAGTCGGCTTTTCCAAGACCCGCTCTATCATCGAGGCAGCATTCTACGGCAACAATGTCGTAAAAGTAAATACCTTGAAGGAAGCTTACGATCTGGCTAAGAATTCCCCGGGAACTGTTGTTACCGATATGCCGGTACTTCGCGGCGAAGAGTTTGGTCTTGAGAAGGACGCAAAAGTTCTTCTTTTTAACGATGGTGCCGTTACCGGGCGTTATGCAGCAGCGCGCCGCATCAAGGGCGAGCCTGGCGTTGACGATACAAAGCTTGACAAGGTGGTTATGGACGCTGTCTATGAAACACGCTGGAAGACAATGTACCATGCAGAGTGCTTTGTTGGCCTTGACCCTGAGTTTATGGTAAAAGCCCACCTTCTTATCCCGGAAGGAGAAGAAAATGTTCTTTACAACTGGATGATTAACTTCCAGTATATGTCCGACGAGTATGTAAAGATGTACAAGGCATCCAGACCTGTAGGTGATGGCAACGAACCGGATATCTACATTTTCTCTGACCCGCAGTGGGTTCCGGGCAACCGTCCGGACGTGGATTACAGTTGTCTGTCCGACCCGCTCACACTGTGCTATTTCGACACGAACCAGAACTGCGCTGCCATCCTCGGCATGAGGTATTTCGGCGAGCACAAGAAGGGGACGCTGACAATGGCATGGGCGATCGCAAACCGCAACGGTTATGCTTCCTGCCACGGTGGACAGAAAGAATACTCCCTCCCAGGCGGCAAGAAGTTCGTAGCTTCCGTATACGGTCTGTCCGGCTCCGGAAAGTCCACGCTGACCCACGCAAAGCATAACGGCAAGTACGATGCGGACGGCGGCATCAAGGTTCTTCATGATGACGCGTTCATCATCAACTCCGATACCTGCGCATCCATCGCACTCGAGCCGACATATTTCGACAAGACGGCGGATTACCCGACCGGCTGCCCGGACAACGCTTACCTGCTCTCCGCGCAGAACTGCTCCTGCACGCTTGACGAGGACGGCAAGATCCAGCTTGTAACAGAAGATATCCGCAACGGCAACGGCCGCGCGATCAAGTCCAAGCTCTGGTCGCCGAACCGCGTGGACAAGATCGACGCGCCGGTTAATGCGATCTTCTGGATTATGAAAGACCCTACCATCCCGCCGGTTGTAAAACTTAAAGGTTCCGCGCTTGCTTCCGTTATGGGTGCTACACTCGCCACAAAGACTTCTACCGCAGAGCGCGTTGCCGCAGGCACCGACTTAAATGCAATCCGCATTGTGCCTTACGCTAACCCGTTCCGCACCTATCCTCTTGTAAACGATTACGAGAAGTTCAAGAAGCTTGTTGAGGAGAAGAATGTTGCATGCTATATCGTAAATACCGGCGATTTCATGGGACAGAAGGTTAAACCTGCGGATACACTCGGCATCCTTGAAACGATTGTTGAGGGCAGGGCAAACTTCGAGAAGTGGGGTCCATTCGAGGATATCGAGATCATGAACAACTGGGATGGCAAGACTTCCGACAACTTCACTCCAAACCTTGACGATGCAGATTACAAGGCACAGCTTAAATCTGCAATGCAGACCCGTGTTAAGGCTGTCGAGGATTTCGCAACAAAGAAGGAAGGCTATGACAAGCTTCCGGACGAGGCTCTCGCAGCATTAAAGAAACTTGTGGATGAACTGAACTAATTCCTGTAAAAAGGATTGGAGAATAGTTACACCATATTAAAAAGGGACGGTGCAAAGGTATTTCCTGCCTTTGTACCGTCCTTTTTTATTGCATCACAGGCAATTTAAACTTCCACGATCTTCAAACTTCCCCGATCTGTAGGCAAATGTTTTTCCTAATAAAATACTGTTGCACAAAATAGAAAAAGGGAAGGAATATCCATTTGCAGATTGTCAGACCAACCCAAGCCATTCCTCTACTTCTTCCACCGGGTAACCAACCACCTGTGCAATTTCTTTTGTCGCCATCCCCATTTCATACAGCTTTTTTGCACTTTCCTTGGCTTTTTTCAGCTCGCCTCGCTGCTCGCCAATCTGTTCACCTTCCCGCCTGCCAATTTGTTTTCCCCGCTGCTCGCCAATCTGTTCACCTTCTCGCTTTCCTCTCTGCTCTGCCTCCATCTGCATCTCCTGGATTGCTTTACACACATCAACCACCTCCTCGCTTTTCTTATATTTTATCCCCGAATTTGTAACCGCCTGGATCACATCCACCGCCCTGCGCTCCAGTTCCCTGAACCGCTTTTGGTTGTTTTCCAGTATCCGGTTTAGTTCCTCCTTATCCTCGGAATACTTGATGAAAAGCAGGACTTCCCGCAGGCTCGACTGGAATTTCATGATCTCCTCGTCCGTCATCTGTGCCGGGGCAATCAGGCGCACATGATAGTTATCCATACATGCCTGCACTGCTGGGTCGGATACTTCCATCATGTCAAATAAGCTAAGTGGACCATCCCACGGTTTTGAACTAAACAAGATGGTCACAGTGATGGAGGGGATCAGTTTGTCTTCTTTCCAGAATCCACTGAGGAATTCCTCCGTGCTGGGTATCTTCCCTCCTTCGGTTTCTTCCACTTTCCCCTTTTGTTCTTTCCTTTCTTTTTTATGTGACTTTGCTGCCTCCTCCACCTGCCCGGCATAGTCCAGCATATCATATAAACCATTCCTCACAGGCATTGCAAAATGCACCCGCCGCTGGTTCTCCACCCCATAAAGCACATATTCGATTTTCCCGTCCGTCATTGCGGCATAGAGTTTCTGCACATCCCGGAATTTCTGGACTGGGACAACCGCACCGTCCGCGCCATAAGGCAAAGCAATCTTTGTGGAATCACGTTCCTTCAACTGTTCTGGTTCAATCACCTGCCGCCCCTGGTAAACATAGTAGTTAAAAATATCTGCAAAGATGCTTGCATCCTGTACATATGCCTTTGTAATGGTATCTGCTTTCAATGGTATCCACCCCTTTCTTCTTAAAATATATTGCAGACAATGGATGTTTTTCCCTTGCCTTTGTTGGTTCTATTATACGAAAAATCCAGCCTTTTTTCAAGTAAATTCAAAAGAGCAGGTAGGCCAAGGTTATGGCGGTAGCTGATTTGCCAACGCCACCTTTCTCATTCATAATGGCTATGATTTTTGCCATTCGTTATTCTCCTTTCGTAGTTCGCTGGGTAAAAGTTCTCCCTGGGTAAGTAGTGAGGGGTAAATAGGGTAAAAAATAGGACTTAATCGGTCAAACCCTTAAAACAAAAGGTTTTCTGATTAAGTCCTATTATAACAGCATCAAATCTATGCAACATTGTCAAGTGATGAGTTTAATTTTGCGCACAAAAAAAGCAGAGACTCTCTTGAATCTCTGCTTTTAAAATATCCTAAGAATAACTAAATTTTTTTGCCGAACTCCATCATTCTATCACATATATACATAATTGCATTAAAATTATCCTTAATCCATGAAGTTCATTTTTCGTTTCATGCTGCAACCACGCTCACTTTGCGTACTCTGCCAGTTCATATACCCTTGCTTTTGTTAAGTCTGCCGCTCTCGATGCTTCCACCGACGGCTGTATGCTCCCGCCCTCACACTCCTGTCCGGCGGCTTGCACTTCTGCGTCCTTGAATGCAATCCATTCTTTTTCCTCTTTCCGCAAAACTTCCATGTCCATTTCGTTCAAATTCGCTTCCAGCAGTCCCCACACAATATTCAGGGTATCGTCCCACATTTGGTACATCTCAGCGGCAGTTATATTCATATCCATTTGTGTGTCAGCTGCCTTCTGTTTTTCTGTTATTTCTTTCTCCCGCTCCTCGGCATACGAAATTTCTGCGGCGATTTCATCGGAAAGACTCGGTTGGAATGCGGCGTTTCCAGCTTGTCCTGCTACAGATTCGTTCGGTGCGCTACCAGAAACCTCCTTCTTCTCTGCCTGCTTCGCGCCATCTGGCTGCTTCTTTTTGGCACAATACAAAAATTCCGCTTCTTCCTGTGGTGACTTTCTGTAATACACATTGATTTCATCAGTGTTATATTCTAACGTATAATAACTGAAATCGGCCGTATCGTCAGCATATACCTGTTCTGGATATTTGATATATATTTTGTTGTCCTCCACGGCTTGTATGTTAGAAGAATCCGCCAAAAACCGATAAGAGTATTCCGATTCGTAATCGAAAATATCATATCCGCCAGATATTTTCTCTATCACCAGCCTTCCGATTCCCCCATCCGATACATATTCATATTCTCCCACCAGAATTTCCGGCACATTCTCTTTTCCAGTTTCTGCCTTCTCCCCTCCCACCGCATGTGCAGCCGAATCGCCATTGTCCGAGCTGATCTGATCTTCGCTGTCTCCTGCAGTTCCGGTATTCTGTGCTGCCTGTGGTTCTTCATCGCTTTCCACGATTTTTTCTATGCCACTTTCCACCTTCGTGTCATCCTCGGGGTTCTCTATCCGTCCACACGAAGATAACACAAACAGAATCGCGCCCACCGACATTGCAATTTTCATCTTCCTCATGTCTTATCACACCTCCTGACTCACTCTTAACGCTTCATTTATATCACAGTGAGAAAGGAAATAAAATACTTCCTGCACAAACGACATTATTTTTGCGCAAACGACATAAAAATCAATTATCAAACCACATTCTCCAATCAAAAAATTCCTTCTTAAACTCTTTACTATGGGCTCTCCCGATGATTACCTTTAATCCATTACAAAGTGTAATTTCATGGCTGTGTACCTTTTCAATGTATTTCAAATTGACGATATATGACCGATGTATCTGAGAAAAGCCAAATTGGGATAAGCTTCGTGCCGCTTCTGATACCTGTCCTTCACAAAAATGTTCCTTTCCATCAAGCATAAGATATCTTAGTTTCCTTCCATATGTTTCAACAAGAAGAAGTTCATTCAAATTTATCTTTATGCGAATCCCAGCAGTATCATCACAAGAAATAATCCGATCCTGAATCTTTGTTTTCAGGAAGGAATCAAGTGCTTCACCTATTTCATCCAAATGCTTTTTATCTATATACCTGAAGGCATTCACTTTATATCCTAATCTTTCCTGCTCCGTATGAGAAGTCAGAAAACAAATTTTACTTTTATTCCCACAATGCATCAATTGTTCCGCTATTTGAAAACCATCTTCGCCCTCTGCAAGTTCAATATCCAAAAACAACAGATCAATATCCGAATTTTTCATGAATTCTTTTCCACTACTATAGGAATTGATTTGAAACGAAATATTTTTATCACTGCAATATTTTTCAGACCAAAACCATGATTTTCCTTATCCTTTTTCGATATCATAAAAAAATCTGATTTTGTGTTAATTCTTTCAGCAACACTGTTACTGACAACAATAAAAATTTCCTTCTTATCCAATATTTCTTTTTCATCCCACATATCAGTATTTTTAAGTAAATTAATTATCTCAAGGCGCTTTTGCAAATCTCTTTCAATAATAGGAATGCTCAATTCCATATATAAATCATGATATTTCACATCATTATTTTAACTCCTGATAAGCATCCATAAGTTCCAACCATGCGTTACTATGTTCCTTGCTCCACTCCAAACTGCCCTAACACCTCCTTTAAAATCAAATGGTTCTTCGGATTTCTTATATCGCTCCTTGCATATGCCGCATCTCTCTCCCAGTACGGGGCATTCGAGCCTGCCGCAATACACTCTTCCAAAATTCTTTTGTCCACATTCAGACTAAAGCCAATCCCATTATTCCTTGAAATCCCCGGTACAACCCTGTTTCCGGAAAGCGGAATTTCCCGATAAGAGGAACCAATCTGCAATATGATCTTATCCGGATTCCTGGCATCAATGCTCTGCCCATACATCACCGGGTATTCCTCCTGTTCCTCCCGAACCGGCAGATTCCCCACAATCTCATAATCCCCGTAGTAAACGCAGTTATCCATAATATATTGTGCGGGACATGCCGGATAACTCTCCAATATTCTTGGCGTTACATCCGGATCAGTTGTTACAATATGGTAAACTTTTACAATCAAGGGTTTCCCCATCAAAATATCCCAGTGTTTCTCCCCGAGGTTCCTCCGTTTTATCACATCAAGCAAAATCCTCCCGTACCCGTAATGGGTGCGGTCAATCGCAAACCGAAAAAAATCCCCCTCGTTATATTTGCAGTGCTTCCTCGTCCCCCCGGCAAATTCCTTCACTTTCGCCATCTGCACATCGTCCGTTTCCTCCACCCAGCGCTTTAAAAACACTGCAAACTCTTCGTCGGACATTGGGGAAAGCCCCGCCATGTGCGAGGAATACAGGGTGCGCTGGTTTGTTATACTGCCAATTAAAAGATGACCGTGAAATGAAAAATAAACGCCCTCACTGCCCATTCTCTGTAAGTTCGCGAGCGTGAACTTTTTCTCCTTTCCCCGCTTTGTCTTAGGGAGGAGCTTTGTCTTCTCGGGCGATGCCTTCACCCAGTAAGTATGCTCCTCGGAATGTCCTTCCCGGTCAATAATCCATTT
This sequence comes from uncultured Lachnospiraceae bacterium, assembly GCA_910577675.1. Lineage (GTDB taxonomy): Bacteria > Bacillota > Clostridia > Lachnospirales > Lachnospiraceae > RGIG4057. The sequence continues at coordinate 46,355 of CAJTOR010000022.1, forward strand.
CCGGATCACATCCCCGTTAAAATACAGAATGTTTCCCTTCCCCATGTCCACACGCTCCCAGTAAGGTTCAACTTCGAGAAGCCCCAGACAGCGGCGCTGTTCATTGGTCAGTTCCATAAAATATTCTCCTTCTTTCAAAGTATAATTCTCGGTGTTCTCCGTCCCGTACAAAAAACATCATCCAAAACATATCTTAAACATAAGGCATGGGTTCTCCTCTTCCGCAATAAACGTGCCAAAATCCCGAAACCATGCATTCTTTTAACACTCTACCGCGCGTTTATTTTCCACAATCCTCAAACTCTTTTACCAAAGTTCTTCTTACCACACCCCATCCCCCATCTTACAATGCCCCCCTTTATCCCATCCTTCAATCCAGCGAAAAAACTTCCCTGTACATCTTTCGATTATACCCCACAAGCAGTAAAAATTCAAGCCTCCGCACGTCCTGCACCGAATCCAGGACAAAATAAATTTGATAAAAAACAGATTATATAGTATACTGTTTATTAATATCCGCAAGATTGCACACGGGAATAAACTACGCAAATACAATCACACAAAAACATAAATTCCATAAAAGGCAACCATACTCCCACAACATCATGAAAAGGAGATTTAAAAAATGAATGATAAAGAACTGAAAATTAAACGTTACCGCGAAGAAAACAAAGCTGCCATTCCCGGGCAGATTGTCTTTACAGGCTCGTCGCTGATGGAAATGTTCCCGATCAATAAACTGCTTAAAGAACACGGGGACAATACGATAATATATAACCGTGGAATTGGCGGGTTCGTTTCCGGGGAACTTCTAAAAGTGATCGATGTGTGTGCGACCGATTTAAAGCCATCCAAAGTATTTATCAATATCGGCACAAATGATTTAAGTGACAGCCGCATCCCGATTTCCGGTCTGATGGAAAATTATGATAAAATCATTTCAGAAATTGAAAATAAACTTCCGGAAACAGAAATTTATCTTATGGCATATTATCCGGTCAATTATGAAGCCGCCGCACCGGATATGAAAGAATGCCTGAAAATCCGGAACAATGAAAAAATCCGGGCAGCAAACATTGAGGTCAAAAAACTTGCCGAAAAACACGGCAAATATTTTATTGACATCAATAAAAATCTCATGGATGAACAGAACCGCTTAAAAGCCGAATACACCATAGAGGGGCTTCATATCAATAAGGACGGCTACCGGGCAGTTTATGGGGATATTATGGCATATGTAAAGGAATCCAGAAAAGAAGTTTAAGTATAAAAACACCAACAAGGAGCCCCCCTATGTCCACCCCGCTTTTTGCCCCGCTCTTTCAATACATTGAGGCAAACCTTAACAAAAAAATCAACATTGAAGATGCCGCGCGCACGATTTTCCTCTCCCCCGTGCATACTACGCGCCTGTTTTCTTTCGCCTACGGCATCACTCCCGCAGAATACATCCGCAGGCGCAAACTTTCCGAGAGCGTGCACCTTCTGCAAGAAACCGACCTGACTGTCCTTGAGATTGCCATACATTTCGGCTTTTCGCACGAACAATCCTACACGCGCGCTTTCTTTTCAGAATTCGGCATAACACCCGGAAAATACCGAAATGAACACAGGGAGCTGCCCATCCTGCTGCCTATCCTTGATTATGGCATTCCCTGCGGAGATAACAGTGGATGCCTGTTCGATCCGAAAACGGTTTTCCTGCCTAAGATTCGGCTGCTTGGGATTTGGCACGAAATCCCTTACCGCAATTCCGCAGCGCTCGCCCCGAAAGCAGCTCTTAGCTTCTGGGAAAATGGCAGATTGCAGCTTCCCGGCGGGGAAAGCGCCACTGTTTTCTATGGTCTGACGCGCCACCCTGCCAAAGACGAAAACGACATGATGCCCGCACGGTACTCCCGCTATCTTACCGCGATTAAAACGGATGCAAACCACTGTGCAGCCGCGACAGATTCCTTCGGCGGCTGCCCCTGCATCAAGTTCCGATACATCGGCAGACACCACTACCGGGAGCTCTCCCAGAAGACCGCGCAGCAAATGTACCGCGCCATCCGCAAACACATTTACAGCCCGGCTGCCATCCCACCGGTGGACGGCAGCATGCACCTTGAAAAAATTGATACTTCGGAATATAACGGAAATTACTGTATGATGGAATGGTATGCGCCAATCTACGTATAATACTGCGCCTGCGCATTCCACAATTCATAATATTTCCCACCCCCGTCCGCAACCAGCCGATCATGGCTGCCCTGCTGCACAATCCTCCCCTCATCAAACACCAGGATATCATCGCAGAACCGGCAGGAAGAAAGCCTGTGGCTGATATAAATCGCAGTCTTATCCTCCACAATCTCACCAAACTTACTATAAATCTCCGCCTCTGCAACCGGGTCAAGCGCCGCCGTCGGCTCATCCAGCACAATAAACGGCGAATCCTTATACAGCGCCCTGGCAATGGCAATTTTCTGCGCTTCACCGCCTGAAATATCAACGCCATTGTCACAAAAATCCCGATACAGATAGGTTTCGGTTCCCTCCGGCATCATAGCGAGCCTCTCGCCAAAGCCTGCCTTTATCAAACATGTTTCGGCGCGCTCCTTATCATAATCCACCCCCGCTGCAACATTCTGCCCGAGCGAAAAGGCAAATAGCTTAAAATCCTGGAACACCACGGAAAAAATTGACATATAATCCAGATAATTATACTTGCGTATATTGATCCCGTTTAACAAAATCTCACCTTCCGTCGGGTCATAGAGGCGGCAGAGCAGCTTTATAAATGTTGTCTTCCCGCTGCCGTTCCTCCCCACCACGGCAAGCCGTTTTCCAATGCGGAACTTCATATTGATATTTCTTAACGCCCACACATCACTGCCCGGATAGCGGAACGAAACATCTTTAAATTCCACCTCATAATTGCAATCCTTCCTTTTTTCGACCGTCAGGCTTCCCTGATACATCGTATTTGGAATATCGAGGAAACGAAAATTTTCCTTCAGAAAAGGGACGTTATTCCGCAGATCCCCCACAACCCTCACAAGCATGGAAACCCCTGTGGAAACCTTAGTAATTGAGGCAATATACTGTGTCACCTCACCGATCGCAAATGCCCCAGCCCACGCTTTCAGACAGACAAAAGCATAGACAACACCCGTAAATGCGACCGACACAGCTGCCGATGATGCATTGTAAAACCCGCCCATCCTGGCAGCATACCGCGCAAAAAGCCCATTGGAATAAAAGGGTCCCGTCTTGTCAGCACTATATTTCTTCATAAACCGCTCTTGGCGGTAAATGCGCACATCCGCCGCGAGATCAGTCTTGTAGGCCATAAAATCGAGTTTGAAGCAAAAAAGACGGTTTCCTTCCATTCTCTTATCCGAATTTTTCACCCAAAATCGATCCGCCTTCGTTATCAGGGCAGGTGCCAGATAAATCGTCCCAAACATAACCACAAGCACAACCAGAAGAAAGAGCGGATGATTCAGCACAGTATATGCCCCCTCCGGCACCCTGCTCGTAAAAAGCGAAACGGTCAGCACGATACCGCCAACAATCGTAAACAGCGCCGCCACCAGCTCCTCGAAAATTTTCAACAGACGTGGAATTCCCCAATTCCCCCCGCTATGGAATTGTTGAATCTTGTAGTAAAGTTCATGCATCTTGCTGTCATCAATATCAATAAAATCCATGCCAAGCAGTTTATCCACATAAAACTGATCCATCATAAGAAACAGTGTGGAATTGACATAATTCTTCCATTTTGTGAGCAATGCTTTCCCAAGTGCCAGAAATGCTTCCACGCAAAGAGTGATAAGCACCAATTCCCGCAGCCGCCCTACATCCCTTGTTCCGGCAAGCTCCCCAATGATCCTTGCCGAAAGGTAGATGCTGATATATGGGGTGAGCACATCCCACACCATGGGTACAAAGCGGGAAAGAACAAGCTTAGGATACCTTTTGTAGATTATCCGAAAACCCCTGCCATTTAACCGGCAAACCTCTTTCCATGAAAGTTTCTTTTCATCTTTCTCTTTCATTCACCGCTCCTTTCATCCATGAAATATAACGAGCTAATTTGCTCCGTCTTTTCATCCAGCCGGACAATCCCGTCTGACATCCCGCCTTCCTCTTCCATGTTTTCTGGGTTCTTTACGGAAGATTCCTCCGTGCCATCCTTCTGATAGTACTTTGCCTGCACGGTATACAACTCGGCATAACGCCCGTTTTTAGCAAGCAATTCCTCATGTGTCCCTTCCTCCGCGATCTGTTTTCCCTCAAGCAAAATAATCCGGTCGCAGAACCTTGTGGATGCCAGACGGTGTGAAATATAGACGGAGAGCCGCCCCTGTGTCATTTCGTTATATTTCTGGTACAGTTCCGACTCCGCAATGGGATCGAGCGCCGCCGTCGGCTCATCGAGCAGTATAACCGGCGCATCCTTGTACAGCGCCCTGGCAAGCATCAGCCGCTGCATTTCGCCACCGGACAGCTCGACAGCCTCCTCAAACACCTTGCGGTTTAACAGCGTGCCATATTGCCCTGTAAGGCTTTCGATCTTCTTTTTAAGTCCCGCTTCCTCAACACACGCCCTCACCCTCTCTTCCTTAATCCCCTCATCCATCTGGGCGACATTTTCAGCAATGCTTGCCGCCAAGATACTGAAATTCTGGAACACCGCGGAAAAAAGAGCGTAATAGTCGCGCCGGTCATACTCTCTGATATCCCTGCCGTTTAAAAGAACCCTTCCCGCAGTTGGGTCATACATACCGCAGATCAGCCTGACGAGCGTTGTCTTGCCCGCCCCATTCACCCCCACAATGGCAAGCTTTTCCCCTGGGTGCAGTGTAAGATTGATCCCCGAAAGTGTTTCCTCCTTCGCTCCCGGATAGCAAAATGAAACATCCTCGAGACGGATTTCATACTTTCCGGATGGATCTGGCTGTATATGCTCCCCTTCCTCAAACAAAAAAGCCTCCGGATATTCAAGGCATTCCCTTACCGTCGAAATATCAAGGCTTTGCCGGTGCAGCATGGTAAGCCCGCTTAAAATCCCACATACCCATACCGTAAACCCACCAACTGCGGAAAAATACAGCAAAAATTCTGCTGCTGTGATCTCCCCTTCCACCACAAGACGGATCAGGTAAAAATAAGCGATACCGTTGCGCAGGAATGTAAGAACTAGATCAACGACCCTCGCCCAGATATAAGTCTCTTCCACCCTTTTCCGGAATGCCATATAAGCCGCCATTGTCTGATTTCCAAGTTCTTCCAACCACGGCCTCATCCCAAAAATACGGATATCCTTCGCCGCACTGTAATCCTTTGCCCTGTTGTTTACATACCATTGCCGCCTCAGGTAACCCGACAATTCATCGCGGTGCCGGTATTCATATCCATTTACATACCGGTTAACAAAATATCCGATAATGGATGTAGCGAAGATTACTAACATCATCCGCCGGTCTACGGATGATAATAACAAAAGCCAGATAGTAAAACATACAATATCCCTGAGCAGGTCAGAAAGCGTCTCCCAGATCACCTCTGTTGCACAAATATTATCCTCTGTAATCTTCTGGCATTTTGCAACCAGCTTAATAAACTCATCATTATTTACATTTGGATAAGAAGTCACCATTGTCTTATGGTTGATATGATCCAGGACAGCCACACGGATTGTAATCTTCACGTATGGCAGATAATTATTGATATACGCAAGGGCTGCAGAACAAATCATCATCACCCCTGTGAAGATTAAGATTGTAAAAACCAGTTTTGTGACGGGTTCTTTTTTTTCGACAATGGAAAGAATGACCGGCGAAATATAAAGACTGACCATGCTGTTTAAGATAACAAAACCTACAAGAAGCAGGCTCAGGAAAATAATTTTCTTCTCCTTTTCCTTCCACGCAAAGGAAATATAATATGCTGTATTCTGCCACATACTATATTTTGGTTTCTCGCTCTTTTTTGTATTGTTTTTACAATTTTCCCCATAACGTTTTTCAGTATCCTTTTTCAATCTACTCTCGGACTCTTTTTCAGATACATTTCCATATTCATCCTCTGTTTCCAACCTTAACTCTTCTTTTGTTTTTTTCTTAGGTTTCTTCCCTTTTTTCTTTTCCACACTCATATAATCCCCCTTCCCTGCACACCCTAAAAGTATCCCCGGCAATGCAGCGTTTTCTTCGTAAGATATCTTAACATATATTTTTCTGATTTTCCCCCCGGGGGATGAATTGCTTCTTTTGGGGGATGAATTGCCTTAATGCGCCCTCTTACTGCGGCAGCAATATCTCCGTTGTAAATGCTCCATCCTCGCTGTTGCGCGATAAATAACCTCCATAGCGGGCAACAATATCATCGATCCTCACAAGCCCGAACCCATGACCTTCTCCCTTCGTTGTCTTAAAAATCCCGCCGCTTTTCACCTGTTTTTTCTTCGCCGTAAAATTCGTAAAGGACATGTAAAGCTGCGTATTTTTCATATCCATATACATACGGATCATCCGCTTCTCTTCCGGCAGCGCGAGAGATGCCTCAATCGCATTATCAAATAAATTCCCGATAATCACGCACAGATCAATCTCGGAAGTCGTTAATGACACCGGGATGTCGGCATCCGCCCTGACCGGGATATTATGTGCGTGCGCAAGGGAAATCTTGCTGCCTATAATGGCATCCATCATTTTGTTCCCCGTCTTGATTACAGTGTCCACCGTGGACAGGTCACAATCGAGCTTTTCCAGATACTCACAGATGGCAGCTAAGTCTCCCACTGCCGCAAATGCTTTCATCGCCTGGATATGATTGCGGTAATCGTGCCGCCAGCCGCGCATCTTCTGATACATATTCTCCACTTCCGCATAGTGCGTCGCAATCAGTTCCTGTTGGTACGCAGATATTCGCTTATCAACCTGTTTTGAAAAAAACGACATAATTACTTCTCCTCTATTATATAGTCATACCCTTTCTTTACCTGTTTTACCCTTATGTTTTCCCCCTTCTCTTCTCTAAGTGCAGTTCAGTCCCCCCTGCGGTATATCCTTTGTTTCCGCTCTCAGCTAACCATATAATCCGTCGTTTTCCTGAAAGAAAGCGACTGCTGCAAACAGAATAGCAATTTTCAATTTACCTGTCAACGGGCAAATGGCAATGCTGGCAAAAGCAGGCGCTGTCGATTGGGATACCAGAACATCATGAAAAACGCAGGGATTTGCGTGTTTGTCTTGGCGAAAACATCTGAATACTTGACAACCATAGTAATATATATTATAATCCCCATATCCCCCTATGGGGGATATTCCCCAATTTAAATCTGGCTTAAAGCAATTTTTACCACTCGAGGACAGAATTAGCCACCCAGGAATGAATCTTACTGCCCCTGACTAAATTCAACCCTTACAATCTTTCTGGCGGCAGCCGTATCACAAACATATGGAGGTTCACAATGGAACACAAACATGAAAACACCAAAGCCGTGCTCAACCGCCTTTCCCGGGCAATCGGCCACCTTGAAGCAGTCCGGCAGATGGTGGAGGACGGAAGGGACTGCGCGGATGTACTGGTACAGCTTGCGGCGGTAAAATCCGCCATCAACAATACCGGGAAGATCATCCTGAAAGACCACATAAACCACTGCCTAATCCATGCCATAGAAGAAAAAGATGAGCAGATGCTCGCAGAATTCAACAGCGCAATCGACAAATTTTTAAAATAACCCAGGAGAAGTAAGATGAAACAGACAAAACCAATTCTTTTTGCAGTCCTCGCCGCCGCTCTCTATGCCCTGAACTCACCATTTTCCAAGATTCTTCTTACAGGGCTTTCCCCCACAATGCTCGCCGCGCTGCTCTACCTCGGTGCGGGTCTGGGAATGCTTGCCGTCGGATTCCTCCAAAAAAGGGCAGGCACGGCAGGAAAGGAAAAACCACTGACCAAAAAGGAACTGCCCTACACGGTCGGTATGGTGGTTCTCGATATCATGGCTCCTATCTCCCTGATGTCCGGTCTGATGATGACCACCGCCGCAAACGCTTCGCTTCTGAACAATTTTGAAATTGTAGCGACCAGTTTAATTGCACTGTTTCTTTTCAGGGAAAAAATATCAAAGCGGCTATGGCTTGGCATCGCATTTGTGACCGTGGCCAGTATCCTTCTTTCCGTGGAAGATTACAGCAGCTTTTCTTTCTCCGCCGGATCATTCTTTGTATTGCTGGCATGTGTGTTTTGGGGATTTGAAAATAACTGCACCAGAAAACTCTCCTCCAAAAATCCGCTGGAAATCGTGGTTATCAAAGGTTTTGGTTCCGGAACCGGATCGCTCGTGATCGCGGCAGCACTCGGGGAATTTTGTGCCAACCTGCCATACATGCTCCTCGCCTTGCTGCTTGGCTTTTTCACTTATGGTCTGAGCATTCTTTTTTACATCTATGCGCAGCGCTACCTCGGTGCGGCAAAGACGAGCGCCTATTACGCGGTATCGCCGTTTATGGGGGCAGTACTTTCCCTCGCTATTTTCCGGCAGATACCTTCCATTTCCTTCCTTACAGCGCTTTTTGTGATGGCGCTTGGAACATATTTTGTGTCAACCGACCACAAGTCATAAAAAGCAGAAAGAATTTCTATTTGTCAGAGAAAATTCATCTCCCTATGCTGCCCTCGCTTGTCGCATGAGGCTTGACAAAAAGAAATCACCCTCCCCCGCTTCTGGGTCGTAAAAACGAAAGCAGTGGGAAGGGTGACTTCTTTAATAGGTTAATAACTGCGGAAAAATGCTTGGATAAATGCCTGGTTAAGCGCCTCATAATACCCCCTAGAAAGGGGCACGGACACGCCGTCCTCCAACAGCACTTCCGTTTTATTGATCTTGCGGATATATTGCATATTAACAATGTATGAGCGCCCCACCCGGAAAAAACTATCATCCAGTCTTTTTTCCAGCGCGGAGAGCGTCATCTTAACTGTGACCTCCTGCTTTGCATGGATCATAACATAATTGGAGCGCACCTCGATAAAACGGATTTCATAAAGCGGAATCCTCACCGCCCCGTCCGGAAGCTGAAACAGAAGTGCCACCTTATTTTTCCTTAACTTTTCCCCCGCCCGGCGGAGAACATCCACAAGTTTTTCCTTGCGGACAGGCTTCAAAATATAATGGAGCGCCTCCACATCATATCCGTCCACAATATAATCATTGTAACCTGTAATAAAAATAATCTGTATATCACGGTTGACCGCGCGGATTTTTTTCGCAAGTTCCACCCCGTTCATCTCGCCCATTTCAATATCAAGCAACAGTATATCAAAACTTTTGTCATCCTCATAACAAAAAAGAAAACTTTCCGCGGAAGTAAATTTTTCCAGAGTAACCCCCACCCCATCCGCTGATGCCCATTCCTTTACAAATGCGGCAACATAATCGGAATCCACCCGACTGTCATCGCATATCGCGATCCGGTATTCCATCCGTATCCTCCTGCAATTTACAGTATTTAAAGTTTCCTGCCCGTCGGATTTTTACATTTGTCCTTTTTTCAGTCAAGAGATTTCCACTCCACATCTATAACATCATCATTTCTACTATCCTTCACAACCTTCGAAATGCCATAGATTAAGTAAAGGCTGCGCAGGCTGTTTACAATCAATGCAATACCAAGGAAAAGTGTGAGCGCTTTCGCTCCGCTAAACGGGTTGAACAAAAGCAGGAGCGCAAATATCAGATCCGCCACACCGAGCAGGAACACAATAATCCAGTTTCCAATATGTGACCTCCGCATCTCAAAAGCTGTCTGCAAGTCCTGTATACTTCGGGTCAGGATATAAAGCCCCGCCGCAATCGGCAGGAGCATCGCAATCCCGTGCGGGTGCAGCAACAAAAAAATACCAGCCAAAATACTGAAAATGCCGGACGAAAAATCATAGCGGAAAAATACACCAGCAGTTCCCAGCTTAAAATAGCGCACCATCTCATAAATCCCGCCCAAAATGCAGAATATCCCCAGCAGCATACATGCTGTAAGCACCGATATCCCCGGCCATATGACCATCACGATTCCAAGCACAAACATACAGATACAGGCAGCACCGGCACCTCTGCGCAACTGCTTCCATTTCTCTCTCATACTAAAAATCTCCTCCATATATAAAATTTAGTAGTATTATGATTTAATAATATTATAACATTTCCTCCATTGAAATCCAGTAAATTTCCATAAAATTTTATTAAACTAACATCCTTACTCAAATAAAATTCCCCCTTCCCCTGGTTGGAACTGTCCCCTCATTTGCATCATATCTCCGGGTAGAAAGAGCGGTCTTACTAATCTCCAGATTCTTTGCACACTTGGCAATCCCAAGCTCTGGATGTTCATTCCTCCATCTGTTCTTTCATCCTTCCCATGTCCAGAGGTTCATCAAAATCATAAATGTATTTTTCTCAAATACATTTATATTGTATTCGTGTATATCCTATACAGCTACGTCTACTACATTTAAATCGTTTTACATATCCATCCCTATCTTCCGCCCAGAAATCTTATCTCTTATAATAAATTTTCGGATACGCCAGATGCCCCGTAAGACCACGGGGCATCCAAATCCGTTATCGGTTATCTACTTTTTCGGGATACATGTCATGATGGGCGAGACGGTCATAAGCCATCTCCTCCCATTTCGTCCCTTTCTTTCCGTAATTACAGTACGGATCAATCGAAATCCCTCCTCTTGGAAGGAATTTCCCCCAGACTTCAATATACTTCGGTTCCATAAGATTTATCAAATCTTTCATTATCTTATTGCAGCAGTCCTCATGAAAATCTCCATGATTTCTGTAAGAAAAGAGATAGAG
>CAJTOR010000023.1 GCA_910577675.1 uncultured Lachnospiraceae bacterium
ACCCATTGAAGACTCTAGGGTTTCTGCAGTTTTATCGTTTCAAAACTGTCAAAGACAGGATCATAACACGGTAACCGCAGAAAGTCAAAAAAAAGATGTGGGATTCCACTCCGCCCCGACTGGAATTCCACATCCCCCTCAATCTATAATCACAATCCGCATACCGGCACTGCCGCTGCTCCTCATGAACCCTTCTATCTACAATCACAATCCGCAGCGGCAGAAACAGTTACATAGAATCTGGAGGAGCCATAGTTTGATACAGAAGCCACCAACACTTTCCACCGGTCTTCCGTAGCCGTAGCCCTGTCCAAAATTCTGGTACCAGTTGCCGCCGTATTGCAGTCTGTCCAGATAATCGCAGTATTCGGTGTTGCCAGGTTCCATATCCACCGCCTGCTTCGCGTAATTTAAGGCATTTGCCTTGTTGCCCGCACCCTCGTTTGCCACAGCAGAAAAATAGTACCATCTGGCTGTGCGCTCGCGCATCTCCGCGAGCACATGCAATGCCTCCGCATAGTGCCCGGCATTAATATAATTGCGCGCCGCCTGGAACTGCACCGTGGCCTCCTCATAGTCGTCATTCACATGGAATGAACCCGCACCCTGACCGAACCCTCCAAAACCGCCGAAACCACCAAAGCCTCCAAATCCGCCGTAACTTCCCTGTCCCTGGTAGTTCCCCCGATTATTGCTGTAACCGCGGCTGTTTCCATAACCGCCCCCGTAAGTTCCGCTTTCAGAATAATCGCCGGATCTCTCCTTCATAATCTGCGCGTATGCCTGCTGAACCTGTTTGAAATGTTCCTCCGCCTGCGCCTTGTTCGGATTGTTGACATTCGCGTCCGGATGGTATTTGCGGCTCAATGCCCTATATGCTTTTTTTATCTCATCCTCGGATGCATCGCGCGATACCCCGAGCACCTGATACGGGTCAAAATACATATTAATCTACCTCGTTTCCTCGCATACCCTCCACCGGACACACAAAACAATTCCATGTCTTAACCGCCCTTAACCGGATTCTGCCGCATGCCCTTCCTCCCGCTTTGCACGCAGGATCTCATACTTAGTCCAGACACCGGAATAAATAATATTGCGCAGGATGGACACCTCCTCAATAAGTGGAAGCATCTCAAATTTCCTTGAACAATCCGCCATCGTCATAACCAGCACCTGCCTGCAAAACGCCTCGAAATCGCATCGCCCTGAAATCGCTAACAGCGGGTTATAACTGCCCTTTTTCCTGTCTTTTTCCAGATCATCATACGCATCCATCAGATAAATAAATTTCCCGAGGTAAAATCCCATCTCCCAGAGCGTATCCCTCCACTCATCCTCACGGTAAACAAAAACCTCCGCCGTCAGCCGCCCAAAACAGTTCGCGGCACTGTCAATATCCGCATCCCCCTCCTTAGGTGCCGTCAAAAGATGATCCTTCGCCCGCTTCTTCCAGCAGTCCTCACATTTATTCAATTCATCCGCCCACAGGTTCTTCCCCTGCCTGCGCTCAAGATCGGAAAGAAGGGAAAGTTCGCGCTCCATCGCAGAAATCTGCCTCGGATATTTTTCTTTCAGGGTGCCGTACCCCGCGCGCAGCATCTTAGATAACATATGCTGTGTGTGGGAATGGTCATCGCTCCAATTATCCCTGCACTTGTGGTAGGTCAGCGCAATATTCATATCCGCGGCATATTCCGTCATCTCATTGATGCGCACCGCGTGGCGCTTTGCCCCGTTCGGGATACAGCGTATTATCTCTGTGCGTGCACTGCACTCGTAAAGTGAAGTAAGCAGCACCGCCAAAAACGTCATATCATAATTCAGTAAAAGCTGCCCGCGCCTCTTGTACTTATCCCGCAGCACGCGGCACAGCCCACAGTAATAACTGTGAAAGCGCTCATATTCCTCAGAAGAAAGCTCCTCTTTGTTGATTGTCACATAACCAAACATCGCCTGCTCTCACTCCCGTCAGCTTTTCTTGATAAACTCCGTGCTGCATTTCGGACAGCGCACCGCAATCCTCCCCTTGCCTTTCGGGATGCGGATCTTCTGCCTGCAATCCGGACAGCGGTAAATATGGTGCGTCCTGCGCGTCCTCATATCGCGGCTAAACGTTGCAAAATGGTTCCTGAGCTTAGCTGTTTTTTGAAGATACACCGCATTCTCCGCATAGCGTTTCGCACGGTTGCGCGAAAAAATGCGGAAGTAGCTGTAAACCATAAGCGCAAGCGCCAACAAATACAGGATTCCCTGCCTTGTAAGCATTGAAACCACCAAAAGTATAATCACAAAAAAGTTCAGGAAGCGGGCGAACTGATCCACCCCATACCTCCCCGCCATAAACTGCTGCAATTTTCCTCTCATAATATGCCCCATTTCTGCGCGCTATCATACAAAAAGATTACAGAAACATATTAAAATTTCCTGTGAGGAAAGTCAATAAAACAAACGGGAAGAATCATTAAAATATCATAAAATAGTACTTCCAGAAATTTCCATTTCCTGCGTTTTCCCATACTCCTTCTCCACCCGGCGTATAATAACGAAATAGGAAATACATAAAAGTACTGCCGCCGACAGCCATGCAAGCGGTCCCGCAAGACAGACCCCGGTAAACCCAAGAAGCCCCGGCAGGATCAACGCTGCAGCGCAGCGCACAACAAGTTCCATCACTCCCCCCATCAGCGGCATAAAACTATGCCCGATACCCTGGAGGGCATTGCGGTAAATAAAAATCATAAACAGGAACGGGAAAAAAGCCGCGCAGATACGCAGGTAATGCATGGACGCACTGATAATTTCATCCACCGCAACCGCATCTTCTTTAATAAACAGACCAGTCAGCGCCTCCCCGCAGGTTAATAGGACAATCATCCCGAGCACCGAAAAACAAAGCGTCAGGAAACTTGCCTGCCGCACCCCCTTGCGCACGCGGTCCACCCGCCCCGCCCCGAGGTTCTGCCCGGAAAAATTCGCCATGGTCACACCGAATGTACCCGCCGGCTGACTGACAAGCTGCTCCACTTTTGATGCCGCCGCATACGCCGCAATCCTGCTTTCCCCGAACAAATTGATCGCGCCCTGCAATACAATCACGCCGATGGCAGTAATCGAAAACTGGAATGCCATCGGCAGCCCAATTCCCATATGCTTTGCCGCAATCTTAAAATCCCACCTAAAATCCTTTTTCGAAAGGCGCAAAACCGGATATTTCTTTGCGATATACAAAAAACAGCAAACGCCGGAAACCGCCTGCGAAAGCACCGTGGCAAGCGCCGCGCCCATAACGCCAAGCCCGAAATTTACAATAAATAAAAAGTCAAGCCCTATATTCAGCACGGATGAAACCATAAGAAAATAAAGCGGTGTCCTGCTGTCGCCGAGAGCCCGAAGAATGCACGCAAGGATATTGTAGAGCACCGTAGTAAAAATACCTGCAAAAATCGTTACGATGTACTGGTAGGACTGCTCAAAAAGTTCCGGCAGGGTATTGATGGCGCGGAGGAGCGGGCGGGTAAATACAATGGCTAAAAGTGTAACCACCGCAGTGACCACCGCCGCCAGAATAATCATAATACCGACACAGTGCCGCATACCCTCCTCATCTTTCGCGCCGAAGCGCTGCGCCACCAAAACCGCAAACCCGGAAGAAAGCCCCATTACAAAACCGATTACCAGAAACGACATCGGTCCCGTCAGCCCCACAGCCGCCAGCGCTTTCTCATCGATACATCTGCCCACAATAATGGTATCCACCATATTGTAGAGTTGTTGGAAAATATTTCCAATTAATAGTGGGATGGAGAAAAATAAAATAAGCTTCATAGGACTGCCCACTGTCATGTCCTTTGCCCTCTGTCCTGCTGCCATAAAAATGCCATCCTTCCTGCTATATATATACATATATGGGTATTCTTTACCCACAGCCTGATACTATAGCAGTCCGGATGGCAAAATTCAATAGGTTATCTTATAGAAATTTAAATTATCTTATCTTACCATTCCCTCTCCCTCACCCTGATCCCATCTCTAAGCACCTCATTCTTTTTAATAATCTTCGTGCTCATCTCCAGCTCTTCCGCAATCGCCGAGCGCGTTTCACTCTGCATCACAACATGAACCTGCGTTTTCACCGCAAACGTAACATTGCCCGCAATCCCCTCCCTCGCCTTTAGGATATATATATATGTATCCCCATTTTCATCCGTATAAATCACCTCGTTCGGGATATGGCAGGCACAGCGCACCCTCGTTTCCTCGCGCACAAACTCCACTTCCTCCCCCTGCTCCCCCACCTTTAAAAAGTCATCTTCCGGAAATATTACAACCTCAATTATATCCTCCCTGTAATCATACATCTTTGCCGCAATACTTCCCCTGACAGGATTTCCCCCCGCCGCCGACAAAAAGACCTCATCCCCTGCCAAAACACCCTCCGCATATGCCTTGTCATAAAAATACCCCCGCACATACAGGGTGTCCTCCTCAAATACCCCTTCTGCAATCCTGTTATCCGAAAGCTTCCCGTACTCCACCACACCGCGCCCAAGCGCCGGAAGTCTTAAATTCCCTGAAGCGGGGGAAACCGTTTCCACCTCCGGGGTGCGGGACTCGTTCATCACCCTTGAAACCACTGTCATCACTGCCATCATTAATAAAAATGAAACCAAAAAAATATTGATAATTCTTTTTTTATTTTTCATAATCATACTCCCAATCTTAGTTTTCAGTGATACCGCGCAAATCCACCCCTATCCTTTTACCTGGAATGCCTTAAAACCGGTTTCCAAATACTCATCCCCCAGGAAAAACACAAGCACTGCCGGAATCATTATCATCACGGATGCCGCAAATACTTCACCCGCATTGTAGACGGAAATGGCGGGGAAAAACAGGGAGAGCGGCCAGCGCTCCTTATCCCGCAAAAACACAAGCGGAGCTTCGATACTGTTCATACACTCCAGAAAATCAAGTACTGCCACCGACACAATGCCGCCCTTACCGATCGGCACCCCGATCCTGCATAAGAGCGTTACTGCACCCGCACCATCAAGGCGGGCTGCCTCCATCACCTCATCCTCGATATTCATAAATACCTTCATCAGGATAAAGACCGGGAATGTCGTAAAAATTCCTGGCAGGATGATTGCCAAATGGGTATTGATAACAGAAATATTTTTTAATACCAGATATTCCGAAACCATCAGAACCTGGAAGGGCATCAGCATCACAGCCAGATAGATCCAAAACAGCACCCTTTTTCCGCGGAAGCGGTATTTCGCCATAACAAATGCCGCGGGGGCAGCAACGAGAATCTGCCCCGCAACCGTCGGTACAGCCTGCAAAAACGAATTCCAGAACATCCTGTAAAAACTCTCGGCGTACAGCAATAGCTCCCTGTAATTCTTTAATGTCGGATAGGTGGGCAGCAGCGGGATTGCCGCCATCTTATCGCCCCCACCCAGAATACTCCCGATATCCAGTTCTATCTCGCGCATCCCCATAAAGGAATGAATAAGCGTGATATAGATTGGTGCCAGAATAAGCAATACCAGAACCACCATAATAATATGGACTATCTTTTTCATAAAATTCCCCTCATTTCCACTCTGCACCCGCGCAATCTGCCCCTTTACTGCTCATACAGATATAGCTGAATCTTGCTTGCGGCTGCATCCACACTTTCTGAAAGACTGTACTTGTCAGTTAAATATCCCATCGCCTCCCCAAGCATTGGACTTAAATCTGCAAGAATTCCCTTGCTTATGTAGGAATCAGAAGACAAGCCATCCATCAAAAGAATATCCGATCCATCCCCCGAAAGAAGCCTTGCATTTAATGCACGGATTCGGTCGGCTGTAGTGATGCTTCCCTCCGCCCCCTCGCCGGTTTCATAGACGATCTCCGTGTCGGGATACATATTCTGGAATTCCGAAATCATATCAAGGATTACCTCGTTCGTTTTCAGGGAATAAATATTTATTGTTTTATCCGCTGCCTCATCCTCCCCCGCCGGATAATATTTCTTGATGCTCGCGCCATCCTCCCCGTAAACAACATAGAATGCATCCCCCATCACAAAAAACTTGAGTAAAACTGCGCTGTCATTTGCAAAATGATAGGTTCCCGCCTCAAGCGTTGCTGCAAATTCCTGTTTCCCCGCATCATAGTGCTGCACACTGCTTCCCGTCAAATCCCCGATATAAACCTGATCTCCCTCGATGCAGATACTCTGGTAAAAGCCGCACTGAAAACGCTTTATCAAACTGCCGTCCTCCGGGTTATATATGGAACACTGCCTGCCCAAATCCGCACAGATAATATTCCCGTTTTCCAGTACACCGGGCTCAATAAAATTCGTATAAGTCCAGTCAAGTCCCGCAATTTCCTTATAGTGATCCTTTTCCCCATTCCCTGTGTCCGTACCCGCTTCCCCGGACAATCCTTCCACCCTCTTTACCAGATGGGCATTGTTATCCGTACCGAGATACCACGCATAATCATTGCCATCCTCGCCGGTAAAAATCTTGACCCAGTCCCCTCCTTCCCCAATCTCTTTCCCAAACCCTTCGCACCAGAAAAGCTCCTCCCTCTCCCAATATGGGGACTCCAAAAAATCACCGTCACCCCCGGCTTCTTCAATCAGGGTATATTTATAGAAATGCCGCCCGTCCTTATCTTTGCTGTAAGTATAATATTCTATCTGATTTTCACTATTTAAAAGGACATTGCAATAATGTTCTTTTTCCTCCCCCTGCCCATACACGGAAGGAATATTCTTTTCCTTGTAGTTTTTTAAAAATTCAAACTTTACTTCCGGAACGGGTGTGTTTGTAACCTCTGTCAGCACCGAACCATCTTTTTCAGGAGTTTTTTCATCCGGATCAGCCATACCGCCTTTTGCATCCGTTTTATCCCCACTCGGATCTTTTTCATCTTCCGGATGGTTATCTTTACTATCGTTTCCATCTTCCTTTTCCGCTTCATCCTGCCACAGCGTTTTTCCCTCCTGATTATTTTCAGGTATCACATTATTCGCTTCCCGGTTATCCGTTTCCTTCCCCCCATCTTGCGTATTCCCACAGCCAAAAAACAAACCGGCACATAAAACAGTGCAGATTAATTTTACAAAACCCTTCGCTAATCTTTCCATCTTTCACCTCATTTCTGCGCTGCTTTTTGCTTATAACAAGTTTGCGGCAAGCAGTGCACAGACATAAACTTGAGATTGAAAATTTTCATTTCTCCTTTGGCACCAGTATCCTCTCCACCACCGCAATAAATAAAAATACCACCAGTGCAAGCATCACTGCCGCCGCCGTCAATTTTCCAAGTTCCAGCCTTACAAACCAGTTATTAAATAAATGCTGCAACATATAAATACTTTGATTTGGATAATCTCCTCCAATCAGATACGCTTCCCGAAATACCTTAAAGGAATTAATCACCGAGATCACCACAATTACAAATCCCATATCCTTTAACTGCGGCAGCGTGATATAGCGGAACTGTTTTAAAAAACCCGCGCCGTCCAATGCCGCCGCCTGGTAGAGCTCCCCGTCAATCGCGTCAATCCCGGTTTTCCAAAGAAGCATATCATACCCGAAATTCCTCCACAAATAGGTGATCCCAAGCACAAGGAACGCAAGCCCCGTATGAAAATAGTCCCATCCTGCTACCCCGAAAATCTCAAGAATCCGGTTTACCAGTCCGTACCGGTCAAAAAACACCTTCCAGATCAGCACAAGGGAGGCAACCGGGATTGCCATCGGCAGCAAAAATACTTTTTTGTAAAATTTCTGCTTTCCCCTTAAAAAATCAAGCATCACCGCAAGAAACAGGGAGAACGCAAGCAGCAGCGGAATATAAATCAGCACAAATTTTATTGTATTCTGCACCGCAATCTGGAACGCCTTATTTTCAATTACCGCCCTGTAATTCCCAATCCCCGCAAACCCTTCGCCGAATTCTGTGCGGAAAGAACGAAGTACCACATCACAGAACGGGATAAAATAAAAAACTGCTACCCCAAAAAGACTCGGAACCAAAAATAAAAGTTCCACGCGAAACCGCCGCCTCTTTTTTTTGCGTACTTTTTCTTTCTGCCAAACCGCGGATAAATGATTTTCTTCCATCACATCCCCCTCTCTTTATCCCAACTGCCAGCCATCCACTTCCCATAAAGCCCCATTTACTATTGTTCAAGATAATATAAAGAAAGCCTGTTCGCAATCTCTTCTGCCGCCGCATCAAGACTCTTTTCCCCCGCAAAAAACGCACATGCCTCCTCCTCAATAATCTCAAAAATTATCCGGTTTTTCTCCACCGGGGTATTTACCAACCGCACCACATCAATTATTTTCTTTGCGTCCTGCGAATTAAATGAGTGCCCTAAACTCCTGTCGCCAGAAGTGTGGGTCATAAAAGAAAGATCCTTTTTCTCATTCTCCAAAAGTACTTTCTTATGGAGCGGGAATCCCTCAAAAAACGAGCACTCATCCTGTATTTCATAGGAGAAAGCCTCCCTTATAAAAAGTTCTGCAAGTTCTCTTTCTTTCGTCTTCGCATTGATCCCCAACATACCGTTCGGAAAAAACTTTAAAGAATTCGAAACAAGTTCTCCTCCCTGCTGTTCCAGGATATACGGGACATTTGATAAACCGTAGATCCCTTCTATATTATAAAACAGGAAATTATAGTATAAAAGTCCCAGATAATAGGAGCTAGGAAGTGCGGCAAAATAAGCTCCCCTCTCATTCCCCTCCTCCCAGTAATCCGCAAGAGCCATCAGGGAGTTTTCCACCCCTTCCGCCCTTTCGCTAATTCCAAACATCGGAATTAGTAATCCCTCTTTTCTGTCTTGTCCCAGTCGGGAATGATAATTTCCCTGAATCCGTCTCCCTCCTGGCGAACCAGATGGAAGCGCTGGTCCTCGTCCGCATACCATGCGTAATAACAGCCATCCTCCCCCAAAAGTACATTGATCCGATCCTGCTGCACCTTTTCCTTAAACCCTTTTGACCATGCAACCGCCTCCCGCTCCCAGGTAAGCGTTTCATCATTTAAAGTGTAGCAAAAGAGAAAATACCCGTTCTTCTGGCGGGTGCTCACCGTATAATATTCGATTTTATTTTCCGCATTTAACAAAACACCGCAATACCTCTCCCCCTTTCCGTCAATATCCGGGTCGATCTCAATGCCGCGCTCCCTGTAATTTTCAAGGAGCGGGAAAATCGGCTCTTCTTTTTCTTCCGAACCGTCATTATCAGAACCGTAATCATTAACCCGTTCTGCTTCCTGCCCGCCGGAAACGGGGATATCGCCCTGGTTTTCTTCCGGATTTTTTAATTCCCCACCCCCACCACTTCCCGTTTGGCTTTCTAAATTCCCATCGCCCCCATTTTCTTCCTGCAAAACAGGCTCGCTCCCACCCGCACTTTTCCCGCAGGCAGAAAAACACAACAGCAAATAAGAATACACAACACTTTCCAAAATACTTTCTTCATGCAAACGCTCCTTTCAGCTCCTATTCAAAATAGTATAACTGCATCCACTCTGCAATCCCGCGGACGGTTTCCTCCTCATTTTGTTCCCCGCTAAGGCAGGCGCACACCGCATCACAGATTACTTTAAACACCACTTGATTTGGTTCCATGGGAACCTGCACCACCTTTGCAATCTGGATCATCTGCTTTGCATCCTTCTCGTTAAAATAATGAAATTCCTGTTTTCCAAAGTTTAAGATCATATGGGAGCAATCAAGTTTTGCATCCTCTGCGAGTACCTTTTCACAGAGTGAAAAACCTGCGCCGGAAGAATGTATGCGCTGCATCTCATAGGAGAAAACAGCTTTAACAAACTGGTGTGCCAGCTCTTTTTCCTTTGCGTGCGCATTCACCCCAATCACGCCGTTCGGAAAAAACATCCCCTTGTTCCCAAGCAGCGCCCCGCCGCGCGATTCCACCAGTTCCGGATAGATGGACAGCCCGTAAATCCCCGCCATATTAACAAAACATAACTTCTGCTCCCCATAATTGTACCCGGACAGGGTGCTGCCATCAAAATATCCCCTTCTCCTGCCTTCCTGCGACAGCTTAAAAACACTCCCCTCAAAATCTTCTCCTTCCACCGCCCCCTCCGCTTCACAAAAGCGCCTGGCAAGACGAATAAACTCAAGAAGATTATCCTTATTTACTACACCATCCTCCGATACAATCTTTGGCGGAAAATTAAAATACAAAAACTCCAGGATATAGGAATATGGCACTCCCGGCAGGAACACCTCATTTCCCTCCTCCGCCTCGCAATACATAACCAGGTCGGACAGCGACCCAAAGATCTGCGCATTCTGCCCGGAGGTTGCAATCATCGGAATCATATAGCGCATCGGCAGCATATAAATGCGGTCTCCCTGCCTGTAATTTGAAACAATATTTTCTAAAAGTTCCCCCGAAACTCCCGAAAGTACACCGCCAAGATCATCAAGAAATCCCTTTTTTGCATAAAGCCCGGCAGGCAATCCGTCAAGAATCAAAACATCCGGTCCATTCCCCGAAAGAATGCGCGTATTTAAAGCGTGGATATGTTCGGATACCGTCATGCCTTCCTGCGCTTCCTCCCCCGTTTCATAGCGCACATCGACCGTTTCATAAAGCACCCTGAACTCCGAAATCATATCCATAACCAGCTCGCTGTTTTTCAGGGAATAAATGGTTAATATATCACTAAACCCTTCATTATCTTTTCGCGGGATATATTTCTTAACCCGCCCCCACTCCTCCGCATATACAACATAAAAAGTATCCCCGAACGATATAAAGTCAAGCGGATAGCCGTTTTTTTTCGAAAAATGAAATTTTCCCGCGTCGAGCCATTTGCATAGTGAAGTCCCCTCCCCATTAAGCCCCGCTGTAAAAATTCCATCTGTAGTGCATACGAAAAGCGTATCATTAAAGACGGAAAGCCTTACAATATTTGTAAAATCCCCCGCAAAAGATGACAGCATTTTAAGATGCTCACCATCATAGCGCAGAATAGATGTGTTCTCATGGTCAAGCACAAAAATTTCATTTCCCGAAACACAAAGGGTTTCGCACCAGCCACAGCGAAAACTTGCCAGTGTCTTTAAACCGTCGGGGCTGTAGATAAAACAATTGCCGACCGTATCCACCATAACGATATTCCCGCACCGAAGCACTGCCACCTCGCCCGGAATCACCGCATATTTGCGCGTTTCGCTTTTGCCCCAATCATTCATTACAATCTCAACGGACGATTCCCCATCCTTCCTTACCATATGGTAGAGTTGTCCCTCATCGCAGTAATAAGCATAATAGTTTTTATCCTGCCCCATAAGAACTGTAATCCTGCTCTGCTGCATCTTCCCCTTTAACCCTTCCGTCCAGTTAATGGGCTGTCTGTCCCAGGATGTGCCGTCCTCTTTTAACGTGTAGCTAAAAAGCATCTCCCCGCCCGTTTCCATATAGGGGGAAAAAGTAACCAGCTCGACCTTATTCTGCGCATTTAAAAAAACACTGCTGAACGATTCCCCTCTCTCCTCGATATCCGTCGGATTTTCAAGCCCGATTTCCCGGTATAAATCCGCCGCCATAAAAGAATTTGTTACATTGTCATCCTTATTTTCCGGATTGCCCCCTACAGGAAAATCAGAAATTCCCTCTGTATTTACAAAATTTTCCTCCTCTCCTCCCGCATTGTTTCCTTCTTTCTCATATTCCCCCCCGCCCTCTTTCAGATTGCCTTTTCCACAGCCGGAAAGGAGAAGGAAACCCACACAGATACAGAGAATTTTTAAATAATTTTTTTTCATCTGCTTCACCCTCAACCCACATCCATCTTTATTATCAAAGGAAATCTCATATCCCCATGCGGCCTTCCATATCAGATGGGGCTTATCCCCCCACCTGACACAAAAAGTCCCCTTACCTTCCACTTTTTATTCCAAATAATACAGGCGGATACGGTTTGCAATTTCTTTTGCCGCATCCTCAAGGCTTGTTTTCCCATCCAGGAAGCTTACCGTTTCATCCTCTATTATTTCGTAGACAACCTGGTTTCTCTCGACCAAGTTGTCCACTGACCTTGCAAGCGCAATCATCTCCTTAGCCTGTGCCTGTGTAAAACCGGTCACCGTGTACAACTCACCCTTATCCCTGCTTCCGGCACCGATCATACTGTGCGAATCATCCTTTTGTGCATACTCATCCAAAAGTTTGTTGTGAACCGGAAAACCCGTATTCCAGGTATCAATCTGCTGCATTTTGTAGGAAAAAGCTTCCTTAACAAAGAGTTCTGCCCACTCCTTACCCGCCCCCTGCGCGTTGATCCCCAATACACCGTTCGCATAATATCTTTTGTGGTTATCGAAAAGTTCCCCGCCCCTCTGCCTCACCTTATCCGGGAAATAGCCAAGATCACCGGACATATTGATAAACAGAAATTCCTGCTCCTCCACCATAAACCACCAGTCAAGTGTGAATCCCTGGAGATAGCACTGGCCATTCCGCTTCATCGCATCCATCTTATATGGGGATTCCGAAGCCGGAAGCACCTGCTCCATATCGCAGAAGCGCTTTACAAGCCCGAGAAATTTACTGATTTCTCCCTCATTTATATTCCCGTCCTGCGATACGATTTCCGGCGGGAAATTATAGTACAAAATCTCTAAAATATAGGGATATGGCAGCCCTGCCGGAACTGCGGGCTCCTCCCTCCCGCCACAGAAATCAACAAGCGTTTCCAAGGACTCAAAAACTGCCGCATCCTGCCCCGATGTGCCGAACATGGAAACCATAAAACGCAGCGGCAGCATATAGAGCGCATCCCCCCTCATATAGTCGGACAGGATATTTGGCGCAATATTGTCCTTGTCACTGCCAAGCACCGCGCTAAAATCGGCCAAAATTCCCCTTTCGATATAGGTCTGCGCCGGCAGCCCGTCAAGTACTAAAACATCCGGTCCGTCCCCAGAAAGAATCCTTGCATTTAAAGCGCGGATGCGGTCTGCCGCTGTCGTGCTTCCCTCGCCGCCCTCGCCCGTTTCATAGAACACATCAAATTCCGGATGCTTCGTCTTAAAGTCCGCCACCAGATCAAAAATCAGGTCACTCTCCTCAAGCGAATAGACTGTAAATTCGCCGAGAAATTCTTCATTTGGGTCGCGCGGGGCATATTTTTTAATTACTCCTGTCTGCTCCCCGTAAGTTATATAAAACCCGTTTTCTATCATAAAAAACTTTAATAGCTTCCCGTTATCCTTGGAAAAATAAAATTTCCCCGCATCAAGAATTTTCTCAAATTCCCCGCCATCCTTTTTTGCACAAAACACTCCCTGCGGGCAGCAGGCATAAACATCCTCCAAAAAAACACAGAGTCTTACCCCGCCCTCAAAATTCCCTTCTATTTCAGGAAGCTGTTTTAATGCCTGCAAATCATAGTGGAGAACGCCATTGTTGGTTTTATCCTTCATCATAAACAGTTCGTTTCCCGAAACACACATACTCTCGTACCAGCCGCATGCAAAACTGTCAATAAGGCTCCCATCCTCCCCGCTGTAAATAAAGCATTTATAGCCCTGGTTCGACATAATAATATTCCCGTTTTCCGCAACAAAAACATTCATTGGAATCTGTCTGTAATCGCGCTCACTGGTAATATCCCAGTCTGGAATTACAATCTCTTTATACGAATCCCCATCCTGCCTTACAAAATGGTAGAGCTGCCCCTCGTCACAGTAGCAGGCATAATAATTTCCATCCTCACCCAAAAGTACGCTGATCCGTCCCTCCTGAATTTTTCCCTTTAATCCCTGCGTCCAGTCAACAGCTTCCCTTATCCATGATTTTCCGTCATCGCCAAGTGTGTATTTAAAGATCAGGGTTTCTTTTTCGCCCTTCCGCATATTGATGGTATACCATTCCACGCTTCCTTCCCCATTCAGAACCGCGCTGCAAAACCACTCGCCAAGCCCCTCGATATCCGGATGTAAATTGATCCCATACTCCCTGTAATTTTCAAGCATGGGAAAGAGCTTATCAGAATTATTTTCCTCCGGCTTGTCCTCCCCCGCTACATTATTTTCCTCCGGCTGCTTAAACTCCCCGGTGTTATCTGAAACAGACTGTTCAACATTATTTTCTCCTTTAACAACCTCCTCCACCGTTGTGGCTTCCTGCCCCGTGGACAATCCTGTCTCCGGATTTTTTTCGCTCCCACAACCGGATAAAAAGCAGACGCTTAATAAAATGCACGCCGCCCTTGATACGGTTTTTAACACTGTACCCGATAAAAGCTTTTTCATCCAGCTCCCCCTTTTGTCCGCCTTGACCAACACAGATTCCCTGCATCCATCCTCTTAATAATCATAATTTTCCGGTGCACCCACAAATTAGAGATTTTCCATAATTTTACATCTTAAATAAATATTTATGTCTAGAAAAATTTAGGATGCACCGAGTTTACATTGTGTAGACTACAAGTATAGTTTACGCCCAGTAAACCAGTTTGTCAAGAAATATTTCCAAATATTATTTATAATACTGCATATTAATTCCGAACAAACTTACTACACATATTTTTAACCTATCAATAAATTCCCCGCTTCCAAGTCATAAAGATAAAAACGGTGGGCAAACGGGACTTCTTTGTGTCAGGTAGGGGATAAATCTTATCTGATGTGCGGGAACAACATAGGAAATTTTTCTTTGGCTTGCCATATATATACTTTTCAGATATATGCTTTTAATAACTTTTTTCCCTGTTTCTTTAAGATGGCAGCCAGATTATCCACACAAAAAAAGCAGGGAACATATTGCTTTTCAACAATCTGTTCCCTGCCAGTTTTTCTTTTAACCCTATTACTTCCATAACAGATACATCCCTCTTTTGCTAATCGGTATCAATATATCTGATAATTACATAATACTTTCGGCATATCTTATACGGAAGTTTTTTTATCCGTCACCTGCCCTAACAAGAAAAATTTATCCTGTTATATCCCACTAACCCACACCAAAACTTCTACAAAAGCCGCTTTACAATCGCCGCAACACAATCTGCCAGAGTGGCTTCCCCGCAAAAATATGCGCTGCCCTCCTCCTGCAAAATCTGTAAAACAGCCGCGTCCACCATTCTCCCTCTATTCGCATTTACAACGATTTCCTTTATTGAAAGAACCAGCTCCTCCCCTTTATCCTCAGTGCCAAACACCTCACTTCCACTTCCATCTTTTTGTATATCTCTTCCATCTTTAAACATGTACAAACTACTATTTTCAAACTCCTGTTCAAACACCCTGGAATTTACAGGAAATCCTGAAATATCCGCGTATTCCGACTGCATCTTTTCAGAAAATACCGCTCTTACAAACTGGATTGCCAGCTCTTTTTCCTGTGACCAGGCATTGATCCCCAGCAATGCCTCAGGAAAAAATGTCCCGTCCTCCGACCAAAGATTTAGCTCCTGCGCCGACAATTCCCCAGCCTCGCGGGCATAATCACACAAATCATCCATCCCACAAAGCAGAGAAATTCCACTAAGTGTAATTTCCTCAATATAATCCTGCGAAAAATCTCCCCCATCATCCAGCCATTTCGCAAACACTAAAAAATCGGCAATTTCCGCTTCGTCCACTGTTTTATCCTCGCGGATAAACTCCGGCATATAATTATAGTAAGCAAGCTTTAGAAAATCTGTGCTGGAATAATCATCCGGATTGCCCTGCCCGCCTTTATCATGCTGCAACCGGCTTTGTTTTTGCGCTGTCGGGACTGTAGGAACCATAAAATGCACCGGAAGCATAAATATTTTTTCATCCTGTGTGTAAGCGGACAGAATATTTTGCTGCAATTCTTCCCTGACCGGTTCTAATGCTTCAGCCAAATCGGTCAGAAGCCCCTTCGATTGATAGAGCTCTGCCGGAAGTCCATCCAGTATTAGCAGGTCAGGCCCCATCCCGGCAGTCAGCCTTGCAGTCAGCGCGTCAACCTGCCCGCAGGCATCCGCTCCCTCCCCTGTTTCATAACAGATTTCTATCCCCGGATGGCACTCGGAAAAACCCTTAATCAGTTCCCTTACCAGCTCGCTGTCATTAAGGGAATAAATGGTAATTTTCCTTTGCACCTCTTTTTCTTCTCCGCCTTCTTCCTCCCCAATCCCTTCCCGTTCCGACCGCACACGGACTTCCTGCTCTGTCTTCGGGTCACTGCCAAACGCGCAGATTGTTCCTGAAACCAGAACCGCCGCAAAAACCACACCGAATACTGTCGGCTTCCTATAGTGCATTACGTTTTTAATCCGGCTTTTTACATCCCCCTCACCAAATGCCAGATATGTACCAGGAACCAGATGCCTGCCAGTTGCAAGCCCCAGAAGGGAAGCGGAATATTCCGCGCGGATATCCTTCTTCATCCCGCGCATAACCGCCTCGTCGCACGCCATCTCCATATCCTTGCCGGACAGAAAAAATGCCAGCCAGGCAAGGGGGTTAAACCAGTGAATCACAAGCGCCGCAGAAGCAAGCAGCCTGAAGATATGATCTCCCCGCTTCACATGTGTCTGCTCATGCAGCAATATATACTCCTGCTCCCTGCCACAAAGTGAAGAGGGCAGATAAATCCTGGGCGAGAACATGCCGATTACAAAGGGGGATGCAATATAGTCGGACTGGTAAATATTTCCTTTAAGAAGCACCGCCCCGACCAGCCGCCGCCTCAAACGAAACAGACTTAAAAAACCGCAAAGAAACATCACCGCAATCCCGGCAAACCATACCCAGGTTGCCGCTTTAAGCCATGTGGGAACGGTATCCAAAATTTCACCGCCCTGCCCTAAAGCAGAAAAACTTTCATCCTTTCCCCCAATCTCCCCCATTTCCAGAAATACCAGGGAAGGTGCGGGCAGCAGGATGGAAGAAGTGTCTTCTCCTTCCTGTTGCTGCTCAACGCCAAATCTGCTGTTCCAGGCAAGCCACAGATCGTTTGCTCCCCCTGCCATAATATCACCCAGAAAAAAATTTCCGGAAAAATAATCGTTTTGGTAATATCTTCCATAAATATCAAAACCTTCTGAAGTTCCTGTCCCCACACCGGGATATCCCGCTAAAGCTCCCCATTCCTTAAAGCTCTCCTCCCCCCGCTCCATAAAAGAATTCCCCATTGTATGCATCCCCTTTAACAGAGCGGTAAATGCTGCACCCATCCTTCCCCGCCCAAATTCAAGCAGGCGCAGCGCGGAAACGGAGGAGGGCACGGACACGGGGCAGATAAGCCGGAATAAAACCACGCCCCACAAAAGATAACAAAACAATTTCGGTCCCTTTTTTAAAAAACACCGGCAGATTACAACAGCGACCACCGCAAGTCCCGCAGTCACCCCCATCCCCGCAATAACCGGCAGCAAAGTATACACTCCCATATTGGCACCTCCCAGGTTTCTTACACTTTATCGCGCCCTTCGCTGATAATCTGAATCAGTTCCTGCACTTCTTTTTCCGACAGTTTTTTGCGGCGCACAAATGCAAGCAAAAACTGTGGCAGCGAGCCCTGGAAGGTATCCTCAACAAATTTTTCACTCTGTCTTGCAAAAAATTCCTCCCTTGAAACAAGCGAAACTACTTTTCCGCCCTCATTTAAAAACAGCCCCCTCTCACAGAGGCGGCGGAGGATGGTATAGGTTGTGGATTTCTTCCAGTTTAATTCTTCCGCGCACAATTTTACCAGTTCCCCCGATGATAAGGGTTCGTTTTTCCAGATAATCCCGGCAAACCGCATCTCGATTTCCGCCAGCTTATATTCCGCCATATCACCCCTCCAAATCTATCAATCTCTGCCTTTTTTCATTCACTTGCCATTCTCCGGGTACTTCACACGCTCAATTTTACAACTGTGTCCTTCATTTTTCTTGTCCTTATTATAATTTATTCCAACAAGAATCATATCACCTGTATAGCCTTTCAACACATCAATATATTTCTTGTCTTTTATCTGCTGGATTGCTGTCTGCGCCGCTTGATTGTACTTTAATTCCACAACAATGACTGGCTGTTAGCAAGCCCAATATTTTGACGCTTTAGGAACTCCCCATATTCCTCCCGGATTTCTTCCAGCACTTCCTCTTCCAAATACTCCGTCACTTCCCCGTTTTTTGCCTCGATCAAAAACTGCTGCATATTCAGACAGATTACATCATACTTGTTCAGATGCTCTCCAAACGATGGCTCATTCTCAATCTTCAGTCCCTGAAACAACTCCCTGGAATTACATCCCCTACTGTAGTACGCCGACAACATCTCAAGAGCCATTGACTTCCCAAAACGCCTTGGTCTACTCACGCAGATAAACTTCTGCTTTGTGTTGAGGCAGGCATTCATACACGCAATTAACCCCGTCTTATCAACATAAATCCTCGACCGGACAGACTCCGCAAATCCCTCATTGTAAGGATTCAAATAGCGCCCCATGGTATCCCTCCATCCCCGACTCTAAAACAAATCTCAGCAAAATTCCCGCATATATCCGGACTTACAGCGCTCCCACTAAAAGTATATTTCATAACACCTCCCCCGTCAAGTATAAATGAGCGCCTCCTTCCAAAGAACTGATTTCATAAATGATGCCCATGCCGGGCAAACTAAAAAGGGGGTATCTGCACCGAACCAGTGCAGATACCCCCTTTTTCTACTGCTGTCAAATCCTCTGTAAAACTATGGTACAAGCTTAATTGTTAATCAGCTTATCATCCTCATTGTTCCAGCTATACAGCTTGCGGATTTCCTCGCCGACCTTCTCCGACGGATGCTCCGCCGCAAGTTTTCTCATCGCGCGGAAATGAGCCTGTCCGCCCGCCTCCGACATATCGAGCAGGAATTCCTTCGCAAACGAGCCGTCCTGGATATTCTTTAAGATCTGCTTCATCGTCTTCTTTGTTTCCTCGGTAATAAGCTTTGGTCCGGTAATATAATCACCGTACTCCGCCGTGTTTGAGATCGAGTAGCGCATACCGGAAAAGCCGCTCTGGTAAATTAAGTCAACGATAAGCTTCATCTCATGGATGCACTCAAAATATGCATTCCTCTCATCATAGCCCGCCTCCACAAGCGTTTCAAAGCCCGCCTGCATCAGCGCGCAAACGCCGCCGCAAAGCACTGCCTGCTCACCGAAAAGGTCGGTTTCCGTCTCCGTGCGGAACGTGGTTTCAAGCACACCCGCCCTGGCACCGCCAATGCCAAGCGCATATGCAAGCGCAAGTTCCTGCGCCTTGCCCGTCGCATTCTGTTCCACCGCCACAAGGCACGGAACACCTTTTCCCGCCTGGTACTCACTCCTTACGGTATGCCCCGGACCCTTAGGAGCGATCATTGTGACATCGACATCCTTAGGCGGCACAATCTGTCCAAAATGGATTGCAAAACCGTGTGCGAACATAAGCATATTGCCCGCCTCAAGGTTCGGCTCGATTGACTCCTTGTACATTTTAGCCTGTTTCTCGTCATTGATTAGGATCATGATAATATCGGCTTTCTTTGCCGCCTCAGCCGCGGTGAAAACCTCAAATCCCGCCTTTTCTGCCTTCGCCCAGGACTTGCTTCCCTCGTAAAGCCCGATGATAACATGCACGCCCGAATCCTTCAAGTTTAGCGCGTGGGCATGTCCCTGGCTGCCATATCCGATGATTGCCACAGTCTTCTGATCCAAAAGGGAAAGGTTGCAATCCTGCTGATAAAATATCTTTGCCATTTTTTTGTCCTCCTGATAATCTAATATCAATTTTATAATCAACCCGTTTCATAAAAGTGCTGGCAGATATGGATTTCCTTTATTTTACATAATTACCCATTTATTTCCACGCCGTCTTTTATGCAAAGAGGTGGTCATACGTAAAACCAATGGACTTTTTCAGTCCTCAATATAATCCGCGATATCCCCGGAACCCCTGGTAAGACCTGTCAGTCCGGTGCGGACAAATGAGAGAATTTCAAATCCGTCGAGAAGTTTGATAAACGCGTCTATTTTTGCCTGGTTCCCGGTCAGCTCGATCATCAGGGATTCCCTCGCCACATCGACGATCTTTGCGCGGAAGATATCCGCGACGGAAATCACCTGCTGGCGCTGTTCCCTGGCGGCTTTCACCTTGACGAGTACCAGCTCGCGGCAGACGGAGTCCTCCGGCAGAAGATGTGTTATTTCCACAACATCCTCCAGTTTTTCCACCTGCTTGTAAATCTGCTCAAGGATCTGCTCCTCCCCCCGGACAACGACCGTCATGCGGGAAACCTTTGGGTTTTCCGTCTCGCCCACGGTAAGGCTTGTAATATTGTAACCGCGGCGCGAAAACAGGCCGGATACCCGGCTCAAAACACCCGAGGTATTGTCAACTAAAATCGATAAAACCATCTTTCTCATCGTGTCTTGCTCCTTTCTGCAATCGGAATGCGCACTTTAGCGAAGCAGTGCCTTTAAGTATTCTATCAATTAAAACGATTTTTGTCAAGACAAAAGGACGGCAGTTTTTTCCTGCCGTCCTAAATTAGTTTTTTCCTGCCCTCACTGCTTAATCCGGCATAATAATGGCACATGCAAGATATGCAATAATGCCGGTTCCGGTGCAGGCTAAAATCGCCCAGATAATGCGAATCAGGGTTGGGTCAACATTAAAATACTCCCCTATGCCGCCGCATACCCCACAGATTTTACGATTGGTTGCCGATTTGTAAAGTTGTTTTTCCATGATTATATCCTCCTTATAAATTAATTTCAAAAAGTAACACTTTTTTATTTAGGGTGCTCTGCCATAGCAGCACTTCTAATATTCATAGCCATCCGGTATATCTTCTTTGATATCCGGAATAGCGTATCCGCTTCTCTCTTCTGGGATATCCTGCAAAATCCCCGATATATTTTCCTGACTCTCAGGAATTGGCTCATCTGTCAACGGCACTGAAAATTCCACATCTGTCTGTTGCTGCGTAATGGATGCATCCGGCGGGCAGAACACCACATTCACTTCCCCGATATCACATTTTATCTTCAGTTTTCCCTCTGCATTCCTGCTCTCCCATTTCTTTTTAAGGTCAATGCCGCTTTTTGTATCCCATCCTTTAAACTCTCCCATCTCACGGTACTCAAGACTTCCGATTTCACACCCGATAACCCCGCTGTAATATTCTTTTGAAGTGTAAAGCCAGACATCCACCATACCGATATCACTCTTTACCTCTATCTCCTTAAAAAGTCCCTCCACCGAACAGTTGCCGATATCACATCCCGCTTTCAGTCTATCCGCAGTGGCTTCAAAAACAACAAGCTCCCCGGCATCTACAAAAAGTTCCATCTCATCCGCGTTTACCCCGCAGACTTTTATTCTCCCGCTCCCTAAAGAAATCAAAAGTTCCCCATTATAGTCTTTCGGCAGCAAAAGTTCGTATTCCCACACTCCTGATTCCTTCTCGTAATCTTTTGAACTTTTTATCATAAATGGCAGTGCGGAAAACTTGAATAATTTATCTTTTTTCATATCCGTTTCAATTTCAAGTTCACCCCCCTCACACTTTACCACAAGGGAATCCTCATCCACATTAAGTGCAGTAAAATGAACCCTGTCATCCTCGGAAACACCCACATCCACATATCCGAACGGCAGGTCAACCTCTATGCTTTTTACCCCCGAAAACTCCTTAAAAACCCGGTCTTCACCCTGGCAGGCTCCCATAATCGTCTCCCAGTCTTCCCTCGCACTGCCGATGCCAAATGCAATCAGTATAATACCGACCCCTAACATTATGGCGGCAATCCCCGAAAATATTTTTCCAAATCGCTTCATCTTTTTTCCTCTCATTCTGCCACTATAACGGCGCTACATCACGCTTTGCCCCATGCCCTGCGCCCCCCGATCGCAAGGATAATATTCCTGATCCCGCGAAAAAGAGAAGGAATTGCACGGAACGCACAGTTTATGGCAAACACGATAAACAATATCCCAAATGCGGTAAGAATCAACCCTCCGCCAGAAAGCAGGCAGACCAGACCACTTCCAACGGACAGATGGGTGAGCGCGCTGCCAATTACGACAACCCCCGCCGTGATCAAACCGATACCGCCAAGCCCAAAAGCTAGGAAAAAACATCCCATCATACAGATAAAGGCAAGCAGTACCGGGCAGATAATCGGAAGTCCAAACACCAGCGCAAGAATAACGATTACCGGGGAAACATAACTTTTTGCCCGCGCGCTATGAGGATAATCCTCCCCGCCATAGCCCCCTGCGCGGTGCCTTCTTTCATTTCTGTTATATTGCCCATAATCCTGCGCGTAATCCTCCCCCATGCGCATCCGCTCATCCTGTAAGCGTGCATCCTCCTGGTTCCGGGAAAATCCCTGCGCCCCCATACCCTCCTGCTCTGATATGACTTCCTCCCCACTCATATCCTGCCGAAACTCTGCGGCATCCTCCTGCACTTTTTCATAAACATCCTGCGCGGGCGCATCCTGCACATCCGTTTTCTCCCTGCCAATATAACCCGCACGTATTTTCTCCGCCACATCCTCCGGGCTGATTAATTCTTTCAGCACGCGCGGCTCCTCCAGCGGACCTGCATCCTCAAAATAATCCTCATAATATCGGATCGCCTCATCCCTCTCCTCCTGCGGCAGGTCACAAAGCAATTCCTTCAATCTCGCCAAAAATTCATTCTTCATCATCTCGTTCTACCTTCCCCTCCTCCGGCTCTATGATCCGTATCTCCTCCCGACACGAAACGTCCTGTCCGCTTAACTTAAATATCCCTGTTATCTTTGCCGCGTAGCGCCCCCATTCCTCCTTACATACGGAGAGCCTTACAAAGCCCTCCTTTGTGATCCGGTAATATCTTCGGTTGCGCCCCGCATATTCCATATCGTATGCCTCAAGGCTCCCATCCTTTTGCAGGCGGCGCAGTACCGGATAAAGTGTCGATTCGGACACATCAAGCACCTGCCTGACTTCCTGCGTAATCCTGTAGCCGTAAGTTCCTTCCCTCTCTTTTGAAACAACTGCCAGAACAATGGCATCCAGCAGTGTCGAACCCGTATTAAATACCATCGCCCCTTCCGCTCCCCTCGCATTTTATTGTTTTTTCCAATTCACTTTTACGGGGCTTAGAATTTGTTCCCCCGTGTTTGTTTATACTATACGCTGTATAATATTGCATTGTCAATAGCTTTAATCGTTTTCTAATCAATCTAATCAAAACACAAGGATATCGGTTGACACCCATCCGTTTCTTCACTATAATAAAAAGAAATCAGGAAAGGAAAAGGAGAATTTCATTTATGGAAGAAAAAAATCCGATTGTTACAATCACAATGGAAAACGGCGATATTATGAAAGCGGAACTTTACCCGCAGATTGCCACGAACACGGTAAACAACTTTATTTCCCTAATTAAAAAGGGATTTTACGACGGTCTGATTTTCCACCGGGTAATCGAGGGCTTTATGTTGCAGGGCGGCGATCCTACGGGCACGGGCACCGGAGGCCCTGGATACTCCATCCCGGGGGAATTCAACCAGAACGGCTTTAAAAACGAATTAAAGCATACAAGGGGCGTTTTGTCCATGGCGCGCTCCGGGCATCCGGATTCCGCCGGCTCCCAGTTCTTTATTATGCACAAGAATGCCCCTCACCTCGACGGTGCTTATGCCGCTTTTGGCAAAGTAATCGAAGGTGAGGAAATTATCGACCGTATCGCCTCGGTGCCGACGGCATGGAACGACCGCCCGATGGAAACCCAGCGCATGAAATCGGTAACGGTGGAAACATTCGGTGTAACATACCCCGAGCCAAAACAAATCACGGAGCCGGAGCTGGCATAAAATGGCACTTCAGATCGCTATCTGTGATGACGATACAGACGAACTTAAAAATCTTTCCACTCTGGTTACACAATGGGGACACGCGAGGGGACAGGCTCTCAAACTGTTTACATTCCCATCCGCAGAAGCATTTTTGTTTGAGTATGAAAACAGCAGAACCTTCGATCTTCTACTGCTTGATATCGAGATGAAAAAACTCTCCGGAATAGATCTTGCAAAGCGCCTAAGGGCGGACGGAAACCACGCGGAGATTATTTTTATCACCTCGCATTTTGAGTTTGCCGGGGAGGGCTATGAAGTGGACGCGCTGCACTATCTTACCAAGCCTGTGGCAAAGGACAAACTCGATGCCGCACTCTCAAAAGCCGCAGACCGCCTGATTGCCGAACCGCCCTTTGTCATTATCAGCTCGGAGGGAAGCACGGTTAAATTGTACCAGGCGGATATTTTGTATGTCGAAGCGTTTTTACACTACCTCGTCCTTAGCACAAAGCGCGGGGAATACCGGATTAAAGAAAGCCTCTCCTCCTTTGAGGAAAGGCTTTCCTGCGGGTTTTTCCGAATCCACCGCTCCTATCTCGTATCCCTGAAATATATAACCAAAATCACGCGCACAAATATTTATATTGAGGGCGGTCAGAAACTGCCGCTTGCCAGGGGAAAATATGACGCGCTCAACCGGGCGTTTATTGAATATATGTAATGCCACGGTATCCGCCCTTTGTGCAAGGGAGCTGCTGGGATCAAATGGCTGTTTGTGCTAAGAATGTCACAGATAAGCTACAGTCATTTTCTCGAGTGTAAGTATCTCGAAATGGGGAATTTTATGAGAAAAAAAACATATTTAAAGCTTGTTGAATATCAGACCGCCCAATACAGACGGCATCTTTGCGAAGTCCAGGGCATCTACCGCGAGATGCGCGGTTACAAACATGATTTCCACCACCATTTGCAGACCCTAAAAGGTCAGCTTACGGCGGGGGAAACAGACCGCGCACTCGAATACATCAAACAGCTTGACGACCAGCTTATGAATGTGGATACACTGATAAAAACCGGAAATATTTCCCTCGATGCCATTCTCTCCGCAAAAATCGCGCAGGCAAAGGCGATGGGCATCCCCGTCACCATCCACGCCACAGTTCCGGAAGGACTTTTGATTTCCGACCTGGAATTAAGTATTGTTGTGGGAAACCTCCTCGACAATGCAATAGAAGCCTGCGCCCAGATTCCCGAGGGACGTTTTATCCGCATCTATATGACAATGAAGGGCGGAATGTTATATTTTTCCATGCTAAATTCCGCCGGGAAAAAGAAGGGCAAAAAAGGTTCTCTCTTCTCCTCCGACAAAAACGGATTCCACGGCTTCGGGCTTAACCGCGCAGAAGCCATCCTGACCGAGCACGGCGGCTGGTGCAAATACAACAGTGAGGATGGCGCGTTCACCTCGGAATTTTTGGTGCCGGCACTTGGGGACAATTAGTTATCCCCGAAGGGCACTGTTTTCACCCGGAACAACTCTCCCTCTTATTTAACCGGCCTTGCAATCAATACAATGCGGTCCGTCCGATAATATTCATACGGTCTTGTATGCACATTGCCCGATGCGTGTATAATCAGACCGCTGTTATGTATTTCTTCTCCATACCACCAGCCGTCCTCATAGTTCGCCCCATAATAAAGCGCGACATGGTCGATATTCTTGTATCTCCCGTTCCCTGAGCCCTGGTAAAAAATAATATCCCCTGGCTTTAACTCTTCTGCCCCGACATATCCGTAAGCGATCACCTTGCCCTCAAGCTCAAGCTTTCTTGCCAGTTCAGCCGCCGTCGGCGCACTCGATGCCCCCACAAGTTTTATCCCCGCTGCATTGTAAGCTCTCCAGACAAGTGAACTGCAATCATAATACCCTGCCTGCATGCGCTTTGGCTGGCTGTAAGCAGCACCGAGCACCGATTCCGCTTTCTGCACCGCACAAAATCCCTTGCCTGCACCAACCGTAACACTGCAATAGTATTTCCGCCCATCCACTTTCACCGTAATCAATGCAGAACCCTTCGCCTTCGCTGTAACCTTCCCGGTTTTGGCAACGGAAACAACGGACTTGTCCGATGAGCGGAATGTGATTTTATTATCTGCCTGCGTCCCCGTCACCTTTATCTTTTTTGCTTTTCCTTTTTCGAGAATCATATTGTAGGCGGACAGATGCGGACTAACCACCGTTACTTCCTGCGTAAAACTTACTCCATCCGCAGTGACCACAATGGTTGTCACTCCCGCTTCCTGCGGGATTATTTCCCCATTTATTGCATAGGCCACACTGTCATCTTCCGACCCGACGGTAACCACACTGTAAGGGCTTATCCCCTCAAACTGCGGCACGTAGCTCTCGCCCGCCCATAGATATAATTTAAACGGAATATATTCAGGCTTTGTTACATGGACACTTAACACCTCTGTTTTAAGTTCATGGTAAGCTGTTTCATACTGAACTAAAAGCCTTGCACTCCCAGTCTTTTTTGCCGTTATCACCCCTTTCCTGCTAACGCTTACCTCCGCTCTTTGCGAGCCGAAATCCCAGTCCTGCCCGCGGTCGGATATCTCTGCCAAACCCGCATTTTCGCTGTCCTGCCATTCCATCTCACAGGAAAGAAATTTTGCATTTACAAGGTCAATCTGCGCCTTCTCTCCGTCCGCCACCGCAATATACGGGGAAGCTAACCCGCACGGCAGCACCGTTACCGCACAGCGCGCCGAATAATCCTTCCCGTCCTTCGCCCGTATCACAAAATCCACATAATAATTTCCTGTACGATTAGCATACAGTTTAAAATTCCCTTTTCCAAGACTTTCCGGGGAAAGGGCATCATCGTTCGCCCAGGTATCATGATCCGCTGCGCATATGTAATACGAATAGCCTTTTGCTTTCTGTCTGCTGGTAAGTTTTATATCCGCCTCCTGCCCCTGATAAAGCACAAGTTCCGCCCTGTCAAGCTCACAGCTATTTTTGCGGACTTTTACAGTGCAGACTGCCTCTCTCCCATTATAGCGCGCCGTTATTTCCGCCGTGCCGACCCCGACGGCGCGCACCAATCCAGCGTTGTCAACCACAGCAACCGAATCATCCGACGAATAAAAAGATGGCGTGTTAAATATCTCCCACAGACCATCCCAACCGGATTCTTCCCACAGATAACCATCCCCCTCGTTTTCCTCCACACCAAAACATGTTAACTGCCAGGTATTGCCCGGATAAAGAGTCAATTTTGTTTCGCTCAAACCAAAATCAGTCTGCGCGCCCAAAAAACTTGCCGGGATAAACAGTACAAATATCAGTGCAAAAAAGATCAGCAATGTATATCTTTTTATTTTTTGTTTTGCCCGTTCCATTCCTTTTTCCCCCTTGGTTTTGTTTCTAATTATAGGACATAAATAAAAATCCTACTACAAACTATATTGTAGGATATTTCGCTGTTGGCAAATGTTTTCCTATGTACCCCACTATTCCCATTTTGTTCTCCATATCAGGAATAAAATGAATTAACAGGTAAAAAATATCATTCCTTAACATCTGCCGGAATCAATACACCAAGACTTCCTTCCGCATGGCCAAAACCAAAAGAACCTTCCGGAAAGCTGATACTGATCTCCCCATCAACAAAATACCACTCCACCATCTCCCCTGAAAGAGCCTCCGCTATCTCCTGTTCCACCAAGGAATCATCAAATTCAAGCTCCGGATAATTTGAATGTAATCCCGCCCTGATTTTTTCCCTTAACGCATCATCCACTGTTACAATATCAGTAAGTTTTACCATCTCACCGGTCTGGGAAAAGAAATTGAGCACCTTGCGATAATTATTCGGATGTGCTCCCCCCTCCTCCACTTCGCGCAAAACCAAAATACTTACAAACTCCTTATCACAGCGCTGTATGTACACATAACTCTTCTGCATATACTGATAGGAAGCATCCACAGATTCCCTGTACCACTGTGCTGACTCCCTCATATCACAAAGAAAAGAATCCGCCTGCCCTTTTAAAACTTCATTCTGCACGTTAAGTGCTGCTGCCAGGGCATCATACCCTTCCCCCTCCACACAAAAAACCGGATACTGCGCCTGGATAAGCTCGTTGCCCTCCGAATCCGTTTCCGCAACGGAAAGAATCTCAAAAGAAACCACCGGAACATTCACACTTTCTTCCCCGTTATCCCCATCTTTTGTTTCCCCATCCACAGGTTTCCCCGTCGTTTTAACATCTGTCCCATCATTCTCCCCGCCTTCCATCCCTCCCCCAGATATATTATCCGATGTTATTTCCCGTGTTCCGTCATCCACCCCCTTATCACACGCCGCAAAAGAAAGCGCACAACACAATACCACACCAAGAAGTTTTTTTGTTTTTCCCATATCGTTCTTTCCCCATTCCTTAAAAATACAATTAATTTAACATCTTTTAGTTTACCACGGTCAAAAAAAACTTCAAGAGAATATTATAAAATATGATATTATTAACATTTCTGTAAGATTTCTGAAAGTTTTTAGTAATAATTTCTGAAAATAATATACAACAAACTCCCGCCAATATAAACCATTGTTTTCTCCATAAAAATCCTCTATCATATATCCAAAGTTTTGAAACCGATTACAACAGTTGTTACCCTGCCAAAAACCATTAATTTCAAAACTTTTAATCCAAATTAATTTTAACCGACAGGAGGAACTTTTATGTTACTCGACACAAACTGGTATTTCCACCTTGGCGACCTAGAAAACGCCTACGAAAAAAATTATGCCGATACAAACTGGCGGCAGGTCACACTTCCGCACGATTGGTCCGTGGAATATCCGAAAGACCGCAGCCTTTCAAGCGGAACGGGCTATGTAATCGGCGGCACCGCTTGGTACCGCAAACATTTCACCCTATCCTCCGACGCAAAGGGCAAAAAATATTTCCTCTGTTTTGACGGGGTATATAAAAACAGTCAGGTCTGGATTAACGGTTACTACCTTGGCAAACGCCCGAACGGCTACATATCATTCCGGTATGATGTAACAGATTTTCTTAATTATGACAACGAAAATAACGTGGTTGCCGTCAGGGTCTGCCATGAAGATATCGCGGATTCCCGCTGGTTTACCGGTTCCGGCATAACGCGCAAAGTAACCCTTTTGCAATATGAGGAGGTTTATCCCTGCGAATATGGAATATTTTTCCAAACCCCGAAAGTTTCGGATGCCAGCGCAGAAATCGTCGTTGAAAATGAACTTGTCCTATCCGAGCTTGCAGCAGATAATAATGCCGAAGTCACTGTGCAGTCCACCCTTTTTGACGGGGAGAGTGCGATCGCCGTTCTCGAAGCGTCCGCCATTCTCACAAAGGGTACGCCTAAGACCGTGACCACCTCCGGCACAATTGCCGCGCCAAAACTCTGGTCGCCGGAAAACCCGGCACTCTACACACTGCGCACAAGCGTTGTGCTTCCTAACGGCAAAACCGTTGTGGTGGACGAACAGAAGGTGGGTATCCGCTCCATCCGCTTCGATGCTGACCACGGATTCTTCCTCAACGAAAAGCCAACCATTTTTAAGGGTGTCTGCCTGCACCACGACGGCGGTGCGCTCGGCGCTGCAATGACAAAGGGAACCTGGAGAAGAAGACTTGACAAATTAAAAAATATGGGATGCAACGCCATCCGCACAAGCCACAACCCGCATGCAAACGAGCTTTATGAACTCTGTGACGAGATGGGCTTCCTCGTGATGGACGAGGCATTTGACGAGTGGGAGGGCTGCAAAAACAAATGGTACCGCGGCCACAACGTCTACCCGCCAAAGCATCAGGGCTACGCAAATGATTTCCCGGAGTGGCACGAGCGCGATCTTACCGCACAGATCAGACGCGACCGCAACCATCCAAGCATCGTGCTCTTTTCGATTGGCAACGAGATAGATTACCCGAACGACCCGTACAACCACGAAAGCTTTTTAACCATGACCGGAAATAACGACGCGAACAAGCCGGAAGAAGAGCGCCGTTTCCGTTCCGACCGCCCAAATATGGAACGGCTTACCGTAATTTCAAAAAAACTTGCCGCGATTGCAAAAAAGGTTGACCCGACGCGACCGGTCACTGCTGCCGTTGCCTTTCCGGAACTCTCGGCAAACTTAGGCTATATCGACCATCTCGATGTGGTCGGCTATAATTACAAGGAACATCTTTACGAACAGGATCACTCCCGATTCCCGGATAAGCCTTTTATCGGAAGCGAGAACAGCCCAAGTTTTGCCGCCTGGAAATGGGTGAAAAAGCTCCCGTTTATTTCAGGGCAGTTCCTCTGGATCGGCATCGATTATCTGGGCGAATGCGGCGGCTGGCCATCCCACACACACGGCTCCGGAAACCTCTCCACGGCAGGTTTTGAAAAAGCGCGCTACTACAGCCGCCAGAGTTGGTGGAGTGATAAGCCGATGATCCATATTTGCACGGCAAGAAAAAACGCTGACCTTGGCGAGTGGAAATTAGTCGCGGATTGCTGGAATTATGTGCCGGGCGAAGAAATTGAAGTGCGCTGCTACACAAACTGCACCGACCCGATGCTGTCAATTAATGATGTGCCTGTCAAAACAGCCGGGGAATATGTGGAAGAACTCGGTTTTTACCGCTGGTTCGTGCCGTTTGAACCGGGTAAAATCACGGCGGGCGCACGCGTACCAAACGATATGGAACAAAGATATATTACAGAACAATCATGCACCGCTTCCCCGGACGGCGGCTTAACCCTCCACCACACACTGGAAACCGTTGGCGCACCGGTACAGCTTGGCATGGAAGTTGTGAGCAGCGAAGATATTATCCAGATTGAAATCTCCGTGCTCGATGCAGACGGAAGGCGCGTTACCACCGACCAATCCCGCATCGATGTCCACATAGAGGGAAATCATGAATATCTTGGGCTTGACAACGGCGACACGCGCGATGTGACCGACTACCGCGCATCCTTCCGCAATGCACTCGAAGGCAGGCTGATGCTCTACCTTAGAAAAAAGGGCGATGACCCCGTAACTGTCACAGCGGGCAATCCTTATTTGCATTCCTGTAAGCTCAGTTTATAAGGAAAGCCCTGATTAAAGTGAACCCCTTTTATCAGACCGATATTTTGTCTGGCAAAAGGGGTTTACTTTATGCGCCAAAAAACATTATTTTACACCACTTTCCCGTACACCTGAATCTGGCTGAGTGCCGGGAACGGGGATGGGTCATCCGCCTTGATTAGGCGGCACAGTGTCAGGCTTGTAATCTTTCGCGCCTTAAAGGTAAGGAAATGGGCGTGTGAACTCTTTTCCAGGG
This sequence comes from uncultured Lachnospiraceae bacterium, assembly GCA_910577675.1. GTDB lineage: Bacteria > Bacillota > Clostridia > Lachnospirales > Lachnospiraceae > RGIG4057. Next base: position 31,224 of record CAJTOR010000023.1, read on the forward strand.
AAAAAGTCTCGCTGCTTCCATCCGAAAAATCAATGGAAACTTCCCTCCACCAGTTATCGTGTGGGAAATCGGCGCGCGTGAAAAGCACAATCTGATCCGTTACAATCTCCCTGCCAAAATCAATGGTCATCGCTGCATCATCCTGTCTGTTAATCCCCCAGGAAGCATAAGGCCACTCCCCATGGGAAAGGTTCGCCCTCACCCCGTCAATCGCATTTTTTGCCGCAAAAACCGCCTCGCCGCGCGTTTCGACATTTGCGCTCGCATGCGGGTAGCACGGCACATCGCGGTGCTGGTCTGCCGGGTTTAGGGCAAGGTTGCGGTACAAAGAAATCTCCTCCGGTCTTGCCACTTCCGCATAGAGATAATGGCGGTCACCAGAAAATACCTTTGGCGAATAGCTGATCCTTTTCTCACCAAACGGGATAATGTACGAAACATCATCCGTGATATAGACAAATGCTGACCCCAGGGCATCATCCACCTGCCAGTTTAAGTGGATATTTTTTTCGGAGGAAATCAGTAAAATCCGATCCCCTTCCTCATATGTACGCATCACAGCCAGATCGGTAAAATCCTCCCCCATACTCTGCGCAATAATCGTCCCGTTTTTGTCAACTACCTGCAATGTCAGCTTGCACATTTTTTAACCTCCTGCTAATTAAAATTTTTTTATACATCCCAAACAATTTTGACAATCTGCCTCACTTGTCCATTCATGATATAGACAAATAAGTCTTCCCGCTTTCATCATCCCGCACATAAGCTACGGTTTTTTCGCCGTCCATAGAGGGAGTCATCACACACCCGCTATTTTTCTCCTTATCCACCTTTATTTCACAGTACTTGCACCATGCAGGAATATCTATAAAGAGAAACTATTTACTCTTACCATCTCTAAAGCAATAAACAACGAGGTGATTTTTATAATCGCAAATGTATGCGAACTGTTGGAGTAAAGCCTTCTCTTCTTCATCTTACACAATTTCAAAAGATAATCAAAAGATAGAAATTGCCTAAAATCAAGCTTTTTGCTATCTTTTTCTTGAATTTTGAATATTATCAAAAGATAATCAAAAGATAAAAATCCTAGTCCTTTGTTTTGAGATTATCTAACATAATTTGAAGCTGTGTATTAAGTCATAGCTGTCTGTCAGGGTTCTATACGATATATACGGAGCATATTTTTCAGGAACATTAATAAGTTCTGGATCTTCAATTTCTGTCTGTGTACCGTCTTTCACTTTATTAATATCAAGAAATACTTTATGACAATTTCCAATACCGTTTTGCCAAAAGTATACTTCCACCTTCGGACAAGCGTGTAAAGACGCTTGTGGCAATCCTACACCAAATCTTCCCATTCCTTTTCTTGCCTGCCGTGTGGTAGCGCCAATTCCAAGGCATCGTCCTAAAATATCAACATTCATGCCCTCTCCATTATCAAGAAATCCAAAAACATTTTTAGGAACATTGCAAAGCGTCACAGATATAAATTTGATCTGAATGCAATCACAGCAGACTTGATCTATGCGCACATCCTTGAACCAAACAGCAAAAGAGCCTCCTACAAAGTTGCTGGCTCTTCCTTGAAAAGCCTTCATACAAAGAACATGACATTTACCGTGGGTTAAGCGTCCTCGCCCAGGAAATGGATTACATACAGGCGGAAGTATATAAAACTCCAACTTTATATCCCTAAGGAACAACCATGTCCTTTATAGCAGATAATATTTATGTAATCAATTTCACACAACTTTTTATCTTATTATACAATATCTGTATCTTATTTCCCACTACGAAAAATGGGGCATAGCAACCACCATGCCCCATATTTCTTACCATTCTAATACTTTTTCTATTTTGTATTTCGCCCTTTCAAGTCATTCTGCTTCTCATACAAACTATTGCGTTCCTTGCAGGGTTCTTTCATGCGCTCCAACTGCGCCCGTACTCCCTCCCGGCAATCCGGCTCTATCTTCTTATATTCCCCGGTCAGATTGCGGATTGTATTATTGTTTTCCTTTATCTGCTCCGAAAGACATACCCAGTCTATCAGATTTTGCACTTCCTTGTCCGTTTCGTAAAGGTCTGTATCTGCCACGATGGATGGACAGACACGGATATCCCCATGTCCGTCCATCTATTTAAATTATTATCCTGCTTCTTCTTTATTTCACCAGCAATCACATTATCTTTTTCAATAAATTTCTTTATTTTGCCAGCAGCAGCATAATCTCATTGCTTCTCTCAATAAATTTTGTCATCGCCTCCGGTGCAAGCGGTTTGTGGCTGATAAGCGCCAGATCATAAAGCTGCTCGCAGAACATCGGTACATGCTCCCCTTCCTTATGCGTGAAAACATACTGTACTAAGGAGTTGTTGGCATTAAGAACCAGCGTTTCCTGGCTCGCAAACATCGAAGGATCCATGCCGTATGCATTGTACATCTTCATCATATCCTGCATTCTGCGGCTCTCCTCCGAGAGTGTCACCATCGCGGAAACTTTGACATCCTTTAATTTCTCAACCTTAACCTCAAGCTTTTCTTTCCCAAGCACCTTGCGGAACAGTTCGGTTAAGTCATCCGCCTCTTTCTTTAATTCCTCCGCATCCTCAGCGCCCACTTCCTCCTTAAATGTATCCGTCAGGTCGGAGTCAATCCGCTGGAAGCGAATCTTGTCGTTCGCCTGCTCGAGCTGGGAAATAAACGCCTGGTCGATCGTATGTGTTAGGATTACCGCATCGATACCCTGCTCCTTAAACATGCGCACATACTGGCTCTGCTGCTGCTCGTCGGTCACATAGTATATAACATCCTTTTTCGGCTCTTTTTCGGAAGTATCAGAACTATCACTGCTTGTACCTTCCGACTTACCTGACTCCTGTGCATTATCGCCCTGCGCGGCAGCATCCTTATCTTCACCCTGCTGCCCTTTGGAATCCGCACTCTCAGAAGAATCCGCTCCTTCAGGACTCTCTGCCTTAACTGCATCTTCCTGCACTTTCTTTGCCGCCTCAAGATATTCATCCACCGTAATATATTTCTTCTCCAGATTCTTATAGATAATATAATCCTTCATCTTATCGCGGAATTTCTCGTCCTTCAGACAGCCAAACTTGATAAATGGGCTGATATCATCCCAGTATTTCTCATAGTTCTCGCGCTCCACCTTGTACATACCGGAGAGCTTGTCCGCAATCTTCTTTGTGATATAATCCGAAATCTTCTTAACAAAACCGTCATTCTGCAAAGCGCTGCGGGATACGTTTAGCGGCAGGTCAGGACAGTCAATCACACCCTTTAGGAGCATCATAAACTCAGGGATCACTTCCTTGATATTATCCGCGATAAACACCTGGTTATTGTAAAGTTTAATCGTCCCCTCAATACTGTCATACTCGGTATTGATCTTAGGGAAGTAGAGGATGCCCTTTAAATTGAATGGATAATCCATATTCAGGTGTATCCAGAACAGCGGCTCCTTGTAATCGTGGAAGACATTGCGGTAAAACTCCTTATATTTCTCCTCGGTACAGTCGTTCGGATGCTTTGTCCAGAGAGGTGCCGTGTCATTCAACGGCTTTGGTCCTTTCTTTTTCTCCTCCTTCTCAACGGTCTGCGCCTTGCCATCCTCGGAAACCTCAGCGTCGATAATATCCTCCTCACCCTCGGCGGATTCGATATCTTCCTCTTCTACTGTCTCCTCATCTTCCGGCTTTTCCTCTATATTTTCATTCTTGAAATAAATCGGCACCGGCATAAACGAGCAATATTTTTCAATTACTTCCTTCGCGCGGTACTCGTTCGAGAACTCATAGCTATCCTCATTCAGATAGAGCGTAATCTGCGTACCGCGGTTCGCATAATCACCCTCGCCCATCTCAAAATCAACGCCCTCCTCGGACTCCCAGTGTACCGGCTTTGCGCCCGCCTGCCAGGAAAGGGAATCGATCGTAACTTTGTGCGCCACCATAAACGCCGAGTAAAAACCGAGACCGAAATGCCCGATAATCTGGTCTTCGTTCGTCTTGTCCTTGTATTTTTCAAGGAATGCCGCCGCGCCGGAAAACGCAATCTGGTTAATATATTCCTTTACTTCATCCGCGGTCATACCAATCCCGTTATCGATAACTTTGATCGTTTTCTCCTCGGGATTAACCAGGATGCGGATACAAAGTTCCTCGCCCTCCGGAATGCTGTACTCGCTCATCAGCTCCAGTTTTTTTAACTTCGTCACCGCGTCGCAACCGTTGGAGATCAACTCGCGGTAAAAGATATCATGGTCGGAATACAGCCATTTCTTAATAATCGGGAATATGTTTTCCGAATTGATCGACAAACTGCCATGCTCTGTGTTACTCATGAAAAAATCACTCCTTTTTTATAATTTCAGGCATCCCGCCCGTTTTTAACCAGGGCGTATCCGGAAGCTAATTTCCGCCACCTGTATATCACAATTTGCGGAAATTAGTTTTCAGACACCCTAACTGTGTTTTTAACGTTAAAGATACTATACTACCAAGACATTCAAATGTCAATAAGAAATTAGCACTCAATCATATCGAGTGCTAATAATTTAGATTTTCTTTATAATTAGTTATCCCCACCCCGAAAAAATCCCCATTCCGGTAACAGGCCAGGCATTATCTTCCCTGTCCGCTCTCACTCTTCAAACATAATCCCGTGCCCTTTTAAAAATTCACGCACCCAGGCATCAAATTCACGCTCAAACATCTTATCCATCACAAAACTGCAAAAGCCAACTCCGGTCACAAGCATCAGTTCCCCCGCCTGGAATTTGATGTTTAAGTACGCCCCCGCAATATCTTTTATATCAAGCTTTGCCCCGGAATCCGCAAGTACCTTCCCCAGTATATCCTTTGGCAATTGCAGCACAAGTGTTAATTGTCTCGGTGTCTTTGCCCCCCGGATCACCGAAAACACAAGCGGCTTTAACTCCGACCAGAGCATAAAATCCGGTTCTGTCAAACTGCAAAGCTCCTCCTCCGTGTAGAAATCATGATTGCGATGCCCGTTAAACGAAAAACCGGCAGCCATCTGAACCTGCCCCTCCCTCACGGCAAAGGTATCAAAATCCTCCCTCTGGAACAGCCTTGCCATAAAATTTTTCACTTCCCTGATCTGAAATGCTACCATATCCCCCTCCGTAACTTACAATAATTTCCAATTCTTAACAGGAATAGATCCGTTTTCTTTTCCAAACTTTTTGTAAATATTTCCGCCCCCACTTACATGAATAATCCCTAAAAAAAACGCAATAATAATTCCCACAATGAAATCCGGCCGGATTTCTTGTTCTAATAAATGTAGGCATAAAAGCAAACATTACAATCCCGAAAGGAGCGATTTCCATGAGAGCAAGCGAAACCACTTACGAAAAAGTTGCGGAAAACTGTAGCGCTTTCGAGCCAAAAAAAGATGCCGAGCGGACAACTAACAGCACCTGCGATTCGTGCTGCTGCAATGTTTCCTGCACCACCTGCAAGTATTTCGACACCGACGAACATTGCGTACTCGACCTTTACGACAAAATCGTAAAAGATCACCATTTCGAGTAAATAGTAAGTTTTCCGGAAGGAACAAAGGGGCATGGTGCCCTTGTCCCTTCCGGATTCCGTTTCAGAGATAATACATCCAGTATCCTATCCCTCCAAGCACAAGAAGGTGCAGGGGATAGAATGCGTAAAATGCATATTTTATCCTTGGTCCGCGCTCCCCGTTATACAGGAAAACCGGGATAAATGCAAAAAGCCCCGCCAGCTCCAAAATATTGACAAAGAATACAAAAACCAACGCACTTCCGACAAAAATCCAAATCTTTTTTCCGCGGAACAGGTAAAATACCATAATCAAAAGGATTCCGCCCATACCATAATCCGTTTTTAAACATTGCGCGGCATATCCGATCCCCACAATTGCCATTACACCCAGGGTATTAAAAATCAGCGGCTGCAACAAATATTTCATCTTAATCCACTCATATAAATACATCAGCACCAGACCAAGCAGTAGAGTAATCATAACATTCTGGTACGAAAATAATTCACGAATCCGTATCTGTTTTCCTGTTACCTGAAAAGCCAGGTCAAAAGGAAATTCTGAAATCAGCGCGAAAACTGCCATTCTCGCCATATATTTTCTTCTGTCACGGGTGCGGAAAAACCCCTCCACAAGCAAAAAGCAGTAAATTGGAAATGCAATCCGCCCAATCAGCCTTCCCGCCAGATAAACGGAGGAGATACCGCCGTAAGCGTGATGCGATAATCTCCCCATCTGGGGAATAAAAATCTCCGTAAAATGGTCAATAAACATTGTTGCGCATGCAATTAGTTTTAAAACGAATGTGTTCATATCATTCCTTCCCCAGAAGTTCCCCCGCTTCTTATCCTTCCATAACCATTATTTCCTACATTCCCAAATACCTCTATATTCCGCTCTCCTTTTTTTCGACATCCCTTCCTGTCTTCTCCTGTGTTTCAGTATTTTTCTTACAATTTTTCCCGATAAAAAGTGCAACCGAGCGCGCTGGCACCTCGAAAGTCCGCTGCCTTATACCCGCTGCCTTTTCAGGAGGCACATCCCCGCTTTTAGTGCAATCCCTATCGGAGCAAAGCAGAAAAGTCAGTTCCTCCCCGTCGCTGATATCCGGAAGGTCAAATACATGCGGTTCCCAATGCATATTTGCCGCAATATAAATACTCTGATCAGTTGACTTGCCGTCAACCATCGCATATTTCCCGCAAAAAAGCATGGCAAGCGTGCGGCTGTAATTTGAGTAGTCCGGATACCATGCCTTTGTGCCGTGGCGCGATACGTCCGGACAGCCACAGGAAATATAATCCATCCCTTTAAGGGGGCGTTTATTTCTCAATACCGGATGTTCCCTGCGCAGCGCAATAAGCTGTTTAACAAATTCAAACTGGTCTTTGTTTGCCCGCAGTTCCCGCCAGGATACCCAGCCGGTTTCATTGTCCTGGCAGTAAGCATTATTATTTCCTGCCTGTGAGTTCCCAAACTCATCGCCCGCTAAAAGCATCGGGGTTCCCAGCGAAGTAAAAAGCAAAATCAGCGCGTTCCTGCGCATACGGCTGCGCAGTTTAAGGATTTTCTTCTTCTTTGTCGCTCCTTCCGCACCGCAGTTCCAACTAAAATTATAGTCCGTCCCGTCCCTGTTCTCCTCCCCGTTCGCCTCATTGTGCTTCACATCGTAGGCATAGACATCCGCCAGGGTAAAACCATTGTGATCGGCGACATAATTAATTATCCCGACATCTGTGCACTGGCGCTCAAGCCGCGCTGCCACCGCGCCCACCATCTCCTCATCGCCCTTGACAAAACGGCGGATATCCTGCAAAAACCCCTCGTTGTATTCCGCAAGCACCGCTTTATATTCAGGTTCACAGGGACTTACGGCATGTTTGTAGAAAGGAATCCCCAATCCCGTTAAACCCTCTCCAAACCCGCTCACTCTCCGTATTCCCCCGATATCCCCAAATCCTGTTGACAATATTTTTATTCCCGCTAACTCCGGACAGAGTGCAGCCATATGCGCAGGGTATAAACTGGTGTTGTAGCGGAAGCCATCCACATGGTATTCCCTCACCCAAAAAACCAGACAGTCGCGGATCAAATTCGGATTGTCCGTCGGCTGGAAATTCATCTCAAGCAATACTTCAATCCCACTCTCGTGCATCCCCGCCACCATCTCTTTAAATTCCGAGGAAACAAGGCAGGGTTTTGAGGCGTAGGAAGCCTTGGGGGCAAAATAACTGCTCTCCTTTGCAAACCCCCAGTAATTGACGCTGCATCCTGCCCCGCCCTCCTGTGGCACAGTCAGATCCCGCAGTGGTTTCGCGTAAGCTGGAAGCCCGCCATAAATTTCCTTTCCACTTAAAACCTCATCAAACTCCACACAGGGCATAAGCAGCAGCGCATTCACCCCAAGTTCTAACAGATATGGTTTTTTCTCAAGCAGCCCACGGTATGTTCCCCTATGGCGCACCCCGGGAGCGGTCATAGTGAACCCCCGCACATGCAGTTTATACATAATCATGTCCTGGTAAGCAAGCCGCGGAGGATTATCGTTTACAAAAGAATACGGGTGGTAAGGTGCCGTCCACCCATTCTTTTTCGCATAATACCGGTATGCCATCCTCTCATCCGCCGTCCCAAAACACTCCCCCTGCATCCCGAAATTCTCCCTGCCAACGATATGTTTTACATACGGGTCCAGAAATTCTTTTCCCTCCACCGCATAGCGGTAGCCAAAACAATCCGGCAATCCTTCCTTTTTAAGGCGCGCCCGGAATATCCCGGGCATCTTATCCATCGCAAAAAGCGACAGGTTCTCTGCCGCTTCGCCTTTTTCCAAATCATAAATGCGCAGCTCGCATGTTCCGGTTCCCGGCAGGAATACTGTAAATTCATAGTATCCGCCGTCCTCTCCCACGCCGAGCGATATCGGAAGGTTGCCTGATGTTGTCTGTGTGTTTTTTGCCTCTGCCCTCATTCTTGTCCTCCCTGTGTCTGTCGCCTTCTGCTGTCTCAGTCTTCCCCGTCAAGTTCCTCCAAGTTTTCCTCCACTACCTGCACCTGCAAACTCTGCCTCCTGCGCACGGCAATATCGCTGTCAAGATATTCATCATAAGTTGTAATCTTGTCAACCAGCCCCTCCGGCGTAACCTCCATAATGCGGTTTGCAATGGTCTGGATAAACTGGTGGTCAAGCGAAGTAAACAGCAAAACACCCGAAAATTTAATCAGCCCATTGTTCAGCGCCGTGATCGACTCCATATCAAGATGGTTTGTCGGCTCGTCCATAATCAGCACATTTGCGCCCATAATCATCATTTTGGACAGCATGACGCGCACGCGCTCCCCTCCGGAAAGCACATTCACTTTCTTTGTGCCCTCCTCCCCCGCAAACAGCATCCTGCCCATAAAGCCGCGCACATAAGTGACATCCTTCTCCGGCGAATATGGCATCAGCCAGTCCACAATCGTATCCTCACATGAGAATTCCTTTGTATTATCCTTAGGGAAATACGCCTGCGACGTAGTTACCCCCCATTTGTATTCGCCCGAATCCGGCTCAAGTTCGCCCGCCAAAATCTTAAAGAGCGTCGTGCTCGCAAGTGTATTTGCCCCGACAAATGCCACCTTATCGCCCTTGTTCAAAATAAAGGAAATATTATCAAGCACCTTCACGCCATCCACGGTCTTAGAAAGATTTTTAACCGTAAGCACTTCATTGCCGATCTCTCTCGCCGGGCGGAAATCAATATATGGGTACTTGCGCGAGGAAGGTTTGATCTCATCAAGTTCAATTTTTTCAAGTGCCCTCTTTCTCGATGTCGCCTGTTTTGATTTGGAAGCGTTAGCCGAAAAGCGCTGGATAAACTCCTGCAATTCCTTGATTTTTTCCTCTTTCTTCTTGTTCGCTTCCTTCATCTGCTTAATCATCAGCTGGCTTGACTCATACCAGAAATCATAATTTCCTGCATAGAGCTGGATTTTTGCATAGTCGATATCCGCAATCTGCGTGCAGACCTTATTCAGGAAATAGCGGTCATGCGACACGACAATCACAGTGTTTTCAAAATTAATCAGGAATTCCTCGAGCCAGCGGATCGCCTCAAGATCAAGATGGTTCGTCGGCTCGTCGAGCAGCAGGATATCCGGGTTTCCAAAAAGCGCCTGGGCAAGCAGCACCTTTACTTTCTGGCTGCCGTTCAACTCCGCCATCTGTTTCTCATGCAAATCATTTTCAATGCCAAGCCCGTTTAAAAGCGTTGCCGCATCCGATTCCGCCTCCCAGCCGTTTAAAGTGGCAAACTCAGCCTCAAGCTCGCTCGCCCTTATACCGTCCTCCTCGGTGAAATCTTCCTTCGCATAGATCGTATCCTTTTCCTTCATAATCTCGTACAGCCGCCCATTCCCCATTATAACCGTATTGAGGACATTGTACGCATCATATTTAAAATGATCCTGCTGCAAGAAAGAGAGGCGCTGTCCCGGTGTAATAATGATCTCGCCCTTGCTCGGCTCAATCTGCCCGGATAAAATCTTTAGGAACGTTGATTTTCCCGCTCCGTTCGCACCGATCAGACCATAACAGTTCCCCTCGGTAAACTTAATATTTACATCCTCGAATAATGCTCTTTTTCCAATCCTCAACGTAACATTACTTGCCTGAATCATATCACATATAACCTTTCTTCTTATATTTAATCCACACCGGATTTTTTTGCCTGGCTTTTACGCTTCTTTCCGGCGCACCGGTCTGCCCGGGATTTTATTTACAGTAAATTAATTTTACAGAGAAATCCAGGATTTTGCAAGCCCTTTTTCCAAACTTTCCAACTTTATCAAAGAAAATTATATTCCAAAATCTCTCCCCGCACGCGCCTGCCGGTAAGTTTCGTACATCAGGACCGCCGCTGCCACCGCAGCATTCAGCGACTCAAGTTCCCCCTCCATCGGAATCCTCACACATAGATCCGCAGCAGCCGCGGCTTCCTCCGTCAAACCGTTTGCCTCGTTTCCAACCATAAGCGCTGTCCGCGGATTATACTCTACGGTATCATATTCCACGGAACCCGCAAGATGTGCTGCATAAACCATAAAGCCCCACTGTTTAAGCACCCCTAAAAGACCGGGAAAATCCTCCTTATAGACAAAGGGCAGCCGGTAAATCGCGCCCATGGTAGAGCGGATAACCTTAGGATTAAACATATCCACACTCCCGCGCCCCAAAATAATCCCCGCCATCCCCGCACCCTCCGCCGTGCGCAGGATGGTGCCAAGATTTCCAGGATCGCGCAGGTTTTCGAGTATAAGGAGCCGACACGGTGCATCCCGCCCTGCTTTCGCAAGTATCCCTTCTAGCGAATAATCCGGCTGGCGCACAATGGCCAGCACCCCCTGCGGCGTGACCGTGCGCGAAACTTCCTTAAAAACAGCGTCTGAAACAATCTCAAACGGAACTTCTCCCGCAAACTCCCCCCTCCATTTTTCATAAAAACTCTCCGCAAAATAAGCTTTCACAACGCTCTTTGCCGCATAGGAAAGTACCTCCGCAAACATCTTCTTGCCCTCGCAGACATACACCCCGTCTTCCTTTCGCGCCGCCCCCTTCTCCTGCAGCTTGACCAAATATTTCATCTGCGCATTCGCACTGCTGGTAATCATGGAACTCTCCTTTTCCCCGGACATTTTGAACTCACTGCCCATAAAATTTTATGGGCGGCATGGTTCCATAAAGAATTAAAAAGATTTCCTTACGAAACAAAAAGACAGTCACTGACTGTCTTTTTCTAAGCAGATAGCGGGAGTCGAACCCGTCTCTTCGGCTTGGGAAGCCAATGTTCTACCGATGAACCATATCTGCATATTATACAATTTTATTCCCCAGGAACTCACTGCTTCTTTATTATAACAGGGAACCTTCAGGAAGTCAAGCAAAATTTTAATTTTTTTATTTTTTCTGTAAGTCATAGGAAATTATACCACTATGCTGCGATCGCTTAAAATACAAACCACATTTCCCACAGATTGGGTACTGCACACCCCGCCCATATAGGGGCGGCATTTTTCTTACCGCCCCGCCACCTTTATATCAACCCCTCCGCCAGCTTATTCAACACCTCATTCCTCCCGATGGAAACAAGTTTGGAATTTGCATTTAACGGTTCGTCCGGATCCGGATTCACATCAAATCCATCTTCGCTCTTGATACCGATCACATTGATCTTATATTTTGCGCGCATGTTTAACTGTTTCAGGCTCTTTCCTTCCCACTCGCGCCGCACATTAATTTCCATCATGCTGATATCGGGGGAGAGTTCCACCGCATCAAAAAAATTATCATGCACCATATTGTTTGCATAGCGGATTCCCATCTCCCATTCCGGAAGTACGACGCGATCCGCCCCAACCTTGCGCAGGATTTTAGCATGGAGTTCACTCTGTGCCTTCGCAAGGATATGGGGAACCCCCAGCTCATTCACAACCATGGTCGCCATAATGCTGGCTTCCATATTCTCCCCGATCGCAATAACCGCGCCGTCAAAATTGCGGATGCCAAGCCCCGCAAGAAGCTCCGCATCCATCACATTCCCCGTCACAGCACAGGTCACAGAATCCGCGATGGCTCTTGTCCTCTTCTCATTAATATCAAGCACCAGCACCTCACAGTCATTTTGCATCAATGTCTGAGCAATACTCATCCCAAACTGACCAAGCCCGATCACAATATATTCTTTCTTGCCCATATATACCTCCATCCTTGCCTTTAACCCACCAGCACTCTTCCTGTCGGGTACGATGTCTTACTGTTGTCATGCCTTGTATTGATCGCCAATGCCATTGTGATCGGTCCGATACGCCCAAGATACATGCCAAGAATAACAATCCCTTTGCCCGCTGCCGACAACGAGGATGTAAAATTGCGCGATAGACCGACGGTCGCTGTAGCGGAAACCATCTCATACATCGAGTCCAAAAAATCGGCGTTTTCCACAACCATCAGCGCTACCACCAGCAAAAACATTGCAATCAATCCCATGCCAAAAACCGCGAAGGCTTTCTGTACATCTTTTGGCGCGATCTTGCGCCGCATTACCTGGGTGCCCGCCTTTCCCCCCACAGTTGCAAGAACCGACGCAATCACCAACACCATGGTAACGGTCTTGATGCCGCCCGCCGTACCGGACGGGGAACCCCCGATAAACATAAAGAGCAGGTAAAGCATGCTTGTTCCATCCTTAAAACACTGCTGCGGTATTGTCTGGAACCCTGCCGTGCGCAGTGTCACCGACTGGAAGAAAGATGCCAGAAGTTTTTCGCCAAACGGAAGCGTTCCCAGGGTCTTTGGATTATTATACTCAAGAATCAGGGTGAACAGCGCCCCGCTGATAATCAAAAAGGCCGTTGCTGATACCGCAAGCTTAAAATGCAGGTTCGGGCGGAAACAAAGCCGTTCGTTCCTGCGGTGTTTGCGCCGCATCTCCCTGATATTTCCCAGAAATTCCCACCATACAGGAAAGCCGATTCCCCCCAATATAATCAGTGTCATTGTTACCAGGTTGACAAGCACGTCACTGCGATAGGGAATCAGGCTTTCGTTTCCAAATAAATCGATCCCCGCGTTACAGAACGATGATACAGAATGGAAGATGGAAAGCCACACGCCGCGCAAAAAACCATATTGTGGTACAAAACGGAAACAGCTAAGAAACGCGCCCGCTCCCTCCACCACCAAAGTCCCCTTAATAATGCGGATGGTAATTCGCACAAGTCCCTTTAGTTCATCCAGGTTATAGGCATCCTGTAAAAGCAGGCGCTCTTTTAAAGTGATCCTTCTCCCCAGTACCAATAAAAGGGTAGTCGTAAATGTTACAATCCCAAGTCCGCCAAACTGGATTAAAAACAGGATGACCGCCTGGCCAAACAGGCTCCAGTGCTCCGCCATGGATACGGTCGAAAGCCCGGTCACACAGATCGAGGTCGTCGCTGTAAAAAGCGCGTCCACCAAAGGGGTCACCGTCCGCTCTTTCGTCGCAATAGGGAGCGAGAGAAGTATGGTTCCGAGAACGATCGCCGCAAGAAAGCCAAGCATAATCATCCTCGTTGTCGTCATCACTATAAATCTTTTCTTTTTTTTCATTGAACTGCCTCGGATTTCAAATTTTTCCTGTATTTTTGTTTGCGGTCATATTATAAACTTTTTTTCAGCAGATTGCAAGTTAAAAAGCTGCCATGGGCAAAACCCACAGCAGCTTGCTGTATATCCCTATGCTGCTATCGCAGCTTGTCAGATGGGGCTTGCATCCCACCTGACGCTTATAGGTTAGATTGTACAGTTAAAACGGCTCCCCGTTTCCGGAATCTCTGCTTTTACCGCATTCCAGTCAACCGAGCGGATCTTTTCCAAAAGCTCCTCAATGCTCGAGGCGGACACCATCGTGGTCTTTTTTTCTGTGTTCGTCAGGCTTTCCCCATAGCCAGCCTTCAGACGCTCTTTCGCTTTCTCCTGCGCCGCCTTTTTTTCGTCCGCTTTCTTCTCCTCGGCTTTCTTTTCGCGCGAACTCTCAATGCGCTCCTTCTGCTTTGCACCCGCCTTTTCAAGTTCCGCAAAATAACTTACCGTCCCGTCATCTCCCAGGGTTATTCCTATGCTCTTTATCTCACTTCCGCTCTCCTCTGCCTCCTCGGAAAGCTCTTCCTTGACATCATCAAGTTTTGTGGTGGCCTCATCAATCATATTGATATACTTCTCTTTGGTTTCCTCGTCCGCTGCCATAGCTTCCAGGGTTTCCGGGTCAATCAGCACACTGTAGTCCTTTGTGCCGCGAGAGAGATAGGACTGCGCTTCCTCATCCGAAGAAAAATGCGCAACCATGAAATCCATATTTCCATATTTTTCCTTCAACTCCTGCAAAAGATCTTTTGCCTCATCACTCAGGTTAAGCTCATTCTGCCCCACCTTATCCGCCGTTTTATCCTGCTGCGTGCGGTTTGTCCGGCTCGTTCCTTGGGCACTGCTGCGGCTGGTTTCCTTCCCATTCCTCACATAATTTGCCGAACTGCCCTGATATGCACTGTATGCACTTAATTTGTCCATCTTTTACGCCCTCCTTAGCCAGATGTTCGCTGTAAATCCTTTTTATTTCATCTGTACCATATATCGGCAGGAGCCCAAAAAAAATTTAGCAGTTTAATGGAAATAGTTCCGCAAAGAATTCTTCTGCGCAATACCAACTAAAATCAAAGTTTAAAATCATTTGCCTTCTTCGAGAGATCCTCACTCAGCCTCAAAAGCTTCTCCGTTCCCGCCGTACATTCGTCAATCGCACAGGAAAGATCCTGCATGCTCGCGCTGGTTTCCTGTGTTGATGCTGCATTCTCCTGCGAAATTGCGGCAAGCTGCTCGATAATATTGCTGATCTCGTTCTTCATCGCAGTAACCTGCTTTGTCTGCTCTGAAATATTCTCCGTCGCGCCGGACACTTTGCCAATTTCTGTGCCAAGACCGATAAAGGTCTGGTTTAAGCCGTCAAGATGTTCCATCTGGATTCCCACATTCTGTTCCACACTTCCCATGCGCTCCACGCTGACATCACTGTTGCGGATCAACTGGCTGACAATCTCTGCAATCTGTTCCGCTCCCCTGTTGCTCTCCTCAGAAAGATTGCGGATCTCCTCCGCCACAACGGCAAATCCCCTGCCTGACTCCCCTGCACGCGCCGCTTCAATAGAAGCATTTAAGGAAAGCAGGTTCGTCTGCTGTGAAATATCCTGGATTAAGCTGACCGCCTCATTAATCTTTTGCGCCGAGGTGTTTGTATTATTCGTTTCTTCTTTTAATATGGTAACCTCCTGCGAAGTTTTCTTTCCGATATTAAGCAATTTCTGGAGCGCCCCATAAGCCTGCTCTGCATAAGTGTTCATCGATTCCACGGACATATTCAGTTCGCGGATATTTTCCGCGTTCTGGTCAAGTGCCGAACCGATACTGATAACGCTGTCTGAAGCCCTTGCTGTTTCACCCGCCTGGTCTGAGGAGCCCTTCGCAATCTCATCCACCGCTATATTGATGTTCCCAATGTTCTGTGAAATCAGGTTAAATTTTTCCATAAAGGATTTATTTTCCTTATCCAGCCCCTGCGCCGAACCCTGCAAATCACGGATAACACCGGTAAAACTCTGCTGCACGGAATCAAGGCTCTTGGCAATATCCCCGATCTCATCCCCGCGTTTTAAAAACCGCTCCTCGATCTCCCCGCTCAGATCCTTATCCGCCAAACGCGCCATATAACCGGAAGTGGTCAAAAGTGCATTTGTAATCCTGCGCAGGAAGGTAAGACAGCCCGCAACAGCAAAAACAATACTGATTACCAGCAAAATCCCCACAGCTTGCAGGACACTTTTATTCACAAAGGCATCCACTTCGCTGCGCATTTTACCGGTAAAGACAATCCCGACAATCTCCCCGCTACTTGGCTGCTTGAGTGGTTTATAATAAGTTGTATACTGCTTTCCCTGGATTTCCCCGCTTTTTAAGAAGTGGGATTCCCCCGCCAGAACCTTTTTCGCTGTATCCGCAGAAAGGGTGGTATCAATAATGCGATTTCCATTATCGTCCTTGACCGTTGTGCTCTTCCTGACATCCCCCCACATAATTGTTACCGCAAGACCCGTCATCTCCCCAATCTTATCAATTTCCTCAGTCCTCGCCGTAAGATTGACATCCCCCTTGTAAAGCTGCCCATCCTTTAGGCTGAAATCGTCCGAATTTATCCTTCCTAGCAGCTCATCAACCAGATAACAGGCAGATTTTAACTGCTCCTCCATCAGCGAATTCGCCAATGACCTTGCTTTTGAACCAAACACCACCATTGCAATCGCAATCAGTAAAACAGCTAACAGCAAAACAAAAGCCATCAGCTTTGCATTTAATCTTTTCATCTTTTCCATAATCTTTGCGACCTCCTAATCCTTATGCTGGTTAAAATTCTTCCCTTGCTGTTTACAGGAATCTTTCTAGCTATGTAGATAATTTTTGATTCACCGCCAACGGTCAAGGGCAGGAAAAACCAGGGGATTCTGTTTTCGCTCCGCCTGCCGCCGGCATTAAAAAAGGGGATAATTCCAGCCAAGTATATCATTTTTCTGTATGTTTTTCAAGTAGTTTACATAAATTGCATATCTTTTCCCCCTAAACTGCCGCAAAATATAGAACAAATCAATAAAACATTTTCTTTCCATTCCCCCCTTATCCCACTCTCCCCTCACTCTTTCGTTCCTCTTTTACATCCTTCTTCTATGTTATATACAACCCCCTCCACATTTCTTACCGGAAATTAAATTTCCTACCGGAAATTAAGCACCCATCGGTTCCTTGTCTGATAATAGATCAGCCACGCCCTGACCGTCCGCCCAAGAATGGTCAGCGTACAGTCAAATTCGATGGAGGGGATTCCCGCATACATTTTTTGCTCCTGCGAATGGACGATGACCGGTCGGATCATCTGTATCTGCCCCTCCTCATCCTGGACTTTTATCATCAGTGGCATCAGTTTGCCGGAACTGGTAAACCAACATTCGCATGCGACCTCCTTCTGGATTCCCCGCAGGGTACCATGATCCGCCCGCTTAATATTTGTATACCCGCCAAATGCCATAAGAAACCCTCCTTTTTTGCCACACTGCAAGGACATTTTTATATCAGAGCGGATATCCGCCGCACATATGGTCAACTGGCTGTTTTAGAAAGCCCGCCCGCAAAACAGCATCCTTCCCATATTGTCCCCGGATACAATCCACTGTTCTATCTATTTTTGCAAGTTTTCCATAATCCGTCGTGTCAAAAAGATCCATCTGCCGGCAAAAGTTTTCCCCGCCCGCCCCGTTTGTATGCACTCCCAGATGACGTATGGGACGGTTATCCCACAGTTGTTCAAAAAGAAGACAGGCTGTCCTATAAAGTTCCAATGTCAGGTTTGTTGGGTTCTCCAGTTTTTTCTGGTGGGAAATATAAGACAGATCCGCATACCGGATTCCCACAGCCACTACTGACACCGAAACCTTGTCAGCACGCAGTCTTTCCCCCAGGGTTTCGGATAAGGCTAACAGCACCTTTTTTGCCATCGGTACATCCTCCACGTCAAAGGGAATGGTGGTGCTGTTCCCGTATCCTTTATTTGCTGCCGGAATAGCTGAAACGGGCGAGAGGTCAATCCCATTGGCAAACGCCCAGATTACTTCGCCCTGTTTTTTTAAAATTTCTTTAAGCCACGCTGGATCTGCCACCGCCAGCTCCCCAATTGTCCGTATCCCCATCGAAAAAAGTTTCTTTGCTGTCGCACGTCCCACAAAAAAAAGTTCGGATACCGGAAGCGGCCACATTTTCCGCTGTATCTCATCGGGATACAGTGTATGCACCCGGTCGGGCTTACGAAAATCAGAAGCCATCTTCGCTAAGAGCTTATTGCTTGAAATCCCAATATTCACGGTAAAACCCAACTCCTCCCTGATCCGCTCGCGTATCTGTCGGGCAGCTTCTTCCTTTGTCCCAAAAAGATGACAGGACGCACTCATATCAATAAAAGCCTCGTCAATACTATATTGTTCAACCACATCTGAGTATTCCCGCAAAATATCCATAAAAGCTGCCGAACATCTTTCATATAGTCCATAATTGGGCGGAACCAGGATTAAGCCCGGACATTTTTCTTTCGCCTGCCAAATTGCCTCCCCCGTCCGTATCCCATATTTTTTTGCCGGAATGGATTTTGCAAGAATAATTCCGTGGCGCAGGGAAGTATCCCCGCCAACTGCCGAAACGGCTTCCCTGAGATCAAGCTGCTCCCCGCAATGGGCAAGACGATAAACAGCCTCCCAGGAAAGGAAGGCTGAATTCACATCGATATGGAATATAATTTTTTCCAAACGTATGTTCACCTCCTGTTCTTTTATGATAGCAAACATACGTTCTTATTTCAAGTGGTATCTGCTTCCAGTCCCACTTTATTGTTTTCAAAAAAAGCGCTTATTCAAAGTGATCCCCCAAAAAACATCCCGCATCCGTCAAAAAGTACTAAAACAAGCTGATTTGCTCATATTCGGATCTGCGTTCCAAAAGACCCGGTACCTTGTGCAAAAAATCCTGAGTTCTGTCCGGCTGTGTAATCCAAGGCAGAATTTCACCGTCCTCCAAAAGCAGCGGCATACGGTTATGGACTGCTTCCATGGACTCGTTCGCCCGCGTGGTCAGAATCACAAAATGTTCCCCATCCGGATATAAATTATAAAATCCTGCCATAAAAAGCACCGGTTTTTCCTTTCGGTAAAAAATATTTTTCTCCTTGTTGCGGTTCCACTCATAAAACCAGGTTGCAGGAATCACCGCCCTTCGCCTGGCAACGGCATCCGAAAACATCCTTTTCTCTGTTACCGTTTCGCTCCTGGCATTAAATATCAATTTTTTTTCTGCACTGCCTGTATTATTTTCTGCCACCGTAAACCCCCAGCGCTGCATACGGCAGCATATCCTGCTCGCCCCATCCTTAACAGCAAGCACCGGCGCAATTTCCGACGGGTGTATATCCTTTGCGGACAGTTTTAAAGCCGGCGCAGCACTGCTCTTTTCTTCCGCCAACCGCACCAGCTTCTCAATTTCTTTCGCCGTATCATCATCCACATAATATCTCCCACACATAACACCACCTCGTTGTACAAAATATACAGTGTATTCTTCCCCTGTTTGTTTCTTTTATGCTCTTATTGTATCACAATTTGTCGCTCATATCAATCCATATAATGAATTTCATATCCCTGTGCTGGACTTACCCCCATCTGACACAATTTCAATCATCATCTATCGCGGACACACCAATAGTCACTTCCTCCAGTACATCTAAAAGCGCCCTTACCGTATCCAGCGATGTAAGCATCGTAATATTGTTCTGCGTTGCCGCACTTCGGATTGCCGCACCATCTTCATAATGAATGCCGGAAAGAATTGCACGGGTATTGATAACATAACTGACATATCCGGCACGTATTGCATTCAGGATTTCATCACTGCCTTCTGAGGGTTTACCCAGTATACGGATACGCATTCCATGCAGTTTCAAATATTCTCCCGTGAGAGAGGTTGCTTCTATATTAAAACCCATATCATAGAAACGGCCGATCAAAGGAAGGGCTTCCTCTTTATCCTCATCTGCAAGTGTCACGATTACAGTTCCGTAATTCTGCACACGAATTCCAGAAGCAATCATAGCTTTATACATTGCCCTGTGAAATTTCTTATCATATCCGATGGCCTCTCCCGTAGATTTCATTTCCGGTGAAAGGTATGTATCCATACCATTCAATTTGGAAAAAGAGAAGGTCGGTACTTTTACGTACCATCGCTGCTTTTCTTTCGGATATATCTCATCAATCCCCTGTGATTTCAGGTTATATCCAAGAATGACTTTCGTTGCGATATCTGCCAGCGGATATCCGGTTGCTTTTGATAAAAATGGTACTGTCCGCGAAGAACGCGGATTCACCTCAATGATAGATACATTCTGCTCTTTATCCACAATAAACTGGATATTGAACAGACCGACAATGCCGATGCCAATCCCTAATTTCTTCGCATAGTCCAGGATCGTTTTTTTTACTTTATCAGATATACTGAACGTGGGATATACACAGATGGAATCACCCGAATGAACGCCGGTTCTTTCTACCAGCTCCATAATTCCAGGAACAAATACCTCCTTTCCATCGCAAATAGCATCAATTTCCACTTCCTTACCACAGATGTATTGATCTACCAGCACCGGTTTATCCTTATCGATCTCCACAGCTGTTTTTAAATAATGACGCAGTTGTTCTTCCTTTGCCACAATCTGCATGGCTCTTCCGCCAAGCACAAAGCTTGGACGTACTAATATCGGATAGCCGATTTCCTCTGCCGCTTTTACACCTTCTTCAATATTTGTCACAGCCCGTCCTTCTGGCTGTGGGATGGAAAGCTCTGACAGTAGTTTTTCAAACATATCTCTGTTTTCAGACTTCTCAATTGCCACACAATCTGTGCCGATGAGCCTTACCCCTCTTTCTTCTAATGGTTTTGCCAGATTAATAGCAGTCTGTCCGCCCAAAGATACGATAGTTCCATCCGGTTTTTCCATCTCGATCACATTCATAACATCTTCCACACATAAGGGTTCAAAATACAGCTTGTCCGATGTGGTATAATCCGTGGACACGGTTTCCGGATTGTTATTGATTATAATTGCCTCATATCCGGCTTCTTTGATCGTCTTTACCGCATGAACCGTGGAATAATCAAACTCCACACCCTGACCGATACGGATTGGGCCGGAGCCAATCACAACGATCTTCCTTCTATTTTCGATTACCGATTCATTTTCTTCCTCATAGGTGGAATAAAAATACGGAACATAGCTTTCAAATTCTGACGCGCAGGTATCGATCATCTTATAAACCGGAAACATGCCGTATTTCCTGCGCAGTTCAAATACTTCTGCTTCTGTCTTATTCCAAAGCCATGCGACAGCCTTGTCGGAAAAACCTGTTTTCTTTGCCTGATACAGGGCTTCCCTGTCCTCCACATATAATTTCAGTTCTGTTTCCATGTCTATAATCTTTTTCATTTTGTTAAGAAAAAAACAGTCTATTCCGGTCTGTCTGGAAATTTTTGGGATCCCGATTCCTGATCTTAAAAGCTGTGCAATCGCAAAGATTCTGTCATTTGTACCGGTTTTTATATCATTCATCAATACATTAACATCCTCTTTTTCAAATCTTTCCATGCGCAGATGCTCCACACCAGTTTCCAGAGAACGGATTGCTTTTAACAGGCTTTCTTCAAAAGTTCTGCCTATACCCATAACTTCCCCGGTAGCTTTCATCTGCGTACCAAGCTTTTGGTTCGCGTCAATAAATTTATCGAATGGAAAACGTGGCATTTTTGTCACTACATAATCCAATGCCGGTTCAAAAGAAGCCGGCGTATTGACCAGCATAATCTCATCCAGCATCATCCCCACGCTGATTTTTGCCGAAACTCTTGCAATCGGATACCCGCTTGCCTTCGACGCAAGGGCGGAGGAACGGGAAACCCGTGGATTTACCTCTATCAGGTAATACTGAAAAGAATCCGGATCAAGTGCAAACTGCACATTACATCCTCCCTCCACTTTCAGTGCACGAATAATTTTCAAAGCGCTGTCCCGCAGCATCTGATATTCTTTATTGGTCAGTGTCTGGGATGGACATACTACAATGGAATCTCCTGTGTGTATTCCCACTGGGTCTAAGTTTTCCATATTGCAGACCGTGATTGCCGTATCGCTGGCATCACGGATCACTTCGTATTCGATCTCCTTGAAGCCTTTGATACTTTTTTCAATCAATACCTGATGAACCGGAGATAAAGCGATGGCGTTTTTAATCAGCTTCCTAAATTCCTGTGCA
>CAJTOR010000024.1 GCA_910577675.1 uncultured Lachnospiraceae bacterium
TCACTCTCCCTGCATGGCTGAAAAGGATTGCAGAAGAACAAAAGGTAAACTATTCCCGGCTTTTGGAAACTGCCCTGATTGATTATCTGCAAATCCCCATGTCCGGCAGACAATAAACCCTTGCCCTGCTGTCCCACGCCATATATCAGATACTGGGCTTCTTTGGACTTTTCCGTTTTTCCAGTGACGTTTTGTAAAGGACTTTTTTAATCATATTCACAGAAAATTTACATTTCAGGGCAAAAAAGTAGAGCCAGGAACCTATTTTTTAGATTCCTGGCTCATTAGTGCCATTTACATACAGTATGTGCGAACCGTCCTCAAATCTTTCCCCGGTTCCTAAAAAGCACCGATCAATCGGATAGAGTGGCAGCCCTTTTCCCATCACGTCATTCTCTGTGATAAAGATCACCCACGTTTCCGGCAAATTCTTTATCCTTTTAAAAGTTCACGGCAAAACTCTGTCAGTTTAATTGCTGCTTTTTTGTGGGTGGTTTCACTTGGATGCCAGTCCGCGGCAATGCCGTCCTCCTCCCTCTGCGCTTCAAACTCAAGGTAGTGGATATTTTTATCACCAGCCGCGCGCAGTTCCTCCACCATGCGCGCAATCACAGGGCAAAGGCTGCGCGCCATAATCCCCAGGCAGCACACAATCCGGACATCCCCGTAATTTTCCCTTACTTTCCGGCACAGCCCGCGGTAAGCCTCGGTAAATGCCGCTTCGCGCTCCGGATTCTGCCTTGTGTAACTGTCATCATTTGTCCCGAGATGGATAACCACAAGACCCGGAAAAAAGCGGGATGGCTCCCATTCCTCGGGCGGGATTCCCAGTCTTTCACTTGCGGTATATGCTGTATAAGGATATAGCTGCGGCATTAATACGGTTTCATCCGGCGTATCGCGCTCCGGTGGAATCCAGTCCGAAATCAGCCCGATACCGCTCCATGAAACAAGCTGGTAATCCGCATCAAGTGCCTTTGCCGTGCGCAGCGCATAATTCTTAAACGGGTTCTCCTGGGGCGTATTGAACACGTCCACATTGCACACCCCCTCAATCCCGTAACCGCAGGTGATGGAATCCCCAATAAATTCTATTTTTCTACTTTTCTCCGGAAGCGGACGAAGTCCTGCCCCATCCTCCACCAAAAGATAACGGATGCCCACCGCACCGAATGCCACCTCGGAATATTTTACAATGCGGATTGCAAGCTCCTGCGGCAGCAAGTCCTGCGTGATTCCCTTTGTCACCGCATAATCCGCGCGGCTAAATAATTCGTATTCCTTTTCTTCTTCCTTTAGTGGAAAGCGCTTATATGGTGTTTCATCCTCCCCGATAAATACCCCCACAAAGCCCTCTCTTCCTTCCTCGCGCCTCCATCCATCCGTCACCAGATCTGCCAGAAGCAGGCTGCCACTGTAATAAAAACCGATTTCCGAAGCCGAATACCCCAGATAACAAATCCCGTCATGATATAGAATGCGCCCCAATGGTCTAACATTTCTATTCTCTCTTGTAATGATCTCTTTCCTCATAATCCCTCTCTTTCCCGGCTGGCTGACAAAGCTATTCTTCAAAGCGCTCGCGCCACTCCCACCATTAACCGGACATCAATGTTTCACAATCAAGCAGTCGAAAAGCCAGCCCTTTAACAGAATTGCGTCACTGTCAAAGGAATTTCATATCCCTATGCTGCTATCGCAAAAAGTCCTCCTTACCCACTTTACGACTTAGAACCAGGGAATTTCTTTAATTTAAAAATATTTCCGCCCGCTCCGTCCTTGTTTCGCCCACCGAAAGTTTCACAGGGATTTCCTTTCCACGATATACAAACTTCGTGTCAAGTTCCGCCTTCGCACACACCGTAAATTCGGTTAATGTGCCATTCTCCCATGAAATATCTACCTCTGCACCGCCGCGCACGCGAAGTCCCCGCACACTGCCGGAAACAAATTCCTGTGGGATGGCAGGAAGAAGCACTACACGATCCGCCGTGCTCTGCACTAACATCTCGGCAATTCCTGCTGCCCCGCCAAAATTTCCGTCAATCTGGAACGGCGGGTGATTATCAAACATATTTGGCAGGGTAGAATTCCCGTAGAGTGCAAGCAGATTTTCATACGCTCCTTTCCCGTCCCAAAGTTTTGCATAATGGTTGATAATCCACGCGCGGCTCCATCCAGTATGCCCGCCGCCGTTAGAAAGCCTTTCCTCTAAGGTCACACGCGCCGCCCTGGCAAGTTCCGGGGTGCCGTCCACCGTGATCTGACAGGACGGGTGCAGCCCGTACAGGTGCGATATATGGCGGTGTCCCGGCTCCGCTTCCCCATACTCTTTCTCCCACTCGAGAATCTGCCCCCTGCTCCCGATCTGCGTTGGGACAAGCTTATCACGCGCCGACGAAAACTGCACGGTCAGCTCATCTTCAATTTCAAGGATTTTTGCCGTTTCAATACACTGCGTAAACAGATCGCGCAATATCTGGTTGTCCATTGTCACACCCATACCGTTCGCCCCGCGCACGCCGTCGGGCAGGATATAGGTATTTTCCGGCGAAACGGACGGACAGGTTTTCAGATAACCCTCATGTTCTATCATAAAATCTAGGAAAAACAGCGCCGCCTCCCGCATTACCGGGTAATATTCCCGCAAAAATTCCTTGTCCTTCGTATACTCGTAATGCATCCACAAATGAGTGCACAGCCACGCTGCGCCCATCACCCAGTAGGAACCCGGCACCCATATATCCTGCACGGCGGTATCCCCCCAGATATCCGTGTTATGGTGCGCCACAAAACCGCGGCACCCGTACATTTTCCGCGCCGTTTCGCGCCCGTTTGGAAGCATCCGCCACAAGTGGTCAAACAGCGGCATATGGCATTCGGAAAGATTTCCGATTTCCGCAATCCAGTAATTCATCTCCGTATTTATATTAATGGTATATTTGCAATCCCAGGGCGCAAGCATATCCTTGTTCCAAAGCCCCTGCAAAGTTGCGGGCAGCGTTCCCTTGCGGCTGCATGAGATAAGCAGATACCTGCCAAAATTAAAATACAGTTCCGTAAGCCCAAGGTCTTTCGGGCTGATATTTTTAAGCCGCTCATCCGTCGGAATTTCACAGAATGAATTATCCTTTTTCAAATCAAGCTTTACGCGGTCAAACAGGGACTTATAATCTGCAACGTGGCGCTTTTTTAATTCCGAAAAGGAATATAATCTCGCGTCTTCCAGTTTTTTCCATACACTTTCTTTTAAATTCCAGTGGCGGAAGGTGGTTCCCGCACAGAAAAACAGCGTTATTTCCCTGGCACCACAAATTATCAGGCGCTCGCCGATTACCTCCATACTGCCGCCCTCAATGCGCCCGCGCAGCATCATATTCAGGGCAATCCCGTCCCCGCCAAGCTTTGCGCCAAGCATAATGATATCGTCCGCATATTTCCCGGTATAGTCATAAAATTTATGTCTTGTCAGCAATGCCGACAGATTCATGCCGGACGGATCTTCGGTCTCGAAATGCATAACAATCACATCATCCGCCGCTGTTGCAAAGACCTCGCGTTTGTGTGCGTAACCGTTCACCTTGAAGGTCACTGTATGCACCGCATCCGCCAGCTCCAATTCCCGGTGATAGTCCGTCATCCCGCCTTCCATACCGGAAAAATACAGGTTAATATCGCCGAGTGTCTGATAAGGCCGCTGCCCCTGCGGAGTGCCGGAAAGGGCATTGACCATAAGTTCCTCCGCCGCAGGAATCTCTCCGTTAATTATGTATTCCCGGATTTTGGGCAGATTCTTTAATGCATCCGGATTGTTGCGATCCATCGGGCCGCCATACCAAACACTGTCTTCATTAACCTGTAAATGTTCCTCATAAACTCCGCCAAAAATCATTGCTCCAAGCCTGCCATTACCGATTGGCAATGCTTCGTTCCAGTCCTTTGCCGGGGCGGTATACCATAGTTTTGTACTCATTGTAAACCTCCAAATATTATATTGTGCAATGTCCTGCTCCCCTTTTGCCCATCCTGGCATTTTCCCCATATTTTTCTCTCCAAAAAGAATTGTCCAAAAATCCCCTTATCAGAAAAACACCTGTCCTTCTGCCCCTCTCCCACCATCTTTACACTTAAATTCCCCTATCGGGGAGGCATTCTTTCTTCTTAGTCCTCCCGATCAGGGCGCTTACCTGCGGATAATACGGATTTCTCCCCCATACTACCCGTGGTCTGCGCCCTAATCGGGATAAAATAGGTTTTACACAATACCGCTTTATATTGTCCTAGCAGATTTCTGCCCCGGATGGCATCTCTTTTTCCGGAACCAATAACGCCAGTTCCCCGTTCTCATCCTCCGCACATAACAGCATTCCTTCAGAAACCACACCCGCCAGGGTTGCAGGTTTTAAATTTACCAGCACCATCACTTTTTTCCCGACCATCTCCTGCGCAGAATAATGTGCTTTGATACCGGAAACAATCTGTTTTACCTGACTTCCGATTTTTACCTGTGAGCAGAGAAGCTTTTTCGATTTTTTTACCTCCTCACAGGCAATAATCTCGCCCACCTGGAATTGTAGTTTTGAAAAATCATCGTAAGTGATTTCCGGCTTAGGCTCAATATCGATAACGGATTGGTTATCCGCTTTGGTATCCTTAGCGGTATCCACGGAAACGGTATTGTCCGCGCCCGCTGCCCCCTGCGCATTTTCTTCCGCTGCCGCTTCTGCTTTCTGGGCTTTTGCAATCTCCTCCGCTTTTGCCTGCACTTCCTTTATGTCAAGGCGCGCAAACAAGATTTCCGGAGCGTCTGTCACCTTCGTCCCGGATACATAAACGCCAAATTCTTTACATTTATCAAGGCTTCTTTTCTCCGCATTTAACTGCTGCAATATTTTTTCCGTGGTTTCAGGCATAAACGGACAAAGCAGCACAGCGCCGATTGAAATACTCTCCACCAGGTTGTAGAGCACGGTTTTTAAGCGCCCCTGCCCCGCCTCATCCTTTGCAAGTACCCACGGCATTGTTTCGTCAATATATTTGTTGCAGCGTTTAAACAGGGCGAAAATCTCGGTGATTGCATCTGCCACGCGAAGATCTTTCATCTTTTCTGCCACACGGTCAGCCGTCCCCACCGCCACCGCTTTCAGATCTGCGTCAACATCCCCAAAAACACCCGCATCCTCCACCACTCCGCCAAAATACTTGTTCGACATGGATATTGTGCGGTTGACAAGATTACCCAATGTGTTCGCCAGATCGGAATTAATACGCTCCGTCATCAGCTCCCAGCTTACGGAACCGTCGTTGTCAAACGGCGTTTCATGCAGCACAAAATAGCGCACTGCGTCCACCCCGAACACCTCCGCCAGATCATCCGCATACAGCACATTGCCGCGCGACTTACTCATTTTTACACTCTTGCCGCTCTCGTCCGTGCGAAGCAGCCACGGATGCCCGAATATCTGCTTAGGAAGCGGCACATCGAGCGCCATTAACATAATCGGCCAGTAGATTGTGTGGAAGCGCAGAATGTCCTTGCCGATCAGATGCAGGTCAGCCGGCCAGAATTTTTTAAACTGCTCCGTTGATGCGCCATCCGTGTCATATCCAATCCCTGTGATATAGTTTGAGAGCGCGTCAATCCATACATAGATTACATGCTTATCATCAAAGTTTACCGGGATGCCCCATTTGAACGAGCTTCGCGACACACACAGATCCTGCAAACCAGGCAGCAAAAAATTATTCATCATCTCGTTTTTGCGCGATACCGGCTGGATAAACTCCGGGTGTGTGTTGATATGCTCAATCAGGCGGTCGGCGTACTTGCTCATGCGCAGGAAATATGCTTCCTCCTTCGCGGGCTTTACCTCCCTGCCACAGTCCGGGCATTTGCCATCCACAAGCTGCGATTCCGTCCAGAAGGATTCGCACGGCGTGCAGTATAACCCTTCGTAAGAACCCTTGTAAATATCGCCCTTGTCGTAGAGTTTTTTGAAAATTTTCTGCACCTGTTTTTCGTGGTCTGTGTCCGTCGTGCGTATAAATTTGTCGTAGGAGGTGTTCATCAAATCCCAGATTTTGCGGATTTCCCCGGCAACACCGTCCACAAATGCTTTCGGCGTGATATTTTTCTCCTCCGCTTTTTGTTCGATTTTCTGTCCGTGTTCATCCGTGCCGGTCTGAAAATAGACTTCATAGCCCTCCAGGCGTTTGTAGCGCGCAATGCTGTCCGCAAGCACCGCCTCATAGGTGTTTCCAATATGCGGCTTGCCCGATGTGTAGGCGATGGCTGTTGTAATGTAGTAAGGTTTCCTTTCCATGTTTTTCTCCTTTCTGATTTTAAGTTTGGTTTAAGTTCCGCAATTCCCTCCTCGGCACCACTTTCTTCGAATAAAAAAACTCCTGCCTCTATCTTTCCCGATAAAGACAGGAGTTATCTCCCGTGGTACCACTTTATTTCGCGCATTCCTCGCGGAATGTGCCTTGTCTGCTGCTATCACCGTTACACCCAGAGTCCGTATCCCTTATACGACGGAATCAAAAGCATAACATGACCTACAGCATATCGCGCTAACGGGCGCATCCGTCGCAGCCTAAGCCTGCGGGAAATTCCAGATACAAAAACTATATCAGGCTCCCCCTTAACATGGGCGCTTGCTTCACATCCTGATCCCTGCAAGTTCAATCCTCGACTGCGCAGCTCCAGAACCATTTTCCGGCGCTTCCCCTTCTTCCGCTCTCAGCAGGACAGCCACGCTGTCCGCGGAATTCTCTGTAAAAGCTTCCACTCCGTACTCTTTCCTTCCCCGCCTTTTTCATATTCACGGCAAGAGCATCTGCCCCACCATTTTATGATAGCAATATAACATCGGATTCGTGATTTGTCAAGGGTAAACAAAATATTTGACTGATAACTTTACACTAGCAAATAGCTTCACCCCTCTATAACACTCTTCACCCTACAAGATTTCTTATAAAAACATATCCCATACTTTATAAATTTTGTAAATCCATCCTCCCTGCATTCTATATCATATTGTTTTTCTTTAATCTGAAAAAGCGCCGCATCACAGCCCGACTCCATCCGGTTATATTTCTCCACATGTTTTAATTCAAAAATCAGGACTGTTCCACACTCATCCTCCGGCACCATCAAAATATCCCGTCTCCCGTTTCCAGCTTCCCGGTTCGAACGCAGGAGATACTCACCCAGCCCACCGAGCATCCCCACCATAAAACCATGATAAAATTGTTCCGCTGCATCGTAAAAACTGATACACTCTACCAGTTCCCTTTTCAGTTCTTCCTCTACCACGGAAGAATCTCCGCAAATTAGCGCCTTATAAAACCTGCTCCGATCAAGTGTTTTAACCTTTGTATCAAACCATAAAAGAATTGTATTATTATAAATATAACTGATTTCGTGATTTGGAATCGCCAATGTAATATATGTCCGGTCAAAATAAAACCGCTCTCCCACCTTCTTTAAATAACCAGTAAAAAATAGAAAATTCCACAAATTATCCTGCGAACTAAAAATATCTCCATATGTGATATCCTCGTGTACCGGTTTCTCGATAGTCCCTCCCGCTATCAGCTCATCCAATTCTTTGCGGGTATCCCGCCCCGCACCATCCACCAGTTCCCTGACAATACTGTTTGACGAGGTATTTGCCCAGTAAGGCTTTGGGGTTTTCTCATGGTACACAGCCGCGCCTTTAACATAATTCAGTACACTCCAGGGGTTATACACCTCGGTATTTCCAAACAAGTAACCATCATACCACTTTTTTAGCTCTTCCTCCTTTTCCTCAAGACTAAAATGTCGGAGCATTTCCCTTACTTCCTCTCCCAGAAATCCAAAATATTCCGCATAGCCCTGATTCAAAACAGAAATAACTTCAAGATTATTTAGCCCCGTAAAAATACTCTCCTTACTAATCCGCAGACAACCCGTAACCACCGCAAATTCCAGTGCATCGTTCGTCTTTAATGCAGACTCAAAAAGTGACCTTATAAACTCCGCCATCCGATCGTAGAAACCTGAAAAATAAGAATTTTCCAGTGGCACATCATACTCATCGATCAGAATAATCACATTCCTGCCATGATATTTTTTCAAGCATCTGGACAAAAAAGCCAGCGCGGTTGCATATGTCAATGAAATGACAGATACCATCTCCCCATCCCTGTTTTTCTCATCCGCCCCCCACCTTATAATCTGGCGAAACCGATTTATTTCATCTTCCTCAAGCACCCCTCCCTCACAGATATACTGATGCCTGCGAAACTCCTCCGCAATACTATCCACCAAAGCCGCATACGCCATCCCAAACTCCGGCAGCTTCGCAGATTTAAATGTCAAACTAATAACCGGAAAAGCTCCCTGCTTTGCCAGATACTCCTCCCCGCACAAGGAAATCTTTTTTCCCTCGAAATAGCGGCAATTATCCACCTTATTCCCATACCAGTCACGCTCATCTTCAAAAAAAGTTCTAAGTGTCATGAGTGATAGTGTTTTACCAAAGCACCGCGGTCTGGTAAAAAGGCTAACCTTTGTCCCCGCATCCAGAATATCCTTAATCAGTAAAGTCTTATCCACATAATAATAGTCTTTATCGACCATCTCTTTATAAAATTCAATCCCAATTGGTATTTTCTTTCCCATATTTCCTCCCATTCTGCCACCGGAGCACAATCCATCCCACTCCCATTTTAGTAGAAACAAAGTGCTATGTCAACCTTTTCCTCTATATCCATGTTCTCATTAATTCACCCAATTCAATATATGTGTTGACTTTTTGAACAGTGTTCAGTATAATAT
The DNA here is from genome assembly GCA_910577675.1 of uncultured Lachnospiraceae bacterium. Classification (GTDB taxonomy): domain Bacteria; phylum Bacillota; class Clostridia; order Lachnospirales; family Lachnospiraceae; genus RGIG4057. The sequence goes on from CAJTOR010000024.1 coordinate 8,828, forward strand.
AATTGAACAATGTTCAAGGAGGCTATAATTATGGACAGCAAGGAAGCTATTATCCAGGCTACAATTGCCCTTATCAACGAAAACGGTGAATGTATCGATGATATCACAGTACGGGAAATCTGTAAAAAGGCAGATGTGGGATTGGGGCTTATCAATTATCACTTTGGCAGCAAGGAGAATCTGATTAAGCAATGTGTGGAACGCATTATCAACGGTATCGTTGACGAGTTCCGCTCGATTGAGGAAAAAACCATAGGGCTTACCCCGTTTGATAAATTGGACTACCTTGGAAATCTGACATTGACTTATCTGTTTGACCATTATGCCGTGGCAAAAATATCAATTCTCGGGGATTTGGGCGCACCGAAAGAGGACGACAATACAGAGGGAACCTGTCATGCTTACCTGCCACTTGTAGCAGCCTGCCGACCGGATTGGGACGACGGAACATTGCGGCGCAAAACCTTTAATTTAATCGCGGTTCTGCAACAATCATTTTTGCGCCATAATGTGATTTATAAACTCTATGGAATTGACCTGACAGATAAAGGTCAGCGCCGGAGATTTCATTCCAAAATATTACACGATATCCTGGAAATATAATTTTAATCCGCCTTGTCATCAGGGGAAACTATATCCCTATGCTGCTGCCGCATGTCATATGGGATTTATCCATCCAACTGACAGAAAAGTCCCCACCGCCACCGCTTTCGTCTTTACGGCTTAGAAGCTAGAACTTCTTTGATAGGTTAAAAAACACATCTTATATTCCCGCAAAACTTTACAAAATCCCCCCTATCACCTGGGGCAATGAGTTTTACAACCATATCAGCGAAAGGAATGGTATCTATGAAAATCACAGTGATAAACGGAACGGAAAAACATGGCGTGACCTACCGTCTGAAAGAGATCTTTCTTGCGCGCTTTCGGTCAGATGCAGAAATCACAGAATATTATCTGCCGAAAGACTGCCCAGCATTTTGTATGGGATGCACAAGCTGTATATCAAATGGCATCCACACCTGTAAAGATGCCGCATTCACACAGAAAATAGCGGCATCCCTGCTCGAATCGGATCTGATTATTATGACATCCCCCTCCTATGTAATGCACGCTACAGGCGCAATGAAAGCGATGCTCGACCACTTCGCCTATTTGTGGATGCCGCACCGTCCCGCTCCTGAACTGTTTGCGAAACGGGCGGTCATTATCACGCAGTGCCTCGGCGCAGGTGCAAGGTCAAGCGCGAAAGACATAAAGCACAGCCTTTCATGGTGGGGCATTTCCGAAATCAGGATATTTACGGGCAGTCTTATAAATAATATCTTCTGGGAAAACCTCACCGAAAAAAAGCGCACCAAACTTACGGAAAAAATGAAACGGCTGTCAAAAAAACTTACCGCCATCGACTACCAAAAACCCGCAAGGACAAAAACTACCACAAAAGTAAAATTTCTTATCTGCCGTGTAATACAGAAATCATTACATAAAAATAATCCTGAATACCCTGATGGCGTATACTGGGAAAAAATGGGGTGGCTTGACAAAAACAGACCGTGGAAACACAGGGGGATTTAGGCTTCCCCCCGCTCCCCAAACCCCTCAAATATTTTTTTCGTGCAGACCGCTATCACAAGGGAAACACTTCCCGCAAACAATATAACTACATATTCATAACCTTCGCACAAATCAAACAAAACCCCATAGAGCGCATTGCCGAGCGGCTGTGCGCACATGGAAAACATAAGGACTGCGGCAATCACCTTCCCAATTAATTCCTGCGGCGTTTCCATCTGCATAAAGGACATCATCTGCACGGTAAAAATAGTTGAAAAAAACATAATAATAAAACAGCACAGTGTCATAACCAGATAACAAACCATCCCGGATGCAGAAAACATCTGCGAAACCGCAATCGGGAATACAAAGGCGGCGCAGAGAATTAACAGATTCCCGGTCTTTTGAATCTTTAGCTTCTTTACCAGGACTCCCGCGCCAATCCCGCCGGCAAGGCTTCCTGCGGCAAGCGCCCCCTGGGCATATCCATAAAGCTTATTGACATAATCAGAATCATATCCTGCCTTATCAAACATCACCTCCGTCACCAGATAAGGCAGACCGACAAGAATCATGGCGGAAAGGAAGAGGTTCACCCCACACACGACGGAAACGGTTTTCCCGATTGCGGGCTTATCCCTGCGGATAAACTGAATACTTTCCGCAAAATCCTTTTTTACGATCTTCCATACCCCGCCGCCGGACTCCTGCCTTTGAAACGGAATCTTGATAAACAGTTCCATCACCGCGGACAAAACAAAGCATAGGGTACAGACCCACAAAACCGGTTTCAGACCGTAATTGCTGTATAAAATCCCGCCAAGTACTGGACCTGAAAGGGCGGCAAGCGAACTGATAATATTGACTACGGAATTTGCCTCCATAATATGCCCAGTGCTTACCAGTGCCGGGATACTCGCCTGCACAGCCGGCTGGTACGCGCCCGCAATCCCGTACAAAAGCATTAGTGTGACCACAATTAAAAGGATAAGGTTCACTTCACCAGCCAATACGGAAAACACAGCGATCACCGCAGCCGTGAAAAAATCCAGTATCACCATGATATTCCGCTTGTTTACCCTGTCCGCAACGATACCGCCGACGGGCGTAAGCAGAATGGCGGGCAGAAATGCGCATGCTGTGACCGTCCCGAAAAGCGCGGAAGAACCTGTCTGGTTTAACAGGTAGAGCGGCAGCGCAAAACGGATGGTCGCATTTCCAAACAGGGAAATAATCTGCCCGATCACCACCAGCGTAAAATTCTTTGAAAATAATTTTTGTTGCATTTTAATCCTCCTTTATCATACCGCACGACGGTATGTATAATATTTAAAAAATGGTGCTGCAAATAAATATAAACTGCTCCCCGTTTCCTTCCTTTCAGGCAGGCTATTTTCTTTGCAGCATCCTTTTTCCCCTATTTGTTTTTCTGATAAATTGCTGAAAGCTCCATAAGGCGCTCCACCATTTCGTCATCCACAATATCCATCCCAAAGCCCTGCATCATCTGTCGGAATATCATAAATTTGGCACAGGACTCCTCCGGCGTATTATCAAATATCATTGGATTTACCCAGATATTCGCAACCAGTATAATCAGTTCCGCCAACTGCTCCGGATAATCGGTCACAATTGTTCCATCATCAATCCCCTGCCGAATAATCGGAAAGATATAATCCGGCGCGGCCTCCCGTATTGTATTGCAAAAAATACTGAAGAGTAATTTCGGGTTATCACCAAGGTTTGGAGCCTGAGTAAAGATTTCGTCCTGAACCGGCCGAAAGATGGATTCCTTAAAAATGGTCTTCAATTTATCCTTACCCGTCAAATCAGTGCGGTCACGGACCTCTATCAGCATCCGGTTCGATTCTTCTGTCATCCGGCTGATAACCACCTCTAAAATATCCTCCTTTGACTTAAAATGATGGTAGATCGCACCCTTGGTCAGCCCGCCCAAATTGTTGATAATATCCTGGATGGACGTGTGCTCAAAGCCCTTTTCCACAAACAGGCGGCAGGCAACGTCAAGAATCAAATTGACGGTTTCCTCCGGGTGCTTATTCCTCGCCATAACTGGTTCACCTCCTTCTTACATACTTATGGTATTTTTATGGTATCATACCGTTGGTATGTTTGTCAAGTATCAATATTCTTCGTTCCCGCTCACCCTTCTTATCTGCGTCCCAATTTCCTCCCCGAATACCTGCCTGTAAACCGCATGGTACTCCTCAAATCCCACATCACATCCGAATGTCAGCACCTCCATCTCAACCCCCATCACCATTACCGAATAATCAAGTGTCCGCATCCCGCAGTGCCCATAAAAGACCTTGCGTGAGAGGCGCTGTTTCAAATTATCAGCCTCCACCTTAGTACTTTCAATTTCCAGCACCAGCCGCTTCCCTTTACAGCGCTTTTGCAATTTTGCAAGAACCTTTTCACCTATTCCCTGCCCGCGGAATGCTGGGGCAATCGCAAAATAATCAAGAAGTACCACATCGCCATACCCTGCAAGTATTATCTCCCCTAATATATCCGTCTTCGTATCATGTAATTTTCCGACCTCATCTCTCAAGCTTTCTTCCGGTATTCTTTCCGCAGTCCCATCATTCCTGCATACCATATTAGCAGTTCTCCCGCCGTCTTTCGACCACTTAACCATCAGAATTTCCACATCTTTTCTTGTCTGCGCTTCCACCAGCAGCGGGAAGGGTTTCCGCTCAATGGCTGGAAATGCTTCCATATAAATTTCTTCCACTGTTTTCAGGGATTCCTCCGTATCCGCCTCTATTAAATCAATCCCCAATAATCTTTCTTTATCAAATCCCATTTTTTTTCATTATCTCCTTGTTTATAATTGTCAGGGGAATTTATATCCCTATTCTGTTATCGCAGTAGGTAAGGGGGACTTGCTTGTCAGATGAGGCTTACACCCGCCTGATACAAAAAAGTCACCCTTACCCATCACTTTTGTCTTTACGACTTAGAAACGGAGAGATTTCTTTGATAGATTAAATGCCAATATCATTCACCAGCCCTATCAAACAACCCCTCCAATCCATTACAACATAACCTGCTACCAAAGCCAAACCACACCACACACAGCCATAAATAAAGAAGCTGTTACAAAATCTGGATATTTCACAATATACAGTAAAGATGACTTGGATATCCATACTATATATTGTTTGAATATGCCATTTTGCAACAGCCCCTATAATGCAATCTCCCTTTCAAAGAAATCAGGCACCCTCCATCACAATTTTAACCCACACTGCATACAAAATTTTGCCCTTTCGCTGTACGGTGTGCCGCAGGCTGGGCAGACACCCGCCGCCTCGCCATTTCCCCCGGTCTTTGCCGGTAAAGCTTCCTCTGTCTTTTCCTCCTGCGGTCTGGTAAAATCCTCCCCGGAAGGCACCGTGCCATCCGCTGTGCCAGCTTCACAAGGACTCTCCTGCCCATCGCCATCCTGCTCATCCGTTGCCGCAAGCTGCGCTGCCATATCCATCTGGGTTGTGGCTTTCAGCCGCTTTGCCGCTTCCTTTGCGCTCATACCCGCGCCCGCTGCAAGCTTTGAATTGCGCCCCATAACAAACTGTACCGCAATCCCGGCCACAGCAATAAGCCCCCCAATCAATAACACAGGATACCCTGTAACCCCCACAAATCCGGATATACATGCACCGGCAAGCATACCCCCAGCCAGGGCGGTATAGAAAACCAGGCATACCCGATAAAAAGCCACAGTTGCAACACCTGCAACCAAGCCCGCAGATAGCCCTGCAATTATACCCGGAACATTTGACCCGCTTATCACAAACAGGATAAACACCGCGACCGCAACAACGAAAAACGGACGCAGAAAGCACCCTGCAATCCAGAGGAAATACCCTGCCGCTCCCCCAAGAACCGCAGCAACCGCGGTTACTGCGGAAAGTGCCGCTGGTTCCGGAAAAACAGCGACCGCTGCCGCTGCGCCAAAGCAGCCACACAGGATAACGGACAGGATGCCCGTCCAAAGTTTTCTCATGGCATAGCCGAAAAAGCACTGGGAAAGCCCCACCGCAATGCCAAGAGCCAAAAACAATTCCGCATTGTCGGACAGAAGCTTTAAAACCCTTTCCCCGTCCGGAACATATTCTAAAACCAGGTTCCTCAAAACCTCCAAAAAACTGCTGCCCGAAATTCCTTCCAGACCAATCATACCAAACATTATAAATCCCCTTTCCGCAGATATTATGCCGGTTATGCCGCGGGAAACTGCTCCCAGATCCTCTTTGCGTTTTTAGCCCGGAAAAAATTATCGGATGCCAACCGTATTCTTCGGCGGGCAGCTTACTCTTCCCAGTTTATTTCAGTATCGTTAATACCGCGCTTTCTGCACTCACTTAGAACCGCCGCTTTCGCCATCTCATCCCCAGCCCGGTAAGAAAGCACCAGATCGCGGAATACGATATACTTTGTATCTCCCCCCTTAAAATCGGCAAACCAGTTGCCTCCACGGTCAGGATCTGCAATCAGGACACGGGAGAGTTTTTGCGGGAAATCCTCCCCATCCGCCGTATAATACAGCGCGGTTCGATAGCGCGGCTTTTTATTATTGCACTGCAAAAGCTTGACATCATACACTGTTACCTCATCTAAAATATCTTCTGTATTAATTCCCTCTTTAACCAGGACACCATAAAAACGATGTTCTAAAGCTAATTTATCAACAGCTGATTGATTCTCATCTGCATTTACGTTTTCCGGCACAGCCGCTTCTTTCTCCAAAACTTCCGAGATCCGTTCGTCCCCGCTATGCACATCATCCTTTTCAACAACCTGCATCTCCGTTTTCTCCGTTTCGTTCTGCACAAAATCCGCTGTATCCGGAACCTCTTTAAATTCCCATCCGCCCTTTACAAGTATAACCCCGCTATGTGCCGCAAGTTCCACCGACAACTTTCCGTTACCACAGGAATATTTCTGACCTGTCATATAGTCCACATATTCCCCATCCTGTGCGCGGATATCGACGCGGGCTGGATTCTCGTCATTGTTAGCCGCCACAATTACAGTCTGCTCATTCCAGAGGCGCGCATACGCGAACTGCCTGTTTGTCAGCAGACGCTCTTCATAACTTCCGACCGAGAGCGCTGCTAGTTCTTCCTTCGCACGACCAAGCATTTCAAGGAATTCAACAAAATCCTTTTCCTTCTCGGAAAGAGCGGCATAATCAGCAATCGAGAGTGCCGGGCGGATGGCATCGTCCGAACCGTTCGCCTGCACACCGCTAAGGCGGAATTCGCCTCCGTAATAAATGGATGGGATGCCCGGCAGCGTGTAAGCAATCAAATAGATATTTTTCATGTGCGCCGGATCTTTCACCTTGTTGATTAACCGGTTTACATCATGGTTTTCCACAAAGGTATAGAGTTTTCCCTCCCGAACCAAACCGCCATCGCCGTACAGCCTTCTTATGGTGTGCGCAATTTCAAAATAATTATGGTCGTTATGCCCGGAATAAAGCCCCTTATGCAATTCGTAATTCGTCACGGAATGCAGCACATCGCGGTTGACCCAGCGCGAATAATCCCCGTGTATTACCTCGCCCATCAGCCAGAATTCCGGTTTTACCGTATTCGCCAACTGGCGCATTTCCTTCATAAAATCAAAATTGAGCACATCCGCACAGTCAAGGCGTATCCCGTCGATATCAAATTCTTTTACCCAGAAGCGGATCACATCGAGCAGATAATCGCGCACCGCCCTGTTCCAGAGATTTAGGCGCGGAAGGATATTGTACCCGTGCCATGCCTCATAGGAAAAACAATCGTTAAACTCGTTGTTTCCGCCAAAGTTCACATTGCAGTACCAGTCACGGTAAGGGCTGCCCTCGCGGTGTTTCCTGAGCTCCTCAAACGCGAAAAAGCGCCTGCCGGAATGGTTGAATACACCATCCACAACCACCTTTATCTGTGCTGCGTGACAGGCATCCACAAAATGCCGAAACATGGCATTATCGCCCAGGCGCGCATCCACCTTATAATAATCGATGGTTTCGTAACCATGCCCCTCCGATTCAAAGCAAGGTCCGATATAGAGTGCCGTAATGCCCAGCCGCTTCATATGCGGGATCAATTTCTCCATCTGCGCAAAATGCCGGCGCGGTTCACCGTTCTCCTCGTATTCCCCGCGATGCTTTTCCACACCGCACATCCCGAGCGGATAAATATGATAAAATACTGCACTCTCATACCACGCGCAATTTTTCTTCCAGTCCGACATAGGTTTTTACCTCATTTCTTTTTTATTGTCTTATCCAATATTTCCTGTATATTTGCCCGCACCACATTCTAGGAGAAAAATTCCGTCATCATCCGTATCAGATGTTCCTCGTCCTCCATCCCCATCAATTCGCGCGCGGAGTGCATCGCGAGGAGCGGCACACCGATATCCACCGTTTTCATTGGCAGCCAGGAAGAAATAATTGGTCCTAATGTGCCGCCGCCAGGCATATCGGCATGGTTGACAAATTTCTTGAATTTTGCCCCCGCCTTTTCACAGATTTGCTGCGCGATTGCAACCGCTTCCCCGTCGTAGGTGTAGCGCTGGTTAACACTGATTTTAAATACAACACCATCGTTCATGCGCGAATGGTTCACCGGGTCGTATTTTTCCGGATGGTTTGGATGAATCGCGTGCGCCACATCCACGGAAAATAAAAAGCTGCGCAGAACGGCCTCGTTTAAGGCTGTCTTGTCCATGCCGAGCGCCGCATATATCTTTTCAAGCAAAAGCATTAGCAGCAGGGAATCCGCGCCCTGTTTCGTGTGGCTTCCAACTTCCTCATTATCATAAAGCGCAATCAGATTGATGCCATCCGCCCTGTTTCCGTCCATCAACGCGCGCAAAAGTGCGTAGCAGGATGTCTGGTTATCAAGTCGAGGGGATGAGAAAAATTCCTGATTTACACCGACTCTCACGCCCTCCTCCGCATTATAGACATAGAGGTCAAAATCAAGGATATCCTCCTTTTTGCACTGCAATTCCCCGGCAAGGAAGCTAAGGAGGTACTGCGCGTCCTGTCCCTCTTTTTCATGAAGACCAAACAGCGGCAGAAGGTCGGACTGTTTCTTTAGCTCAACCCCTTCGTTGACTTTCCGGTTCATATGCACGGCAAGGTTTGGAATCGTGAGTAGTGGTCTGCCCGCATTATAGAGTCTTAATTCCGGCTTATATGTGTTTTCGCTGCGCAATGCCACACGCCCGGCTAAGGAGAGCGGACGGTCAAGCCATGTATTTAAGATCGGTCCGCCGTAGACCTCGGTATTTAAGCGCAGATAACCGTTAGCGGCAAGTTCGGCTGTCGGCTTCAGATGGAGGCATGGATAATCCGTGTGCGCAGCAGCAATATGGAACGCCTGCGCTCCCATCTCCCCCTCCCCGATGGTAAATGCAAAAAGCATGGTATCATATGGTTTTACAAAGTATTTCCCCTTAGGACACAAATTAAAGGGAGCTGTCATGGTAAGCTCCTCAAAACCCGCCTGCCTTAACAGGCTGATTCCCGCCTCCACCGAATGGAACGGGGTTACCGCCTTTCGGATATATTCCTGAAATTCACTGATCTTCCCGGTCATAGTATTCCTCTTTTCTTCTTATTATAGTATTGGGATATTGCGCTGTGTGGAAATTATTCTCCTGCGGGCTCCGCGCAAGTTACGGCAAAGCAACTCGCGTTGCGCGCTACTTTGCCTTCGCGGATATTATACCATATCGTTCCACAAGTTTCTCGCGGGCTCCGCACAATTTACGGCAAAGCTGGGAAAATCAAAGATTTTCCCAGCTCGCGTTGCTCGCTGCGGAATCAGGAAAGGGGAAGTGCTGGAAATGAGATATGTATTTCCGCACTTCCCCTTTCCTGATTCCTTGCTTTGCCTTCACGAACATTATACCATGTCCTTCGAAAATATGGAATACATTTTTTGCAAATTTCCATTTTTTTCCACAAAAGACAGGAGCGTGCTTTGCGAATCACCCGCAGAACACGCTCCTGACTGTAATTTATCCCCTTTTTTACTCTTTCACAGTTTGTTTTTCTATCCTGATACCTATTTCGCTGCCGCTGCCTCCTCAAGTGGTTCGCCCGCATACAGTACTTTCAGTATGATAGGGGTGAGAATTGAGGATACAATAATCAGCAAAATTACCGCTGTAAAGTAGACAGGTGTCATCAGCCCGACCGAAAGACCCTTCTGGGCGACAATCAGCGCGACCTCGCCGCGCGTCATCATGCCGACACCGATTTTTAAAGCATCCTTATTCTTAAACTTGCAAAGTCTGGCTGCCAGACCGCACCCGATAATCTTTGCAATCAACCCGACTGCAACGAACGCCGCAGCAAAAAGCAGGATCGAACCATCTAGGTTATCAATATTGGTCTTTAAACCAATACTTGCAAAAAAGACCGGTCCAAACAACATGTACGAATTCGTATCCATCTTCTGCGCAATATAACCCGAATCACGCAAACTGCACAGCACGATACCCGCCACATACGCACCCGTAATATCCGCAATACCGAAATATCTCTCGGCTATGTAAGACATTGCAAAACAGAACGCAAGCCCTAAAATCGGGATGCGCCTCGTGTGCGGATAGAGCGTATCAAACTTGCGGAACAGGAAATAAAACAGAAAACCTGCAACCACCGCCAGCACAAAGAAAAGTAAGGTATTAATAACCACCTTCCCCGGATTGGAATCCGGACTTTTAAACCCGACAACAACGGTCAGAACGATAATTCCGATTACATCGTCGATAATCGCAGCACTTAAAATAGTCGTGCCAACCTTGCCCTTTAACCGACCCATCTCACGCAGCGATTCAACCGTAATACTAACTGATGTGGCTGTAAGAATCGTGCCGATAAAAACCGCTTTGTAAAACTCCTCGCTGCCCCAGGGAGCCGCGCCGTAAAAACCCATATAAAGCAGGGTTCCACATATAAGAGGGACAAACACACCCGCACACGCAATCAAGAGCGCGATAGGTCCCGTCCTCAATAATTCCTTAATATCCGTTTCAAGCCCCGCCGAAAACATCAGAAGAATAACCCCGATCTCCGCCATCTGGACAAGAAAATCTGTCTGGGCTACCCAACCCAATATGCTCGGTCCGATAATCAAACCGGCAATAATCTCACCGACTACCTGTGGTGCCTTACATCTTCTCGCAAGGATGCCGAACGCTTTCGCCACCAGGATAATAATGGCTAGATCTTTAAAAACATCATACGCTTCCATAGCTGCCTCCTCTGTTTGAACTATAAAATTTTTATAAAATTTTTCGGAATCCAACTTGAAATTTTAACACAATCCTCCGCAAAATGCAAGAGGGGAATCCCCCAAATTTCTGTATTTTATTCATTTTCAGCAAGAAACTTCTGCATTCTTTCAAAATATCCGCCCTTCTTACATAATTCCTCCGGCGAACCATATTCCACAATACGCCCCTCCTCAAAAAAGACCACCAGATCAGCCTGTTTTGCATACTGCGGGTTATGCGTTACCAAAAATACAGCACGCCCCCCGCTTAAATCATTGATCTTCCCAATCAGGTGGTTCTTTGCCTGCGGGTCAAGGTTTGCGGATGGTTCATCCAGCACCAAAACCGGTCTTTTCTTTGCATACGCCCTGGCAAGCGCCAATTTCTGCTGCTCCCCGCCGGACAAACCAACCCCCTCCTTTAGAAACTCCCCGGCAAACACGGTATCCACACCATCCAGAAGATCTTCCATTTTTTCCCATATCCCAGCAAATCTAAGGGCGGTTTCCACTTCCTCCTCCTTATTTTCCACATCGGTTGCGAGGACATTATCTTTGAGCGAAAGTGGGAACAGCCTGAATTCCTGTAATAGACTGCCGAAAAGTTCCGCGCAGTCCCGCCCTTCAAACCCAGGATAATAGTACTCCACATTTCCTCCTGTGGGCGTGTAAAGACCTGTCAAAAGCTTAATAAAAGTGCTTTTCCCTGAACCGTTCTCCCCAACAACAGCGATTTTTTTATCAAGGGGCAGGCGGATGTTAATATTTTTTAACACCTCCTTCTGCCCGTCATAAGAAAAGCACAGATCCCTGCATACTATAAAAGCCCCCTTAACTCCCCCGCCAACCACCTGATAACTGTGATTCCCACTGCAAATCACCTTAAAAATATCCGCGCTGTAATATGCGTCATTGCAGACTGATGGCACAAACATAATGATCCGCTCAATATAAATTGCAAGAGTTGCAGCCTGGGAGAGAACAAGATGAAACTCCCCCACTGTTGTCCTGTTATTTATAAGCAGATACACAAGAACCACAATATAAATTCCCCTGAGCAACAGATCAATCCCATCGCGCGCTAAGGTAGCAAACCCGGCCTGCATCAAGCTCTTTTTTATCACACCAAAACGCTTGTTTTTAAGCAGCTTATATTTATTAATAAAATAAGCACCTATCGGATAAAGGCGCAGCTCCCGGACATAGTTTTTTTGATAGAACAGATTATGGACATAGGTATCGCAACGGTTAAATGGCAATTTTTCCAGATACATCTGATAATCAATCCTGTTTTTCCGGCTGTTTATCACACAGTTTTTCAGCGCTGAAAACAGCGCCCCCACAATAAAAATAAGATGCAGCCGGCCAAAAAGCGTAACCAGAGCCGCAAAACAGATTAAGGAACCCACCAATATACACAGTCTGTCTGCAAAAAGAAAAAATGAATCCCCATTATGATAAACCGCATTATACAATAAGTTCAAATACTCCTCGGAATTATAATTTTCCAGTTTCTTTTTCGCACTTTCCGCATAAATCATTTTTTTATAATATTGGCGCACTTTTGCCTTCTCCCGCTCTTTAAACCGGATCGAAACCCACTGGTCAAACGAGCGGTAAGCCAGACAAAACACCTGATACCCAAGAAAATACATTGCGGCGGCAAACAGCGACGGCGAATCATATAGAATAAGGTCAATAAGCATCCGGTAAAACAGAATCTGCACAATATAATAAAGCGCTCCAACTAAGGCATTAAACAGATTCACAGGAAGATAGGCGGGTGCTGCCTTGCGCAAATACCCCATAATTTTCAACTGGAGCAAAAATTTATTCTTTATTTCCAACTTCACTTTCATTCTGCCCCTCCACGGATTACGCCCTGCCCCATATTGTCCCCGCCATCCTGCGCAAACAATTCCTTTGCCTGCATGGTATAAAGCGCGGCATATCCCCCTCCTCTTTGCATTAGTTCCTTATGGCTGCCACTCTCCTTCACTGCCCCATCCTCCATATAAAGGATTCTGTCCGCGCTCGACGCATAATAGAGTTTATGCGTTGTAAACACTATCGTCCTCCCCTGTTTCTTCATACCAAACATGGCATCATAAAAGGCCTGCGTCGCATAAACATCCAAATTTGCTGTAGGTTCATCAAAAACAAGCAGCGGCGCTTTCGTGGCATACGCCCTTGCAATCGCAATTTTCTGCCGCTCACCGCCGGAAAAATCCCCCGCCCTTCTGGGATTATTCGTTTCTTCCGTGGAAGCCCCCTCCCCGCAGGAAACCACGGTTTGGATTCCGTTTTCCAGCGCTGTGATTTTCTCATACAGCCCCACATAGCGAAGTGCCTCCTCCACCAAAATACGGTCTTCCTCCGATTTCATTTCCCGCATCAGAATATTTTCCGCAACCGTAACCTCATATATTTGAAAATCCTGGAACACTGTGCCAAAAAGCTTTCTTACACTCCCGATATCATATTCCCGATACTCCCTGCCATTTAACAGGACTTCCCCGCCCCCAGGTCTGATAAGTCCCACAAGAATATCCACCAGTGTCGATTTTCCAGAACCGTTCTTTCCAACCAGCGCAACAGTTTCATTTTTTCCAACTATAAAGTTTAGATCCCTAATTGCAAAACCGCCAGCTCCATAGCAAAATGCTGCGTGCCGAAACTCAATCTTCTTAAAATCCACGCAGACGGTTCCACCCTCCGTCAAAAAATCTTCCGGATATTCAAGGATCTCCCGGATATCGCCCACATAGCGGGAAGACTCTATAATATCCGGCAGCACCTTAAATATCTGTATCAACTGTCCGGATATGGACGAAACAATATTAATCATTACCAAAAACTCACCCGCAGAAATTTCAAATTTTAAAACCCGTGCGGACACATAGACGGCGACCACCCATAAAATAAGGCTGTCAAAACATAACATAAGATTGCTGCGGATTATAAAATTATGTAAATATTTGTTAGTTCTTTCCAGGTCTTTTTTGGTTTCCCGGTCGTATTTTTCAAGCAATATCGATTGGATGTCAGCGTTTGCGCGCAGCTCCTCCGCATATTCCCCGCGATAAAAAATATGGTTAAGATAATCTACAAACCTTTCATAAGGTTCTTCCTGTTTCGTAAAATCATAATTCTTTTTTCCTGTCCGGAATGAATAGACCATATAATTTAGGGTGGAAAGTGCGCAGGCAAGTAAAATAAGCGGATCGCCGTAAATCGTAAACACTGCAAGCCCTGCAACGGCGCTCTGTATAAAGGTAATAATCTGCATAGCAAGCTGAAAATAACGGATACCACTTTCCCTCATGGCAATTGAAAGTTTGTTGTAAAATTCTGTATTATTATAATTTATCGCGCCAATTGAGAGAACCTTTTTATACAGGGTGGAATTGGAACAGGACATAACCTTTCCCTCCAGCGCATTTGCAAACAGCGGCGCAATAATTCCCGCCACTATCTTCGACAGAAAAACCAGCGCAAAATAAGCGCCAAGCCCAAGCAGCAGCAATAAAAATGAAAATTTTTCTGACAGGGCATAATCTATCAGATATTTTATATAAATAACGTCACAGATTGTAAAAAAGGCGGAAAACCCTGCCAGAAAAATCAGGAAAAATAAAGCACTTCTTGAAGCCTTCCATATTTCACGCACACTGAAATAAATGTTTTTTACCAGTTTCATCCGAATCCTTCCCCCGCATTATATACTCCCCCCACCTCCCACCCTCTTTCCCGAACCTGCAGAATTTGGTGTAACAGTAAAAAATCTCAGTCAGGGGGAGGATTTATTTCACCACATTTTCAGGTCCCTCTATAACCAATATCATCGGTATTGCTTTTTGCTGACTGTCAGGAACAAAATCACCATCCGAAATGGCCTTTTTGATGATTGCCATCGGGAACGAATAGAACACATATTTTCTGAACTCTGCAATCTTTCCTTCTAGATAATGCTTTACAATCACTTCCCGCTGCAATTTCGCCAAATATGCCACTTCTCGTCTAACCTGCTCGGTAGTGGGGCTATCAATGTCATTTCCATCATTGTAATCCTCAATATCCGGAACTACATCAATGCTAACAAGTGGCAATCTGTATTTTTCCGCAGCGCCTCATTCCATTTATTCGAAAGAACGGAAGTCAACCAATATTTCATATTGGAGATTATTCCACCTCTATTTATATATTGAAACGCAGCAAGAAGCGTTTCTTGTATCAGATCTTCGGCATCGTTTACATCACCGCACTTCTTAATGGCAAGAGCAAACAGATACTCTACATATTTTGTGATTTCATTTTCCATTCTGATACCTCTTTTGAAAGCTTTCACCTATAAGTCGTATAATTTGAATTTGATTCGGTGGATTTTGAGCGTCAAAGGAAGTTCACCCGATATGTTTCCCTGCGGGGCGTGCACACGGTTCGCCAAGGAAATTGTCCTCCTTCGTCGGACGGCAAATCAGCGCTGGTATAATATCTACCGATATTATACCATGTCGTTTCAGGAGAAAACAAGACTTAGATACCATCTCCCGCCTATTATTTATTTTTCCCTTCCCACCTTTTTCATTAAACCTTTTACCTGCAACACTTCCCTTCCACATTTATTTTTGTTATTTGATACTGTCCACAGTTTAAAACAGAGCGCATAGTTTTCTATGCGCCCTGTCATTCTGCAATTATTCCGCCTTTATTATCCCGGTGTTAGCCTATCCTAACCCAAATCAGTTTTCCTTATTATCGCCTTTCATTTTTTAACAGGCAGCCAGATTTCCACAATGGATTCATCCCCGCTGTCATCATATCGTGCATCATAATGTTCGATGCAATAGAGTTTTCCATCAAGCAAATTCCTGACATATCCTTTTTCATTGGAAACCAGCCACTCTTCCATCGCATCATTTTCGCTCCCATACCCCTCTTTCACGTACACATCAAAAGATGCATACTCTGAAGCCGGAATTTGAAAGATTTCATATCCATTGCATTCGCTGTTTATTTCACAGCCGACAAAGACGGTTTCCTCTTCTGTTGTACTGTCATAGATGCGCACTTCATAGCTATCATCGGACACTTTTTCCGTGGGCGGGGCTTCCTTATAAAGCTTGATAAAACGCTTCCAGATTTCCGCTGTTTCATTGCCCGACCCCGATACTCCCGCCAAAATCAACTTTTCCTTTTTTATCATGTTAGGATTCATCAAAATACCTCCTTTTAATCTGTTGGTAAACCGCTTTACAAGTTCTGCTGCTGGAATAACGCAAGGCACAATCTTTCTGCTGCGGTACTCTGTTGGGGACATTCCCGTAATCGATTTAAAGGTTCTGGAAAAACCCTGTGCAGAGTCAAATCCAAAGTCAAGCGCGATATCAAGCACTTTCCGGTTCGTTTCACTCAACATCTTGCAGGCAAAAGCAATCCGTCTGTCGCGGACATAAGCAATCATGGATTTACCAACAACCGACGTAAACAATCTGTGAAAATAATATGGAGAAAAAGCAAATTGTTCCGCGATCGCCCCCACTGATAATGTATCATTGAGATGAGCGTCAATATATTTAATAGCCTCGCTGATTTTGCAAAAATTGTTCATTCACATTTCCTCCAATAATAATGCAGTTGCAACTGTTAAGAAATATTATATCACGATTATTTATTCCTGCTTAACAATTCTTGCTTTTAAAATTTTTTTACATTTTCACCCAAACATAATTATATTTCTTCCTTAATATTTACAGAAATCTTTAGTTGCAAACTATGCCTGCATCAAATATTCATCTTTACGGCTTAGAAACGGGGTACTTCTTTGGTAGGTTAAATTCCAGAAACACCAAGCTCACACGAACCATCAATACACAACTCTACACAAAAAAGAACATGTTATCTCCCAAAGAACAGGATGACAACATACATCACATCTTAATCTTTACATCCTTATAAAACCATATTATAATAATACTACATTTCGGTACATACCACAAAAACCAGCGTGTTTTCCCGAAATATCAACAAAATACCACATACCACAGAGGTTCATTATGGAAAACCTGCGCTTTAAAGAAGCCTGCAACCGCGTTATCCACCAGAACGTAGAGCGCGCCGGAATCGGCACACTCTCGGAAAAAACAGTCCACGCTGTCCTGAAAAACTATTATGCGCCGGACATTACACACCATGAAAAGAAATTTGCCGGTTTTGTTGCGGACGCATATACCGGCAGTGAAATATTTGAAATCCAGACCAGAAATTTCAATACGCTGCGCCGCAAGCTGGACGCGTTTTTGCCGCTGTGTGATGTAAATATTGTCTATCCGGTCGCGCATACAAAATACCTGCGCTATGTTGACCCGCCCACCGGCGAGGTAACTGCCCCGCGCAAATCGCCTAAACGCGGCAGTCCCCATGCTATTTTCAAGGAACTCTACCGCATCAAATCATACCTGACCAATAAGCACCTGCATATCCATATTGCGCTGCTCGATGTGGAAGAATACCGCTTTCTTGACGGCTTTAGCCAAAATAAGCACAAAGGGGCAAGCAAAATCGATTCCCTGCCCCTCAATCTATACGAGGAAATCACAATAAACAGCATTGATGACTACGCACGCCTTATCCCTGATAATCTTCCGGAACAGTTCACGTCAAAAGATTTTAAAAAAGCCGCGCGTGTAAATCAACCGCTTGCCAATGTGTCATTAAATATTTTGAATTTCGTCGGTGCAGTAACCCGGGTGGGAAAGCGCGGGAACCTGTTTGTATACGAAAAAAATAAATGTGCAGTTTCCGCATAAAATTTTATGCAGAAACCGCACATTTATTTTATCACAATTTCCTGCCACACTTTTAATCACTTATATCTTTTTCTTTTACTTTGTGCGCCGCCATGTATTGTCCGACTACTTATCCCCAAACGAAATGCCAAGCATCCTTGCACTCTCAATAATATCATCTTTCGGGTCCACATATTTAAGTTTCCCCGCGCTCTCGGAAAGCGGGATTGCAGTCACATCATCATTGCGCATAACCACCAGCTTGCCGTAGTCCTCATTTAAAATCAATTTTGCACCCATAGCCCCAAGGCGGCTTGAAAGCACGCGGTCAAACGGGCACGGGCTCCCGCCGCGCTGCGTGTGACCCGGCACGGTAACGCGCACTTCCTGCCCCGTCTTTTTGGTAATTTCCGCAGCAATCTCATATGCCGCCGAAGGATATTTCGAGTTCGCGATTTTCTCCTTGCGCTCCTTCTTTGAAAGCGCCGCTGTTTCCTTTGAGATAGCGCCC
This sequence comes from uncultured Lachnospiraceae bacterium, assembly GCA_910577675.1. Classification (GTDB taxonomy): domain Bacteria; phylum Bacillota; class Clostridia; order Lachnospirales; family Lachnospiraceae; genus RGIG4057. Next base: position 26,998 of record CAJTOR010000024.1, read on the forward strand.
TCCGCCACCGCGATGATGGAGAAGCTCTTGCCCGCCTTCTCACGGTCGCGCAGCGCCTTGCAGATCACTTTGATATCATATGGTATCTCCGGGATCAATATAACATCCGCCCCGCCGGCAATGCCCGCATGCAATGTTACCCAGCCCACTTTATGCCCCATCAGTTCAAGAATAAAAACGCGTCCATGGGACTCCGCTGTCGTGTGGATATTGTCAATTGCTTCCGTCGCAATTTCCACCGCACTCTGGAAACCAAATGTTACATCCGTTCCCCAGATATCATTGTCGATGGTCTTTGGCAGACCGATCACATTGAGCCCTTCCTCATACAGCATGTTCGCGCTCTTCTGCGAGCCATTTCCACCGAGCACTACAAGACAGTCAAGGTCGAGCCTCTTGTATGTTTCTTTCATCGCCTTTACCTTGTCGAAGCCGTCCTCGATTACGCGCATCTGCTTGAATGGCTGGCGCGATGTGCCAAGGATTGTGCCGCCGCGCGTCAGGATACCGGAAAAATCCTTCTCGGACATCTTTCTGTAATTGCCCTGCATCAGCCCGCGGTAACCCTCAATAAAACCGTAGACTTCCACTTTCTCCCCGCTGCTGAACAACCCCTTCGCCACGCCGCGCATGGTCGCATTGAGCGCCTGGCAATCCCCGCCGCTTGTCAACATACCGATTTTCTTCATTTTATCCTCCATTCCGGGACGTTCTATATTTTAAGGGCAAAGCAAACCGTTAAGACTGAGGACTATCTGCTTATCACACAGTCTAACACCTAATTTTCTTTCCCAAACACGGGCGAGAGTCAATCCTTATAATCCCGCCCGCACAGACCGCCCCCGCAACGCCCCTCACAGGAAACGATCTGAAAATAAGCGTATCCGCCTTATTTTTTCACTGCTCCTTCTTCGCCGCCCTTTGCGGCTGTTCTTTTTTAGCTGTTTTCGCACTTCCCCGCGAAGCCCTCTTCTGCACTTTCACCACTTCCTGTCCACCGCTTTTTTCTGACGGTTCTAAAGCTTCCGTTATCTTACCTTTATCCGGTGAACCTGCCTCCTTTGGCACCCCGGCTTTTTCCGGTGATTCCACTGCTTCCTGCATCTTACCTTTTTTCGATGATTTCACAGAATCTCCCGCCTTCCCTTTTCCGGACGACTTCACCTTTTCATGGGATTCTGACTTTTTATCGCCCTGCTCTGAAACCGCTGCATTTTTAGAATCTTTCTTCCCCGCTTTTTTGGCCTCTTTCGCTTCCTTTTCTTTCAATGCCTTCCGGGCTTGCTCATATGCCTGCTCATAAAATATTTCCTGCGAATTTACCACCTTTTTGCGCGCCTTTTTGCGCATGTAAGTGCCATCCGGCTTCATCAGCCTGCCCTTTACATTATCCGAAAGCATCGTCTTAAACATCTGGGCAATCCTGCTGCTAAGCTGCTCCGATTGCACGCGCACCGCCACTTCAATCCGTCGCACTGTATTGCGCGTCATAAAATCAGCGGATGAAATATAGAGCACCCTGCGCTCCCCGGAGCCAAAAATATATATCCTGGCATGTTCCAAAAACCTTCCTACAATGCTGACCACGGTGATATTTTCAGTGTAGTCCTTAACCCCCGGATTAAGACAGCAGATACCGCGGATAACTAGTTCGACCTTAACACCCGCCTGTGATGCCTCAATCAATTTTTCAATCAGGACTTTATCCGTCAGCGAATTAAGCTTTGCACCGATATATCCGTGCCCGCCTTTTTTGGCAATTTCAATCTCCCGGTCCATCCACTCAAGAATCCCCGGACGCAAGCCGTTCGGCGCAACCAAAAGATGCTTTGTCACAGGCTCGCAGACCTGCCCCATGGAGAGGGCATTAAACACCATAAGCGCCTCAAGACCGATATCCGTCGATGCGGTCATAAGCGAGTAATCCGTGTAGAGTGTCGATGTCTTCTCATTATAATTTCCCGTGCCAATCTGGGTAATATACTGTATCTTTTTCTTTGTTTTGCGCGTAATCAGACATAATTTTGAATGCACTTTTAAGCCGTCCAGACCGTAAATAATCCGACATCCCGCCTCCTCAAGCCGCCTGGACCAGCCGATATTATTTTCCTCGTCAAAGCGCGCACGCAGCTCCACAAGAACCACAACCTCCTTGCCGTTCTCCGCCGCCTTTATCAGCGCGTCAATTACCTTGCTGTATTTTGCCACCCGGTAAAGCGTCATCTTCATAGAAACAACCTCCGGGTCGGAAGCCGCCTCGTCTAACAGCCGCAAAAATGGCTGGATACTCTCATACGGATAACACAAAAGAATATCCTTTTTCGCAATCTGATCCATCATCGGCACATCGTCCTTAATCATCGCGCTCTTCTGCGGCACGCGCTTTTCATAGAACATCTCCGGTTTTGTTTTAAGATAGCCCTGTAACTGGAAAACAAAGGAGAGGTCCAGGGGCGATTCAATGTAAAAAATCTGTTCATCCGCAAGATCAAGGTACTCACACAATTTCTTTACGATCTCCTCGTCTAAGGCGCGGCTTAATTCCGCGCGCACGGCACACAGCTTTTTGCGGCGCTTTAACAGTTCCACCATCGCCTCGCGGTAATCCACTCCCTCCTCCGCTGGGAGTTCCTCAAAAACGCTTTCCTCCTCGGTTTCAAGGTCTGCATTGCGCACGACGCGCAACAGGGATTTCGATTTTATTTTATAGTGGTCAAAAATCTCAGGTGCAAAATGCAGGATCAGCTCCTCCACAAGCATAAATCGGTTCGGGTTGGTTTTAAGCTGGATTAAGCGGTCAAACAGCCCGTTGTTGCACGGCACAATACCAATTTTTTCACTGTTTTTTGCCTCGAGCGCCACAACCGCATAGATTTCCTTGTTCTTTAAAAATGGGAATGGCTGGCGCTTCCCAACCACCTGCGGCGAGATCAGCGGGCGGATTTCCGTATTGAAATATACCTCGAGATACGCGGCATCCTCCTCGGAAAGCTTTGCGAAATCAATCAGTTCCACGCCGCCCCTCTCCTGTACCTGCGCCATCAGCTCAAAATATATCCCGTCCTTTTTCCTGCAAAGTTCCCGGCTCTCATCAAGGATTGCCGCAATCTGCTGCTGCGGGTTCATCCTTGTTTTGTTCTCGCATAAATCCGGTGAATAAAGCATCTGGTCGTGCAGCGACCCGACGCGCACCATAAAAAATTCATCCAGGTTGCTCTGGAAAATCGACGCGAAAGTCAGCCGTTCCGCAAGGGGCACGGACTCATCCGCCGCCTCCTCAAGAACACGCCCGTTAAATTTAAGCCAGGACAGTTCCCTGTTTGAATAACATTCCGCTTTTGTACTCCCACTTTTCTTTTCCCCCATTTTCTCCTCTCCTTTCCTGCTCCTGCAATTATTCTTTTGGAAATTCTTATAACCTGTCCGCCGCCTTTAACCCCCACGGATATACCTGTAACTACCGCCCGGGCTTGCGGGGACATTAATCAGCGAAAAACCGCGCAGGCTATGTAACATATGCGCGGCGCTACAGCAATATGATTCCATGTTCCCTGCATGCCTGCCTCATATCCTCCGGCCAGATACTAGCCTGTACTTCACCGACATGGGCGCGGTCAAGCAACAGCATACACAGGCGCGACTGTCCGATACCGCCGCCAATGGTATAAGGCAGTTCACCTCCAAGTAACATCTTATGGTACGGCAGCTTCCTGCGCTCCTCGCACCCCGATTTCTTTAACTGGGAAGCCAGAGAAACCTCATCGACACGGATTCCCATGCTCGATACCTCAAGCGCACATCCAAGTGTATTATACCAGAACAAAATATCCCCGTTCAATGCCCAGTCATCATAGTCCGGCGCGCGCCCGTCATGGGGTTTCCCATCGGCAAGCACATCGCCAATCTTCATAACAAAAACACAGCCGTGCTCCTTCGCAATTGCATTCTCGCGCTCCTTCGGCGTTTTGTCCGGATAGCGCGAAAGAAGTTCATCCGAGCTGATAAAATAAATGTCCTCCGGCAGATGGTTTACCGCCTTAGGATACTTATACCAGACTTCATGTTCCATATGTTTAATAACCTTAAAAATCTGGCGGACAACCGACTGTAAGGTTTCCACCGTGCGCTGCTCCTTTGTGATAACCTTTTCCCAGTCCCATTGATCCACATAGCAGGAATGCAGATTATCCAGTTCCTCGTCGCGCCTTATCGCATTCATATTCGTGTAAAGACCCTCGCCCGGAAGGAAACCATAGCGCTTTAGTGCCATGCGCTTCCACTTGGCTAACGACTGCACCACTTCCATCTCCTCGCCGGGCACGTCGCCAAGGTCAAAGGAAACCTTTCGTTCCACCCCGTTTAAATCATCGTTAAGCCCCGAGCTTTTTTCCACAAAAAGCGGGGCGGAAATGCGCTCAAGATTTAGTTCCTTCCCAAATTCCTTCTGGAATGTATCACGGATGTATTTGATCGCCTCCTGCGTCTGCCGCACGTCAAGTCTTGGGTCATAGCCCTCCGGTAAAATCAGTCCCATATTTTCTCCTCCTCATATCCCTTCAATGATATTATCATTCAGTATACCCTTTTTTTTCCTACATCACAAGGGCTTTTTAAATTTTTTTAAATTTTGTCCGCCAGTTTCCCCAAGTGAAATTTCTGCTTGCAGTATGATACAAAATCGTTTATACTATGCTCTAAAAGGGCGGAATCTGCAAAAGTGCAAACTTCTTTTAAGGAAATCCGCCGGAAAGGAAGTATAAGGATTTATGGAAAACGAAGAAGTAAAACAAGATGTCTTAGAGCAAACCGGTGCACCGCAGGAGGCAGTACCTGCCACGGAACCAGAAGCCATTCCTTCGATGGCAGAATTTGAGTCGCAGATCGACCATTCGTTCCGCAAGCTCAAGACTGGCGATATCGTGACTGGCACTGTAATCGGCATCTCCGATACCGAAGTAACCGTTGATTTAAACAGTTACGCCGAAGGCATTATCAAGCAGGAGGAGTTAAGTAACGACCCGCGCTTTTCTATTAAAGCGGACATCAAGATCGGTGAGGAGATCTCCGCGACCGTGCTTAGGGAGGATCGCGACGGCAATATCCTTCTCTCCCGCAAGCAGGCGGATGATGTACTTGCATGGGATATCCTAAATACCATGATGGAGGAGCGCACCCCGGCGACCGTTAAGGTTGCACAGGTGGTTAATGCCGGCGTTGTCACTTATCTGAACGGCATCCGCGGCTTTATCCCCGCTTCAAAACTCGACATAAATTATGTGGAAGACCTCTCCACCTTTGTCGGGAAGGAACTTGAAGTAAGGGTTATCACTGTTGATAAGGACAGGAAAAAACTTGTTCTTTCCGCAAAAGATATTCTCCTTGAGAAAGCCATCACGGAGAAAAACAACCGCGTTGCAAGCCTTGCCGCAGGAACCATCCTTTCGGGTAAAGTGGAAAAAATCATGCCTTTCGGCGCATTCGTCGACCTGGGCAACGGTCTTTCCGGTCTGGTGCATGTTTCCCAGATCAGCGATAAGCGTATCAAATCGCCCAGCGAAGTGCTCAAGGTGGGCGATGAGGTTAAGGTCAGGGTCCGCGATGTAAGGGATGGCAAGATAAGCCTCAGCATGAAGACTGTAAACGAAAAAGACGAGGCGGTGGAAGCCGATACGGCACCTAGGGAATTTTCTTCCGGCGGGGAAGCTACCACCGGCCTCGCAGAATTATTAAAAAATATCAAGCTTTCCTAAAAGCAAACCTGCTTAAAAAACCTGGCGTTCGGTCTTTTTCCTTGATGACTTGTTCCGTGATTACCTGGAGCATCCCGTCTTCCTCGACAGGACGCCAGTTTCCATCTTCCTCCTGGTCATCCACAGCCTGCACGGGTTCCTGTGATACGGCAGATTCCTCCACCGGGTATTTTCCATTTTCTTCCAGTTCCTTTTCCTCCTCCTCGATTGCCTTTTCATCCATCACTGTACCGTAAGCGTCCTTCATCCGCTCCTTAATCAGGTTCGTTAGATAGCGCGTGCGCCCCTCCTCCTGTTCCGGTGCCTTGTAACTCTGCACTTCCTCATTGATTGCGACCATCTTGCGGTCAAGGAATGATACCAGGTCAGCACACTCTTTTAATTCGCGCGTAATATGATCCGGTGCATGACCCTCAAATTTATAGTATATTTTATGCTCCAGGCTCGCCCAGAAGTCCATCGCTATCGTCCTGATCTGTATCTCCACTTTGGTGTCAATCACCTCATTCGAGAGGAAAATCGGCACGGACACAATCATATGGTAGGAAGTATAGCCGTTGGGCTTGGGATTCACAATATAATCTTTCACTTTCAGTACCGTGATGTCGCTCTGCTTGGCAATCAGGTCGGCAATCCGGTAAATATCGTTTGTAAACGAGCAGATAATGCGGATTCCGGCGATATCATTTATATATTTCACGATGTTCTCGACCGTAAGCTCCCTGCCGTTATGGCGCATTTTTTTCGCGATGCTCTGCGCCGATTTAATGCGCGAAGTAATATGTTCAATCGGATTATACTGATGTGCCTGTTTAAATTCATTATTCAATATCTCAAGTTTTGTCCCAATTTCAAGCAGGGCGGCGTTGTACAATAACAGGGTGCGCCCCCAGAGTTCCTCCTCATTAAATGACATTGGCAATTCCATCTCTATATCACCTTAACTTTCTTTAATCTTTGTCCAGCGCCCGCACAGCTTAGGGGAAAACCAACGGTCTTGCGCAGGGCAAATTTTCACTATCCAAATCCCGCACCAGGATAATTTACACCCGCAGGATGCAGAATTTTTAACTTACATGTACATCATACCACAGATTTATGAACAAAGCTTGAATTACCAGCTTTTTTCAGTAAACTTTAAGAATTCCTTTCGAATTTTGTCAGAGTTGACGCTATAGGGATTTTATGTTAAGATTACCGCAATAGCAAAATAAAGAGAGGTAAAAAATATGTTTTCTCAATCCATGGTTGAATTAGGTCAGAAGCGTTCCACCATCCGCGAAATCTTTGAATACGGAAAAACCCGCATCGCGCAGGTTGGCGCGGAAAATGTCTATGATTTCAGCATCGGAAACCCCAGCGTCCCTGCGCCGGACAGCGTAAAAGATGCCGTGCTCACAATCCTTGATACGGAAGGACCCATCACCGCCCACAGCTACACAAGTGCACAGGGCGATGCGGGTGTGCGCAAAGTATTGGCGGAGGATTTAAACCGCCGCTTCGACACAAATTTTAACGCGGATAATTTCTACCTGACCGTCGGCGCGGCGGCGGCACTCTCCGCATGTTTCAAAGCACTTGCAGAAGAGGACGATGAATTTATTGTGATCGCGCCGTTCTTCCCGGAATACCAGTGTTTTATCGAGAAGGGCGCAGGTGCTAAATGTGTGGTTGTAAAAGCCGATACAGAAGCGTTCCAAATCGATTTCGACGGGCTTTCTAAGGCAATTACCCCTCACACCAAGGCCGTCGTTATCAATTCCCCGAACAACCCTTCCGGCACAGTTTATTCCGAGGCAACCATAAAAAAACTCGCCTCGCTTCTCACCGAACAGAGTGCTGTAATCGGCCATCCGATTTTTTTGATTTCTGACGAGCCGTACCGGGAATTAGTCTATGATGGGATGAAAATCCCGTTTGTCACCAAATATTACGCCAATACCATTGTATGCTACTCATACAGCAAATCCCTTTCGCTCCCGGGTGAGCGCATTGGCTATGTGCTTGTGCCGGATGAACTGGTGGATTCGAAAACTGCCTATGCCGCCATTTGCGGGGCTGGGCGCTCCCTCGGCTATGTCAATGCACCAAGTCTTTTCCAGCGCGTTGCTGCAAAATGTGCGGGGCAGACGGCTGATCTTTCCGTCTACAAGAAAAACCGTGATCTTCTCTATGACGGATTAATAAAGCTCGGTTTTTCCTGCGTAAAGCCACAGGGCGCATTCTATATTTTCCCGCGTTCATTAGAGCCGGATGCTGCCGCATTTTGCGAGCGCGCGAAAAAATATGACCTGCTCTTTGTGCCGGGCGACGATTTCGGGTGTCCGGGGCATGTCCGCATCTCCTACTGCGTGCCAACAAAACGCATAGAAAGGGCGCTCGTCCTGTTCGAAAAACTAGCGGCAGAATACCGCTAAAAAACTGCATGGATGCGGAAAAAAACGGAAAAGCCACTCGACAACAGCAAAAAAACAGTATATAATAGGAAGCATGTAAAATTAACAGCAGGACGGTCAGGATGTTTATGCTGCGCAAAACTTCCGAACAACTCCGAAACCAGTCGCAGCAGGGAGGTTAAAAATGGAAAAACTTTTGTTAAAAGCATGCCAGAACGGTCAGAAAGGTGTGGTTATGTCCTTTTTAAAAAAGGACGGGATCAATGTCAACGCGGTGGATGAAATGGGCTTCGCCCCACTCCACTACGCCAGCAAAAAAGGGTACCGCGATATTGTAAAACTGCTTCTTGACAAGGAAGCTGACGTAAACCTGATTTCAAATGAGAGCGTCACCCCGCTACATATGGCGGTTAATTCGGGCAACAAGGAAGTTATAAAACTTCTGATTGATGCGGGCGCGGATATCAATGCGACGGACCGCGGAGGCAGGACTGCCCTGATCTACGCGGTGGAAGCGAAAAAGGCGGAGGCCGCCAGGTATTTAGTTGAACTTGGCGCAGACATTTCCATTATGGACAACCAGAACCATACCGCACTCGATTATGCGAACGCACTTGGGCTTGTACAGTTAATCGAGAGCATGTCAAACGAAAATGCGGGAAACGCGGACGCTTTTGGTAATACCCCCCTCCACCAGGCGTGTTACAATGAGCAGGGGGAAGTCGTAAAGGCAATGCTTGCAAAGGGCGGTATCGATATCAATGCGCGGAACGACAGCAAACAGACCCCCCTCTACGTAGCGGCATCGAAAGATAACCTCCTGATTGCGGAACTGCTGCTCGAGGCGGGTGCCAATACCAATATAAGCGGAAACGACGGCATGGCTCCTCTGCATGTTGCGGCGGCAAACCGCAACGAGCGCCTGGTAAAAAAGCTGCTCGAGCACGGTGCAAATATCAATGAGCGCGACGAGGACGGCGAAACTGCTCTTATTATCGCGGCAAAGGAGGGCAGCAATTACATTGTGGAAGCCCTGATCGAAAAGGGAGCGGACGTTACCTACGCCGATATTACGGAGCACACTGCACTCTACTATGCAACCGAAGCGGGCAACAACGATATTGTAGAAAAACTTCTCGTTGCCGGCGCTGAAAATTAGGGGGAGGGACTATCACATGGATATCAATGAACTGAAAAAAATGCTCGGGGATTCCCTCACCAACAACCGCACGAAATACATACCGTGGTGGACCTGCAAGTTCGACTACAATATGTACCGTTACAACATCTTTACACCGGAAGAAATACAGGCGGCAGAGGATTTAATTTCCGGCTGTGACAAGGCCGCCCTTACCGACACCTCGTGCAATGGGGGTCTAAGCCTGTTCCACCTCCTTGTATGGTACAATTTCTATAATGCCGTTGAAAAAATCTTAGACGACGGGAACCTTGGCATCGACATAAACATAACGGACGGCAAGGGCAAAGGACTGACACCGCTTATGCTTGCCTGCTGCCGCGCCAACTACAATATGGCAAAACTTCTGATTGACCACGGCGCAGACGCAAATGCAACCAATGCAGAAGGACAGAATTTATGGCATATCCTCGTCCGCCCGCGCCTTGAAAATTTCCAGAACGCCTTTGAATGCCAGCGCTACAGCCTGGATCAGCGCGCGTTAATCGCAGAGCTTCTTCCCGATGGCATCAACGCAAAAGATGCAAATGGCCTGACCCCGCTCGTTTTCATTTTGCAGGGTGACAACACCAATCTCTCCTTTGCACTGACCGAAGTATTTTTAAAGAAGGGCGCTCAGACGGACTATGTTGATGAAAATGGTAATACCCTGCTTTTGACAGCTATCAAAAACCACCATTTGACAGCGGCGCTTCTTCTTTCAAAATGTGACGGTATGATTAACACACCGAACGCGGCGGGGGAAACACCGATGCAGGCGGCAGCCAAGATTTACAGCGAGGGGCTTTTAATGGCACTAAAGGATGCCGGTGCAAACGAGGACTGTGAGGCAAGCCGCATGAACATGTCCAATTTAAGCCTCAATACATCAAATGCGTTTGCAAGCTTTTCCGACCACGAGCGGGACAAGGTTTCGATTGCCCTTTATCTCGCCGAGAAACTGATCTCAAAAATTGACCCGTATGACGAAGATGATATGGAGTATATCGAAGGTATATTGCACAATGCCCTTGTCAACGATGAGAAATGTAAGATTCTTGATCTGTGCCACAAGTACGATATTGATTTTACAGCGCCAATCCACAGCGGCGGCAGCGTTTACTGCCTGCGCGACAAATGCTTAACAGGCCGTTACGGCGTGCATGTAATCAAAAAACTGATCGAACTTGGCGTGGATATGAATGAAGCGATTATCCATGGAAGAACCCCTGCCAATCTGGTCGCATCATGTGAGAAGAGGAATATGTTATTTTCCGGGAAACATGACGACTACGCCGAGAGCGCAGCGCCATTCTTTTCAAAGGAATCCATGGAACAGATTGACAACAACGGGCTTTGTGCCGTACATTGGGCAGTGCGCAACGGGCACCTTGAAATGCTTAAAATCATGGTAGAAAAAGGTGTTGACATGAATATTACGCAGGATGAGCCTGCCGATTCGGGCAATACTCCGCTGCATATAGCATGCATTTACGGACACAGCGATATTGTAAAATTCCTTCTGGAAAATGGTGCCGACTGCTCCATAGCAAATATTGACGGCGAGCTTCCTGCACACCTTGCCGTAATGAAAAAGAAATACGGCGGCGATTTAAGTCCGGAGCAGAGGGTAAAAGTACTAAGGGAACTTAAAACTCTTGACGGTGCAAGAAATGACGGCAAAACCCCGCTAATGCTTTTGGTGACATTACATTTCAATCCGGCAAGGGAACTCCTCCCACTCTTTATCGAAAGAGGTGTGGATGTGAATGCCACGGATAATTCCGGGAATACGGCACTGCTTTTAAATACTAAGACTCTGAACATGTGCTCCAAAGATACTGTAAAAGAACTTGTGCGCGCGGGAGCGGATGTAAACATGACGGACAATACCGGGAATACCGCACTGTATTACGCCTTAAAATATGGCAACCAGGAGGTTGCCCGCTTCCTGATTAAGAAAGGCGCTGATTACAACCACACAAACAACAAGGGCGAGAGCTGTGTCCAGGTTGCTGTGGAAAAAGGTTACGATACAGTGCTTGAACTCATGACAGATATACATTAACAGTTCTAAAAATTAATTGTTAAATTAATAGCGGATGCACAAAAAGGGCGGCTGCAGAGGGTTTGATACTTTGCAGCCGCCCTGTCAAACCAGTTATTAAATCTACTCGTCAAACTCCTCCACCAGCTTGTACGAATAATAATAGCAACTGGCAAACAAATCTTCATCGTAACCATCATCCCACCACCGATCCTCTTCCTCCTCACTTATATTTAAAGGCATAAGATACTCCGTTTTCAACATATCCGAAAACAGCGGCAATGGCACATCCTCACCCATCTCCTCCATATCATGGTAGCATTCGACAATGAGCAAAAACAAACTTTCAAGCTCCTTAATAAGCCATACAGCATTTTTTGATTCTTTCTTTTTTACTGCCTCCCTGTAAATGCGCACAAGGAAAATCAGGGCAAACGGCGTGGAATGCCACAGCGTACCCTGATGCTCGATATATTGTCCAAGCTCCCCTAATGCATTTTCCATCTTTTCAAGATCCGACATCTGATTAAGTACCGCAAGATATTCCGGAAAATCGCCCGCCCTTCCATATGCGGTGGTCAATTGATTCCATGGCACATCCTCAATTTTCAAACTGTTGATAAACTCTTCATTCTTCTGATCCATCATCATTTCCCCCTTATTCCCTCACCTGCAATCACACTCCCCACACTTACAATGATTGCACTACACCTCTTTTTCCGGAATACCGCGCGCTTTTTACTTCATTTACAAGTTTCCACGCAATGCTGCCTTCCCTCAATTTTCCCTGTGCCTCATTAAGTGGCACCCACTCGGCCGCATCCACTTCGCCGGACAGGATAAGCTCCTTCTTTTTTGCCGTTGCCAAAAAACCCAGCATCAGCATTTCCTTTTTTTCGTATGGGTAACTTCTTATATAATGCAGGGTTTCCACTTCTATACCGATTTCCTCGCTGACTTCCCGCGCCACTGTTTCCTCCGCGGATTCCCCCATTTTCATAATCCCGGCAACGCACACATACTTGGTTTCGGATACATAATTCTGTCGAAGCAGGGCAATCTCATCTTTCTCATTGACCACAGCGCAGATCACACATGTTGTAAAAATATCCCAGAACGGTCTTTCACAGTCTGCACAAAACGGAACAAGTCCCTCATCCCCTATTTCCCTTGGTTCCAGCTTCCTTCCGCAATGCGGGCAGTGTAAAAAGTGCATATGTTATTCCTCCGTCTTTAATGCTCCCCACTTTTGTTTTATCCCAAGCCTAAATTCCTAAATTTTTAAGCTACAAAACTCCTGAAACTCCTGAAACTCCTGAAACTCCCGAAACTCCCGAAACTCCCGAAACTCCCGAAACTCCCGAAACTCCCGAAACTTTTAAATTTCCTGTACGTTCCTTTCCTTTATTTTACACCTGCTCCAGAACATTTGCAACAATAACTTGAAATAATAAATAAAGATAATATGTAAAATTTATTTACTTCCCCGCGCCCTTGCCTGAGCTGCTACGAACTTAACTATTTATCTTCATCCCCGTCATCTTAACCCCGATATTTCCGATAAGTCCCCTTCCCATCCCTTTTCGCCTCATATAACGCTTCATCCGCATGTGCAATCAGCTCTACAATATCCTCCTTACGATCCATTGTCCATGCAAAACCACAGGACGCTCCAATCAGCCGGCTCTCCTGCCCTGACAGATTCACGGGAGTCTTTGCAAGCATATCATAAAGTAACTTTAAATACCCCAAAAGTTCTGCTTCGCCCCCACAATTATAGAGCATCATACAAAATTCGTCGCCGGAACGCCTTGCAGTAAGGACATGTTCCTTTGGAAATGTCTTTAAAATATCCGCAAATCCCTGCAAGTATTTATCCCCGGCATCGTGCCCAAATGTATCATTGACCTGCTTAAAGGAATCAAGGTCAAGCATAACCGCCGCACAGCACATCCCCGCGGGCATCCCGCTTAAAACCTGCCCAGCTAGCTGCTTAAAATATGAATATTTGTTTAGCCCTGTTAAAGGGTCATGCGTGTTTTCATACTGCATCTGCCGTTTCTCCAACACATATTCCGTCACATCGGTGATAACTCCAAGGCATTTATTTTTTCCCTGTGACATATGGATACGAATATATTTTGTATTGTTTATCTTATAAATATCTGCCTCCCCCTCGACGGTCTGCTTCATAATCCCCCGGATATAGTTATCAAACAGGGAAAGATTGTTGCAAATATTCTCAGCTTTTTCTTCAGGGATATCAAGTAACGACTTTAACCCCGATGTAACAAATAAATGTCCCGTTTCGCTGTCATATTCAAAAGCAGCAAATGGAAAACCGCTCAATTCAATAATCCTCGAACTGCGCCCGGAAATGCTTACAATACTGTCCACCATTGTATTGATCCCATAACTCAATTCCTCAAATTCCCGGTTTCCCCCCTGCTCAAGTCGGACATGCAGATCACCCTTTGTTATCGCTGAAAGTTTGTCAATAATACCGTGGATTCCATCAATGACCTTACACCGGAGAAGATAATTTAAACTGAATGTTACCAATATCACTACAAATAACAGATATAATAATGTTAACAGCACATTAACCCACAATTCCTGGAATAAAACAGTTTTTGGGATGGCAGTACAAATCAAAACTTCCCCATATTGCCTGCTGACCACATACATTGCCCTGCCATCCGCATCTTTTATGTACATGCCATCAACACAGTCCAAAAGTTTTTCAAGTTGATAGGATTCCCCGGAAAATTCCCGCTCCATTCCACCCGAATGACCCAGTATTTCCCCGCCCGCAATATCCAGCACATACAGCTCTTCCCCCGCATCCGTCGGGAACCTGGAAAAAATATAACTGTAAGAGTTTCTCTCCTGCGCCTGCATCTGACGAATTGGTTCAAAACCGACCTGAACCACTCCTTTCATCGCCTTCCTGCGCACACCGACATATTTCATAATTTTCCCTTCCGCGGCATTCGGCTGCTGTTCCTGGATCAAATATGCATCCTCCCCCTCCCGGTCCAGAAGTTCAAGAAATTCCCTTGTCTGTTTATGGTTTGCCATATCTATCCCAACATATTCCGAAACAGAGCCCGCGGCAATAATCCCGTTCTCATCAATAATATGAAGCTCGTCCACATCCAAAAGCTTTGCAAGATACTGCATCTGTGCCACATCCATTGATACATCCTGTTCACGGTCAAGCACATAGGCTGCCGCCCTGGCTCTTGTCAGGTAATCCATATCCAGGTTCTCATTCATCATCTCAAGTTCCATCTGGTTATTTTCAAGGGTATGAACCACCTGGTCTATCTTTCCACAAAAACTATCGTATTGTTCTTTCTCGAGATTATGCAGCATAAACCCAAAGTTAAAGGAAATGATTAACAATATTCCCACCACCATAATGGCTGATGTGTATCTTATAAAAGTTTTCTGCATCTGATTTCCCTCCACATTTATTTACTAAAGCAAAATCTCCCTGTATCAAAGCGTAGACCTAACCATTAAACGGTTTTCATTATAACCATTTCCCTTAATTTATCAAGCGGGTGAATCAAAAAAGCCCGACTACGTGACAAATAATCATCGCGCAGCCGGGTCTGATAGTTGGTTAAATGTTTCACATATTTCACGGATGTAGTGGTTTCCATTTGAACTTACCGGGGATATCGCAATCAGTCCATAGGCAAGATCTTGCGTAAAATCAAATTCTTCGTTATCAATTTTCATCCGGCTGATATATTCATCCGTAATCAACCCCGCAAGGTCTGCCTCCCCAAACCATATCCTCCCCCCATAAAACTTTCCCAGTTCTTCTTTTGTCCGCGGCACGCTAAGCAGTTCATCCAGATAGGATAACATTAATTTCCCGCTGTGCATTTCCTCAAGGTAAAATTTACGGTCGCTTGGCAGCACCGAAATTCCCTGCTTTTGATAGATAACTTCAATCCCAATCCGACCATTTCCATAATTTCTCTGTATCCAGATCTCGCTTATTTCCCGGAGGGGTTTATGTAAAATTATTCCATTTTCTAAAAACGTCGAATAATAACAGTGCCCACCCTGTATTTTTTGAATTTTGTAGCGCACCCCCTCTATATCACACTGGGCAAATGCAATAAATCTCTCCTGTAAGCTCCCAAGTGGAACCATGGCAAGTTCTGTTTTTTTCTCCGTATCGTGCAGCGCAAAAAGTGCCGCCTCATGCCAATATCCAGTTTCACGGTAGGTGACACCGTCCTTTATCGCAAAGCTCCCGCTAAGGATGGAAAAATCCATATCGGCTATTGGGTGATCTGAAAATATCATAAAATTTCTCCCTTCCATCCAAGTTTATGGTTATTTCATATATTTTCTTAGGAATGCCCCGTAAAATGTTTCAGCCGCTACCTGTTGAAGCCCGGAAACCTGACCATCTCCAAATTCCATAATAATAAGGGTTCCATCTTCCTTCCTCGCCAGATCCACTGTTACAAAATTGCTCTTTACCCTTGACGCAATCGATTCAATCCATCTGTATTCCTGCGCAGAAAATTTTATATCTGATGCCCCCGACCAATAATTATCCACAGCAAGTATTTTCCCGGCATATACAAAAACCCTGTACTCCTCTGAAAGTGGCATTTTGCTCTGCTTATGAAAACCATTCTGCCGCAGGTTTTCATATTTCCTTAACACAATCCCGCCCACAAGGTCAGCCCCCTGCCGCTCAATAAAATTTCCAACCACTCTATTCACGGCAGCCTGATCCCTGACATTTTCAATAAAACAGGCATCATGCCACTCATGTTTCCTGCTTTTTACATAGTCTTTTACAATATAGGAACCTTCCAGTTCCTTTGAAATATAAAAAACATCCTGCATACAATTGCCCACTGTCCACACGGAGTTTGCTGTTTCATTCTCAAATTCTTTATACCAGCCGGGTAGAAGATGATAGCGTTCATACTCTTTTGGGGTGTTGATTAGGATTATTCCCCTTTCTTCCAACTGATTATAAAAGTCGCTGTACATACGGGGTTTCATCATCCATCCCCTGTATACCGCAAGACCTGTGATTTCATCCCCGTACAGGGACAATTTACCTTTTTCAAGGTCTTCATAACTAAAAAGTGCACAGGAATGGGAAAGCCCCGCTACCCTGTGTTCTTCTTTATAATCCTCATCCACCTTTCGCGGATATAGAGGGTGGTTACAAAAGAGAAAATTGATTTCTAACTGCCCGCCCACAAGTATATCCCCATCCGGCTCCGTCTTATCAGCGGATTCTAAAAGGATATCCACCGGGCGCTCGTGAAGGGGGATATCAGAGATAAATATTTCTCTTATTTCAAGCCCCTTAACCTTAAAAGAGTTTCCGTTAAGGTCAAATAAATGGTCAGAGATATGAAGATTGGCTCCCTTTGGGATCGTGGTTGTGTAGATGGTTCCCCGACCCTCAATGTGGATGCGGTCGATAATACGGAAAATGTCGGACATGGCATGGCACCTCAAAACTTATATTTTATTCTAAATTCCTTCGATTTTAAGTCGTTATAGGGGGGAAGCATACTATAAGTATTTCTAATTATATCCTATCTATTTACTCTTTTCAATAATAATCTTCATATATTTCCGGTCTAAAAATATTGAAATGGAAGAGCCAGCGGAATAAACCTCTGACCTCTGCCATTTCCGGATATTATAAATACTTTAGTGATACCATAATTTTCTCCCCATTCCCATAATCACAAAGAAAACGGCTGTCCGATTGCTTTGTCAGCAAAAAGAAATCCCTGTTTGTTTCAATATTAAACTGGGCAGCATTCTCGGTTGTTTCCGCTGTTGCTTTATCAAAGCATTTCCGCTGTTTCACTTTCAGCATTCCTATTTGCTTTGCTGTCAAATCATAAACATCCTGTTTGCCGATATTTGTCCCTATACCATTTGTCTGCATCACACGCTCCAGATATTCCGTATATCCCTGCGGAAGTAACTCTTCCGCAGGGATTATCAATTCTCTCGTTTCCGAATATCGGATTTTCTCAAGCAGCATTCCTATAATTTGGGGCGAAAGTACAAGAATATTGTGGTCACCTGTAATGCGTATCGTATATTCGCATATCAATTTTCCATTCCTCTCAATCTTTCTACAAGTGCTTCTTTTGAAAAGCTTTGCATTGACACAAAGGTAATCAGCAGCGGTACAATAATCAGTATACCTGCATAAATAAGTGCAAAACTCACAGGGAACTTAAATGCCATATAGAATGCTCCCATATTGTAGAGTACATTACTGAGTACATAACCGCTCAGCGTACCAATGGTTACTGTCACACCAACAGTAGCAAGCACCAGGAGCAGACTTTCTCCTAGCAGCATCCTGCGAATCTGGACTTTACTCATTCCGATGGACTCTAACATTGCAAGTTCCTGTTTACGGGTAACAATGTTGGTAATCAGCGTATTCATCATACTTAAAATACTGAACATCATAATAAAGATTGCCAATCCACTGATAGCTCCAAACATCTGATTTGCAGTTTGTTCATAAGCTACTTTTCTATCAGCAAAGGTTTCAAGATATAATTTACTTTTCTCCTCCAACATTTCTGTAAGCGCTTTTCCTACCCCTTCTTCTTTATCCGCTCCAGTTGATACAAGCAGATGCGCGTTTAAACAGTCATAAGCAAGCCAATTTAGGACTGCCTGTTCAGGCATCAAAAACCATCCCTCAAGCCCCTCGTGGTCAAGAACATACTTATCATTCAAAACACCGAGGATCGTAACTTCCTTTTCTGTCATTTTGCTGCCGTCATAGTAATGAAGTATAATCGTATCTCCAACCGTAAATTCCCAGCCGTAAATCTCAGCTGCATTTCCATTTCCTGCCACAAGAATATAATTGCCGCTCATCAGCTTATCATAGTCGGCACTTCCATCCTCCAAATATTTACCGATTTCCCTTGTTTCTTCCCCGCTCAAAGGATAGATAATATCATCATTTCCGTATTCATCGTTTTTCGGGTAATCAAAGCGGATCCCAAAACTCTTGATTTCCATTACCTTTTCTACCCCGTCTAAAGCAGAGATTTCCTGTACCATCTCATCATTCAAAGGCATCTCTGCCTGTATGCCACTCATACCGTTTTCATTCAGTTCGATAGCGGACTGTGCATATCCGATGTGAAACTCTGCATCTACAAAATAGCCCTGTCTTGCATAATTTTCCTTATCAAAAGATGACATATAGGTTGCGGCTGTCATAAAGAGAATACCACCCAAAGCCAAAGAAAGCATTGTAACCGTTGCTTTCTTTCTGTTTTTGGAAAAATTCATCATCCCCAATCCCACTGGAGATAGTTTACGGCAAAGTTTCTTGTTCGCACCCTTTTTCATACCGTCCTGCGGTACATAGCGGAGTGCCTCCATCGGCGAAACAGCCGCCGCAAGTCGAGCAGGTTTGCGTACCGAAATCATTGTAATAACATAGATAACCGAAAATACAAGAGCGATTATCAAAAGGGTGTTCACGATGTTAAAGCCGTCGGGGATAATAAAATATCCTGCAATTCCGCCAATCAAAATACCGATAGGAGCTGAGCGAAGATACAATACACCCCCCTCACGGGAAACAAATCTTTTCATCTGCTTCTTTGTCATACCAATGGTGCAAAGCTGCCCAAACTGATGTATTCTCCCGATGACGGAGAGATAAAACACACCATAAATCACAAGGATACACGCAAGCAGAATAACCGCTCCAACCATACCATAAACCATCACAGACTGTGTATCCACAGACAGTGACTCAATAAATGACTTTGAAGGACTGACATATTTTCTTTCAATCCCTGCGTCACTTCCGATTAAGTACATCTCTTCTTTACAATCTTCAGGATGCATTGTTGTTGCACCGTACAGCTTTGCATAAACCTCATACGGCATATCTTTTAACTGACTGCCGTTTTGTGCATAATTTTCAGAGAAGAATACGGAAAACTGCTTTACCGTATCGCTGCCATTTAAGATACCCGATACCCTAAAAGTTTCGGTGCTGCCATCATAAAAGGTAAAAGTCACGCTGCTTCCAACCCCAGGCTCGACACCCATCTTTTTAAGCATAGCCGCTTGTGCAGCAATTTCATCTTCTTTTTCGGGGAGTTTTCCTTCAAGCAGTTCGCCGATTTGGATTTTATCGGACAACTCGCTCACATAATACGGCATGACATCAAAGCCGTCCATCTGGGAAAGGATACCTGTTTTCGCCTGTATCTGATAAGCAATGCGGTCATCTGCTTTCAGCATTTCTACCTGTTCATTGGTAAGGTTATAGTAGCCTACCTGCTGTCTATGGGATAGGTTGTTTTTAACCTGCTGTTTTTGTCCCATCGCAAACATAAGGATTGTGGTCAAGAGAGCCGATGCCAAGACAATGGTAATCATCACAAACAGGTTACGCATACGGCTTGATTTCAAGCTCTGCTTTGACATCAAAGAAATCATTTTTGCCGTTATCTTTTTATTGTTCATTCCGATTACCTCCCTTATCCCGCTATTTTCCCATCTTCAATACGTATTCTCACATCCGCCTTTCCAGCAATTTCAGGATTGTGGGTAATCATAACGATAGTCTGATTGAACTTCTCACTCGTCATTTTCAAAAGGTCGATAACTTTATCGCTTGTGCGGCTGTCAAGGTTTCCCGTTGGTTCATCGGCTAAGATAATTGCAGGTTTTGACACTAATGCACGGGCAATCGCCACCCTCTGCTGCTGACCGCCTGAAAGATGGCTCGGGTAATTAGAAAGTTTCCCGTCAAGTTCCAAGAAATGTACGATTTCTTTCAAAAACTTTTTATCCTCTATCTTGCCATCCAGGCGGACAGGAAGCACGATATTTTCATACGCCGTAAGATACGGAATAAGGTTGTAATTCTGAAAAATGAAACCGATACGCTGACGGCGGAACACCGTGAGCTGTTCCTCTGTAAGTTTTTCAAGACTTTTATCCTCCACCTTAACACTGCCAGAAGTAGGGATATCCAATCCGCCAAGCATATTGAGCAAAGTAGATTTACCACTGCCCGATGTACCAATAATGGCAACAAATTGACCGTTCTTTACGGACACATTCACATCATCCAGAGCTTTGACAAGGCTCTCATCCTTACCATAGTATTTTTTCAAATGGGTTGCATTTAATATTGACATAGTAATTCCTCCTTGATTTATACCACTTGATATGCTCATCATATCCTATTTCATAAAAGATACAATAGCCGGCGCAGTTTCTAATATTCAGAACGCAAATTCTAATATTCAAGCATTGAAAAAACCTGCTGTCCGTAATAGACAACAGGCTCGTAAGTTATAATCTTTATGGAATTGGTATTAGGATTTTTAAGGTGAATGTGCCTTTTTCATATTTGGTTGTCAACTGACCGCCGTACTTTTCAGCGGCTTTTCGCATATTGGAGATACCGAAACCGTGGAGAAAATCGTCGCTCTTTGTAGTGCGGATATTTGTGTTTTCACTATTCTGCAAGCAGTTATTTTCAATCAAAACCGAAAAGAAGTTTTGCATTTTTCCCGCCTTCACAAGGATTGCCCTCTGTTCCTCCGGCAGCTTTTCGCTTGCTTCAATGGCATTATCCAAGGCATTGCTGAAAATAGTGCTAATATCAAGCGGTTCTATAAAGTCCACGCCGTTAAGG
>CAJTOR010000025.1:0-5836 GCA_910577675.1 uncultured Lachnospiraceae bacterium
GCGGGCTTACACTTTATGAGCGGGATGCCCTGACGCTTAAAAGGGTTGCGGCTCAAAGTGTGAAGGCGGAACTGAAGGCTCTTGCGATATCTTCTGGGATGGCAGGGAAAATTACCAAGGAAGAGTCCGTTATAAATGGAGAAGGGGATGTGGATATGGGGCAGCGTGTAAAAGAGAAAGTGATTGCTTTTACCGGGAATGTTGCCGAAAGGGAGATGAAAGAACTTCTCGCTGAAATGAAGTGGGAAAACTCTTATACTATAAAATGCCTTCCCAATATATTGGGCAATCCATCCGCCGTTTCGGAAGTGATGTCAGCGGATTATGTGGTACTGGTAGAAAAACAGGAGGAGAGCTGTTACACTCAGATTACAAGGGAGCTTGAAGCACTTTTTGCCTGGAATAAGAAAGTGCTTGGGTTTATTGTTATCGGTGTGGATGCAGTGGCGTAGCCCGTCCGGGGATTGGCGGGTTACTGCTATTATTGCAAGGCAAGATAGAAAAAGATAAAAGTTTTGTTTTTACCAACGTAATTTTTTACAAAAATTTTCACCTGACTGGTTGACAAATTGTCGAAAATGCTGTATACTAAAAAATAATAAGAAAAAGATTTCAGTAACAAGTACTGATAAAGGCAAACCTGCCGAAAGGCAGGGACGCAAAGCTAAAGGGCCTGTAAAATGGCAGCCAGCCGCCAACACTGTTATGATTATTTTTTGATGTGATTGCGCCGGTTGGAAAACCGGTCTTTTTTATCGTGCTGAATTAGGTGATTATCTATAAGGTCATTGTTTTATAGCAGGATAAAAATCCCTCCGGGGATATTTCCCGAGCATTAAAGATCGTTGCTGCCGCAACTTTCATTGTGATTTGGCACAGTGCCGCTGAAATCCAAAGATACTTAGGAGCCGGATAGGAAAGAGGTATATACCTTTACCGTAAATCACTTGATTTTGCCAGGATTTCTCGCCCGGATGTATGTGGGCTTTGCCCGCCCGACACAGGGTATGAACTTTGGCAACACGCTGGATTGATTTTTTACCTTTAAGGAAAACAGGGATTTCCTGTCCGTGTGTCTGGGAAAGGTAGTTGTTTTACATAGGATACCATGGGGAATTGTTCTGAGGAAACCGGTGCGCAGTATGTCCGATCAGGGATGCAATATAGCCATACCGGTGTCCGAGGGCTTGATCTGCGCAGGTAGGGGCGCGTGCGGCTCTATTGGGATGAAGGAAGATTACCGGGAATCGTCCGGGATACCATCACTTTAAAGGAATAAAAAACTGCATAGCGATAAGCCGAAGCCCCCAGGGATTTTTCCATGGGGGCTTTGTTGTTGCTTTTTCACAATGCGGCTCCCTACTTTTTGGCAAAATAGTTGGTAGCGCTTTGGATATATTCATGCTATAATGGGTTTAGGAAGCACGAAAACGTTTAAGAAACAGAGGAATATTTTGTAAAAGGGGGATTACGGCATGAAATTCGGCTATTTTGATGATGAGAATAAGGAGTATGTGATTACGACACCACTGACCCCGTACCCATGGATTAATTATCTTGGCACACAGGATTTTTTTTCGTTGATTTCTAATACAGCGGGCGGGTACAGTTTTTTTAAGGACGCAAAGCTGCGCCGTATCACGCGTTTCCGCTATAATAATGTCCCGCTTGATATGGGTGGGGGGCGCTATTTTTACCTGTATGATGAGGGGGATTTTTGGTCGCCGGGTTTTGTCCCGGCAAAGAGGGCGCTTGATTTTTATGAGTGCCGCCATGGGATGGGTTACACAAAGATCCGGGGTGCTAGAAAAGGGATTGAGGTGGATGTGACTTTTTTTGTGCCTAAGGATTACAATGGGGAGATCCATAAAGTTACTGTGAAAAATACTGGGACGATTAAGCGGGATGTTAAGTTGTTTTCTTTTGTGGAATGGTGCCTTTGGAATGCGCAGGATGACAGCACGAATTTCCAGCGCAATTTCAATACCGGTGAGGTGGAAATCAAGGGTTCCGTGATTTACCACAAGACGGAGTACAAGGAGCGCCGCGACCACTATGCCTTTTATTCGGTTAATGTCCCGGTTTCCGGTTTTGATACCGACAGGGAGGCATTTCTTGGGACATATGGCGGCTTTGACGCGCCGGAGGCTGTGCGCGCTGGTGCCTGCACGAATTCGGTAGCGGACGGATGGTCTCCGATTGCCTCGCACTGCCTTGAGATTTCGCTTGCCCCGGGTGAAGCAAAGGATTTTGTTTTTGTTCTGGGTTATGTGGAGAATGAGGCGGACGAGAAGTGGGAGTGGCAGGTGGGGACACCGGATACAAAAGGGCTTTTGCTTTCCTCGCTCGCGCCAAATGCAACGAATGTGATTAACAAAAAGAAAGCGGAGGCAATGATTGAGAAATTTGCCACGGTTGAAGCTGTGGATCTGGCGTTCGCCGAGTTAAAGGAATACTGGGATGGGCTTTTGTCCAAGTATAATGTAAAGACACCGCAGGAGAAGGTTGACCGCATGGTTAATATCTGGAACCAGTACCAGTGCATGGTGACTTTCAATCTCTCCCGCAGTGCTTCGTATTTTGAATCGGGTATTGGGCGCGGGATGGGCTTTAGGGATTCAAACCAGGATCTTTTGGGGTTTGTACATCAGATTCCGGATCGTGCCAGGGAACGCATTATTGATCTTGCTTCCACGCAGCTTCCGGATGGTGGCGCGTACCATCAGTATCAGCCGCTTACAAAGAAGGGCAATGATGAGATTGGCGGAAATTTCAACGACGATCCGCTGTGGCTGATTTTGGCTGTTGTTTCCTATATTAAAGAAACCGGAGATTATGGGATTCTCAATGTCAGCACGCCGTATGATAACAAGGATGAGCTTGCAGCGCCGCTTTCTGACCATTTAAAGCGTTCCTTTGACCATGTTATCAAGAATTTGGGACCGCATGGGCTGCCTCTTATCGGCCGTGCGGACTGGAATGATTGTCTGAATTTAAATTGTTTTTCAACCGAGTCCGGCGAGTCCTTCCAGACTGTGACAAGCAAGGATGGCAAGGTGGCAGAGTCCGTGATGATTGCGGGGATGTTTGCTTATATCGGCGAGGAATATGCCATTCTGATGAAAAAGACGGGCAACCAAAGCGAGCATGACCGCGCGATGGCAGAAGTGGAAAAGATGCGTGAAACAATTATGCGTGACGGTTATGATGGGGAGTGGTTTTTGCGCGCCTACGATGATTTTGGCAGGAAGGTTGGGAGCAGGGAATGTGAGGAAGGAAAGATCTTTATTGAGTCCCAGGGCTTCTGCATTCTTGGCAAATGTGGCCTGACGGACGGAAAGGCGCTCAGCGCGCTCGATGCGGTTGGGGAGAGGCTTGGCTCGAAGTATGGGCTTGTGTTGAATAATCCTGCGTTTACGAAATATTATGTCGAGTATGGCGAGATTTCGACTTACCCGGCGGGATACAAGGAAAATGCTGGTGTGTTCTGCCACAATAATGCATGGATTATGTGTGCGGAAGCGTTTATGGGGCGCGGGGATCGGGCATTTGATTATTATACAAGGATTGCCCCAGCGTATACGGAAGAATATTCGGAGATTCACCGCCTTGAGCCGTATGTGTATGCGCAGATGGTCGCGGGCAAGGATGCAAAGCGCTTTGGTGAGGCGAAGAATTCCTGGCTGACGGGCACGGCTTCATGGAATTTTATTGCGATTTCCCAGTATATCCTTGGGGTGAAGCCGGAGTATGATGGATTGATGATCGACCCGGCGATTCCGGCGGGCTGGGATGGGTATGAGCTGACAAGGCAGTTCCGCGGCGATGTGTTCCGGGTAAAAGTAATGAATCCGGATCATGTGTGCAAAGGTGTTGCAAAAATGATGGTGGATGGAAGTGAGGTTGCAGGCAATGTGATTCCGGTTTTCGGGGACGGGAAGGAACACAGGGTGGAGGTAACTCTCGGATAAAGTTGAGAATATGGAGCGGATAAAAAGTTGTTGTAATAAGAATGACTAAGCTTGTGGAAGTGACAAATGGATATTCTCTTATGGAAGCAGAAAATGACATATAGTATGACATTGCCAGAGGCTACGGTTTAGGTTTAGACCGTAGTCTTTTCCGTTAGAAGGAGTACTTTTATGGCGAGAAA
The DNA here is from genome assembly GCA_910577675.1 of uncultured Lachnospiraceae bacterium. Taxonomy (GTDB): domain Bacteria; phylum Bacillota; class Clostridia; order Lachnospirales; family Lachnospiraceae; genus RGIG4057. The sequence goes on from CAJTOR010000025.1 coordinate 4,154, forward strand.
AAGTAGATAGGCAGGATAAGGAAAGTGTACTTGAACGATTAAAAAATCCACCAAAGAAAGCAACAGACTATCAGCAACAAAAGACAGTTAAAAACAAAGAACGAAGGGCAAGATAGACTTTCGGTTTTTGTTATACTTAACAATTTCTTGGTGATAAATGCAAAAGAATATGTTATCATAGATTCATGGCACACGTTTAAAGAGCTTGGCTTTTGGAGGAATATATAATGAGAAAACCCCAAATATTAATTTTTGATTTAGACGGCACTTTGTTAAGAAATGATAAAACCTTATCTGAATATACATTGGAAATATTATGCAAATGTAAAAAATGCGGGTATTTAATCGGCATTTCAACATCAAGGGGCGAACAAAATTGTTTGGGCTTTTTAAGAAAAATGAAGCCGGATATTCTTATTTCCAGCGGAGGGGCATTGGTACGGGTAAACGAAAAAATTATCTGTTCTTCTTTCTTTTCGGCAATAGAGACAAAAAACTTTATTGAGTCAGCAAGAAAAATATGCGGTATGGATTGTGAAATTACGGTTGACACATTAGAGGCACATTATTGGAATTATAAAACCGATCCAAAAGAGCAGGATAAAAGCTGGGGAGACAGTATATATACGGACTTTGCAGACTTTAAGCACGAAGCTTTGAAGATATGTGTTGAGATATGCCATCCTAACTTGGCACAGAAATTGTGTGAACATTTCTCAGAGCTTGACAGCCAGCATTTTTCGGATGGCGACTGGTATAAGTTTACGAAAAGCGGGATTACAAAGGAAAAGGCAATTTTAGCAGTATGTGAAGCATGTCATGCAGATGTATCGGAAATTGTTGCTTTTGGAGATGATTATGCAGATATGGGTATGTTAAAGCTATGCGGCATTGGTGTTGCGATGGATAATGCAGTACAAGAGGTCAAAGACATTGCTGATGATATCACACTTTCAAATGAGGAGGATGGCGTAGCCGCTTATTTAGAAAAATGGATAATTTGAGGAATATATATGAACAGACAAATATATCCTATTGCAAAAAATAAAGGAATTGTTTGAGAATGATTGTTCGGGGCATGATTATTGGCATAGCTTAAGAGTCTTAAATAATGCGGAGAAAATTGCAAAAACAGAAAAATGCGACGAATACATAGTGATGATTGCTGCATTGCTGCATGATACGGATGATATAAAGATATTTGAAACAAGGGATTACGAAAATGCACGGCGTATTATGTTAGATTGTCATCTTACGGACAGTACGATAGAGCGCGTAATTGATATTATCAGGGAGATTTCATTTAAAGGAACAGAAACAGTTTCCCAAAGTCAATAGAAGGGAAAATTGTGCAAGATGCAGATCGATTGGATGCAATGGGGGCAATAGGAATTGCGCGGGCTTTTGCTTATGGCGGAAATCATAATAGGGCGATTCACATTCCGGATTGTCAACCTAATATGAATATGGACGAAACTGAGTATAGGAATCATGAAAGCACAACAATAAATCATTTTTATGAAAAATTGCTTTTGATTAAAGATATGATGAATACTGATTGTGCCAAATCCATTGCTTGGAAAAGGGATGAATATATGCGTGGATTTTTAAAAGAATTTAATGATGAATGGAATGGATAATACGGAAGGGTGGTATATATGATTAGGGAAATCTTGAAGGATG
>CAJTOR010000025.1:6245-47126 GCA_910577675.1 uncultured Lachnospiraceae bacterium
TGATAAATGCCAGTAGCCTCCATCACAATTCGTATTTCTCCATCCAATTTTTCCAGAAGGCTGTGAAAAACTTCTAAATCTTTCTCCACATGCTGTATTTCAAAGGGGCTGCACACTATTTCTCCGTATGGCTTCAGTATACAGACGGTACTTTTTCCTTTTGACACATCAATTCCTACGCTTATCATTTTGAACCTCCTATGACTGTTATTAGTAATTGTTCCAGCCGCACTTATTACCATCCAGTTTAGTTGGTTACGCGGGAGCGAATCCCTACCTGCTTAATCGAATGCTTATAATAAGGGGTTGGTTAACGGTTTTTTTGACGGATGCGATGATCCAAATAAGCCCTCGTCAGACCAATTACTCCCCTTATTATAATAAAATAAGTGCAGATGTCAGAGTTAATTACTCTCTAACAACTACACTTTTATGGTACTAAATAAGCTCTGATTAGCTTAAATAAAGGATTCTTGCGATATGATGTTAAAAAGAAGTGTCAAACACCCGAGCCATTCAGCAAAACAGTAAGACGCAAGTTTTTGATGCCATGTGGGGCATGGAAAGTGAAAGTTACCAGTCAGGTGTTGCCAATATGATTTGCAAAAAGACTGTTTTAGGCGTAGACTATGGGTTCGTTTCCTGGAAGTGACAAACAGGTTGCTATTGTCGGATAAATATAATATAATAATCCCAGCGAACGCCATAGAATGTAAAGGAGAATATTGTATGGAAAAATTGATGTACATGATGATGATTGAGAAAAGCAAGACCTATAATAAAATGACAAAACAGGTAGTTATGGAACACGTTGAGAACATAAGAAAGCTGGACGATGAAGGAAAGCTGGAAATCTGCGGTGTCTTTAAAGGCTATCCGGGGATGGCAGGTATGTATATCCTAAAAACAGAGAACCGTGAGGAAGCAGAGGATATTTGCAAATTAGAACCGCTGGTTATGGGAGGATATGCAACCTACAAATTAGTTGGCTTACAGATTGCAAACCGGGAAAATAATTACTTGCTGTAATTGAAACAAGGAACAACACAGGGGTAAATAAAACGTGTTTTATTAAGACCAATGAATTTACAAAGCGGTTTGAATAAGTAAGAAAAGTCAAAAGAAGATGGTCTGCAGGGATTGAAAAATATGCTGGATGATCAGCGCCCAAAGGAAAGAATGAGGAAATTGCAATGAAAAAATTATTATCTCTTTTATTCACAATGGTCATAGTATTTTCACTTTTTGCATGTAGGAAACAATCTGCAACGGATAACCCCAGTGTACTACCAAAAGTTTCTTATGATAGAAATGATCTGGAAAGTATTTTAAGTGCGATGGCTTCGGAATTCGTATTTACTTCCCGATCTATTAGAAACGATTCAGAAGACATATCGAAACAGATAAAGGATTCCTATGATAGCTATGACAAGAATAAAACTGCTGTAATTGACTTCTATGAAAATTCATTAGAAAAAGCGGAAACATTGTACGATACCATAGAAATAATTAGCGTTGATTACTTTGAATACGTTGCTGGATGAATACAAGGTATGGCGTTTTACGGAAGATTTTTATAATGCAAGGGATCATGGCATGGACGACTTCTATAAAGCGTGGGAAATAGCATATGACGAAATATATCACACATGCGAAGATGCAATTGAGGATGTGTCAGATACTCTTGAGTATGCCGAATATGTAGATGTATGGTCTGACATGTACATAGCCCACTTGGATGCATATGAGACTATGTGCTCGGCACTTTCTGACGCTTGGAGCAAGAGTTATCAGGATTGTTCAAGTACAGAGTTTTATGATGATAGTGGTGATGTGTAATCTAAACCCAAAATATTAGACGGTTTATTATCAGGGTCGGGCAATGGGACTATTACTCAGTTTGGAGGTTTTATTTATGTTATCGCTATCTTTGATGGCAGGAAAAAATGGAAAAGGTGCGAATGCCGTCATGCATGATATTTTACGACCACTATGGTATTTATGCTTGCCGTTGAATTCATATGTTTTTTTGTTTTTTCTCCGGGGATGAAAATTAAGGAAGTTTCGGGCTTAACATAATCTTGCCAACTGGAAAAAAATCGTGTATAATAGCAGCAGGTCAGGGCTGCGCACCGATCTGTTTTACAAATAACAGTCGCAGGATGAGGTTTACGTTGAGAAATATAAAATTACTGATTGAGTATGATGGTTCGCGCTATGATGGCTGGCAGCGTCCGGCTGCCGGGGCGAAGGGAATGACGGTGCAGGAGAAGCTTGAGGAGATTCTTTGCCGGATGGACGGTGAGAAAATTGAAATTATCGGTGCGGCGCGCACTGAGGCGGGAGTGCATGCAAGCGGACAGGTTGCAAATTTTCATTCGGGTACGGATATGTCTTTCCTTGAGATAAAGCATTATCTGAACCGTTTTTTACCGCGGGATATTGCGGTGCGTTCTGTGGACGGGGTGCCGGAGCGCTTCCATGCGTCGTATCTTGCGAAAGCTTTCCGGTATGAGTATCATATTTCGATTGGCGAGGTGCCGTCAGTTTTCGGGCGGAAATATAATTATTATAGTTTTAAGCGCCCGGATGTAAAGCGGATGCGCGAAGCGGCAAAGTATTTTGTGGGGGAGCATGACTTTGCAGCGTTTTCGGAAAACAAACGCATGAAAAAATCGACGGTGCGCCGGGTAAGTGAGTTTGATGTGTACGGGGATGAGGAAGAGGTATTAATCAGTATGACAGCGGATGATTTCTGGCCATATATGGCGCGCATTATGGCAGGAACCCTGCTTTCAGTGGGAAGGGGGGAGATTGAGCCCGCCCAGATAGTTCAGGTAATCGGGGAAAAAGACCGCACAAAGGCGGGCGAGCGCCTGGAAGCGCGTGGGCTGTTCCTAACAGATGTATATTATTAAAACAGTATGAGCCCGTACAGAGCCGGAAAGGTTTTATGGGAGCAGAGCGTACAGAAAACCTTTCGAGGAGAAAGGGGTCTGGGAGGGCTCATACGGAACTTAAAATAAGGAGGATATAAGATGGGCAAATATGCGATTATGGTAAAGGGAATCGTGCGGTATGAAGGACAGTACATGCTGGTAAAGCGCTGGTATGATGACCGGATTGAGAATCCTTACCAGTGGGAATTCGTTGACGGGCAGATCGAATTTGGGGAGGAGCCGGATAAGGCGGTGGTGCGGCTGATTAAAGAGCAGACCGGGCTTGAAACAGTTATTGACCGGATCGTGTATACCTGGTCCTATATCGTCGGGGATGTACATCATATCGGAATCAGCTACGAATGTATGGCGCTTGCGGATGAAGTTCTTTTGTCGGAGGAATTGCATGATTACCGCTTTGTGCCAAAAGAGCAGTTCCGGGATTATATTACAAACAGCAAGCTGTTAGGAGATCTCGAGCGCGCCTATGATCTGATGTAATTTTTTGCCCGGGCTGTGGCAGCGGGGAGTGAAAGTACCCGTTGCCATGGTTCGGGCTCCTGTGTGATATGGGCAGAAGTGGAGGAATTATGGTTACATTGATTAAGGGGGGCTATGTGGTCAATCCGGCAACAGGGCTTGAAGGCGTGAACGACGTGCTGATCGTGGATGAAACAGTGACGGAGATCGCTCCGAAGATTGAAAGGGAAGCACATTGCGTAATAGATGCTGCCGGAAAATATGTGATGCCAGGGTTCGTTGATCTGCATGAACATTTGAGGGAACCTGGATTTGAATACAAGGAAACAGTTGCAACCGGGTCGATGGCGGCTGCGGCAGGTGGATTTACAACAATCTGTGCAATGCCAAACACAAATCCAGTAATTGACAGTCGGGTAATGGTGGAGTATCTGAACTATAAGGCGGCGGAGGACTCCATGATTAATATTATACCAGTCGGTGCGGTTACAGTCGGACAGCGGGGGGAGAGGCTCGCGGATATTTCCGGTATGGCGGAAGCCGGTGCGCTCGCGCTCAGCGAGGATGGCAAATCGGTAATGAACCCACTTGTATATAAGGAAGGGATGAAAAAGGCGGCGGAGCTTGGGATGGTTGTACTTGCGCATTGTGAAGACCGCAACCTTCTTGACGGCGGTGTGATGAACGCGGGAAAGAGGGCGGACGAGCTCGGACTGCCCGGCATTACAAATTCGGTGGAGGATGTGGTGGCTGCGAGGGATATCCTGCTTGCAAAAGAAACCGGGGCGCGCCTGCATCTTTGCCATTGTTCCACGGCGGATTCCGTGGCGCTAGTCCGGTTTGGCAAGGAACTCGGGGTAAAACTTTCGGCGGAAGTCTGCCCGCATCACTTTTTTATGACGGAAGATGAAATTCCCAAAAAGGATGCAAAAGATTCCGCCAACTATAAGATGAATCCGCCGCTTCGCACAAAAGCAGATGTGGATGCACTGATTGCGGGTTTGGCGGATGGGACGATGGAAGTTATTGCAACCGACCACGCACCGCATTCGGCGGAGGAAAAAAGAAAGCCATTTCTTGAAGCTCCGTTTGGGATTGTAGGTTCGGAAACGGCGTTTGCACTCTCATATACTGCCCTTGTGATGGAGGGGCACCTGACTGTGCGGCAGCTTGTGGAGAAAATGAGCACAAACCCGGCTCGCATACTGGGAATTGATAAGGGGGATATCTCGGTTGGGCATATTGCGGATCTTGTAATTGCGGATGTGGGACAATCGTATACAATTGATGTAAATAAATTTATTTCAAAGGGAAAAAACTCCCCGTTTGGTGGCAGGACTGTATATGGGAAGGTGCTGCTCACAATGGTAAACGGGGAAGTAGTTTATGAAGTCTGAAAACGGGACGGATTGTTGTGCATAATTCGTCTTTTGCAGGTTTGCAGGATGGAGGAATAAGTGGATGATTGATGAACTGGTAAGGCAGATTCAGAAAAAAAATGCGCCGGTTGTGGTTGGGCTTGACCCGATGCTCTCCTATATACCGGAGCAGATAGTGGAGAGGGCAATTGAGGAGAAGGGGGAAACGCTTGAGGCGGCAGCGGAAGCAGTCTGGCAATTTAATAAGGGGATTGTGGATGCGACATATGACCTGATTCCGGCAGTTAAGCCGCAGGTTGCAATGTATGAGCAGTTCGGTGTGCCGGGGATGGAGGTATTTGCCAGGACGGTTGAATACTGCAAGGAAAAGGGATTGGTCGTAATCGGGGATGTTAAGAGAGGGGATATCGGTTCAACTTCGGCAGCATATGCGGCGGCACATATTGGTTCGGTAAAGATTGGGAACAGTGTGCTGCGCGGTTTTAAAGAGGATTTTGTAACGGTGAACCCTTATCTTGGCACGGATGGCGTGAAGCCTTTTGCCGAAGTGTGCCAGAAGGATGGGAAGGGAATTTTTGTTCTGGTCAAAACTTCAAACCCTTCAAGCGGCGAGTTCCAGGACAGGCTGATCGACGGGAAACCGCTTTATGAACATGTGGCGGACAAGGTCAATGAGTGGGGAAAAGATTGTATGGGGGCTTGCGGTTACAGTGCCATTGGTGCGGTGGTTGGCGCGACTTATCCTGAACAGGGAAAGATTCTGCGCGCCCTGATGCCAAAGGTGTTTATCCTGGTGCCAGGTTACGGTGCACAGGGTGCAAAGGGCAGGGATCTGGCGCACTTTTTTAACCCTGATGGCCTGGGTGCCCTGGTCAATTCTTCACGCGGTATTATCGCAGCCTACAAGCAGGAGCAATATGCAAAATTTGGCGGGGAACATTATGCGGAGGCTTCCAGGCAGGCTGTACTTGATATGATAGAGGATCTTAGGGGTTGACAGAATTATAGGAGGATTGACAATGCAGAAGATGTTATGTCCTTTTTGCGACCATGTAATCAAGGGGAAGGGAAAATGTGATTATTGTGGTTCATGGGTAAAGAAACCGGTGGTAGCAAAGACATCAGCAGAATTTAATGCGCAGGCTTCCGCAGACCCGAACCAGTGTGATTGCAGCCTGCACTCGCCAAAGGAACATCCACATGACGATACTTACCGTGACAGTGAGGATATTTCTTATCAGGCGGATTATAATCAGGCTTATGGCACGGGAAAGTCAGGTGGTGCCTCTGTGGAGCCGGAACGAAAGACAGCACCTGGAAACGGGGGAAGCGGCAGTGTGAGTGCAGCCGCCATGGCGGGCAGCCGGATGGGTGCGGGGCAGACGGGCGCACCGCGCAGGGCAGTGCTTGCCAGCGAAGCGGTGGAGCATGGACAGACCACGATAAAAACCGGCGGTTCAAAAACGGTGGCGAAGGTTGTTATAACGATTATAGCGGTCAATATTATTTTGCAGATTTTGATAATGCTGTTTAGCTTATTTTAGGCGGGGATTTAAGGCAGCGAAAGAAGTATAAATAAGAGAGGGCTGTTGTGAAATGGTATATTCAAACAATATTTTGCAACAGCCCTTTAAGATTTCTGGGAAAAAATGTAAATTAATGCTTTTTAGGCAATGATTTTCCTTCTTTTTTGCCAAACTTTGCCGAGATAAGAAAGAGCAGCAGGATGGCCAGAACTGGCAGCAGTATGTTTTTGTAGCGTGTGTACCAGCTTGTTACCATCGGCCAGTTATCCTGTAAAAAGTATCCCAGACCGCACAGCAGTGCGTTCCAGAAGAAGATCCCGATAAAGGAGTAGCTGAGGTAAACAGGAAGCGGCAGGCGCATTGCACCGGCGACAAAGCCTAAGTAAGTGCGGCACAGCGGTATAAAGCGGCCAAGTAATACGATCTGTGCCCCCCTTTTCCGGAAATATGTAAATGAGGTTTCAAGTCCCCGCCGTGTTTTGGGGAAGCGCTTCATAATCCGCTCAAGAAGAGCATTGCCGCCGATGCGCCCGATTCCGTAGCAAAGTGTGGTACCGATTAGTCCGGCGATGGCGGAGAGCAGGATCAGGAGGGGATAAAATACCCCTTGTCTGGCTGCGAGTGCGCCGCAAAAGGGCAGGACAATTTCGGAGGAAACGGGGAAACAGGCATATTCAAGCAGGATAAATAGCAGCATCGCGGGCATCCCGTAGGAATTAAGGAAGGAAAAAAGCCATTTCATGGAAGCCTCGTAGTAAAGATTTTCTTGTAATTAAGGTATGAAAAGGCAGAAAAAAATATACGTGAAAATATTTTGAAAATATTTGAAAGGATTCCAGGGGATGGAACGTATTAATATATAGAAGATACTAAAAAGGGCAGCGGTTGTTTTTTGCTGACGCTTAAATGGCGCAGAGAAAGGGGTATTGACATGAAAAAGAAGAAGGTAGTTCTGGCATTGGCACTGACTGCGGCGATTGCGGCAACCACATCCGGGGTAAGTGCGTTAGCACACGGGCATGGGGGCGGCGGCTGCCATGGAAGGCGGCAGGCGGCAACTTATGATCTTTGTGATGTGGAGGATTGCCATACCGTGGGCTTGCATAAACATGATGGAACCTACTATTGCGGGCATTATATCGGGGACGGGCATGACTATCATGAAACCTGCGATGTGGAAGGATGTCTGCTGACTTGCGAGCATGAGCATGATGGTTCGGTTTATCTGCCTTGCAGCGATTATTGTGGGTCGGGTACAAGTTCCCGTCTGCACAGACATGGAAGATGGTGCCATTAAACCTAGGGATTTACCGGGGTGATTATGAGAACTGAGGAAGCGGCGGAGCGTGCGGTGGAGCTTTATGCGGACATGATCCGCCGCATATGCTTTATGCATCTGAAAAAATACGAGGATGTGGAGGATGCATTTCAGGAAGTATTTCTAAAATATATTCTCCACAAGGAAAATTTTGAGAGCCATGCCCATGAAAAGGCATGGCTTATTCGGGTTGCGGTTAATGTCTGTAGGGATATGTTACGCAGTCCGTTCCGCAGGCGGGTGTCCTCGCTTGACGATCTGGATTTTGAACCGTTTTACATACAGAAGGAGGAAGGGGAGCTGCTTTGCTGTATTTCGGGGATGCCGCAAAAATATAGGGATGTTTTGTACCTGTTTTATTATGAAGGATATACTGCCGTTGAGATTGCAGCGATTATGCACAGGAAGGAAAATACGATTTATACTTGGCTCGGGCGTGCCAGGAAAATATTGAAAGAAAAGCTGGGGGGTGATTTTATTGAACCATAAGGCATTTGAGGTTTTTGAAAAGATTCGTGCCGAGGATGATTTAAAACAAAATATCACCAGTTACCTGAAGGCGGAAATCAGGGCGGGGGCAAAAAGAAGAAGGCTCAGGGTATTGCGGGCTGCTACCTGTGCGGTCTGTCTTGTGCTGCTTTTCTTCTGCGGGGGAATTTATTACCGGATGTATTTTACTCCGGTTGCTTATATTGACTTTGATGTGAACCCGTCCGTCGAATTTACAGTAAACCGGTTTGGGAAGGTGATTGCTTTACTTGCGTACAATGATGACGGTCAGGAAATCCTTAAAGATATAGATGTGACCTATATTGGATATCGTGAGGCGGCGGGGCGGCTGCTTGCCGCGATGGGACAGGAAGGATATTTGGGGGATGATACACTTTTGTGTGTAACTGTGCAGACGGAGGAGCCGGGCAGGGAGGGCGATATGCTCAAAGTCTTAGAGCAGGCAGTTGCGCAGAGCTGCCGGGAACAGGATTGCATAATCCCATCCGATATTTATGCGGTTTCAAAAGAGGTGAAGCACTGTGCTTCACAGAAGCAGTTAAGCCCGGCAAAGTATCTTGCGATTGAGGGCTTGCTTGAGGTTGACCCGGAGGTGGATTTTGAGGCATGCCGCAAGCATTCCGTCCATGAGCTGCGGGAGATGGCAGGACAGATGTGCGGATGGCATGAGGGAGAACAGGGGCATGGTCATGGATGGCATGGCGGCTTAGATGTCCAGCAGGGGGAAGGGGAGTTTGAAGATTCTGATAACTGGCAGGAGCAGGAGGAAACAGGGGAGGGTGCTGAGGATAAAACGGGGGAAGAGCTAAATGATAAGGATTGGGATCAGAAAGAGGGAGCGGATGGAGGGGATTCTGACGGGAAAGATCAGAACGAGTACGAAGATATTTCTGTTAAGGAAAGTACGACACAACAGGCTCCGGTGGTACAGGATAATAATGATAGTGTAACCGAGAGCGGCCTCCCTTCCGGTTACGGGAATTCCCATGGTCATGGTGGGCATCATCATTGATTGGTTAGGTTGCCTTTGGTAATACGTTAACGAAATAAAGAAAATTTTGTCAGTGTACTTGACAATACTCGTATTATTGTATACAATAGAATGAGTACATAACGGTCAAAATCTGACCGGATACATAATGGAGGATTGTTAGTATGCAGAGCCGCAAAGTTTATTTGAACCGCCATAACAACCTGCTTTCCCTTGAGGAGCATATATATGAGCTGGTCGATGTGAAGGAACCACATGTATTCCGCAACCTTTTTCCGTATGACGAGGTGCCGAAAATTGCCTTTAACGACCGTATTGTGCCACACAATATGCCGGAGGAAATCTGGATTACGGACACGACATTCCGCGATGGGCAGCAGTCCCGCGCACCGTATACGACAGAGCAGATCGTATCCATTTTTGATTATTTGCACCGTCTTGGCGGGAAAAATGGCATAATCCGGCAGAGTGAGTTTTTTCTTTACAGCAAGAAAGATCGCGATGCGGTGTATAAATGTATGGAGCGCGGATATGAATTCCCGGAAGTAACATCCTGGATACGTGCCAATAAACAGGATTTTCAGTTGGTTAAAGATATCGGTATGAAGGAAACGGGGATTTTGGTTAGCTGTTCCGATTATCATATTTTTTATAAGATGAAAATGACCAGGAGTCAGGCAATGAACCATTATTTGAGTGTGGTGAGGGAGTGTCTGGAAACAGGCGTTGCCCCGCGCTGCCATCTGGAGGATATCACACGCTCGGATATTCACGGTTTTGTGGTTCCGTTCTGCCTGGAATTAATGAAGCTTGGCGCGGAATATGGTATCCCGGTTAAGGTGCGCGCCTGCGATACAATGGGCTACGGCGTGAATTTTTCCGGTGCGGTGATCCCGCGGTCCGTCCAGGGTATTATCTATGCGTTAAACACCCATGCGGGTGTCCCGGCAGAGCTTCTTGAATGGCATGGGCACAATGATTTTTATAAGGCTGTCACAAACTCTACAACGGCGTGGCTTTATGGTGCCAGCGGGGTTAATTGTTCACTGTTTGGGATTGGGGAGCGCACGGGAAATACGCCGCTTGAGGCGATGGTATTTGAGTATGCGCAGCTTAAAGGGACGCTTGACGGTATGGATACCACAGTGATTACGGAACTGGCGGAATATTATAAGAAGGAGATCGGTTACAGCATCCCACACCGCACACCGTTTGTCGGCAAGAATTTCAATGTGACCCGCGCCGGGATTCATGCGGACGGGCTGTTAAAAAATGAGGAGATATATAATATTTTTGATACCGAGAAATTTTTAAACCGCCCGGTGCTTGTATCTGTTTCCAATACTTCCGGTCTTGCTGGTATCGCCCACTGGATTAATACATTCTACCACTTAAAAGGGGATTTTGCTATCGACAAGGGGCATCCGCTGGTATCATGCATTAAGGAGCTGGTGGATAGGGAGTATGATGGGGGCAGGATCACCGTAATGACAGATGCCGAGCTGGTGCAGATTATTGAGGACAACAAACTCCGCTGCGGAATCGACCTGCCGACAGTGGATGTGGATTCCATTTAGAAAATCTATTGCAGGTGTGAGTGAGGGAAACAGAGCCCAATCGGATTTATGGGAGCGAAGCGGACAGAAAGCCGATTGTGTGTGTAGGTGAGGGAAGGGAATATGCGGAACTAATAATAGGAGGACAGAGAATATGAGTATGACGGTGGCACAGTTGGAAGCGGCAAAAGCACGTTTTGGGGAACTGTTAGTTGAGCAGGATAAACGCATCGAGCGCATGAAGGCGCAGGGGGATTTCATCAATTATGCGGAGTTAGATAAAATCATTATCGGCGTATGCGGCGGCGACGGCATCGGGCCAGCCATCACAGGGCAGGCACAGCGCATCCTTGAATTTCTTTTGGAAGAGGAAGTAGAAAAAGGCAGGGTGGAATTTAAGGTGATCGACGGGCTGACCATCGAGCGCCGCGCCGCGATGCAAAAAGCAATCCCGGACGATACGCTTGCCGAACTAAAGGAATGCCATGTAATCCTGAAAGGACCGACCACCACCCCGCGCAAAGGCGATCCGTGGCCTAATGTGGAAAGTGCCAATGTGGCAATGCGCAAGGAACTTGATCTCTTTGCAAATGTGCGCCCGGTGCGCATCCCGGAGCAGGGAATTGACTGGACTTTCTACAGGGAAAACACGGAGGGAGCGTACGCGGTCGGGAGCAAGGGTGTCCATGTGACGGAGGATTTGGGCATTGATTTCACGGTAGTAACCAGCCAGGGAACGGAGCGCATTATACGCGCAGCATTCGAGTATGCGAAAGCCAATGGGAAAACCAGGGTAACAGCAGTTACCAAGGCGAACATTATCAAAACCACGGACGGTAAATTCCTTGACACCTTCCGTGAAATCGCGAAGGAATATCCGGGGATTGTGGCGGATGACTGGTATATCGATATAATGACAGCGAAACTGATAGACGAAACGAGGCGGCGCGACTTCCAGGTTGTGGTTCTGCCAAACCTTTACGGCGATATAATTACGGATGAAGCAGCAGAATTCCAGGGCGGTGTCGGCACGGCAGGAAGTGCCAATATCGGCAAGCGCTATGCAATGTTTGAGGCAATCCACGGTTCCGCCCCGCGAATGGTGGCGGAAGGCAGGGCAAAATATGCCGACCCGTGCAGCGTGATCCGCGCGGCGGCAATGCTGCTCTCCCATATTGGCTATCAGAAACAGTCGGATGCGCTCTATCAGGCACTTGATATTTGCACGGTTACAGAGAAAAAACTTGTTATGACCGGGCATGAGGACGGGGCGACAAACACGGAATTTGCAGATTATATTATGGAAACAATCCGGGGGCTTAAATAACAGAGTGAAATGAGTATGGAAGATAACAGTAAAGAAGTGCAGCAGGAAGTCACTGATAAATATTCCCTGCGCGGCAGGGTGTTTAACCGGATGCGCGAGGATATCCTCTCGGGCAAATATGGGCGGGACGAAGAACTGCGCGAAATTGCAATTGCCGCGGATTTCGGTGTAAGCCGGACTCCGGTGAGGGAGGCACTGCGCCAGCTTGAACTGGAGGGGCTAGTCCACATTATCCCGAACAAGGGAGCGTATGTAACCGGAATTTCCGCAAAAGATATCCATGATATTTACCATATCCGCTCATATCTTGAGGGTTTGTGCGCCCGCTGGGCTTGTGGGCATATTAGTAAGGAGCAGCTTGAGCAGCTTGAAGAGATTGTATATCTCTGTGAATTCCATGCAAAAAAGCAGCATTTGGAACAGATTGTGGAGCTTGATAATAAGTTTCATAAGATTATTTATGGGGCATGTGACAGCAAGATGCTCGAACATGTACTGCGCGATTTCCACCATTATGTCGAGCGCGTGCGCCGCATTTCGCTGGCGGGGGAGGGACGTGCGGAAGCCTCCAACAAAGAGCATGCGGCAATTCTTGAGGCGCTGCGCGCGGGGGACTGCGAACTTGCGGAAAAACTGGCGCATGAGCATATGCTCTTTGCGATTGAAAATTTGAAAAGGTGTGGGCTGTAAGGAAAAAAGAAAAAAACTATTAAATGTACCGACCCCCAATCGTTAGATTTTTTGGTCTAACTTTTGGGGGTCGGTATATTAATGGGGATATGAAATTCAGCCCTCCGCTGCCAAATCCTCCCATTCTTCCATCAGCACCTCAAGCCGTGCGGCAATCTTAGTCTTTTCTTTATTTAGCTCAGTCAGCTTTGCCGGGTCGGAATAGACCGCTTCGTCGGTGAGCATTTCGTCAAGTTCCGCGTCGCGCGCTTCAAGCTTTTCCACTTCCGCCTCAACTTTTTTCAGGTCATTCTGGCGCTTGCGCTCCTTCGCCTGCTCTTCCTTTTTAGCCAGCCATTCCTGTTTGCCGGTGGCGGCTGTCTGCCCGTTTTGGGTGGAGGATGGGATGTTGCTTAGCCCGCTGTAGAGCTGTTTATGGTTTGTCAGGCGGTCACTGCCCTTTGAAACAGTCTGCTCGGAAAGTGCAAACCCAAAATATTTTTTCTCCACCTCCGGTTTTTTCTCCAAATAATAATCATAGTTCCCGATATAGTTTAACAGCTTCCCGCATGTAAGGTCGAGGATGCGCGTTGCAGTGCGGTTGATAAAATAGCGGTCGTGGGAAACATAGAGCACGGTGCCCGTATAGTTTAATAGTGCATTTTCAAGGATTTCCTTTGAGGTGATATCAAGGTGGTTTGTCGGCTCGTCGAGAATCAGGAAGTTTGATTCGGAGAGCATAAGCTTGGCGAGGGAAACGCGCCCGCGCTCGCCGCCGGAAAGCTCCTTAATCTGCTTAAAGACATCATCCCCCGTAAAGAGGAAGGCAGCTAACACATTGCGTACCGCCGTATTGTCAAGGTCTGGATAGGTGTCCTGTATCTCCTCAAACAGCGTTTTTTCCATATGGAGTACCTGGTGTTCCTGGTCGTAATAACCAATATGGACTTTTGCGCCGAGCCTGATCTCACCGGAATCAGGGGGAAGCAAGCCATTTAACAGCTTGAGTATCGTTGTCTTTCCGGTTCCGTTGTTGCCGATAATGGCGACGCGTTCCCCGCGCTTGATTTCAAAATCAAGATCCGAAAACAGCAGATTTTTCCCGAATGCTTTTGACAGCCCTTTTACACAAAGCACATCATTGCCGCTTACCGTGCTTGGGGAAAGGCTTATATTCATGTCCGCCTTAATCTCGGTTGGCTTTTCAATACGCTCAATCTTTTCAAGCATTTTCTCACGGCTCTCGGCTCGCTTAATGGATTTCTCACGGTTGAATGAGCGGAGTTTCGCAATCACTTCCTCATGGTGTTTAATCTCCTTTTGCTGGTTCAGGTAGTGGTGGAGAAGCTCCTCGCGCAGAGCAGCTTTTTTTACGGCGTAATCAGAATAATTACCCTGGAAAGTCTGCGCGCGCGTGTTGTCAAGTTCAATTACCTTTGTTACAATGCGGTTCAGGAAGTAACGGTCGTGCGCAATAATAACCACTGCCCCGCCGTAATTCTGCAAGAAAGTTTCAAGCCACGCGATCGAAGTCATATCAAGATGGTTTGTCGGCTCGTCGAGCAGTATGATATCCGGGGCGGAGAGCAAAAGCTTGCCGAGCGCCACGCGGGTTTTCTGTCCGCCGGAAAGTGTTGTCACTTTTTTGGAAAATTCTTCCTGTTCAAAACCAAGACCTTTTAGCACGCCGGTCACTTCGCTGCGGTAGGCGTAACCGTTCCTGCGCTCAAATTCATGATTTAAATTGGTGTAGGAAGTGAGCATGCGGGAGAGTTCCTCACCTGAAGCTTCCTTCATGGCAAGCTCAAGCTCCCGTATTTTTTCTTCCATGTGGATCAGGTCGGCTTTTACTAAGAGAACTTCGTCGTAGATTGTATTCTCCGAGGTCAGATCCTGGTGCTGGGAAAGGTAGCCCACGCGGGTGCCCTTTGCCAGCGTAACTTCCCCGCTATCCGCGGATAATTCACCCACCATAATCTTAAACAGCGTGGATTTCCCCGCGCCGTTGATACCGACAATCGCCGCTTTTTCCCTGTCATTAATATGGAACGAAACACTGTTTAAAACAGTGTCCGTCCCGAAACTTTTCGAAATATTGTTACATGATAAAACCATAAAAAACCTGCTTTCTTTTTGTACCCGGAAGCAGGGTACTGCTATTTTGTCCCGTAAATGCGATCCCCCGCATCGCCGAGTCCCGGCAGGATATAACCCTGCTCGTTCAAGCGCTCGTCCATCGCGCCGATATAGATATCGACATCCGGGTGTGCTTCCTGTAATTTTTTTGTACCTTCCGGAGCCGCAATCAGGCAGAGGAAGCGGATATTTTTGATGCCGCGCTTCTTTAACATATCGATTGCTGCAATTGCGGAGCCGCCCGTTGCAAGCATCGGGTCAACCACAAAGATTTCGCGCTCCGCCGCGTCCTTTGGCAGCTTGCAGAAATATTCTACAGGCTCTAAGGTTTCCTCGTTGCGGTACAGTCCGATATGGCCGACTTTTGCGTTTGGGGTGATATTTAAGATGCCGTCCGCCATATGAAGTCCCGCGCGCAGAATCGGTACGACACAGAGTTTTTTGCCCGCGATCTCCTTTACTGTCGCCTTAATAAGAGGTGTTTCGATTTCCTTGTCGGTGAGCGGCAGGTTGCGGCTTGCCTCATAGTAGATTAACATGGCGACTTCTGAAACAAGGTCGCGGAATTCTTTTGTAGAAGTTGATTTCATCCGCATGATTCCTATTTTGTGCTGGATCAGCGGGTGATCCATAATTGTTGTACTGCTCATATAAAGCCTCCATTCCGGGATTTTTTCCCTGAAAATATCTTGTCCTGAAAAATTAAATAAATTATACCGTGTCCTTCGTCCATGTTTCCCTCCGGGGGGATGCGCATGATTCGCTGTAGAAATTTTTCTCCCTTTGGTTGAAAGCTAATTGGCGATGGTGTAATATCTAATGATATTATACCATGTCATTCCACAGGTTTCTTGCGGGCTCCGCGCAAGTTACGGCAAAGCTACTCGCGTTCGCTGCAGAATCAGGAAAGGGGAAGTGCTGGAAATGAGATACGTATTTCCGCACTTCCCCTTTCCTGATTCCTTGCTTTGCCTTCGCGAACATTATACCATAAAGTTTCCAATAAGAAAAGCCCCGAACTTTAAGATTGCAATTCTGTGTCGATTTTGGTAATATATTATTATGGATACAGAAGAATCAGGGCGGTGGAAAGAAGGGAAAAAAGGGCAGAGGAGAAGCCCGGCAGAAGGGAGGAAAAAAACTACCGGGCTTTGATTTATGAAAAAAATTCTTGTAAGCAAATCACTTGATTAACTTTATGTTTATATTATATATTGGACTTGTGAGGAGAGTATGGCAAAGATATGAACAATCTGTTAACTTCTTTCGGCGGCTGTGCATTATAATCTGAAGAATAAAATATCACTTATATGGAGGTATGAAAAAGCGGGATAAGTTCAAAGAATTTTTGGGCAGTTGAAGAGATGTAAAATTTGGTATGGATTAAATCAGTGTGCAATGCTTAAACTACATTGATACACAGTGTGGGATTGCACGGACATAAAGGGAGCAGTATAATAAAATGGAGCGATGTATCCCTGCTAAGCGAACTGAACCTTAAAGGTGCGGGCGTGGAATTAAAGATGCCAGGTTGGGGCAGAATGTGAGGGAATATGGGAAGTGTATATAAAAAATTAGTAAGACGGGAATTTGGGGAGGAGAATTATGCGCGCTATTGCCGGTATCTTCTTTATGAAACAGGCCGCAATTCCCCGCAGAACCCGATGATCTATGAGGATATGTATCATTTTTTAGAGGGAAAGGATAAACAGGTGCTGCTCTTTATGAGGGGAAGACTTGAGCAGGTACTGATAAAGGCTTTCTTTATCAGCAAGGGGTATACTGCCAAGCTTTCGGCGGCGCTTGGGGTAATGTTTTTTGTACTTCTGATGCAGCCCATCCAGCCGGTTTTCGGGATATTGCTAACGGTGCTCGGGATCGGAATCGCTGTGAAAACCCACGAATATATTGTAAATAGATACTGTTATATGGATGCGAGGCTGATCTGGATTTATAAGAACGTGCTTGACAGGTTGTGCCCGGACGGGAAGAAGTAGCGGGGAATAAGCGGATGGTGAAAGGATAATAAAGATGGCAGTACACTATATTTTTGGGAGTGCGGGTGCGGGCAAGTCCTATGAGCTTTGCAGGAGGATAAAGGAACTCGCTAAAAAGGAGCCGGGAACAAGGTACCTTGTTATTGTGCCGGAACAGTTTACATTGCAGACACAGAAAGATTTTGTGACAATCTCGGATGAGAACCGGGGGATCATGAATATTGATGTGTTAAGTTTTTTGCGCCTTGCATATCGTGTTTTTGAGGGGACGGGCGGGGCGGACCGGCTGGTGCTTGAGGATACCGGCAAGAGTATGATTGTAAAGAAGGTTGCCATGCAGCATGAGGGTGAGCTTCTTATGTTTGGGAGAAATGTGCATAAGGCAGGCTTTATTTCGGAAATAAAATCCATACTGTCCGAGTTCTATCAGTATGATATCGGGGAGGAGGAACTGTTGCAGATGCAGCAGGCGGCGGGCGGCAATGCGGCGCTGAAAAGAAAGCTTTCGGATATTGCCCTGCTCTACCGCGGCTTCCAGGATTTTTTGGCAGACCGCTATATCACAACTGAGGGAATTCTCTCACTTTTGGGCGAAAAGGCGGAAAACAGCCGGATGATTGTCGGCTCGGTTTTCTGCTTTGATGGCTTTACTGGATTTACACCGTCGCAGTATGCGCTTTTGGCGGAGCTGATGAAACAGGCGAGGGACTGTTATTTTACCGTGACGATGGACCCTGCCTGTGTGTTCCATAAACAGGGGGAGTATGAGCTGTTTTATATGAGTTCAAAAACCGTGCAGTGGGTGGATAAGCTGTCTGTAAAAAGCGGGCAGGAGATTGCTTGTCCCACCATCCTAGAAGGCGGGGGAAGGTATGGGGCGGCGGAGAGCCTAAAATTTTTGGGAAGCCATATTTTCCGACCGGTGCGGGCTGCTTATAAGAAGGAACAGGAAAATATTGGAATTTACGCGCACAGGGATATCCACGCGGAAATAACCTGGGCGGTAACGGAGATTTACCGGCTGGTCAAGGGCGGGATGCGCTACCGCGAGATTGCGGTTGTTACCGGTGACCTTGCAGGGTATGCGGACGGATTGTACCAGGAATTTGGGCGTGCGGGGCTGCCTTGTTTTATTGACCGCAAAAAAAGGCTGACCGATAACCCTGTAATCGAATTTATCCGGGCGGCAACCGAGGTGGTGCGGACAGATTTCTCTTATGATGCGGTCTTCCACTATATGAAATCGCCGCTTGCAGGTTTTCCAAAGGAAGAGCAGGATATATTTGAAAACTACATAAGGGCACTGGGAATTAAACATTATTCAAGATACAAGAAGGAGTGGAGAGGGAAATACCGCTCGCTCTATCCGCTCGACTTGGGAAAGATCGAGGAGATCAGGGAGAAGTTTGTGCAGCGCTTTGAGGGGCTGTACCAGGTATTTTCACGCCAGGATGCGACGGGGCGCGAGCGGATGACGGAGCTTATGCGCTTTTTGATAATACATGGCACGGAAACTTATCTCAGCGAAAAATCGCAGGAACTTTTGGAGTGCGAGCCAGTCCGTGCAAGGGAATACGCTCAGTTATGGCGGATTTTGCTTGAGATTTTTGACCGCATCGTAGGACTTCTGGGCGACGATGCGATGACACTCCAGGAATTTGGGGAAATTTTACAGACGGGTTTTGATGAGGCAAAGGTCGGACTTGTGCCGCCGGGGCTTGACCAGATTATGGTCGGGGATATGGAGCGCACCCGTCTGAACGGGGTGCGCTGTCTGTTTTTCCTGGGGCTGAATGAGGGGATTGTACCAAAGCCACAGGCGGGGGGCGGAGTGCTTTCGGAGCAGGATCGCCTGCTTTTTGAGGAGAATGGGATTGAGCTTGCGCCAAACCGCAGGCAGAATGCATTTTTAAGCGAGTTCTATCTGTATCTTAGTTTAACCAAGCCCTCGGAGCGCCTCTATCTATCCTACCGGCGTTCCGAGGGGTCGGGCAAGGCAATGCGCCCGTCCTACCTGCTTTCCCGCGTACAGAAACTATTTCCTAAAATTAAGGTGAAAATAATAGATGAAGTTTTGCCGGATACCCTGGGGAATGTGGGGGTATTGGGGACGGATCTGGGATTTTCGTGGTTTTTGCGCGGTGTCAGGGAATACGCGGCGGGAGGCAAACCTCCGGCACTTTTTGCGGAACTTTATACTCTTTACCGCACCGGGGAATTTGCGGCACCCCTGCCGTTTTCGTCGGTTGCTTCGGCAGCGTTTTATAAAAAGCCCGAGGAGGCGCTTTCTGTTGATAATGCCAAAAAACTCTATGGGGAAACGCTCTATGGCAGTGTGACGCGCCTTGAGCAGTATGCAGCGTGCGCATTTGCCCATTTTCTGGTGTTTGGACTTAATGTGGAGGAGCGCGCGGAGTACCAGATTGGTATGCCGGATATCGGGACGGTTTACCACAATGCGCTGCAATATTATTCGGCGGGGGTAAAGGAAAGCGGGTACGACTGGCATACAATTACGGAAAAGGAAAGCGACGAGCTGCTTATGGATGCGGTGAGGCGGGCGGCAAAGGAGTACGGCGAGGGGATTTTTGATTCGTCGGGGCGCAGCCGCGAGCTGGTAAACCGCATTGCGAGAATGCTGCGGCGCACGGTAAACACTGTACAGTTCCAGATCCGCCGGGGAGATTTTGAGCCGGAGGAATTTGAGTATGATTTTACCCATGCTGACCGTTATCTTGCGCTAAGAGGACGTATTGACCGGATTGACCTGTATCATAACAGGACGGAAGATTATATCCGCGTGGTGGATTATAAGTCCGGGAATGTACAGTTTAGGCTGGAAAAACTATACTATGGCCTTTCCCTGCAGCTTGCAGTCTACATGGAAGCGGCAATGCAGTGGGCTAAGGAAAAGGGGATGGAGAGGGCGGTTCCGGCAGGTATGCTCTACTATCATATTGATGATCCAATTGTGGATAAGGGAGGGGATACAGAGGTTCAGATCCAGAAAAAACTGATTATGAACGGGCTGGTAAATGCGAAGGAGGAAGCCTTAATCGCGCAGGATAACAGTTTTTATACCGCAGGGGGCGGGCTTGCCGCGGGGGTGTCCTCAAATGTCATTCCCGCCTCGACGGGCAAGTCGGGCAGTTTGAGTGCCTCCTCCATGGCGGTGGACGGGGAATATTTTGGAAAGGTATTAAATCTTGCCAGGGAAAGGCTCTATGAGAATGCGACCAAAATCTTATCCGGCGATGTGGAACCCGCGCCGTACCGCAGGGGGCTGGAGAATGCCTGCGATTTCTGTACATTGAGGGATGCATGTAATTTTGACCGCAGGTTATCGGGGTACCATTACCGCGATTTGAAAAAGCTTGCGAAGGATGAAGTGCGGGAGAAAATCTGCGGTGTGGAGGAGGATATTTCTAAGGCACAGGGAAAGAGTTTTTCGGACAGCAAAAATGAAACGGCAGGAAGTGGAAGTAAAATTGCGGAAGACAGCAGTAAAACTGCAAAAAACAGCAGTTTGGCGGATGGTGCGAAGGAAGAAATCGGGAAGGGAGAGTGAGAGAGGATGCAGTGGACAAAGGAACAGGAACAGGTAATCCATCTTGGCGGGCGCAACATCCTTGTTTCCGCGGCGGCGGGTTCCGGCAAGACAGCAACGCTTGTGGAGCGCATTATTGAGCGGGTGGTGGGGACAAGGGAAGCGGGGCAGCCAAATAAGGGGGAGGATGGGGCACCGGTTGATATTGACAGGCTCCTGATTGTGACTTTTACAAGGGCGGCCGCCGCAGAAATGCGGGAGCGAATCGGCGCAGCCATCGAGGAGCGGCGCGTGCAGCAGCCGGAAAACAAGCATCTGCAAAGACAGGCCATGCTTTTGCACAGCGCGCAGATTACGACAATTGACAGCTTCTGCCTTTCGGTGATCCGCGATTATTTCCACGAGATTGACCTCGATCCGGTTTTCCGCGTGGCGGAGGAGGAGGAATTGACACTGCTGCGCCATGAGGTGATTGCCGATGTGCTCGAGGAAGCGTATGACGAGGGGGAGGAGGATTTCCTCTCCTTTGCGCAGAATTATGGCGGAAGGCACCAGGATCTCAAGCTTGAAGATTATATCCTGCGCCTCTTTCGTTTTTCCGAGAGCTGTCCGTGGCCAAAAGAATGGCTGGAAGACCTTTGCGGCGGGAAAGACGCGGATGGGGAAGAGGAGGAAGTCTTTTCAAAGCAGTGGCTTGATACGGTCGTGTATTCCATAAAGCGCAGGCTGAATGATGCGCTTTGCTGGAACGGGCGTGCCATAGCTGTATGCGGGGAGCCGGATGGTCCTGCCCACTATGCGAAGGCATTGCAGGATGATACAGCCCTGCTTGAGGAACTGCTTGGCATAAGCGATTACCGCGCGATGTCCGAGGCTTTTGAGGAGATAAAATTTACAGCGCTTTCGCGCAAGGCGGCTTCCGAGTGCACGGAGGAGAAAAAGAACCTGGTGAAGGCGATGCGCGAGCAGGTGAAGGATTGTATCAAAGGGATTGCGGCGGACTTTTTCTTCCAGGATTATGCGCAGATGGAAGCTGATGAGCGCGGCGCGGCGCGCTATGTGCGCGTGATGGTAAAGCTGACGCTGTCATTCAGTGAAAAGTTTGCAAAGAAGAAAGCGGAAAAGAGGGTGCTTGATTTTTCGGATATTGAACATTTTGCACTTGACATACTGACGGAGAAAAAAGATGGTGTCCTGATCGCAAGGACGGCTGCAAAGGAGCTGCGGCGCAGGTTTGAAGAGATTATGGTGGATGAGTACCAGGACAGTAACGAGGTGCAGGAGGCGATTCTTTGCAGTATTTCTAGGGAGGAGGAAGGGAATCCCAATATCTTTATGGTGGGGGATATGAAACAGAGTATTTACCGTTTCAGACTGGCAAAGCCGGAACTTTTCCTTGAAAAATATAACAGTTACTCGGTGGAGGGCGGGAAGTACCAGCGCATAGACCTGCACCGGAATTTCCGCAGCCGGGGGGAAGTGCTCAACAGTGTGAACGAGCTGTTTTTCAGGCTGATGGGCAGGGGATTTGGCCAGATTGAATATGATGAGGCGGCAGCGCTGTACACGGGCGCACAGTATCTTGTAAGGGGCGGGGAGGACGGCGAAATTGATAATGTAACCGAATTGTTGCTGGTGCAGGGCGGGGAGGAAAATGGCGGCGAAGAGGAATCGGATTTGCCAGAAAGCCTCTCGGAGGATGAGGAAGATGAGGAGCGCGAATATTCAAAGCGGGAGCAGGAGGCACTTGCCTGTGCCAGAAAAATAAAGGAGTACTGTGCTGGGCTTACGGTGCAGGCAAAGGATGAAAAGGACGGGCTGATGCTGCGCCCCTGCCGGTATGGGGATATTGTCATCCTTCTCCGCACAATGAGCGGATGGGCGGAGGTATTTGCGAAAGTGCTGACCGAGCAGGGGATTCCCGCCGTTTCGGACACGCAGGGGGGGTATTTCAATGTGCCTGAAATTAAGTGGCTGCTAAATTATCTGCGCATTCTCGACAATCCAAGACAGGACATCCCATACTGTAATGTGCTGCTCTCGCCGTTTGTGGGGCTAACAACGGATGAGTTAGCACAATTGCGGAGCGCATGGAAACATGTGCCGCTTGCAGAGGCCGTAAAGAACTGCGCCGCTCCTTTCTTGGCGGGGGAGGAGGAAAATATTGGGGATAATGGAATAAAACAGGAGCCAGAAACAGGGGAAGGGGAAGATAATATTGCCAAGCGGCTTTCGGATTTTCTTCGTATTTACGAGATGCTCAGGGAGCGGAGCCGAATACTTACAGTTCCGGAGCTTTTGGAGGAGCTCTTTGAGAAAACGGGTTATAACAGTTTTGTAGAAGCGATGCCTGCGGGCGGCAGGCGTAGCAAGAACCTGGCGATATTTGTGGAAAAGGCAGCGGCTTTCGGGCAGAGTTCTTACCGCGGCCTGTTCCAGTTCGTCCGCTATGTGGAGCGCCTGATTGAGTATGAGGTGGATTACGGGGAAGCGGCGGATGCTGCCGAGGGGGAGGACGCGGTGCGCATTATGAGTATCCACCGCAGCAAGGGGCTTGAATTTCCGGTGGTTTTTGTCTGCGGGCTGACAAAAAAATTTAATTTTGGGGATACGAGGGAGAGGCTTCTCTTCCACCCGGATGGTGGTCTTGCGATGGATTACATTGACGGGGAGCACAGGACAGTTGTCCCGACACTGCGCAAGAAGGTTCTGAAACAGCAGATGGAAGAAGAAATGCTAAGCGAGGAAATGCGTCTTCTGTATGTGGCGATGACGCGCGCAAAAGAAAAACTCTGCATGACCGGATATGTGGAGAAATTTTCCAAATTATCTGCAAAATGGGGAGCCATAACGCCGGGGAACGGACAAAAACTATTTTTGCTGGCGCTCGCAAAGGCAAAATGCTATCTTGACTTTATCGGACCTGTATTATCGGGGCTTTCTGAGATCCGCTTATCATTTATTTCACCTTTGCAGGGAAGCCAGTCGGGCGGTGTGCAGGCGAGGGAAAGAGATTTTTTATACCAGCAGTTTTTAAATGGCACGGGAAAAATTTTCGAGCCGGATGCGGCTGTGCTTCGCGGTATCCGGGAATATCTTACCTTTGACTATCCGTATGCCGTGGATTCGGAACTTCCTTTTAAGGTCAGTGTTTCGGAACTGAAGAATCTGTTGGACGGGGACGAATTCGAAACGCCGCAGCTTTTTGCGGCACAGGATGTTATCCTGGAGGAAGGGGACAAAAAGGAGGAAGATTTGGGGAAGGAGCCCGGCGAAAAGGAACCTGATGAGTTTTCTTCCTATCAGGGAATCCTGCCGGAATTTCTTAAAGGGAAGCAGGAAACAAAAGCGACCGACCGCGGTACACTCTACCATCGCGTCCTCGAACTTCTGCCTCTTGAGAAAGACCCTGGCTGGGATTTAGTCAAGGCGGGGCTTGATGGTCTGGTGCGTCAGGGAAGACTAAAGGCGGAGGAAGCGGCGCAGATTTCGGTGTCGAGGCTCCTGAAATTTTACACCAGCCCGGTTGCAGAAAGGATGCGCGCGGCGGCGGAGCGGGGGGGACTGTACCAGGAGCAGCCCTTTGTCTTTGCGCTGCCCGCGGATGAGATCTTAAAGAAGGAAAGCAGGGAGCCGATTCTGATCCAGGGAATTATCGATGTGTTTTTTGAGGAGGAGGACGGGATTGTTGTGCTTGATTACAAGACCGATTATGTGCCCGAGAACCCGGAGGAAACCCTGCGTGAGCGCTATGCGGCACAGCTTGCTCTCTACGCGCGGGCACTTTACGAAATAACAGGAAAGCCAGTAAAAGAAAAGATTATGTATTCGTTTTACCTGGGGCGGGAAGTTTACGTGTAGGAATAGATTATAGCAGCAATCAGGGGAAGGAAATGGTTTCTGTTTTAAAATTACGCATGAGCCTGGGATATAAAGGACATACTACGTATGGTAAAGCCTGATACAAAGGCTTTTGGGGACGCTTTAAATGTGGGAATTTTGGTGTCCCCTAATACCAGATTAGCACAGGATTAAGACGGGGATTGTGCAGAAACGGAGTGTGGGATGAAAAAGAAATTGCCGATTGATATTACAAAGGTGCCGCAAAAGGATTTGGTGAAATATGAGATGGCAAAGGAGTTAGGTCTGTATGACCAGGTGATCGAGAAGGGATGGGGTTCGCTATCCGCGCGCCAGACCGGAAAGATTGGCGGGATGATTGCGGGCAAGAAACGAAAGAAACAGGGGGCGGATGATGAGCCATCCTCGGAGGAATAATTTTTAACCTGTCAGGTGGGGGGAAAAGCCCTATCCGACATGCGAGAGCAGTATAGGGATATGTATGTTTTTTGACTTGTGGGATTATTTATGGGGGAGAGCTATGAGAGAGCGTTTATTATTTATTTATAACCCGAATGCGGGGAAAGCGAAACTGAAAGCAAAGCTGTCGGATATTGTGGTTGAATTTTCCGAGAACGGCTACGAGGTTATTGTGATGCCGACAGCAAAAAGAGGGGATGCCACGGAGTTTGCAGAGGAATATGCAAAAAACAATGCGTGCAGCAGAATTGTATGCGCCGGTGGGGATGGCACATTGAATGAGGTCGTAACCGGCGTGATAAAGAGCGGCATGCGTGTTCCGATCGGCTATATCCCGGCGGGGACAACCAATGACTTTGGCTACAGTTTAAAAATACCTAAGGACGCGATAGAGGCAGCCAAGTTTGCTGCCCTCTGTGACCCGATGCCTTCTGATGTGGGGGAAATCTGCGGGAATACTTTTGTCTATACCGCTGCTTTCGGGCTGTTTTCGGATGTTTCTTATGATACGCCCCAGGATATGAAAAATATTCTGGGGCGTGTAGCCTATCTTTTGCGCGGGGTGCGCAGTCTGGTTGAGGTGCAGAATTACAAGCTTTTTGTGGAGTATTTTGCCGTGGGGGAGGATGTGCCGGAAGTGGAAGAAGGGGAGATAGAAACTGAGGCAGGTGAGGATGAAGGGAATATGGAGCCGCAGGAGGAGTGCGCGGCGGAGGAAGAAGAGGGGGAGGATGTTCCTTTTTTGCGCCCTGCAAAGGGAAGGTGGATGCATACGGAGGGGGAATTTATCTGTGGCATGGTTGCCAATTCGAATTCTGTCGGCGGGTTTAAGGGGATTATGGGCAAGAATGTGCGCTTTGATGATGGTGTGTTTGAGATGCTGCTGATCCGAAGACCCCGCAATGTAATTGAGCTGACCGATATTGTAAATGAACTGATTAACAAAAAACTGAAAAGTGACAATATTATTTATGCCCATGTGCGCGAGGTAAATATTGATACGAACGGGGAACTTCCCTGGTCGCTTGACGGGGAATTCGGCGGGGATATGCCACAAGCCATGATACATATCAGGCAGCGGGCGGTGGATTATATCCGCAGGGAAGCGGATTCCTGATAAGTGCCACTATTTGCGGTGGAATGGATTTTATACAGGAAAACAAGCGGGATTTTTCTGTTCACGGGATTGACAGAAACCGGGAAAATTGGTATTATTAATAGGTAAGAATTTGTAAGAATAATGGAGGAACGGTAGAATGTATTATGTTGGTGTGGATTTGGGGACATCTTCCGTAAAGCTTCTGCTTATGGAAGAAAATGGGGAAATTAGGAATATTGTGTCAAAAGAGTATCCGCTGTATTTTCCTAAGCCGGGATGGTCGGAGCAAAAGCCCGAGGACTGGTGGGAGCAGTTTGTTGCGGGGATGAAAGAGCTGCTTTCGGGCATTGACCATAACGAGGTGGATGGGATCAGCTTTGGCGGGCAGATGCATGGGCTTGTGATTCTTGATGAGAATGATAATGTGCTTCGCCCTGCGATTTTGTGGAACGACGGGCGCACGCAGGAAGAGTGTGATTATTTAAATATCACGGTTGGGCGCGAAAAGGTCTCTTCCTACACGGCGAATATGGCGCTTACCGGGTTTACAGCGCCTAAGATTCTTTGGGTGAAAAAGCATGAGCCGGACATCTTTAAAAAGATCGCAAAAATCATGCTGCCAAAGGATTATCTCGCTTACCGCCTTAGTGGTGTCCACTGCACGGATGTTTCGGATGCGTCCGGCATGCTTTTGTTTGATGTGAAGAATAAGTGCTGGTCAAAAGAAATGATTGAGATTGTCGGCATCAGGGAGGAGCAGCTCGCAAAGATTTTCGAGTCCTATGAGGTGGTCGGTACACTTACAGAGGCGGCAGCGCAGGAGCTTGACCTGCCGCAGGGCGTGCGGGTTATCGCGGGTGCGGGGGATAACGCAGCCGGCGCGGTTGGTACGGGTACGCTCGGGCATGGTATGTGCAGTGTTTCGCTCGGCACCTCCGGCACAGTATTTATCGCGACAGATGAATTTGCGGTGGATGATGCGAATGCGATGCACTCTTTTGCGCATGCAAATGGCAGGTACCATTTCCTTGGCTGTATGCTTTCCGCTGCATCTGCAAACAAATGGTGGATGGACGAGATTATCGGCACGAAGGATTACCCTAAGGAACAGGAGGGGATTGTGGGGCTTGGCGATAACCAGGTGTTCTTCCTGCCTTACCTGATGGGGGAGCGCACCCCGCACAACAACCCGAATGCGCGGGGAACCTTTGTCGGCATGACGATGGATACAACGCGCGCCGATATGACGCAGGCGGTGCTTGAAGGTGTTACCTTCGCGCTGCGCGACGCACTTGAGATTGCACGTTCCTTCGGGGTAAAGATCGAGCGTGTGCGCTTAAACGGCGGCGGAGCAAAGAGCCCGCTCTGGTGCAGGATTGTGGCTAACATTATGGATGTGAAGGTGGATAAGATCAACAGTGCGGAGGGACCGGGCTTCGGAGCAGCGATCCTTGCGGCGGTCGGATGCGGGAAGTACGCATCGGTTGAGGAGGCAGCAAAGAAACTGATTAAGGTGGTGGATACCACCGAGCAGGACGAAGAGATTGTTGCGAAGTACGAAAAGAAGTACCGGACATTTAAGCAAATCTATCCTGCGCTTAAACCGGTTTACGATGAGATAGTGAAGTAAATTACATAAGATTTCTGTGCGGTCACGGCACCCATATCAAACCTGTAGGGACAAGCAAAGGTTTTTGCCTGTCTTTGCGGGGATGGCGGGTGCCGTGCCCTTTCCTTTATGGTGGGACTGATGATGGTAAAAAATGGAAATGGAGTAGTAAAATATGGATATTGTTGAGAAATTAAGTGCGGAACTTGGCATCCGCAAAGAGCAGGTCGAGGCGACAATAAAGCTGATTGATGAGGGCAACACCATCCCCTTTATTGCGCGTTACCGCAAGGAGGTGACAGGCTCGCTTAACGACGAGGTGCTGCGCAACCTCTCGGAGCGGCTGGTTTATCTTAGGGGGCTTGAGGAAAAAAAGGAACAGGTGATCGGAAGCATTACGGAGCAGGGAAAGATGACCGATGAATTAAAGGCGGCGATCCTTGCGGCGGAAACCATGGTTGTGGTGGAAGACCTGTATCGTCCGTACCGCCCTAAACGCCGCACCAGGGCGACTGTTGCGAAGGAGAAGGGGCTTGCGCCGCTAGCTGACCTGATCTGGGCGCAGGAAACCAAAGAGCCGCTGCTTGAGGAAGCAAAGGCGTATGTCACTGCGGGAAAAGAAGAAGAGGGGAAGCAGGTTGCTACGGCACAGGAGGCTCTTCAAGGGGACATTGCCCCTGGACTGGAGCCGGGGAAGCAGGTTGCTACGGCACAGGAGGCTCTTCAAGGGGCAATGGATATTTTGGCGGAGAGGATTTCGGATGAGGCGGCTTACCGCAGCGAGATTAGAAAGCTGACGGCGGAGGCGGGCAGCATTGTTTCGGAGGCAAAGGATGATAAGGCGGAATCAGTTTATGAGATGTATTATCATTTTGAGGAGAAGCTTACGAAATTAGCTGGGCACCGCGTGCTGGCGGTTAACCGGGGGGAGGCGGAAAAATTTTTAACGGTAAAAATCAATGCCCCGAAAGACCGCATTTTATCCTATCTTGAGCATGCCATTATCAGGAAAGGGAATCCGGCGACGGAAGATACTTTAAAGGCGGTGATTGCGGACAGCTATGACCGCCTGATTGCGCCGGCGATTGAGCGCGAGATAAGGAACGACCTGACGGAAAAGGCGGAGGACGGCGCAATCCATGTGTTTGGGCAGAATTTGGGACAGCTTTTGATGCAGCCGCCGATTGTGGGACAGGTAGTGCTCGGATGGGATCCGGGAATAAGAACGGGCTGTAAGCTGGCTGTGGTGGACGCAACAGGAAAAGTCCTTGACACGGCAGTAATCTATCCGGTTGCCTCTTCAAAAGCGAGGGTTGAGGAGGCAAAACGCATTGTAAAGCGGCTGATTGAACAGTATAATATCACGCTGATTTCAGTCGGGAATGGAACTGCATCGCGCGAGTCGGAGCAGGTTATTGTCGAACTTTTAAAAGAGGTTGACAAGCCGGTACAGTATGTGATTGTCAGCGAGGCGGGGGCGAGCGTCTATTCCGCCAGCAAACTGGCGACCGAAGAGTTCCCGGATTTCGATGTGGCGCAGAGAAGCGCGGCATCAATTGCAAGACGCTTGCAGGACCCACTTGCGGAGTTAGTGAAAATTGAGCCAAAAGCCATCGGTGTCGGGCAGTACCAGCACGATATGAACCAGAAGAAATTAAGTGATGCCTTGGCAGGCGTGGTAGAGGACTGTGTGAATAAGGTTGGCGTGGATTTAAATACCGCATCGGCAGCCCTGTTAGAATATATTTCAGGCATTACGAAGGCAGTTGCCAAGAATATAGTGGCTTACCGGGAGGAAAACGGGAAATTTTGTACGAGGGCGCAGCTTTTAAAGGTGCCAAAATTAGGGCCGAAAGCTTTTGAGCAGTGTGCGGGATTTCTGAGGATTAACGACGGTGAAAACCCGTTGGATGCGACCAGCGTGCACCCGGAATCCTACAAGGCAGCAGAAAAACTTCTTGACAGCCTTGGATTTACGACAGCGGATATTAAAAAAGTGCAGGCGGACATGAAGAATGCGAGGAGCGAGGCAGCAAAAGCGGAGAAAGCCGTGAAACAGGTGCAGGATCGAAGGGAGCGCGGCCGTGACCGGCGGGAGAAAAAAATACAGGTGCGCAACACCAATACCGCGATGGGGCAGCTTCTGCAAAAAGCATTGGCGGGCTCTGCGTTGACGGATCAGACAGCGGATGCGCGCCCGGCGCTAGAATCAGATAAGGGAAGGTTTAGCCAGGATGGTGCCATGGAACAGGGGACTGGACTTTCACAGCTTTCGAAACTGATTCGCGACAAGAAGAAACTTGCGGCGGAGCTCGGGATCGGGGAAATCACACTTGGAGATATTATCAAGGAGCTTGAAAAGCCGGGTCGCGACCCGCGCGATGAGATGCCAAAGCCGATCCTGCGCACGGATGTGCTTGAAATCAAGGATTTGACCGAGGGCATGGTGCTAAAAGGAACAGTGAGAAATGTTATTGATTTCGGCGCGTTCGTGGATATCGGCGTGCACCAGGATGGGCTTGTCCATATCTCCCAGATGGCAAAAGGGCGCTTTATAAAACATCCGCTTGATGTGGTGAGTGTCGGGGATATTGTGGAAGTCAAGGTTTTAAGCGTGGACGAGGCGAAAAAGAGAATCCAGCTAACAATGATATTGTAAGAAACTGGAAAATATAAAATAAACACAGGGTAAAAGGGTGGTGGATGGAGACTAAGCGGGGGATGGATATTCCCCGCTTTTTTGCTGTATTGCAGGTTTTCAATATTTTTTTGGAAAGTTTCCTGATGGAAAAAGGAGGGGGTGGAAAAGCGATGATTGTGGATTCGATTGCCGGGATTAAAAAGGAGGAATACATAAAAGAGCAAAATGAATTGATACGAAAAATCAATTTGAATAATACAGTTGACCTTGAAAAAATCCATTTGGTGGCGGGGGTTGACCTGGCGTACTGGAGGGATGAAAATGGCGGGGAACAGGCTGTGTGCTGTATAGTTGTGCTGGATTACAAAACGAAAAACACGGTAGAAAAAGTAAGTTGTGCACAGAAAGTTGAGGTGCCATATATCCCAGGGTGCCTCGCATACAGGGAACTTCCGGTATTTCTTAAAGCATACCGGAAACTTGTGAATAAGCCGGAAGTGATTTTTTTTGACGGGAACGGTTATCTGCATCCAAGGCATATGGGGCTTGCCACCCATGCGGGCATTCTCCTTAACCAGGCGACGGTCGGGGTGGCAAAAACATATTATAATGTCGGGGGTGGCGACTTTATTATGCCGGAGGATAGCGCCGGGGCATGGACGGACATAGTAGTCGGGAATGAGGTTTACGGCAGGGTTCTGCGCACCCATGCGGGAGTAAAACCGGTTTTTGTGTCCGTGGGAAACAAAGTTGACCTTGCTACGGCGGCAAGGATGACAATATTATTAACCGGGAAGGAAAGTCATATTCCACTGCCGACAAGGCTGGCGGATTTGATGACACACGAGGAGAGAAGAAGGCTTAATAACAGTGATTGCATGGAGGATAAAAAGATTTCACTTGGGGGTGAAACAACTGGTATATAACCGGATGCAGGGGGAAGGCAGGCAAAGGGTGTTTCCATTGGCTTGGAAATGCCCTTTTGATGGTTTTACTGTAAATTAACTGCAAGTGCAGAAACCAGGTAAAATGAAAAAATGAATTGAAATTTAAGTGTGAAAAGTGTATACTGAAATCAAGAAGAAACCGATAAGGAAAGCAAAAGAATATTTTTGTTATAAAGGAAGTGAAAGAAACAAATTGGGAAGGATGAATCAAGAAAAACGAAGAACAAAAAGGATATCAATCAACCCGGATGTGGATGCAAAAACTGGCAGAAGCGGTGGAAAAGGCAAAGAAAAACAGGAAATGGAGGCATGAGTATATGACGTTATTGATGCGGGATCAGGAAAATTTTGAGAAAGGGATAGAACAGGGGATAGAGCAGGGGAAAATTTATGGTGCGGTTTCTGTATATAGGGAGATGGGAATGACCGATTATGATATTTCAGTGAAATTGCAGAAAAAATTTCGTCTGTCAGAAAAAGAAGCCGAAGAATATTTATAGTTTTTCTTTGTTTATTTGGTATGCAATGGTCGCAGGGGAAGCCTTTATCAATTTTTGAAGTTGAGGATAATTTTAAAAGGAGTATCCGCAGTTTTTAATGAAAAACAAAAAATATTGATTTGGGATGATATACCTGCAATCCGTGAGATGGGGCAGTTGGAAGAAATAATAAACACCCTTTTCGGAATTGTGTACCCACTAAAACGGGCTTATAAAAATACATTGTAAACAACAGGCAAATATTTTTATAATCAAGTATTTTAATCAGAATTCTACAGAAAGGGTAATTTTTATGGAGGAAAAATTCTATGATTGATTGGGAACATGAGGAAGATGCCTTTTGTGAGGGGAGTTTTAAAAGTAAATTTTTTCGTGATGATGAAGACAGTGACGAACTGACGATTGGAATGAGAAGCGTTGATTTGAAAGAATGTGCTGAAAATTGCGTTAAGTCATTTAACAACCTTACGGAAGCCCAAATTAACGAAATCTGTAAGGGACTCATTAATTGCGCAAAAGAAAGCGGTGACAATGAGGATTTTGAGTTATCCGCCCTCGAAAACTCGCTTGATATTTTAAAGTATTGCTGGTTTTCAACATTGTATGTGAATATGCTGCATAAAGACGATGAAATCGCCTATGTTGTTGAAGGTAAGGGGGATTGGGGCAAGTCAATTGGCTTTGTAATAGAAAATAATAAAGTGATTTATGTTGGTGTTGATTATTTTGATTATATGAAGAGCAGCGAGTAAAATTCTGATTTGAAGAATTGTTGGGTGAGTGTAAATCAGTGATCATATGTGAAATATGCATTGTACTTTAAATTTTCTTATAGAAGAATCCATAAAACCGTCGTTTTTTGTATTAGAAAGTAAAAAAGAGAAAGTTTGCACCATGGTCTTACGTGCAGAGGGACAGGAAGATATGGAGGGAGGAACTGCATATCCCCTCAAAAACACGCCAAATAAAAACATAAGATGTATAAAAAGGAAAATAAAGTAAATGCACAAAAACAAAGCCACCCTCTTGATTTATGTGCCTTTCCGTGTTATAATAGCAAAAAATAAATACGGTGATTCTTCGGGGCAGGGTGAAATTCCCGATCGGCGGTAAAGTCCGCGAGCGTATCCGCGCAGGATTTGGTGCAATTCCAAAACCGACAGTATAGTCTGGATGAAAGAAGAGTTTTTATGGCAATGCGTTGCGCTGCCCGTTTTTTGGTGCGCAGTCCGCAGGCGATGGAAATGCTTTTTTGTTCCCGGAAAATCCGGGGACTTTTTTTATGCGAAGGCGCGTACAGGCGAATATGCCGCTGATATGGCGGGGGCTTGCAGCGGTAGAGGATAAATTTTCTACCAGACTGCCACATTCCGGTTATGTATCGTGTAACAAAAGAATGGGCAACCGAACCGGATTTTTTCGGATACCGCAGAGAATCCTGTAAAAAGGAGGGTTCGATGGACAAATTAAAAAAATTTTTTTCCTCCCCTTTGGAGGTACTTGAAAAGCTGTTTGGAACAGCGAAGGAGAATGTGGGGTTTTTGCTTGTCAGTGTCTTAATTGTGGCATTGATTCTCGGGGCAGCATATGGGGCGGAGTTTTACCTTGCAAAGAAAAACCATACAACAAGGAGAAATGACCGGTTAAAAGTGCATCGCATGACACTTATCGCATTGCTTTCCGCGATTGCGTTTACACTTATGATGTTCGATTTCCCACTTTGGTTCCTGCCCGGTTTTTACAAAATTGATTTGAGTGAACTGCCGGTATTGATTGCTTCATTTACCTTAGGACCGGTGGCTGGCGTTACAACGGAATTTCTCAAGGTATTTTTAAATGTGCTGATCCAGGGGACGGGCACGGCATTTATCGGCGAGTTCGCGAATTTCCTTATTGGCTGTGCTTTTATTGTGCCGGCTTCTGTGGTATATTATTCAAGAAAGACAAAGAAAAATGCGGTGGTGGGTCTTATTTTGGGAACGCTTACCTGCATTGTGACCGGCTGTTTTATGAACGCCTATGTCCTGCTGCCGGCATACGGAAAAGCATTCCATATGGAAATTGAGAACCTGGTTGCAATGGGAACCGAAAAGAACGGTCTGATTTCCGGGATGTTCAGTTTTGTGGTCTTTGCGGTGGCACCGTTCAACCTGATTAAGTGTGTGGTGACGGGGGGGATCACCATGTTAATCTACAAGAAAATCAGCCATCTGTTAAAAGGAAGGGAATAGAAGGGACTAAAAAAACTCTGCCAACAGACGGATTGCAATTTTTTTAAAACCTGCTATAATGGGACTGTCAAAGAGATTGGGCAGTCCCATTATCTATGCACAGATCCATACAGGGAAAGTATGCTGCTATGGCGGCACCGGCTTATTGTTGTATATGGGGGATTAATACCCGGATGGCAGAAAGATTGGATGGAAGAACAAAAACAGGAAGGTTAGGAAAATGGAGGAAATCAAATTCAGTGTAAAAATGCAGGTAAAGACAATGTACCGCTTCCTTATGCATCACGGCTATGCGGGGATATCCGGCATCATTAACCTGATTATCAGCGGAGGTGCGCTTGTGCTTCTGATTCTTGGGATTGGGGAGAGCGTGACCTCAAAGGTGGCGCTTGTTATTGTGGCGGCGCTGTTTACGGTAATTAATCCGCTCTATTTGTATTATAAGGCGGCGAAGCAGGTAAAACTGACACCAATGTTTGCGAACCCGCTTGATTATGTAGTAAATGAGGAAGGGCTGACGGTTTCCCAGGGCGAGGAAGCACTTACAGTCGAGTGGGGGGAATTAAGAAAAGTAGTAGAAACAAAGAAGGATTTTTATGTATATCTCTCGCTGACGCGCGCCTATATTTTTCCCAAGGAAAATATGGGGGGGATGACGGATGCATTTCGGGAGGCAATAAAATCGCACACGAAACCAGCCGTCTGCAAATGTAAATTTTATCGCGGGGCGGATAAGGACAACCTGTGAAAATAATGGATGGTGTGGGCAGTGCTGTTTGTGGATAGTGCAGATTTAGGGCAGGAGTAAGCTGGCGATTATACGAAAAAAGAGGTTTAAAATGATATATGAGAGTAACAGCGCCGCACAGACGGCACAATTTGCGAGGGAACTGGCAGGTAAGTCAAAGCCAGGGAGTGTGATTTGTCTGGATGGGGAACTTGGCGTGGGGAAAACAGTATTTGCGCAGGGATTTGCGGGGGGGCTTGGCATAGTGGAACCTGTCAGCAGCCCGACCTTTACGATCGTGCAGGTTTATGAGGGGGGACGGCTGCCCCTCTACCATTTTGATGTTTACCGGATTGCCGACCCGGGGGAGATGGAAGAAATTGGTTATGAAGACTATTTTTACGGGCGGGGAGTGTGTCTGGTTGAATGGTCCGTGCAGATTGAGGAATTATTGCCGGAGGATGCGTTAAGAGTGCGGTTGGAGAAAGATTTGGAACACGGTTTTGATTACCGGAGGATCGTGGTGGAAGGACTGTAAACCTGTCTTTCGGGCGCGGAGAATGGGGGGTATATGAAAATATTGGCG
The DNA here is from genome assembly GCA_910577675.1 of uncultured Lachnospiraceae bacterium. Taxonomy (GTDB): domain Bacteria; phylum Bacillota; class Clostridia; order Lachnospirales; family Lachnospiraceae; genus RGIG4057. The sequence continues at coordinate 41,281 of CAJTOR010000025.1, forward strand.
ATTGACAGTTCCGGGCTGGTTGCATCCGCGGCATTGATTGCCGACGGGGTGCTGGTTGCGGAATATACGGTGGATTATAAGAAAACACATTCGCAGACGCTTCTGCCGATGGTGGATGAAATCTTGCGCATGACGGAGCAGGATTTGGCGGGAATCGATGCAGTTGCAGTTTCCGGTGGACCAGGTTCATTTACCGGGCTGCGCATAGGGGCGGCAACGGCAAAAGGGCTTGGGCTTGCGCTTGAAAAACCTGTGATTGGCGTGCCGACCGTGGATGCGCTTGCGTACAACCTCTATGGAACCGAACGGCTGATCTGCCCGATGATGGATGCGAGGCGAGCGCAGGTCTATACCGGTATTTATACATTTTCTGGCGGGGAATTTAAGGTGTTGCGCCCGCAGGAGGTGATTGCGGCGGCGGATATTATTGAAGTGCTGAACGGGATGGGGCAGCCCGTAATTTTTCTTGGGGACGGTATACCCGTACATGGGAATCTGATCGAAGAAAGGGTTAAAGTGCCGTATTCGATTGCGCCGGCGCACCTGGCAAGACAGCGCGCGGGGGCGGTCGGGGCGCTTGCCTGCATTTATTATAAAGAGGGGAAAATACAGTCCGCAGACGAGTTCCTTCCGGTTTATCTCAGACCGTCGCAGGCGGAGAGGGAGCGGGCGGAGCGGCTTAAAGGTTAGTGTGGAAAGGGGGAGGATGTATGGCAGAAATCCGTAGGATGCGGGAGTGCGACCTTGATGCGGTTGCAGCCATGGAGCAGCTTATCTTCAGCGAGCCTTGGAGCAGGCGCAGTTTTGAGGAAACTTATCTGAAAAGGGATAATTGTTACCTTGTTGCTTGTGAGGAGGGGCGGGTACTTGCTTACTGTGGTCTGTGGGGGATCTCGGGTGAGGGGGATATCTGCAATGTCGCCGTGCACAAAGATGCTCGCCGCCGGGGGCTGGCGGAGGCAATGTTAAACGAATTGTTAAAGGAAGGGCTGGCGATGGGGATAAGTTCGTTCACTCTGGAAGTGCGCGTAAGCAATGCGTCGGCGATTGCACTTTATCATAAGCTTGGATTTGAGGATGCGGGGATACGCTACGATTTTTATGACAAGCCGCGGGAGGATGCTCTGATAATGTGGAAATTTAGCAGCAATTCCCACTAGGTTTCGACATAAAATTATGTTAAGATATCAGTGCCGGAGAATATTTCGGGCGGGCATTCCTACAGTAAACCTTATGCAACGGGCCGCACCACCTCGCATGAAAGTCGGGGTTTGCTGTGGGTGCACACAAGCCGCAAGGGCATGCGGTTTGGCACACAGCTGTCTTTGCGCGGTTTTTGCAAGGCAGGATACAGGACTTTCACAGTAAAAGGGCGGTTAAGGCATGGATAAACTGGAAAAAAGAAAACCGCGGTGCAACTGCTGCGGGCGTGAATTGAGAACAGAGAACGGGATTCTGGTGGAGGACGCTTTTGTCGCCAGCAAGGAATGGGGATATTTTTCAAAAAAAGATCTCCAGGTGCACAGTTTTGTGTTGTGTGAGGAATGCTGCGACAAAATAGCACAGAGTTTTAGGATTCCGGTGACAGTGACGGAGAAACGCGAGGTGATGTAGCCCCGCGTTTCTTTTTGCGTGGGTTGGTGTGGTCTTTAAAACGGCGGAGTTTTTCTTGCGAAAATAGAAAGAATATGGTAAGATAGAAATAAAAAAGAAATGGACAGGAAAATATGTTAGATGTTTGCTTATTGGGAACCAGCGGGATGATGCCGCTTCCGGGGCGGTGGCTGACGGCATTGATGACGCGCTTAAACGGCAGCAGCCTTCTTATTGACTGCGGCGAGGGCACGCAGGTTGCAATCCGAGAGAAGGGCTGGAGCTTCCACGATATTGATGTTATATGTTTCACGCACTACCATGGCGACCATATCAGCGGGCTGCCGGGGCTGCTTTTATCCATGGGTAATGCGGAGCGCAAAGAGCCCTTAACTCTGATTGGACCAAAGGGGCTTGAGCGCGTGGTGTCCGCTCTGCGCGTGATTGCGCCGGAACTGCCTTTTGAACTGAATTTTACCGAGCTTACCGAGAATGTACAACAGATTAAGGCGGGCGGATATTGTATCGAGGCATTCCGTGTCAACCATAATGTAACCTGCTATGGCTACACGCTTTCAGTAAGGCGCAGCGGAAGGTTCCTGCCTGAAAAAGCGCAGGAAAACCGGGTGCCTAAGGAGTTTTGGAGCCGCCTGCAAAAGGGCGCGGTTATCGAGCATGACGGCAGGACATACACCAAGGAGTTGATTTTAGGACCGGAGCGCAGGGGGATTAAACTGACTTACTGCACCGATACAAGGCCGGTTCCTGCAATTGTGCAGTCGGCGGCGGGCGCGGATTTGTTTATCTGTGAGGGTATGTATGGGGAAAAGGGGAAGGAAACCAAAGCACAAGAACATAAGCATATGACTTTCTATGAAGCAGCGGCACTCGCTAAGGAGGCAGCAGTTAAGGAACTGTGGCTTACGCACTACAGCCCTTCCTTAGCTCATCCGGAGGAATTTATAAAGGAAACGCGCAAGATTTTTGCAGGCACTTACCCGGGGAAGGATAAAAAAAGCGTAACGCTGGAATTTGACAAAGACGAATAGGGGGCATACCATTATGAAGAAGAAAAGTACGGTAATCACAGTGATTGTGATGCTTTTGGTGGCAGCGGCAATCGTGGCGGGATATTTTATTATATCCGCGAGGAAGAACAAGGAAAATTATGAGGGCGGGGAGCGCACGGAGCTGGATATCCTGCTGGAAAAGGATCTCGACAAGAGTTATCCGCTGACTTCCCGCGAGGTGATAAAATTTTACAGCCGTATTTTGAAGTGTTATTATAATGAAGAATTAACTGAGGAACAGCTCGGGGGATTGTTAGACCAGATGCGCGGGCTTTTTGACGAGGAATTTCTGGCACAGAACCCGCGTGATACCCATCTTTCGGAACTTGAGGAGGAAATCCGTGATTTTGCGGCGCGAAAGTGTAAGATTACGAGCTATCAGGTGCAGCAGAGCGGCAATATTGTCACCTGGACGGATGAGGAAAAGGAGTACGCGAGGGTGATTGCATCCTACACACAGCAGGAGGATAGAAAGTATTTTAAAGTATATGAGGAATTTATTCTGCGCAAGGATGAAAATGGAAAATGGAAGATACTTGGCTGGTACTTGACGGATGCGGATGCGATGAAATGATGCGGGGCGGAAATATGGAAACAGAAAAAGATACTTTAATATTGGCAATCGAGTCCTCCTGTGATGAGACGGCTGCCGCAGTGGTAAAAAATGGAAGGACTGTGCTTTCAAATGTGATTTCCTCCCAGATTGCGCTGCATACAATCTATGGCGGGGTGGTGCCGGAGATCGCTTCAAGAAAGCATGTGGAAAAGATCAACCAGGTTATTTCGGAAGCGTTAAAAGAGGCGAAAGTGGAACTTTGCGGGATCGATGCCATCGGCGTTACTTACGGACCTGGCTTGGTCGGCGCGCTCTTGGTTGGCGTGGCGCAGGCGAAGGCAATTGCCTTCGCGGCAAAAAAGCCGCTGGTGGGCGTGCACCATATTGAGGGGCATGTGTCTGCGAACTATATCGAGAATCCGGAGTTGGAACCGCCGTTTTTGTGTCTGGTGGTTTCGGGGGGGCATACCCATCTTGTACTGGTAAAGGATTACGGGGTGTATGAAGTGATCGGGCGCACGCATGACGATGCTGCGGGCGAGGCATATGACAAGGTGGCGAGGGCGATCGGGCTTGGTTATCCGGGAGGACCTAAGGTGGACGCGCTCGCAAAGGAAGGTGACCCGCATGCGATTTTGTTCCCGCGCGCCCATATTGAGGGAGCACCTTTTGATTTCAGTTTCAGCGGGTTGAAATCGGCGGTACTTAATTATCTGAATACCTGTGAGATGAAGAATGAACCTGTGAGGAGGGCGGATGTTGCGGCATCGTTCCAGCAGGCGGTGGTTGATGTGCTGGTGGGACGCACTGTTGAGGCAGCGGAAAAATACTGTATGGGGAAGGTAGCGCTTGCGGGGGGAGTCGCGTCGAATTCTGCGCTCCGGGAAGCAATGCAAAAAGCCTGTGACAGCCGCGGGCTGAAATTTTACCGCCCGTCCCCCCTTCTTTGTACGGACAATGCCGCGATGATTGGAACGGCGGCTTATTATGAATATAAAAAGGGTGTGCGAAGCGGGTTGGATTTAAATGCGGTGCCGAATTTAAAGATTGGGGAGCGGTGATGGGAAAGGTCTGTGCAGTGGTTCTTGCGGCGGGGAACGGCAGCCGCATGGGCGGGGAAATCGCAAAGCAATACCGCATGTTGGGCGATCTGCCAGTGATCTGCCATACATTGGCGGCGTTTGAACAGAGCGTTGTCAATGAGGTTGTGCTGGTAGTTTCGCCGGGCATGGAAGAGTATGCAAAAAATGATATTCTTGGGAAATTTAGTTTTAGTAAAGTAAGGGATATTGTCACCGGCGGCAGGCAGCGCAGTGATTCTGTATATGCGGGTATATGTGATCTTTACAAAAAAATACAGAAAAAAGATTGGGAGGATGCCGTGGTGCTTGTGCATGACGGTGCCAGACCCTTTGTCACGCCGGAACTGATAGGGAGGATGGTTCAGGGTGCAAAAAAAGAAGCCTGTGCAATTCCGGCAGTCCCTGTAAAGGATACTATAAAACAGGTGAGGGGCGGTTATGTGGATGCGACACCCGAGCGCAGCCTGCTCTATTCGGTGCAGACACCACAGGCGTTTCTTATGCCGGTTCTGTGGGAAGCTTATGGGAAGTACTATGAGGATGGGATGCAGCTTACTGATGCAGGGGCGGTGACTGATGACGCGGTGCTGGTTGAGCGTATGTTAAATAAGAAGGTGGCAGTGGTGGAGGGGGATTATTACAATATAAAACTCACCACACCGGAGGATATGATTATTGCCAGGGCTTTTATGGAGCGGAAGGGAAAAGAACCAGGGTAATGTCCGGCAGACCTATTTAACTTATTAAAGAAGTCTCACGCTTCTAAGTCGTAAAAATGAAAGTAGTGGGTAGGGGGGACTTCTTTGTGTCATGAGGCGGATAAGCCTGATCTGACATGTGAGAGCAGCACAGGGATATAATTTCCTTTGGCATCCGGCGGATTGGATTGAAAAAAACTGGAAATAAATAGAAATTAAAAAAATAAAAGAAAATCCTTGACAAGTTGGAAAAGCTATGGTATTATAAGCAAGCGTTGTTCGGAGAGTTGGCCGAGTGGTTTAAGGCGCTGGTCTTGAAAACCAGAGATTCCAAAAGGATCCGTGGGTTCGAATCCCACATTCTCCGCTTGGATTCATCAAGGACAATGTGGATTCAATAAAATTTAAGACTGTGTTTACTTGCAATAAGCAGACAGGGTTATAGTATGGAGAAATACCCAAGCTGGCTGAAGGGGCTCCCCTGGAAAGGGAGTAGGTCGTTAATAGCGGCGCGAGGGTTCAAATCCCTCTTTCTCCGTTCTTTTTTCAGGATTTACCGCAGATGAAAAAAACGGAAAAACTTGAAAAAAGTTCTTGACAGGATACAGAAAGCATGGTATACTGTCAAAGCTGTCAAAAACAGGCAGGATGCACAGACTGGAAGCCTGGACAAGCCAATAAGTTTTGAAAAAAAGATTTTTAAAAAAGTTGTTGACAAAGTGAAAGCGGTGTGGTAATATATAAAAGCTGCTTCGCAAGACAGCAAAAATCCCCAGGGAAAAAACGGGGAGAGGAACCTTGATAACTAAATAATGGAATAACCTTGAAATTCTAAAAAGTTTCAAAG
>CAJTOR010000026.1:0-8381 GCA_910577675.1 uncultured Lachnospiraceae bacterium
AAAAATTATACCATACCCAATTACGAAAAGCAATCTGCACTTTGCCCCGTTCCGCCTATCCAGACCGTCAAGGGGCGAGTAGTATTTTTTTGCAGAGGACGCGAAAAAATCTCCACTCTTAAACCCTTGACCGTCTGGATTTTTGCCGCCCGCATTTCGCCGCCGAAAACGGGGAACAGGATTTTACACCCTGCCCCCGCGCCCCCGACCTCTCCCAAAGAGATGAAAAAATAAAATCGCCCGCAAACTCTTGACGGACAAAAAATTTCATGTTAAGATAAGAACAAGAGGGAAACCAGAGACGGTTTCATCCTAATGTCAATTTTTGTACAAAAGCACATCAGCCGTCACTAGTGCAAATAGTGGCGGCTATTTCTTTTTATCCTGGTCATGAAACACCTGATAACTCAGGCCGACCAAGGTGACGAGCAGTATACATGTCTGGATCAGATCCGAGTATGTAACCATCTTCATCCCCCCCCCTTTCCCTTCAGTCTGGGGGAACCGTCCTGAACCCCCGAATGTTGAAAGAGGGTGAAAAACCACCTTTGTCCTGGTATGCTAGCTAAAAATAAAAGCGGCTGGACACTACTTGAATATCTGGATATAAGTGAAAGTGATATAAGCAAATATCAAAATGTAACAGGTGCCTATGCTGTTTTGACGGTCGGAGATAAATATGTTGTTGGATATAATACCTGGAGGAAGCAATGGGAATTTCCTGCGGGTGGTATAGAAGAGGGGGAAACAGCGAAGTAAGCGGCTATTAGAGAATTGTATGAAGAAACACATCAGAAAAATGTGGAACTTGATTTTAAGGGGTTATTCAAAGTTGAAGACACAAAAGGAAATATAAAATATCAGGCTATCTTTGTAGGTCGTGAAAACGAATTATCCCCGTTTAATCATGAAGAAAATGATGAGATGGAAAAAATATATCTGTGGGATATGAAAGAAGATATAGGGTATGTAGATGAATGTGATAAAAAGATAGCAGAGATGGTTTGCTAATTTGATTTTTTAAGGTATTTTTAACGACAAAACCCAAATTTCAGAATGAAATAATAATAAAAAATCATTTCGACAGAGGAGAAAATATGGCTGAGTGGGTATCACATTTGATTGTAGCTGATCGAGTGTTAGAACAGTTGCCGCATCTAAAAAGACATGAGTTTTGTGTGGGGAATATTGCACCTGATTGCAACATTCCAAATGAGAATTGGACAGAGTTTACCCCTCCAAGGCAGGTTACACACTGGATGCAGGGCGAAAGGAAAAGGGCATCGGATTGTGACAGATTTTACAAGGAATATATTGTAAATAGATTGAATGAAATACAATCTAAGGAGGAATTATCCTTTCTGTTAGGATATTATTCCCACCTTATAACTGATGCAGAATTGCAACGTACAATAAGAGATGAAAATCGTGTTGCTGCTGCTTGGGAAAGAGCTAAGAAAATACCGGAGCTTCGTGCAAAGGCAGAAGGACTTAATGAAACATGGGATTCATTTAAGATTCTTTTCCCAAATCGTAATGAGCGCATGAAGGACTTTTATGTTATTGAAAGGGAATATCTGGATGGACATCCGGACTCCGGATATATTACTGAAATTTGTGGCTTAGAAGAATTTCCGGATTATATTGATTATCTGCCGAAAAATGCAATTCCAATGAAAATAAAACTTATGTATTATATGCCAACTTTGGAAGAGGGAAAGTATCCTTTTATTGGATTTTCCAGAGATGAATACTGCGGGTTCTTGGAACGTGCGGTTGAAAACGTTGTGAATGCCATAAAGGAGATGGTGGAACAAGAACTCTAGAACTCCATCCGATCAGAAATTGCGATAGCAGCATGGGGATATGAGGAAGTAGAGGAGCGGATACTGAAATTCCTTTAACTAACGATTTTCACAGCCGCCACTAGGGCAAGTTTGGCGGCTGTTTTTTTCGGTGAAAATAATTGTGTATTGCATGGCATTGACTTTTGGATGCTGCCGTATTATAATCCGATTATGAACCAACCGGATTTGAAAAAGGCAGGAGGTACTATTTATGTTGGGAACGGGGCAGGAACCAATCCCTATGGAAGCAGCGCAGAAGGATGGAAAAGACCATTCTGCACTTTTGCAGGAGATTCGTAAGTATAATGAGCTGTTATCCAAAACGAGCCCTAAGGTGAAGCTGGCATACGAAACACCGGACGGGATGGTGATATATGAGCACACATATGCAAGAAAAGCAGGTCAGCCTTGGAACAGAGGGATTGCGTTGTGAACCAAAGGGGCAGGGAATAAAAATACCCTGCCCTTTCAATCATCTTGAAAAAAATTAATTGCTGCATATGGTTCATTGGTGCAGACAGCCAAGCAAGGATATAGTTCATCCCCAGTGTGAATCCAAAGAGTATCTTTTTTCTTTACCGCAGTTTGCACAAATTTTATTGCATCATCCACGGATTGAAATTCAAAAGTCCTATGGGCTGTGCTAATAAATATCATATGTTCCTCCTTGGAAATGCAGATTTGTTGGTTGATTTGTTGTTTCAAGTATAGCACAATTTCTAGCCGAAAACAATCTTATATTAGTTCCGGCTATCTAGACTGACAAGGGATTTTTGCCATTGCCATTTTGCCGCCGAAAACGGGGAACAGGATTTTACAACCCTGCCCCCGAAAACAGGTTTTAGATAGTACCAATAGTACGGCATACTGCTTTATGGAATATATCACAGAGGACATAAAGGACGATTCCACTTAATGAAGTAGTATGAATAATTGAAACTGATGTATGAGGGGAAAGGACTTTCGCTGTTTGATGATGAACTTAAAAATTCTCCATTGGACAAGATGAAACAATAATAAGAAGCCGCTGCTTGGGTTTTATCCATGCAGCGGCTTTTTATGGTTGTTCTTCTTCAGTTGGGAAGTGAGTAAACGAGAAATTAAAAAGGATTAACCGGAATTTCTGGTTATTAATTCTTTTCTATAGGTATCCAGATTTCGCAGTAATTCATATTTTCTGTATACATCTCAATATTATAATTGCCGGCAAGCTTGTATGCCTTGCAGGATGGCAGCCACTCGCTCCATATTTTTGTGTTCACATCCTGTAAAGATTTCGACAATGTTCCGTGACAAGGAAATACTGCCCATGTCCCGGCTGGAATTACTCTTGTTTCCAATCCCTTGGGTACTTCGTTTTCAGGACGGTAATTATCAGCTATCAAGTAATTAAAGTTCTGACCCTCACTGTCCATGCAGATTCCATACATTCCGCATACGATTTTCCCATTCTCACTTTTCATATGTTCCTGCCAAAACTCAGGAATTTTTTGATAGGAAGTTTCCGAATTGAATTTACGAGAAACTCCCATAACTGTGAATTGTTCTTTTTCTACAATTTTATACTCCAACATAGTACCACCTTCCAATGTAAGTTTTATTTTCAGCGGAGCAACAGAATTAAGGCTGCGGTTCTTTTCCCTTGCCTGTGAAGGCGTAACCCCATGAAACTTAGTGAATGCTTTTGCAAAGCTGTCTGGTGAACCATATCCATATTTCAGTGCAACGTCAAGCACCTTGATATCGGTTGAACAAAGTTCCTGGGCAGCGAGTGTCAGACGGCGATTTTTAATGTACTCCCCAACTGTAAATCCACATAATACATTGAATATTTTTTGAAAGTAGAAACTTGATACAAATGCTTTGCTTGCGATTTCATTTATATCAATATCCTCGGTCAGATGCTCTTCAATGTAATAAATTGCATTACGTATACCGTCATTCCAACTGTTCATGAGTAGTATTCTCCTTCCTGTTTCACTGTAATTATATTGTACAACGAAATATTAAAGTTTTCCCGATATTTTTTGCTCTCTAGTGTGGGATGACCCCATTATACTACAATTGTTTTCAAGAATCATTAAAATATTTAAGCTGCAGTCATGAAACGCGGAAGTTTTTTGCTATATTGTTTTTTGGCTTGTCAATTATATTGGGTGAGGAGGATAAATCCCATCGGACAAGCTGTGATAGCAGCATAGGGACATGAGGAAGCAGTGGAACAGTTTCGAATTTCCTTTGACTATATATCATACGAACCTGAAATAAATATACAAAATACCAAAACTTGGGACATCTATACCCTTGACAAACACCGCATTCTATACTATGATAATGCTACAGAAATAAATGCGAAGAGCGTTGACGAAGACAGTAGATGCCAGGAAAAGTGCGCAGCGAGCCGGGAGGGTGTGAGCCGGTGATGAGTATCTGGTATGGAAAATCACTTCCGAGCTGTGCGGCTGAATGCCCAGTAAGCCGTGCCGGTATCCGCCGTTATACGGATAATGTATAAAAGCTGGGGAAATTGCCCTGCGGCGTACATGAAAAATAGGTGGTTTGTAGCGAGTTGTGCCCTTATCCTGTTTGGATGAGGGCCTTTCTTTTTCGAGAAAGGAGAAAATGGATGGAACTGTGGGACGTATATGACCATTGTTTTCAGAAGACCGGCAGGATTCACGAGCGCGGAAATCCATTGCCGCCCGGGGAATATCATCTGGTCGTGGCAGTCTATCCGGTAAATTCGCAGGGGCAGGTGCTGATCCAGAAACGTAACCCGGATTTAAAACTGATGCCGGGACTCTGGGCAGCGACCGGCGGGTCGGCGTTACAGGGCGAGGATGCATGGGCAGCCTGCCAGAGGGAACTCTGGGAGGAACTTGGTCTTTGTGCGACAAAGGAAAATTCGGAGATGGTCGCAGTATTTAAGCGCATCGACAGTTTTAACACGGTCTGGCTCATACATACCGATGTGAATGCGGAGGAATTAAAACTCCAGAAGGAGGAAGTTTCTGACGTTAGGTGGGTGTCCGTCGCAGAGTTAAAGGAGATGGCGAAGAACGGGACATTCCACTATTACCGGTATTTGGACTGGCTGGCAGATTATCTTATAAGTCTGCGCAATCCATAGGGCATCCGCCTATAAAAGCGGGTGGGGAAGCCTTGGATTGTATGTCAACGCAGTGTCGCGGGCTGGTCTGTGATATTGTAGGAAAGGGGCATGGATTATGTATGAAAAAGTATCCACTGACATGAATTTTGTGGACCGGGAAAAAGAAGTCCTGAAATTCTGGAATGAGAACAAAATCTTCCAAAAAAGTATGGAGGCGAGGAAGGATGGGGAAACCTATACCTTTTACGACGGGCCTCCAACCGCGAACGGTAAGCCGCATATTGGCCATGTGCTGACGCGCGTTATTAAGGATATGATCCCTCGCTACCACACGATGAAGGGTTCTTTAGTCCCGAGAAAGGCTGGCTGGGATACACACGGGCTGCCGGTGGAGATCGAGGTGGAAAAACTTTTGGGTCTTGACGGCAAGGATCAGATTGAGGCTTATGGGCTGGAGCCGTTTATCAAAAAGTGTAAGGAAAGTGTATGGAAGTACAAGGGCATGTGGGAGGACTTTTCCGGTACGGTCGGTTTCTGGGCGGATATGGACGAACCATATGTAACTTACCATGACGACTATATTGAGTCCGAGTGGTGGGCGCTGCGCCAGATCTGGGACAGGGGACTGCTCTATAAGGGCTTTAAGATTGTCCCGTACTGCCCGCGCTGTGGCACCCCGCTATCAAGCGCGGAAGTTGCTCAGGGCTATAAGGATGTGAAGGAACGCTCCGCGATTGCGCGCTTTAAGATGAAGGGTGAGGAGGCTTACATTCTTGTATGGACAACAACGCCGTGGACACTGCCAAGTAATGTGGCGCTCTGCGTTAATCCGGATGAAACCTACGCGAAAGTGAAGGCAGCGGACGGATACACATATTATATGGCGGAGGCGCTGCTTGATACGGTGCTTTTAAAACTTGCGAAGAAGGCGGATAAAGGGGGGGAAAGTGAAAATGCGGTAACTCCTGCCTATGAGGTTCTTGCCCGTTATACCGGAAGGGAACTGGAATATAAAGAATATGAGCCGCTTTTTGACTGTGCGGTAAATCTTTGCATGCAGCAGGGAAAGAAAGCATATTATATCACCTGCGATAATTATGTTACATTGACGGACGGCACGGGCGTTGTGCATATTGCACCGGCGTTCGGTGAGGATGACGCGAAGGTTGGAAGGAATTATGATCTTCCGTTTGTGCAGCTTGTTAATAGCAAGGGTGAGATGACAGAGGAAACCGATTACGCCGGCATGTTTGTGAAGAAGGCAGACCCGCTTATCTTAAAGGATATGGAGAAGGACGGCAGGCTCTTTGACGCGCCGAAATTTGAGCATAGTTACCCGCACTGTTGGCGCTGTGACACACCGCTTATCTATTATGCGAGGGAATCCTGGTATATCCGGGAAACTGCGGTGCGCGACGATCTTTTGCGCAACAACGACACAGTCAACTGGATTCCGGAGTCCATCGGAAAGGGGCGCTTTGGCAACTGGCTGGAAAATATTCAGGACTGGGCAATCTCGCGCAACCGCTACTGGGGCACACCGCTCAATATCTGGGAATGTTCCTGCGGGCATCAGCACTGTGTCGAAAGCAGGGAGGAACTTTGTAAAATGAGCGGTATGGAGGAGGCGAAGACTGTTGAATTCCATCGTCCTTATATCGACGCAATCACATTGAAATGCCCGAAGTGCGGCGGCGTGATGAGGCGTGTGCCGGAGGTGATCGACTGCTGGTTTGACTCTGGTGCGATGCCATTTGCTCAACACCATTACCCGTTCGAGAATAAGGAACTGTTTGAACAGCAATTCCCTGCCCAGTTTATCTCCGAGGCGGTGGATCAGACAAGGGGATGGTTCCACTCGCTGATGGCAATCTCGACGCTTTTGTTTAACAAAGCGCCTTATGAGAACGTAATCGTTTTAGGTCATGTGCAGGACGAGAATGGCCAGAAAATGTCAAAGAGCAAGGGGAATGCAGTTGATCCGTTTGATGCGCTGGAAAAATACGGCGCGGACGCGATCCGCTGGTATTTCTATATCAATTCCGCACCGTGGCTGCCGAACCGCTTCCATGATAAGGTGGTGATTGAGGGGCAGCGCAAGTTTATGGGAACGCTCTGGAATACCTATGCATTCTACGTATTGTACGCAAATATTGATAATTTTGACGCAACAAAATATACTTTGGATTTTGAGAAGCTTTCTGTCATGGATAAGTGGCTGCTTTCAAGGCTCTCTACAACTGTGAAGGCGGTTGACGAGAATCTTGCGAATTACCGGATTCCTGAAACAGCCCGTGCACTGCAGGATTTTGTGGATGAGATGAGCAACTGGTATGTCCGCCGCGGGCGTGAGCGCTTCTGGGCAAAGGGCATGGAACAGGATAAGATTAATGCCTATATGACGCTCTACACTGCGCTCGTCACGGTAGTGAAAGCGGCTGCACCAATGATTCCGTTTATGACCGAGGCAATTTACCGCAACTTGGTGTGCAGTATTGATAAATCTGCTTTTGAGAGTGTGCATCTTTGTAATTTCCCGGAGGTTAATGAGGCGTGGATTGACAGGGAACTCGAGAAGGATATGGATGCCGTGCAGAGTATTGTCGTGCTTGGCCGCGCATGCCGCAATACGGCAAACTGCAAGCAAAGACAGCCGCTTGCCCGCATGTATGTCAAGGCTGACTTAACGTGGGAGGATACCTCCGGGTGCGGGCACGAGGGCATGTCCGGTTTCTACACGGAAATCATTGCGGATGAGCTGAATGTGAAGGAAATCGTTTTCACCCATCAGCTTGACAATTTTATTGCCTATAATTTTAAGCCGCAGTTAAAGACACTTGGAAAACGCTTTGGCAGCCGTTTAAATGCCCTCAAGGAAGCGCTTGCGAACCTTGACGGTGCAGGCGCGATGGCACAGCTTGCCGAGTCCGGTGTATTAAAACTTGCAGTCGGCGGTGTTGAGGAAGAGATTGCGAAGGAGGATCTTCTGATTGAAACAAGCCAGATGGGCGGTTATGTGACAGAAGAGAATGGTGGATATTCCGTTGTGCTTGATACAAACCTTACTGACGAGCTGATTGAGGAGGGCAATGTGCGCGAGATCATCAGCAAATTGCAAACCATGCGCAAGGACGCAGGGTTCGAAGTTATGGATCGCATCTGTGTATATGCAGCGGGGAATTCAGAGATTGAGGCGGTCATGAGGCGGAACGAGCCGGAGTTAAAACGTGTTGTACTGGCGGAAGAAATCGTTTACGGGCAGACGGAAGGTTTTGCAAAAGAGTGGAACCTGAACGGAAAAGATGTTACATTTGCGGTGAAGAAGCTGTAAAAATGGCGGGAAGCCATTAAATTAATAGCAAATGCCGGAACTAAAACAAAAACAGCAAATGCCCGTACAGAGCCGGGAAGCAGTTTATGGG
>CAJTOR010000026.1:8479-13615 GCA_910577675.1 uncultured Lachnospiraceae bacterium
GGACAGAAAGTGCTTCGGAGGTTGTGGGTTCTGGGAGGGCATTTGCGGAACTAAAACAAAAACAGCAAATGCCCGTACAGAGCCGGGAAGCAGTTTATGGGAGCAAAGCGGACAGAAAGTGCTTCGGAGGTTGTGGGTTCTGGGAGGGCATTTGCGGAACTAAAAATAGGAGGACAAACCCGATGGAAATCAATAAGGAAGAGTTTAAGAAGGACGTGAAATCAAACCTGCGCGCTCTGTTCCGCAAGGACATTGAGGAAGCGACGGGGCAGCAGGTATTTCAGGCGGTAGCCTACGCAATCAAGGACTATATTGTTGACATGTGGATTGCAACCCACAAAAAATACGAGGAGGAGGACGCGAAAACAGTCTATTACCTCTCGATGGAATTTTTGATGGGGCGTGCTTTGGGCAATAATGTAATCAATCTCGGTGCGGACAAACAGATCAGGGAAGCGTTGGAGGAACTGGGATTAGACCTTAACGTAATTGAGGATCAAGAGCCGGATGCAGGTCTTGGAAACGGTGGTCTTGGCCGTTTGGCTGCATGCTTCCTTGACTCACTCTCCACGCTCGGCTATCCAGCTTACGGTTGCGGCATCCGATATAAATACGGGATGTTTGAACAGAAAATCGAAAACGGTTTCCAGTTGGAAGTGCCTGATAACTGGCTGAAAAACGGCAACCCGTTTGAGATGAAGCGCGCCGAGTACACAAAGGAAGTTAAATTCGGCGGCTATGTGCGCATGATGCGCGATGAGAACGGCAGGGAACGGTTTATCCAGGAAAATTACCAGTCGGTTATGGCGGTTCCTTATGACCTGCCGGTACTTGGCTACGGCAATAACGTTGTCAACACTCTGCGCATCTGGGATGCGGAGGCAGTCAATACCTTCAACTTGGACTCGTTTGATAAGGGCAATTACCAGAAGGCTGTGGAGCAGGAAAATCTTGCTAGGACAATCTGCGAAGTACTCTACCCGAACGACAATCATTATGCCGGCAAGGAACTTCGCCTGAAACAGCAATATTTCTTTGTTTCCGCAAGTTTGCAGCGCGCGGTAGCAAAATATATGGAAAAACACGACGATGTGAGGAAACTCTATGAGAAGGTATGTTTCCAGATGAACGACACGCACCCAACCCTTACAGTTGCGGAACTGATGCGTATCTTGATGGATGATTACTATTTAAGCTGGGACGAGGCATGGGCGGTCACGACAAAATCCTGTGCATATACGAACCATACCATTATGTCCGAGGCACTTGAGAAGTGGCCTTTGGAATTATTCTCAAGACTCCTGCCGCGAATTTATCAGATTGTTGAGGAAATCAACCGCCGGTTTATCCTTCAGATTCAGGCGAAGTATCCGAATGATTACCGCAAGATTGAGAAGATGGCAATTGTTTATGACGGTCAGGTAAAGATGGCACACCTTGCAATTGTTGCAAGTTTTTCGGTCAACGGTGTGGCAAGGCTGCATACCGAGATACTAAAAAATGAGCAGCTTCATGATTTCTATGAACTGTGGCCGGAGAAATTCAACAACAAGACAAACGGTATCACGCAGAGGCGTTTCCTTCTGCATGGCAATCCGCTGCTTGCACAGTGGGTAACGGATAAGATCGGTGATGACTGGATTACGAATCTTCCGCATATTGGAAATCTTGCCGTATATGCCGACGATGAAAAATGCCAGAGGGAATTTATGAATATCAAATACCAGAACAAAGTGCGTCTGGCAGCGTATATCAAGGAACATAACGGCGTGGAAGTGGACCCGCGCTCGATATTTGATGTGCAGGTAAAGCGCCTTCATGAGTACAAGCGCCAGCTATTGAATATCCTGCATATTATGTACCTGTACAATGAATTAAAGATGAAACCGGAAATGGAATTCTATCCGAGAACCTTTATTTTCGGCGCTAAGGCAAGCGCTGGCTACCGCCGTGCGAAAGCGGTAATCAAGCTGATTAACAGTGTGGCGGATGTGGTGAATAACGACAAGACAATTAACGGCAAGATTAAGGTGGTCTTTATTGAGAATTACCGCGTTTCCAATGCGGAGTGGATTTTTGCCGCGGCCGATGTATCCGAGCAGATTTCTACAGCCAGCAAAGAGGCGAGCGGGACGGGGAACATGAAATTTATGTTAAACGGCGCGCTGACACTCGGCACCATGGACGGTGCAAACGTGGAGATTGTTGAGGAGGTTGGCAAGGAGAATGCCTTTATTTTCGGTCTTTCCTCCGACGAGGTTATCGCATATGAGAAGAACGGCGGGTACAACCCTAAGGAAATTTACAATACAGATCTCGATATCCGCAATGTGCTGACCCAGTTAATCAACGGCTTTTATTCGCCGCAGGATCCGGAACTGTTCCGCGAACTCTACAATTCACTGCTTGAGAGCAACGGTTATGAAAGGGCGGATCAGTATTTTATCCTGAAAGATTTCCGTGCCTACGCCGAAGTGCAGAAAAAGGTGGAGGAAGCGTACCGCAATGAAACCGCATGGGCGCGCTCCGCAATCCTGAATGTAGCAAAGAGTGGAAAATTTACTTCCGACCGTACAATTGAGGAATATGTAAGGGATATCTGGCATCTGGACAAAGTAAAAGTGGAAATGTAAAATATATAATAAGTAAAGCGGGAAAACGAGCTCCGGTAAAAGGGGGCAGTTTTCCCGCTTTTTTGGGGGATATTATATGGAACCAAGCGGAATCATTAGTTTTGCTGTGGGTATGGTTATGGTATAATTGGCAGATATTATACCAGCACTGATTTGCTGTCTGTTGCAGAAACAGAAAATAGAGAAATCGTTGGAATAATAATAAATGTGGGGTGTGGCGGCTGCTTTAATGGATTTTTGTGAGAAAGATTGTTTGATTGATCCCAAAATTATACTTAAATATGTAACAGGAATAATAGTTATAATGATGGGAAAAAGTTGTTGAAAAAGTTACAGAAATAGTAGCAGATGATATTGTGAAAATTTATGAACTAATTAGACAAATTGTAATGGAAACAGTTAAGTGTTGCAACAAGGAAACCGACCAGTTACATATATAATTATAGAGAACAATTTCTATTTATTAGAATTGGTTGTTGTTGCTGAGAAACCGGATATTTTGATTGAAGCGGTGCAAGAAAAAATATTACAAGAAAACAGTAGAACTCGCAAAAAGGTTTGAGGCAGGAATGTTTATTGAGGTAAATAAAGATAAACTTAAAAAAGATAGTTGATAATATGGAAGAAAATAGGTATAATAAAATAGGATAAGGTAAGCGTTGAATGGAGGATGTTTTATGGAACTTGCAAAGGTTACAGAAAAAGGACAGGTTACAATACCAATAGAGATTAGAAAAAAGTTAGGGATTAAGGAAGGAAGCAAGGTGCTTTTTTTGGAGGAAGCAGGACGGATATATTTGGAGAATTCCTCTATGGAAGTATTGAGAGAGGCTCAGGCGGCATTTGTCGGAGAGGCAGAAAGGCTTGGCTTGGAAACAGATGAAGATGTTGTGGTGTTGGTTAAGGAGCTGCGGAAGGAAAGAACGGTGAAATAATTGCGGATAATGGTCGATACAAATGTACTCATTTCACTGTTGGTATTCTCGAGTAAAAAAATGAATCGGATGATGGAGTGCATTTTTACAGAACATCAGTTGATTCTTTTTTCATATATTGTAGAAGAATTAAAGGATGTTATTAGTATAAAATTTGCTGGCAAAGAAGGAGTTGTAGATACATTACTTGCTAAGATGAATTATGAGTATTTGTATACACCAGATGTATTGGATGAAACATTATTTGAAATCAGAGATATAAAAGATTATCCGGTTCTTTATACAGCAATATTGGAAGATGTGGATATTCTTGTGACGGGAGATAGTGATTTTAGTGATGTCAATGTTGAAAAACCAGAGATTTTGACACCAGCAGAGTTTGTGGAGAGGTATTGTTGAATAAGTTGATATTGTAAAGTTGGTTATTGGGCGGAAAGGATATTCTGAATATGAATGATAATCATTTTGAGGATATTATAGAGAATGAGGAAACTGATCTATAAGCAGATAATGAGAAGTTAATCAAGCCGTAATCAGGGGAACTGACTGAACCACCGTAACTATCGTAAGGATTAATTTTAGGTTTGACAGTTCCACCAATTATACTGGCAGAAAGTAAGAAGAATTCTTAAATTATTATTGATGGAAAACAAAAACTATTACCCTGTTAGTGGTTAGATACCAGGATGTAGCTTTTTTACAATAGGTCTAGCGTAGCATTAGGGTTGCATGCTTTCTTGGCAATAGCAAATGCTGTGCAGGAGGTTTGAAGTAATGACCATAACTACAGTTCATATAGAACTAATTGTAATGTTTGGGATCATGATTATAAAGTAACTTATTAACCAATAGACAGAGAATGGATGAACCAGCATGATTGAAGAAGAATCTTAGGAAAGGATGTTTAGAATTAATTTCTGTCTAATTAAAAGAGAATAAGTCTGCAAGTTGTCTTTCTTGCTTACAAACTTAATTATACGAGGGAGATTATATCATGGAAACACAAAATGCTTTTTTAATGTTTGCAAATTCTTTGAAATTAATCAGGCGAGCGGAAATAGAACATGAGGGAGAAAATATTATAGATGAAATTTATACAGATTTACTTCCAAATGAAGGGATATTACAGCAGGTAAATTTACCGAGAACATCAATATTAAAAGGAAGAAAAGGAACTGGCAAGTCAACAATATTTCAAAAGTCGATTGCTGACATGAAGGGAAATAAAGATGTAATTACTATTTATATTGATGTTAAAACATTGTTTGATAGTGCAACTCCTACGCTTTCGGGGGCTTTAACAACAGAGATGTCGGAGGAAATAAAAAAATATCTTATCTACAAAAATTTTTTGTTTGAAGTTATAAAACTGGCAACAGAAGGGTTTAAGAGTTCTATAAAAAGTCAGAAATTTTTAAATAGAATAGCACATTCTTTGAATGGAACAATTATTGAAGTTGAAGAGGAATTATCAGAAATTGTTAATAATATAAATGGAGTAGTTAAAGCTGTTGATGCGCAGCTATATACGGTTATTAGTAAAACGGAAAGTAGTGGACAAAATGAGA
>CAJTOR010000026.1:13625-28821 GCA_910577675.1 uncultured Lachnospiraceae bacterium
TAATATCTCAAGTACTTCAATAGGAGCGAATACAGAAATTAGTAAGACAGAAGAAAGTATTTGCAAAAGAGAATTTTCAAGTGCTGTATTACAATATTTTGATATTAAAAAATGTCTTATTGAGTCGTTTTTAAAAATAAGAGATTCTTTGAATAGTAAGTATATTTATATTTATCTTGATGATTATTCAGAAATGGATCAGGAAGCGCAAGAAATTTTTATGGATTGGTTTGTTGCTCCATTAAATAATGTGTCAGATGATTTTGTTAAATTTAAAATTGCAACATATCCAAGTAGGTTTTATTATGGGCGTTTAGATAATCAAAAAATTGATGAAATCAATTTGGATTTTTATAGTGCGCTTTATGCATATAAGAATATCACGAAGATGGAAGAATTATCAATAGACTATGTAAGGAGATTGCTTTGCAATAGATTTGAGGTGTTTCTTCGCGGTAAGAAAATATCAGATTATTTTGACATGAAGGATGAGGAACTTTTTGAGTTACTGTTCGATATGTCTTTAAATACACCTAGAACAATTGGATATATATTAGGATACTGTTTTGCGACACATGTTACTATAGGGAAAAAAATAACCAAAGCCGCTTTGAATATGGCTGCCCAGAAATATTTTGAAGATGTTACGGAACAATATTTTGAAAAAAATAAATTTGTTGTACAGTCATTTGATGAAATGTCATCACTGGAAAATTTGAAGTTTCTGATGGGAAAAATTATAAAAAAAGAAGAAGAAAATGATAAACAA
This sequence comes from uncultured Lachnospiraceae bacterium, assembly GCA_910577675.1. Lineage (GTDB taxonomy): Bacteria > Bacillota > Clostridia > Lachnospirales > Lachnospiraceae > RGIG4057. Next base: position 14,395 of record CAJTOR010000026.1, read on the forward strand.
GTAAATGAAGTGGAAAAGAGAAATTTGCCGACGAGCCATTTCATGGTTTCAAGTTCTCTATGTACTTTATTGGATTCATTAGAACTTAATGGATATATTACAACATATAATAAAGTAAATGATAAAGACAATAATCCATCTACATTATATGCAATGAATTATGGAATGTGTCAAAAAAATAGTTTAAAGTATGGTAGACCAAAGGATACAGAGTTAAGAAAATATTATAGCGAAAGAAAATTTTTATTTAATGATTTGATAAAAGATCATTTTAACGAAAGTCAAGAGATTAGATGTCCTAATGGTCATATTTTTTCATTTGAGAATTATGATGTAATGAAGGCATATGGGATGAGTTGTCCAAAGTGTTCTATGCAGTTGCATCAATATGTGGAATGTAAATTGGAAACGACAAATAAAATTATATTAGATGTTATTAGGGATTATGTCGATAAGTCGTTAAAACTGAATGATGGGCTAGAATATGAAATTTTAAATTTTTTGGGGAATAATAAAGAAAGTGATTTTAAAGCGAGTATGATAGCAGGAGAATTAGATTGTACATATCAGTTAATTGCTAAAAGAACACAGAAATTAATTGATAGGGAGTTGGTTTATGTAAGTAGAAATGATGGGCAACGGCGATATTATAAAATATCTCATTATGGATTAATAGAACTTGAAAAAAGAAAATGAGTTTTAAACAAAAATATGTATTTAGGAAATACAATAAAAATAAGGTGCTTTCGGTGCAAAAAAAGATTAAGTGAGGTGGAAAATATACTGGTTTAAACTGTATATTAAAGCTTTTTAGTGCCAAGAAATCACGCGCATCCTCCGGAGGGAATCATGGACATAAGACATGGTATATTGACAGATGAGGGGCAAGATTAAATTTTTTGCTTGCATTTTTCTGCTTCCTGTGTTATGATATCACCAACTTCAAAAGAGTGAAGCAAAAGTGTTGATAAGGAATAGTAGCCGGAAGCAGGAAATCAGAGAGCCGTCGGTTGGTGCGAGATGGTCAGAAGCGGAAGGGGAACTCGCCTTGGAGCTGCCGACTGAAGACCTTTGGCTGTGTAGGTTTGGACGGATATCCCGCCGTAGAAAGGGGGAGGGCATGTTTGTGCCTGTGAGGGCACGGGATTTTTCCCGTGAAGCAGAGTGGTACCGCGCGTTATGCGTCTCTGCGGAATGTGTTGGCATTTCGCAGGGGCGCTTTTTTATGTGCGCTGAACGATTGTGTAAATATCTGCAATATTGTGGATTTTGCATGTGAGATTAGACTGCTAAAGGGATATATCCTGCGAATGGGGGAATGGCATCAGTTTACTATGCCAGCCGAAAAATGGAGATGGAGGTTTTTAAAATGACAGGAAAACAGATTGGGGAAAAGTATGGAAGATCTTATTTTGTGCCGCAGGAGATGACCTGTGACTGGGTAAAAAAGGAGTATGTGGACAAAGCACCCCTCTGGTGCAGTGTCGATCTGCGCGATGGAAACCAGGCGCTGGTGGAGCCGATGAATCTTGAGGAAAAGCTGGAGTTCTTTCGGATGCTGGTTTTGATTGGCTTTAAGGAAATTGAAGTCGGCTTCCCGGCGGCATCCGATACGGAATATAATTTTATCCGTGCCCTGATTGAGAGGGATATGATCCCGCAGGATGTAACCATCCAGGTGCTGACGCAGGCGAGGGAACATATTATCCGCAAGACCTTTGAGGCGGTCAAAGGCGCGCCGCATGTGATTGTGCATCTTTATAATTCAACCTCGAAAATCCAGCGTGAGCAGGTATTCAAAAAGGATCGGGAAGAAATTAAGAAACTGGCTGTGGACGGGGCAAGGCTTCTTAGCGAACTGGCGGCGCAGGACGGCGGGGATATCCGGTTTGAGTACAGTCCGGAAAGTTTCTCGCAGACCGAGGTGGAATATGCCTCGGAAGTCTGCAATGCAGTGCTTGATGTATGGCAGCCGACAGTGGGACACAAGGCAATTATCAACCTGCCTTCCACGGTGCAGGTGGCGATGCCGCATATTTTTGCCGGGCAGATTGAGTACATGCACAAACATATGAAATATCGCGATGCGGTCGTGCTTTCCGTGCATCCCCACAATGACCGGGGAACCGGAATTTGCGACGCGGAATTTGGGGTGCTGGCAGGAGCTGACCGCGTGGAGGGAACTTTGTTTGGAAACGGGGAACGCACCGGCAATGTTGACGTGGTAACACTTGCGATGAACTTGGTCTGCCATGGGGTGAATCCCGAACTTGATTTTTCGGATCTGCCTGCCATCCGGGAAAAATATGAGCGCCTTACCGGCATGCAGGTGCAGGAGCGAACCCCTTATGCGGGGGCGCTGGTATTCACCGCATTTTCCGGCTCCCACCAGGATGCAATCTCAAAGGGTATGGCGTGGCGGGAGGAGCATCCCGGGGAATGGGCGGTTCCTTATCTTCCGCTTGATCCTAAGGATGTCGGGCGCGAGTACGAGTCGGATGTAATCCGCATTAACAGCCAGAGCGGCAAGGGTGGGATCGCGTTTATTTTAAAACAGAATTTCGGTATTTCGCTGCCGGATAAAATGAAGGATGAAGTGCGTATTCTTGTAAAAGCTGCGTCGGATAAGGGGCATAAAGAGCTTGCAGCGGAGGAGATTTACCAGATTTTTACAGATACCTATATCTCCCCCCGCCCGGTGTTTGATATTCCGGAATGCCATTTTAAGCAGACGGGCGGGATCACGGCGGAAGTTACCATCTCCTGCGGGGGAGAGGGGCAGGTAATCACGGCATCCGGCAACGGTCGGCTTGATGCGGTAAGTAACGCACTCAAGGGACATTTCGGGTTGGAATACCGGCTGACTGAATATGAGGAGCGCGCGGTTTCCTCGGGTTCTTCCTCAAAAGCTGCCGCTTTTGTGGGGATTGTATGTGGCAGTGAAACTTACTGGGGTGTGGGTATTGACGAGGATATTATTAAGAGTTCGGTGGCGGCTCTTGTGGTGGCGGCGAACAAAGCAGCGGCAAAAAAGAACGGGGAATAATCAGATAGAAAGAAAACGGAATGGTATATATGCTTTGATAAATAAAAGAAGGGGTAATTTCTGTACCCCTTCTTTACAATTAATCAATATGCGATAATCTCATATCCCTTTTCCGTAACCAACACCTGTATTTCCCACTGCGCGGAAGGTTTACCGTCCGCTGTGCGCACAGTCCAGCCATCTTTTTTATCGACATGGATATGGCAGGTTCCCATATTTATCATCGGCTCAATTGTAAACATCAGACCGGGTGCCATAACCATCCCCGTGCCTCGTTTGGAAACAAAACTGACCCATGGCTCTTCGTGGAAATCAAGCCCGATCCCATGTCCGCCGATTTCGCGAACCACGGAATAACCGTTTAATTTTGCAAATTCATTGATTGCCTGTCCCACGTCGCCAAGTAATCCCCAGGGTTTTACCTGGGATAGTCCGACCTGGAGGCTCTGCTCCGTAACTTTAACCAGACGTTTTTTTTCCAGTGATACATCCCCAATGCAAAACATTCTGGAGGAGTCGGAGTAATACCCGTCTAAAATAGTGGAACAATCGACATTTACTATATCGCCGTCCTTTAGCACGGTATCCGGGGAGGGAATTCCGTGGCAGACAGTTTCGTTAATGGAGGTGCAGACGCTTTTTGGGTAGCCTTCAAAGTTCAGGGTAGCAGGAATGGCATGGTATTTTGTTGTTTGTTCGTAGACCCATTGATCGATCTCCTCGGTGGTAATTCCCGCTCGGATATGTTCTGCAACATAGTTAAGTACCTCGATATTAATTTTTGCACTCCTGCGGATTGCGTCCACCTGCGCCGGGGTTTTAATCAGTTTGTGGGGTGGTATGACCGCTCCAGGTCTGCGCATTAAATTCAGTTTATTATCGAAAGCCTCATGGCAGCTTTTATATTTGATACCGCTGCCGCACCAGCAGGCATCATTTCGCCCAATTTTATGCATTGTCAACCTCCTTGTAAGTTTCGGGTAAAATCCGTATCTACTATAGCACTTTTTATAAGGGAAGACAAGGAGAAAGTTGTACGGCAAAAACAATGCAAAATTATTTCAAAAAACAAATTTTACCAGGATCATCGCAATGCCAAGCACCGTCAGCACAATGCCTGTCACGCGGTTCTGCGTTTTTGGTGTGGCGCTGTTGGCAAACAGGGCGGAGCCGCGCGCACCAATTAAAGTGGCGAGGATACACACGATAAGCGCAGGAAAATCCGGTTTCCCGCCTATGGCAAAATGTGAAATTGCTCCGGTAAGAGCCGTGAAAGTCATAATAAAAACGCTTGTGCCAACCGCCATTTTCAGCTCGTAGCCCAGTACACCGGTCAGGACAAAAAGCAGCATCATACCGCCGCCAGCCCCGATAAAACCGCAGATAAAGCCGATCAGGATACCGCAGAGGATGGACTCCGCAATTTTGCGCTGCCGCGATTTATCCGCCTGTGCCTGGCCAGTCTGCATCACAGGTTTAAAAATAAAGCGGATTCCAAGGAAGGTGGTCATAAATACGGAAAAACCGCCCATTGTGCTATTTGGGACATAGGAGGCGATACGGCTGCCCACCAGGGTGAAAATAAGCACACTCAAAAGCATGACAAGCCCATTTTTGATATCGAGATGCTTGTTTTTGCCATAGGTATAGGCGCTGACACCGGAGGCAAGAACATCCGAGGCAAGCGCAATACCCACCGCCTCATAAGCGTCAAAACCGAGAAAAGTGATAAGCATCGGCGAGATTATGGCAGCGGCGGACAGACCTGCAAGTCCTGTGCCAATCCCCGCTCCAAGCCCGCTGATTATGTAGACGATTATTTTTGCAAGCATAAGGATTCCTCTTTTCTATAAGTATTCACGAAAATAAAAAGTTTTGCGGGATACAGTATAGCACAGCAAAGGGCAGGATAAAAGAAAAAAAGCATTAAAAAACGGGAAAAAAAGAACGCCATCAAAAAATATGAGGGCGTTCCCTAAAAAGAGGAGATACAAAAATCTCTGCGGTTAAGCAGATGGGGGATAACTTTCAAATGGATGGATAAGTATATTACTGGAAAACAATCTTGGCAAAATTGTAGAAGCCAAGATTCCAGATATTGAAATCATGAACGCCCGGCAATTCCTGCCAGTAAAAATTGGAATCATCAAGTTTGTCGGTAAGATCTGTCAGACCACGGACTGCACCGCGGGCGCTCTGGTAGGCAACACCGTCCTCCGTGCCGCACATCGCATAAAAATAATCAATGTTTTCCTCCGGAAATGCAGCCAGTTTCAGGGCAATATCGCTGGAAGGGTAACTTGTCGGCGCGGAAGAAAATGCCCCAAACCAACTGAACAGATCAAGACATTCGCACATGCCGATATTGATGGTCTGCATACCGCCCATGGAAAGGCCTGCCATCGCGCGGTGTGAACGGGAAGCGGAAAGGTCGTAGGAAGCAGTTGTTTCGCCAGTGTTCCCGCCATCCGCAGTGTCCGTCTGCGTGTTTTCTGTATCGGCGGTCACTCTCTCACAGTCCGCGTAGGTTGCATAGTGTGTGTCAATATAAGGGATCAGGTCGTTGCGCAGTTCCTGCCCAAAGCAGTAGAACGAATTGAAATCCGCGTTTGTATTGGCGAAATCGGAGCTGGAACGCCCGTTTGGTGTCACGATAATAAATGGTTTTGCCTCGCCATTAAAAACCAGGTTATCCATAATTTTTTTAATACGGGAACTGTCATCGGTCATTCCCCATTCGCGCTCGCTGCCGCCAATACCATGCATCAGGTAGAGTACATCGTACTGCTTTGTTGTATCGTAGCCGTCCGGGAGATAGACATAAGCATATTTTGTAATTTCCGCCCCATCCCCAAAATAATCCTTGGTCTGGTAGGAAATATGTTCTATTGTACCCACATGGTCAGTGCGTTTTAAAAGAGCAGTATAATCAATCTCATCAGAAAACATGGAATCTTCCTCCTGTGATGGTGTGCTGGTCGGGGCGACCGTAGGAGTTGGTGTGCTGGTGGCAGTAGGTTTTGCGGTTGCCTCCGGAGTCGCTGTCAAAGGGTCAGTGGTTGGTTCCACGGTATTTGTATTGCCATCCGGGGACTGGCTCGGTGGTACCGGTGTGACGGATGTATCCGCAGCTTTGCTGTTGCCGCAACAGTTAAGACATGATGCAAGCAGGAAAGCAGCGGTCAATAATAGTTTCTTTCTCATAATCTTCCCCTTTATAATTTTATTTATTATCATCATAGTATAAAGAGGGAAAAAGTACAATGAAGTTTTCTGTGATTGGAATGATATATTCTACTAATTTGCATAAGTCCACGGCGGGGCTGTCATCGCGGTGTTCTGTAAATATTCACTGGTAATAATTAAAAATACTCTCATAAATCTTTCTGGTCTGTTCCTCATCGCTCCATGAAAGAGGGTCATCCGCGTAGGATAGGGTGTAAAATGGCTCCTCATCCTGAAGGATTGGCGGCAAGTTTTCCCACAGACTATACATCGCTTCGGAAAACTTTTTAATGTCGAAACATTGTTTATAATATACTTTTATTTTCGCCATTAAAATTTTTCCGAAACATTCATGATTATAACTTCCATAATCAATATGCGTCCTTATATAACGGATGGCGTTAATGATATCCGTTTCCCCTTCCAGGTTTAACAGGTCTTCGTTCTCCGGATTGGCAAGAAATAATGTGTCAAGTTTTTCTGAATATTCATTTTCTGACACGATTCCATAAAGTGATAAGAACGCATATGCCAATAACTCTTCCATTATTTATTCCATATATGCCTTGTGATAAACCTTTTTTCCTTTGCGCAGCCGGATACCTGTTTTTAACTGGTCTGCCGTGAATTTCACATCGATGGATTCAACTTTTTGCTCGTCGGCAAATACCCCGCCCTGTGTAATCAGGCGGCGGGCTTCGCTGCGGCTTGCAGCCAGATGGCAGGCATCCATAAGTTCCAGGATACTGATTGCATTATCCGTTAATTGTTCCGGCATAATCCGCGTGGACGGCATATTCGAGTCATCACCGCCGCCCGCAAAGAGGGCATGGGAAGCTTCTTTTGCCTTTTCGGCTTCCTCCGTTCCATGCACAAGCTTTGTCAGTTCGTATGCGAGGATTTCCTTTGCCTCGTTCAGTTTGCTGCCCTCCCAGGCATCCATCGCATCAATCTGGTCAAGTGGGAGGAAGGTGAGCATGCGGATACATTTTAAAACGTCCGCATCTGAAACATTGCGCCAGTACTGGAAAAATTCAAATGGGCTGGTCTTTGCCGCATCAAGCCACACAGCGCCCTTAGCAGTCTTACCCATTTTTTTGCCTTCGGAGTTCATCAGCAGGGTGATGGTCATCGCGTAAGCGTCCTTGCCGAGTTTGCGGCGGATAAGTTCAGTGCCGCCAAGCATATTTGACCACTGGTCATCGCCGCCGAACTGCATATTGCAGCCATAGTGCTGGAAAAGGTGATAAAAGTCGTAGGACTGCATAATCATATAGTTAAATTCAAGGAAGGAAAGCCCTTTTTCCATGCGCTGTTTATAGCATTCCGCGCGCAGCATGTTGTTGACGGAAAAACATGCGCCAACTTCGCGCAGCATGTCAATATAGTTTAATTTTAACAGCCAGTCGGCATTGTTTACCATAATGGCTTTGTCCTCGCCAAATTCGATAAAGCGCTCCATCTGTTTTTTGAAACAGTCACAGTTGTGCTGTATGGTTTCCGGTGTCATCATGGAACGCATATCGGTGCGCCCCGACGGGTCGCCGATATAGCCGGTGCCGCCGCCGATTAAGACAACCGGTTTGTTGCCTGCCATCTGTAGGCGCTTCATCAGGCAGAGAGCCATAAAATGACCGACATGCAGGGAGTCCGCCGTCGGATCAAATCCAATGTAGAAGGTTGCCTTTCCATTATTGATAAGCTCCTTGATTTCATTTTCGTCCGTTACCTGCGCGATTAAGCCGCGGGCAACAAGTTCATCATAAATTGTCATATTTGCCTCCATTCTTGGAAAGCCCGATTAAGGCGTTCCTTTTTTTATGCACAGACCCGTGCAGGGAAAGTATGCCGCTTCGGCGGCGCATGGGTCGCGCGGCGGGTATACTCGATTTTTGGGAAATTGGGTACCCGCAAACTCCCTATCATTTTACCAGTCAACGAAAAGATTGCAAGTCTTTTTTTTGAGGCGGTTCTTCCCGCCATGTATTTAGCATAAAAAGCAGTTCCTCCCTGTTATTTTTTTCCGGGTATTCGATCACATAGTTTAGGAGCCTGTCAAGCCATGCGCCAATATCAGGACCGGGCTTTATACCCGCTTTTATCAGATCGGAGCCGTTTAGGGCAAGTTCTTTTAAAGAGATGCACTCTCCGGCTGCAAGGATTTCTTCCGCTTTTTTCCTCGCCTGATGAAGCTGGCTTAGTTTTTCTGCCATCAGGGCAGGATTTTGTGCGTGTAGGTCCGCTTCCTGCAATAGGGTTAAAAGGTTAAAATACTGTGGTTCAATCCGGTTCAGGGCGCGGCGGATGGTTCGGGCTTTTACAGACCGTCCCAGTTCGCCGTAACGGGTGTCATGCATTCTGACCAGGTGTGTGACCGCACGGATGGTTTCGTTGTCGAATTTCAGGCGGCGCAGAATTTTATCTGCCAGGATTGCCCCGTCATAATCATGCCCAACAAAATGTGCTATACCGTCGGAATCGATATATTTGTCCATGGGTTTGGCACAGTCGTGCAGAAGGAGCGCAAGGCGGAGGATGGTATCTTCCTTTTGGGTGAGCAAAGAAAGCCTGGAGTTATACGTATCCTCTGCCTGTGTTATATCGCGCGCTGTTTTGTGCCCGGCAAGGTAGGAGAGCGCCTTTATTGTATGCATTCCCACGTCGTAGATATGGTGCGGGTTTTCCTGCGGGGTCGCAAGCATTTGGTCAAATTCCGGCAGGAATACGGCGGTCAGCCCAGTTTTGCTTGCGGTAAGCAATAATTCCGGGTGATCGGAGAGAAGGAGTTTGGTCAGTTCAACGCGGATGCGCTCGGCGCTGATGCGGGAGAGTTCAAAAGCGTGGGAGGCGACCGCGCTGAGGGTTGTCGGCTCGATTTCAAAGCCGAGCTGCGCACAGAAGCGGACGGCGCGCATAATGCGCAGCGCGTCTTCGCCAAAACGGCTGTCCGGATCGCCCACACACCGGATCACACGGTTTTTTAGGTCCTGTATGCCGCCGAAGAGGTCAACGATTCCGGCTTCGTTATTGTATGCCATCGCGTTGATGGTAAAATCCCGCCGGCTAAGGTCAAGGGAGAGCAGGGGGGTGAATTCCACCTGTTTCGGGTGGCGCGAGTCCTCGTAATCGCCGTCGATGCGGTAGGTGGTTACCTCAAAGCCCTCCCGGTCAATCAGGACGGTTACAGTCCCGTGGGCGATCCCGGTATCGACTGTGTGTTCAAAGAGAGCTTTAACTTCGGCTGGTCTGGCGGAAGTGGTGATATCCCAGTCTACAGGCACCCTGTTAAGCAGGCTGTCGCGCACGCAGCCGCCGACTGCATAGGCTTCGTAGCCTGCGGATTGCAGCCTGCGGATGATGGCGCTTACTTTTTCAGGCAATATTATTTTTACCATATGCTGCCTCCGTTTAAACAAATTTGTTAGCCAGTTCTTTTATGTTCCTATTGTAACATAAAAGTTTTTCCATTGAAATCCTTTTTTATGAAATTCCCTTCATACCCTTTCCGCTTCCTGCATAGAATGAAAGGAACCCTGTGAAACCAAAGTGTGCTGCCGGGGCGGAGTCATTTGAATTCGAAAAGGATGGAGGGATAAAGTGGAAGACAGGTCGGGTGAGATCATCAGCCAATATGATATTAAAGTCTGCCGTTCCTATCGTGCCAGGGGCGGGATGATATTAGAAACGAACCGGGGGCTTAAATTTTTTGGTCCCTGCCCGGCAAGCGAGCGGAGATTGGAGTTTGAGGATGCGCTGAAAGTGCAGATGGGGGAACACGGGTATGTGGATACCGACGGTTTTGTGCGCAACTGCGAGCAGAAACTCTCAAGCTTAAACAATTCCGGGGAGCGCTATGTGGTGCGCGACTGGTATGCGCTTGAAGAATGTTCCCTGCGCCAGGAGGGAAGCATTCTGGCGGCAGCGAAGAATCTGGCGCTTTTGCATCTTGCAATGTCGGGAATCAGGACATCGGAGCGGGAGAATTATTTGTCGGAGGATATGACAAAGATATTTGAGAAGCGCAACCGGGAATTAAAACATGTAAAAAGCTTTTTGACTAAGCGCAAGAATAAATCGCCTTTTGAAGTCAGGTATTTAAATTGCTGCGCAGGGTTTTACGAGGAGGCAGTAAGTGCGGCAAGGGAGCTTGAGGAACTTGACTGGCAGGCGCTTTTTAAGGAAAATGTGCTGCGCGGGAACGTGCTGCACGGGAATTACACATATCATAATATTTTGATGGGGGGGCAGCCGCGGCAGTTAGCAAAATGTGTGGTTTCTTCGGCAAAAATAGCGACAGTGAATTTTGATAAGGCTGTTTTTGGCATACAGGTTTGTGACCTGTACCAGTATATGCGCAAGGTGATGGAGAAAAATAACTGGCAGTACCCGCTTGGGGAGCGGATTTTGGAGGCATATGAACAGGTGCGCGCACTTTCGATGCGCGAGAAAAAACTGCTTGCCATACTGCTTGCCTACCCGGAAAAATTCTGGAAAATTACGAACTATTATTACAATTCCAGAAAGTCCCTGATACCTCAGAAAAACATGGAGAAGCTTGAAATGCTGTTAGAACAGCAGGCTCCAAAAAAAGAGTTTTTACAGAAGCTTTGTCATTTTTGATTTTTTATGTTACAATAAGGAGGAAGTCATTAAAAAATGGGGGAGAAGTGATAAGATGGACATAGGAAACAGGAAACTGAAACAATCGCATGCAGGCGGACCGCCGAAAGGGGCGGTTCTGTTTGTCATGCTTTTGGCAGCGGTCATGATACTGGCGATCGCTGCTTTTCGTGTTGCTGCAAACAGCACGAAACCGGAGCCCTCTAGCGGGAAGGTAACGCAGGCTCCGACCCCTTCCCCGGATGCTTTGGTGAGGGGGGAGGAGAAGACCACGGCTATTCTTGAGCGCGTTGATGCACAGACAAAGACTCTCCAGGTGTACAGTGTTGAGGAAAAGCAGGTATTGTGGCTTACTTACACGAGCGCGACCAATATTGTGGACAAGTACGGGAAGGCAATTGTTGCGGGGCAGCTTCTGCCGGGGGATATCCTTACGGTGGAGTATGATAAAAAGAGCAGCAGTGCATATTTTGTTGGCATATCCACGGAAATATGGGAACATCCTTATCAGACGGGGCTTGCAGTCAGTTCCGAGAGGGAGATGGTTACAGTCGGTGACAGAAATTTTATGTACTCGGATGCGCTGCATGTCTATAATGGCACCAGCGCGGTGGAACTTTCCTATATCCTGGGACAGGACAGTGTTACGCTGCGCGGGATTGGCAGCGAAGTATATGTGATTATGGTGGAGCGCGGGCATGGCTACCTGACTTTAAAGGAGGGACAGGACTATGTTGGCGGGAGTATCCTTATCAATAGCCAGTATATCACACAGATAACAAGTGACATGATCCTGACCCTGAAAGAGGGGAAATGTGAGGTGACGGTTGAGAACGACGGCTTGAAGGCGACACTTGAAGCGATGATTGTGCGCGACCAGACTACAGTACTTGACCTTACGGAATATGTTCGTGTTCCCGACCCGGTTGGCAGTGTAACATTTAAGATACAGCCAGCCGGTGCAATGCTGTTTATTAATGACCAGAATACTTTTTATGGCGAGCCGGTTGAACTTGATTACGGGGTTTACAATATCCGGGTGGAATCCGGCGGTTATGTTTCCTACAGTGGTACCCTGCGCGTGGACAGCGCCGCGCCGGAATTTGCGGTTTCCCTGCCGGAGGCAGTGGTGGAGGATACCGGGAATATGGGGGATAATGGCACCGGGAGCGGAACTGGGACGGAAGAAAATTCGGGATCTTCCGGTTCGGGCAATACGGGGTCTTTTGGCAACGGCGGGGATTCTGTGGATAACAGTTCGGATAATACGCAAAATGATGACGGTTCTTACCGGACGGACGACGATCATTCCATTATTATTTATTCGGATGATGAAGTGGAGATTTATCTTGACGGCGATTATATGGGTGTCACAGAGGAAGGAAAGGCGGAATTTGAGAAATTTTTAGGGACATTTGAACTTGAGCTGGTGCGCGGGGAGGAAACAAAGTCCTACGTTATCCAGGTGGATGATGACGGGGAGGATTTTATATTCCGGCGATATTTTGAAGATTAGGTTGAATGGAGGTTAAAATGGGATATCAGTATTTACTTTTTGATTTGGACGGGACTTTGACTGACCCTAAGGAAGGAATTACCAAATCCTTCCAGTACGCGCTTGAGGCTCTTGGTATCCACGAGCCGGATGCGGACAAGCTGACTTGGGTGATCGGACCGCCCTTGATGGAGAGCCTGATGAGAGGCTATGGGCTTAATGAGGAGCAGGCGAAGTTTGGGACAGAGAAATACCGCGAGCGCTATGTCCCGGTGGGCTATGCTGAAAACAGCGTGTACACAGGGATGGAGGAGGTGCTTGTAAAGCTTGGTGAGGCGGGGTTTGTGCTGGCGACGGCAACTTCAAAACCGACTGTGATGGCAGAAAAAATACTGGAGCATTTTGGGCTTTCTAAGTATTTCAGTGTGGTCGGAGGCGCGTCGATGGATTCTTCCCGCTCAAAGAAGGTGGATGTCATCCGCCACACGTTAAATCTTTTGGGGGTTTCTGAAACGGATAAGGTTTTGATGATCGGCGACAGGGAATATGATGTGCTTGGCGCGAAAGAACTGGGGATTGACTGCCTTGGCGTGCTTTACGGTTACGGGAGTGAGGAGGAGCTGTCTAAGGCTGGTGCTTTCGGGCTTGTGAAGGATACCATGGAACTTTATACCTGGTGCATGGGGCACAGAGGAAAATTCTGACAGTTTTTTTAAGCAAATTTTAATTGTTTTTTGTCTTTAATTAAAGAAATACATGGTATGATTTCTGAGAAGGCAGATAACAGCATTTATAAACCCGGCGGCAGCGCCGTTCCCGACGGGTTTTGACCTGTCAAAGAAGTCCCCGCTTCTAAGTCGTAAAAACAAAAGTGGTGGGTAAAGGGGGGATTCTTTTTGTCAGGTGATTCTTTCGGCGCAGAAAAGAGGAGATTATGGCAGATGGAGGGCAATATAGGAACATAAGGCACAACGTCCCGAACAATATTGATCTAGGGAGAGCCATGAAGATTGTGGGAATTGTGGCTGCGGTGTTTTTGATCCTTATTGTGGGCAGCAGGGCGTTTTATACAATTGGGGAGCAGGAGCAGGCGGTTGTGACTACTTTCGGGACACCGACCTGTGTAAGTGAGCCGGGGCTGCATTTTAAAATTCCATTTATCCAGCAGGTGACCATGGTGGATACGACCATCAAGGGCTTTACTGTAGGCTATGATATGGATTCGAATGTGTCGGTTGCGGATGAGGCGCTTATGATTACTTCGGATTTTAATTTTGTCAATGTGGATTTTTATGTGGAATACAAGGTGAGCAACCCAATCAAGGCGCTGTATGCGGCGGAGAAGCCCGTGGTCATTCTGAAAAATATTGCGCAGAGCCATATCCGCTCGACTATTTCAGCTTATGATGTGGACAGTGTTATAACGAGCGGGAAAAACGAGATCCAGGCAGTGATAAGGGACAAGATTGTGGCGGAGCTTGAGGAGCGTGATATCGGGCTGCAACTTGTTAATATTACAATCCAGGATGCGGAGCCGCCGACGGAGGCAGTGCTTGAGGCATTTAAGGCGGTGGAAACTGCCAAGCAGGAAAAGGAAACCGTGATTAATAACGCGAACAAGTACCGCAATGAGGCGCTTCCGGCAGCGGAGGCGGATGCGGATCAGATTGCAAAGGAAGCCGATGCCAAAAAGCAGGCGCGCATCAACGAGGCGGAGGGACAAGTGGCGCGTTTTAATGCGATGTATGAGGAATATGTGAAGAATCCGCTGATTACCAAGCAGAGAATGTTTTATGAAACCATGGAGGAAGTGCTGCCGGATATGAAGGTGGTTATCGGAGGTTCCAATACAGACCTTACAACCGTGCTGCCGCTCGCACCGTTTACCGGGGAAGACGACGGGGGAAAAACCATCCCATCACCAACCCCAACTCCAACCGCCCCCCCTACAGACACCGAAAATTAAATCCCCGGAGTTTTGCGGAGCTAAAAACAGCAAAATCCCGGAAAGCCCCGGAGCGAGGAGCGAAAGCGGAACGCT
>CAJTOR010000026.1:28921-47110 GCA_910577675.1 uncultured Lachnospiraceae bacterium
AACAGCAAAATCCCGGAAAGCCCCGGAGCGAGGAGCGAAAGCGGAACGCTCCATGTAGGGGGGGCTTTAAGGGACTTTTGCGGAACTATAAATAGGAGGACAAGGACTATGGCAGATTCGACATATTCATATAGTTATGTGGACAATAAAAATGAGGACGGCAACCGCGGCGAAAGCCAGCCCCCCCGACGGGTCAGGAAACCGCACCCGGTGCGCAACACACTGTTAATACTTGCGGTTTTGGCACTGCTTGCAATCTGTGACATGGCATGTGTTGTAACAAACGAGGATGAGTACACCCTGATTAAGCGCTTCGGGAAAATAGAGAGGGTTGTTTCAGAATCGGGATTAACCTTCAAAATCCCGTTTATAGAAACGGAAATAAAGCTTGACCGTGAAGTGCTGCTCTATGACCTCAGAGAATCAGATGTTATCACATTGGATAAAAAAACCATGGTGGCAGACAGCTATGTACTCTGGCGTATCGTCAAACCAAGACTGTATATGCAGACACTGAATTCCCGAAGCGAAGCCGAAAGCCGCATAAACACAATCGTTTATAATTCATTAAAAAATGTTATCAGCAGTATGAACCAGCTCGACGTAATCAGCGGGCGCGGCGGCGTGCTTGATGCGGCGATAATGGAAAATATTGGGGATGCATTGTCGCGCTACGGGATCGAATTAGTCAGTGTGGAAACCAAACATCTTGACCTGCCCGACGATAATAAAAATGCTGTCTATGAGCGCATGATTTCGGAGCGCAATAATATTGCGGCAACTTTCACTGCACAGGGAGCTTCCGAAGCAAAGAAAATCCGCAATCAGACGGACAATGAAATCGCAATAATGCTCTCGCAGGCGGAGGCGGAAGCAGAAAAGACCGTGGCAGCGGGGGAGGCGGAATACATGCGGATTATATCAAAAGCTTACGCGGATGAAAAGCGCAGCGATTTCTATACCTTTGTGCGCGCCTTAGACGCTGCCAAAGTGATGATGCAGGGGCAAGATAAAACATTGATTCTTCCGCCGGATTCGCCGATTGCGCAAATATTTGGGACGATAGAGTGACCGATGTATAAGCCCGAAAGGAAGCGGAGAATGGGAAAAAATAAGTTGACCGGATCAAAAGTCATATTTTGCCTGTGTATGTTGTTTGCGGCGGCTGGCTGTAATAAAGAGCAGGGTTCGCAGGTGGGGACAGTAAGCCCTGGGGCAGAGCCCTCAATAACCACAACCATTGCCCCGACACCCACCATGGAAGCCATCCCTACGGATGCAGGGGAATTAGAGGCGGATGGTGAGGATGGGAAGGAACCTGTTATTTCCGGAACTGCGGAAGAAATCCTGAAATATTATAAGGAGAGGACATTCGGTTATGCGGGTGAAATGCTATCCGGGGAATTTGCACTGTGTGACGATTTTTCGCCCGAGCTTTCGGCGGCACTTTCCGAGCGGGATATGAGGGCAGCGTGGAAGCAGGCAGTTGCAGGGCTTGGCGAACCGCTTGATAAGGAGGGGGAGGAAGTGGGAGAAACAGGGGAAGCAGCCCTGTATGCGGAGGCATCCTTTTTAAATCCGCCCACCTCATCGGATGTAAGTGGAAATATTGCAGATTTTGGCGGTTGTGTGGTTACAAGCGCACAAATTCCATATAAGGCAAAAACAGTGATACTTTCCGTTACCTATGGTGAAGCGGGTGAAATCGATGGGATTTATCTGACTTATACCCTCGCAGAGAAAAAGCCGGAGAAAACGGAGGAATTTGCGGAGTATGAAGTGTCAATTGGCGGGGACGGGCATCCGCTTAGCGGTATGCTCACACTGCCGGATGGGGTTGAGAATCCCCCGGTTGTGCTGCTTGTGCATGGTTCGGGTCAGAGCGATATGAATGAAACCATAGGGGCGGCGGGCAATGCGCCGTTTGAAGATCTTGCCCACGGCCTGGCAGCGCAGGGCATCGCATCATTGCGCTACAACAAGCGTTACTACCAGTATCCGGAACTGGCGAACGAATATATTACAATCAAGGAGGAAGTACTTTCTGATGTAAACGCTGCCTTGGCGCTTTTGAGAGGGAGGGAGGATGTGGATTCCGGGCGCATCTATGTACTGGGACACAGCCTTGGGGGGATGCTTGCCCCATATATTGTGCAGCAGAACCCATGGACAGCGGGGCTTATTTCCCTGGCAGGTTCCCCGCGGGGACTCTGGGAAATCGTATACGACCAGAATCTTTCAGCGCTTGGGATGGCGGAGCTTGGCGGACAGGAAACGCAGGAACTTATGCGGATGGTGCAGGAAGAATATGAAAAAGTGCTATCCCTTATAGCCGATGTGCGGGGCGGGGAAGCGCTCGACGAGGAAACCCTCTCGCAGGCTCTGTTTGGAGTATCCGGGCGCTACTGGGCTTCGCTGGCTGCAATTGATACTGCCTCGATAGCGAAAGAGGTTGATGTGCCGATGTTGATTTTGCAGGGAAGCGCGGATTTCCAGGTCTATCCCGACAAAGATTACGCCGCGTGGCAGGCACTTCTTGAGGGGAAGGAAAATGCTACTTTTAAGCTTTTTGAGGGATTGAACCATCTGTTTATGCCTTCAAGTGGTGTACTTGATGTCACGGATTATGATGTGGAGGCACATGTTGCTGAGGAAGTTATTGGCACGGTGGCAGAGTGGATTCACGGAAATGGCATGGATGGGGAAGAAAGCGGGAAGGAAACGCGCTAGAAAGTTTAAAACACAGACCGACTGTTGGACTTAATACCCCGGTTCGGTCTGTGTTTCTTTATAGGGAAAAGTAATCTTTCAAGGTGCAGGGTATTATACCCTTATAAAATAAATAATTAACTGCAAAATTTTCTGAAATTTTGTGCAAAATAACAGTTGCAATCCGGAAAATCATATGTTATAGTAGATATAGAACAAATAAAACGAAAAGCACAATTTATAAGGGAGGGATTGTAATGAACATTAATAGATTCACCCAGAAATCCATGCAGGCGGTTCAGGACTGCGAAAAACTCGCCTACGATTACGGGCATCAGGAGATTGCGCAGGAGCATTTGCTTTATTGCCTGCTCAGCGATGCCGACGGGCTGATCCCAAAACTGTTTGCGAAGATGGAGATTGATGTCAATGTTTTTTTGGCGCAGGTTGAGGGGCTTTTAAAAAAGAGACCAAAGGTTCAGGGAGGACAGGTCTATATCAGTAACGACTTAAATAAAGTATTGATATATGCGGAGAACGAAGCCAAGGCGATGGGCGATGAGTATGTATCGGTAGAGCATATTTTTTTAAGCCTGTTAAAAAACCAGAGCCGGGAAGTAAAGGAATTATTTAAGGATTTCCGCATTGACAGGGAGCGTTTTCTCGCGGCGCTTGCTACTGTGCGCGGCAACCAGAAGGTGGTGAGCGACAATCCGGAAGCAACCTACGACACGCTTGAGAAATATGCGGTTGACCTGGTGGAGAGGGCGCGCGCGCAAAAGCTTGACCCGGTTATCGGAAGGGACTCTGAAATCCGCAATGTCATCCGGATACTTTCGCGAAAGACGAAAAATAATCCGGTGCTGATCGGTGAGCCGGGTGTCGGCAAGACCGCCGTTGTGGAGGGGCTTGCACAGCGCATTGTCCGCGGTGATGTGCCGGAAGCCTTAAAGGAGAAGAAGCTGTACGCGCTCGATATGGGGGCGCTTGTGGCGGGTGCGAAATATCGGGGGGAGTTTGAGGAGCGCTTAAAAGCGGTTCTTGAGGAAGTGAAAAACAGTGACGGGCAGATAGTCCTTTTTATTGATGAGCTGCATACAATTGTGGGCGCGGGCAAGACCGAGGGCGCGATGGATGCGGGCAATATGCTAAAACCGATGCTTGCCAGAGGGGAACTGCACTGTATCGGCGCGACAACGCTGAATGAGTACCGCATGTATATCGAGAAGGATGCGGCGCTTGAGCGCCGTTTCCAGCCGGTGATGGTCGATGAGCCGACGGTGGAGGATACGATCTCCATTCTGCGCGGTTTAAAAGAGCGCTACGAGGTATTCCACGGCGTAAAGATTAATGACAGCGCGCTTGTCTGTGCGGCGACACTCTCGAACCGGTATATCAGCGACCGCTTCTTGCCGGATAAGGCGATCGATCTTGTGGATGAAGCGTGCGCACTGATTAAGACGGAACTTGACTCGATGCCGACCGAGCTTGACGATACAAGGCGGCGCATTATGCAGATGGAGATTGAGGAGGCAGCGCTAAAGAAGGAGGATGACCGTTTAAGCAAAGAGCGTCTTGCGGCGCTGACAAAAGAGCTTGCCGAGCTTCGCGATGAATTTGCGAACCAGAAGGCGAGATGGGATAATGAGAAGGCCTCCGTCGAGAAAGTGCGCGTACTGCGCGAGGAGCTTGAAGCTGTGGGCAATGAAATTCAGATTGCGGAGCGCGAATATGACCTGAACAAGGCGGCAGAATTAAAATACGGCAGATTGCCCGCGATTAAAAAGCAGCTTGAGGAGGAGGAAAACCGTGTAAAGCTTGAGGGGCACACCCTTGTGCACGAGAGTGTTTCTGAGGAGGAGATTGCCAGGATAGTTTCGCGCTGGACGGGAATCCCGGTGGTAAAACTGACCGAGAGTGAGCGCAATAAAACCCTGCATCTTGACGAGGAACTGCACCGGCGTGTAATCGGGCAGGAGGACGGTGTGAGCCGTGTTGCGGATGCCATCTTGCGCTCTAAGGCGGGTATCAAAGACCCGGGCAAGCCGATTGGTTCCTTCCTGTTTTTAGGACCGACCGGTGTGGGCAAGACCGAGCTTGCCAAGGCACTTGCCGCGGCGCTGTTTGACAATGAGGCAAATATGGTGCGCATTGATATGAGCGAGTATATGGAAAAGTATTCGGTATCCCGCCTGATCGGGGCACCGCCAGGATATGTAGGGTATGAGGAGGGCGGACAGCTTACCGAGGCAGTGCGCAGGAAGCCGTACTCCGTGGTGCTGTTTGACGAGATTGAGAAAGCGCACCCGGATGTGTTCAATGTGCTGTTGCAGGTGCTCGATGACGGCAGGATTACGGATTCGCAGGGGCGCACGGTCGATTTCAAAAATACGATCCTGATTATGACCTCCAATATCGGTTCATCGTATCTGCTTGAGGGCATCACGCCGGAGGGTGAGATTTCAGATGTATGTGAGAAGGCGGTGATGGAGGAATTAAGGACACATTTCCGCCCGGAATTCCTGAACCGCCTGGATGAAACAATTCTCTTTAAGCCGCTTACCAGCGACAATATCGGGAATATCCTCGATTTGATGGTAAAGGAATTAAACGGCAGGCTTTCTGACCGGGAAATCTTTGTGGAACTAACTAAAGAGGCAAAGGAACTGATAATAAAGAATGCTTACGATCCGGTTTATGGGGCGCGCCCGCTGCGCCGCTACCTGCAAAAGAATGTGGAAACACTCTCCGCAAGGCTGATTCTCTCGGATAAGGTAAACAGCCGTGATACCATCGTGATCGATAAGGTGGATGATGCCCTCACGGCGTATGTCAGGGTGGATGCGGAAATTATGTAAGAGGATGGGTATGTATCGATATGAAGCAGCCACGCGCAAAATAAAAGAGCTTGCGTGTGGCTGTAATTGCTGACTGCTGGGGCGGAAAATCGTGCTGTAGCGCGGGAAGTAAAATTCTACTGCACGGGTTCCCGAAACATATTTTCAACATACTGCCGCATCTCGTTTTTCGAGGTAATATGTCTTGCGCCTTCCACGATGGAATTCCTCTTTTCCTTGGAAAGCCCGGCAAACTGCGCCATAATGTCGGAATGTTTTGCCAGCTCAAATGCAAATCCGACCGGAAGCTCAACATTTTCAATCATAAATGCCTCTCTTTCTGCACTGTTCTTAATCCTGTCAAAGGAAATTCCATATCCCTATGCTGCTATCGCAGTTTGACAGATGGGCTTGCACCAACCTAACACAATTGATAGGTTAAATAAATCAGCCTGTCCGGGTATTCATCAGTATGCGGATGCCCGGACAGGCTTTATTATGTACAAAAATCGGGTATCTTATAAATAATTCCGAAAGACCGGTTTAACTGGAAAAAAATCAGTGCATCCCCTTATTGCGGGTGCGGTACAGTTCCTTGAACTCGCTCGGTGTACATTTTTTAAATGCCTTGAACACGCGGTTGAAGGTTGATATACTGGAAAACCCGGATTGCAGCGCAATCTCCGTGATGGGGAGGGAGGGGTCGAGCAGAAGGTTTTCTGCCGCTTTGATCCGGCGCAGGTTCAGGTAATCATAAAACGAGGTATCCGTGAACTGTTTAAACAGCCTCGAAAAATGGAATTTCGAGAAGCCCGCGATATCCGCCACGGTTTCTAACGAGATATCTTCCGTATAATTATTGTCAATAAATTCAAAAATCTTGTTAAATTTCTCGATATATTCCTTTTGTTTATTTGTGCGCACATCCGGGAAGAGCCCGCCCGAATCAATGTAGTTGCGCCCGATCAGCACGAAGATATGGATAATCATCGAGTAGATACTTGCCTCCCATAGGGTGCTTGCCTCCCGGTATTCCTGTGCAATTTTTAGAAGGAGTTCCCTCTCATCCTCATATATATCCGAGCAGAGTTCCTTTGTTATCAGGCGCGGCTGTGTGATAACCGGAAGGATGCTTGAGAATCCTTTCAGGTTGCTGACAAGAGTAAAATCAAAGAGGAAGATAATGCGCGTCCCGGTGGGCGGCGCGTAAAGCTCGTGCAGTTCACCGGGCGGGATAATAAGGATATCTCCCTCTTTCAGGGAATACTGTGTTTTGTTCATCGTGACGGAATAGGTGTTTTCCAACGGCATAATGATCTCGGTCGCTGAATGCCAGTGGATTGGGTAATCCTCGTACTCGCGGTTGATATGCAGTCGGATGGAGGAATTGTTCGTGAAATTGACTTTTTCAAAAACGCCGTTTAACTCGGGCTGCATGGTTTCTTGCTCCTTTCAGGTAAAGTAAAATAATAAAGCAGATATTGCTATCACAGATAATAAACTATTATGTGCTAAAAATCACATAAAATCCTGTAAAAACTATAAAAATCGTCAGAAATTTAAAAAGTGTTACCCGTATTGTAATACAAAATCGGGAAAAAGTAAAGAGTCCCGCCGGAGAAAAACAAAATAATCAGTCTGATTTAAGCAATATCTGGCAGGATTGAATGGAAGATTAGCAAGAAATAGGTGGTTCCCAAGAAAAATTATTTTTTAAGACTGTTGTAGTATTGACAAACTTATAAGACTGTGGTAGTATATCGTTGTAGCTACTACTACAGTCTTATAAAGGGGGTGAAATCCAATGGATATTAAGCTGGTTGCTTCGGAACAGAAAGTGATGTCCGTACTGTGGCGCGATGGCGATGTTCCTGCAAAACATATTGCCAAGCTTCTGAACGAGGAACTTGGCTGGAATGTCAACACAACCTATACCCTGATTAAGCGTTGTATTAAGAAGGGGGCGATAAAGCGCTGCGAACCCAATTTTATGTGCCATGCCCTTGTGCCAAGAGAGGCGGTGCAGGAGGCGGAAACCAACGAACTGATCGACAGGGTGTATGACGGTTCAGCCGACAAATTGTTTGCCGCTTTGCTGGGACGTAAAAAGCTGAGCACTGAACAAATTGAAAAGTTAAAGCAGATTGTCGGTGACCTGGAGTGAGGAGGTATAAGTGAGCCTGTTGCAAATGAGTTTTGCCGGAGCTGTAATGATTATGGTCATCGTCGTTGTACGTGCCCTGACAATTAATCTGTTGCCCAAAAAGACTTTTCTGATACTTTGGGGGATGGCGGCGGCACGGTTGCTGGTTCCGGTCATCATCCCTTCTGCTTTCAGTGTCTATTCACTGTTAGACGGACATGTACAGGGAATGGGGACAAAAAAAGTACCACAGACGGTTAAAGGGCTGCCAATTAAAGCATCGGGGCAAATATCCGCTGTGGCTGATGGCTCTTTAACCGTGGAAAATACCATTTCTATATGGGTGGTGATCTGGGCAGCCGGTGTGATGCTCTGTGTTATGGTTTTTGCGGCAGCGTACTTAAAGTGCTATCAGGAATTCAGGGTATCCTTTCCGGTAAATAATGAATTTATTAAAAACTGGCTGGATAACCATCGGTTAAGACGCAGGATTTGTGTAAGGCAGTCAGGACAGTTTTCTACCCCGCTCACCTACGGTATTTTTTGCCCCGTGATCCTGATGCCAGCCTCTGTTAAGTGGGGGGATACAAAGTCACTTGAGTATGTTTTAGCCCATGAATATGTGCATATCCGGCGCTTTGACAGCATTTTTAAACTTGTGCTGATTATGGTGCTGTGTATACACTGGTTTAATCCTCTGGTATGGGTTATGTATCTTCTTTCAAACAGGGATATTGAGCTGTCATGTGACGAGTCAGTAATCCGCCAATTTGGAGAAAAAACAAGGGCGGAATATGCACTTTTGCTGATTAGTATGGAAGAAAAAAGGGGGGTTTTTGCCCCATTGTGCAGCAAATTCAGCAGATCCGCTGCTGAGGAAAGGATTGTATCTATTATGAAATATAAGAAAGTAACTGCATTATCGTTTGCTCTTGGTTTTACCCTTGTTTTTGGAGTAACCACAGCATTTGCAACCACCGCGAAACAATCGGAAAATAGGTTTGTGACTGACGAGGATGGCAGCGTTTATTCTGTTTCTGAAAATAACCTGAGAGGAACCGAGCAATTTTACATTGATGAAAATGGGAAGTATACCCGGGATACTGACAGAGTGGACTGGATGTCAGAATTTGGAATTATGGCACCGGAGTTTGTTATCCCTGACAATCCGGATAATAACGAATATTCGTTTCAATTAACCCCGGAAGGCATTGCGGGAAAAGAGCAGGATATATTGGCTTACAAGCCTTTGCGCACGGAGGAGGAAATGCAGCAGATTATCGCTGATATTGAAAGCGGCAAGATAAAGGGATATAGGCTTGAAGATTTTGAAAGCGGAAATGTCCCGGGGTTTGAGGTGCCGGAAGGTGCAGATTTTTCTGTTGGTTTCGTAGAATATGCGGATGGAACTTGCACAAATTCCGGTCGGCAATAATTTAATTGCGTGACACTTTAAATTGCAGGAAGTTAAAAGTTTTATAGCGGCGGTTTGAAATTTTATTTCGGATCGCTGCTTTTGTTTTGGGACTTTATTGTATTATTTATGGCTTCTTTCGTTTGTTCCATACAACTTTGTTTGTACCGCAATTTTTCCGTTTTTTTCTTAAAAAAAGGTTTACAAACCCCGGTGTCTGTGTTACCATGTGAAACGGTAAAAGTAGTTTGGCCGATGGGGGCAGAAACTATTTTTTTCTATGTTCAGGGGAAAAAGGACAAAAAGGGGCTTTTCGCCTGCGCGCTGTTTGGCGCAAAGCTGCCTGCATATCGGGAAACGGCGCAGAAAAGAGGTTATATTATGAAAATGATTTACCAGGTGGAAGACCGGCCGAAATTCGGGGCGATGGTCATGTTTGCAATTCAGCAGCTCCTGGCGATTATGGCGGCAACCCTTGTGGTGCCAATGATTGTGGGAAATGGCATGAGTTCTGCGGCGGCACTTTTCGGGGCGGGAGTTGGAACACTTGTCTACATCCTGTTTACAAGGAAGAAAAGTCCGGTGTTTTTAGGTTCTTCCTTCGCGTTTATCGAGCCGATGGCGGCAGCTTTTGCGGGCGGCGTATCCATGAGCCTTGGGTATCTTGGTCTGATATTGGGCGCGGTATTTGCGGGGCTTGTCTATGTCGGGATAGCGTTGCTTGTAAAATTTGTCGGGGTGGACTGGCTGAATAAGCTGATGCCGGTTGTGGTTATCGGACCTACCGTCGCTATTATCGGTCTTTCCCTTGCGGGGAACGCGATCGGGGATCTGACAAGCGGCGGTGTAAAGGTTGATGGTGTTTCGGCTGCGGAGCCGCTTGTGGCGCTTGTCTGTGGGCTGGTGACACTTACCGTAACGATGCTTTGCTCCAGTTACGGCAAGCGCACAGCAAAACTGATTCCGTTTATTCTGGGTATTCTGGCGGGCTATGGGACGGCACTTGTCATTACAATATTTGGAAATATAGCGGATGCGGACATGCTTAAAGTGCTGGACTTTTCGGCTTTTGCAGCTCTGACAAAAGACGGTGTCAGCATAAAAACATTTTTTGAGATACCTGATTTTACATTTTTTACTGCGAAGGACGGTTTTGGTGAATTAAATGCCTCCTATATTGCATCCATTGCGGTGGCATATATACCGGTTGCATTTGTTGTGTTCGCGGAACATATCGCGGATCACAAAAATATATCTTCCATTATCGAGCGCGATTTGTTAAAAGAGCCGGGGCTTGATAAGACACTTCTCGGCGACGGGATTGGCTCGATGGTGGGCGCGCTGTTTGGCGGCTGCCCGAATACGACATACGGGGAGTCGGTCGGCTGTGTGGCGATTACGCGCAATGCCTCGATTGCTACCATTATAAGTGCGGCGGCAGGGGCGATTTTAATATCCTTCCTCTCGCCGTTTATCGCGTTTGTAAATTCCATCCCGCCATGTGTCATGGGCGGTGTTTGCATGGCGCTGTACGGCTTTATTGCGGTGTCGGGACTGAAAATGATACAGAAGGTGGATTTAAATAAGAACAAAAATCTCTTTGTGGTTTCGGTGATTTTGATTGCGGGGATCGGCGGACTGACACTTACGCTCGGCAAGGTGAAAATTACATCCATCGCTGCGGCGCTGATTTTGGGAATTCTCACTAATCTGATATTAAAGAATGCTCCCGAGGAAGTATGAAAGTGGAGCTGGGCAATGGTTGCCACGCACGGTTTTATGAATTGTTTGTGCCGAAAGGCAGGAACGATGTAAGGAGGGAATGCCGCATCGGCATATTTTAAAGTGTGCAGGAGGGAATAAAGATGAGGGCAGGTTTTGATAACCAGAAGTATTTGAGGATGCAGTCGGAACATATCAGGGAGCGGGTCGGGAAGTTTGATAACAAGCTCTATCTGGAGTTTGGGGGGAAACTTTTCGACGATTATCATGCTTCGCGTGTGCTTCCGGGGTTTGCGCCGGACAGCAAATTAAAACTTTTGCTGGAGTTAAAGGATCAGGCGGAACTGGTTATTGTTATCAGCGCGCCGGACATTGAGAAGAACAAGGTGCGCTCGGATATTGGCATAACCTACGATAAGGATGTGCTGCGCCTGATTGATATGTTTGGGGGGCTTGGGCTGTATGTTGGGAGTGTTGTGGTAACGCAGTATGCTGGGCAGCAGGCAGCGGATGATTTCCGTGACCGCTTGCAGGAACTTGGCGTGCGGGTGTACAGGCATTATAGGATTGCCGGATATCCGAACAATATCCCGCTGATATTAAGTGAGGAAGGTTATGGCAGGAACGATTATATAGAAACGACTAAGCCGCTTGTGGTGATAACCGCGCCGGGACCTGGCAGCGGCAAGATGGCAACCTGCCTTTCCCAGCTCTACCATGAACATAAGCGCGGCATTCATGCGGGCTATGCAAAATTTGAAACTTTCCCGATCTGGAACCTGCCGCTGCATCATCCGGTTAACCGGGCTTATGAGGCGGCAACCGCGGATCTTAACGATGTGAATATGATTGACCCGTTCCACCTTGAAGCCTACGGGGAAACAACCGTCAATTACAACCGCGATATCGAGATTTTTCCAGTGTTGCAGACTATTTTCACCGCGATTTTCGGGGAGAGTCCTTACAAGTCCCCGACGGATATGGGTGTCAATATGGCGGGGAACTGTATTTGTGACGATGAGGCGTGCCAGGAAGCGTCGAACCAGGAAATCATCCGCCGGTATTATCAGGGACTGCTCAATCTTGTGCAGGGACACGGGAAGAATGAGGAAATATTTAAGCTGGAACTTCTGATGAACCAGTCAGGGCTTACACCGGCGGATCGGAAGGTGGTACCTGCGGCGAATGCCCTGGCAAAGAGTACAGAACTTCCAGCGGCGGCAATGGAATTGCCGGATGGGACGATTGTGACCGGGAAAACAACGAAGCTTCTCGGCGCATCGGCGGCAGTGCTGTTAAATGCCCTGAAAACATTGGCGGGAATCCCGGATGAGGTAGATTTGATTTCACCGTCCGCGTTAGAACCGATCCAGCGCCTAAAAATCGAGTACCTGGGCGGAAAAAATCCGCGCCTTCACACGGACGAAGTGTTAATTGCACTTTCGATCAGCGCCAAGGATGACGGGAACGCAAGGCGGGCGCTTGAGCAGCTGCCGAAACTTTTTGGCTGCCAGGTGCACACGACCGTAATCCTGTCATCGGTGGATACTACTTCGTTTAAGCGGCTTGGGGTATTGCTGACCTGCGAGGCGAGGTATGAGAATAAGAGGCTGTATCATTAAATTAGGAAGTGCGTGCAGCCTTGTGTGCGGGGCAGACGGATGATAATGGCTGTGATTAATGGCATAAAACCGCGGGGAGGATTGCGGTATGCGGAAATGGGGAAACGATGAAATTCTTACATGTTGATTTGCGCAGGCTGATACTGGTTGTGGTATCGGTGATTTTGATGGGATTTTTCATATCATTTTTAAATCCGTGCGGGTTCGGCTCTGACCCCTGCACCGTGATGAACCTTGCAATTTCGGGGAAGATCGGATGGACACTTGGAAACTGGCAGGCAACGCTAAATTGTATTCTTTTTGCCTTTGTGCTTTTGCTTGGGCGCAACCAGCTAGGCTGGGGAACAATTGCAAATATGTTTCTGGTAGGCTACAGCTTTGACTTTTTTACCTGGGTGAATTCGTTCTGGCTGCCGGAGCAGGCATTTGAAAATATGGCGGTGCGCATTATCGTGGCGGCGGTGGCGCTTTTTGGCTTTGTGGTTGTGGCTTCCGCCTATATGGCATCCGACCTCGGTACTGCGCCATATGATGCACTCTGCTTTATTATCGCATCGCGCCAGAAAAAACTGCCGTTCCGCGTGGTGCGAATCCTCTACGACGGTTTTGTCTGTCTGGTTGCCGTAATTTTTGGGACAAGGCTCGGCGTGGTTACGATTGCGATGACCTTTTTGTTAGGACCAGTTATAACCTGGATGAAGGAAAATGTGGTGGAGAAATATCTGCCTATAAAGTGAAACATTGGGGACTGACCCCGGATAAAATGCCGCATTGCTACAGAATGGGAGGAATTATGGCAGAGTATACCCATGTAACCCATATCTTTGAACCAATCTATGATGGAACGTCCCGGGTGCTGATTCTCGGGACGTTTCCTTCCGTAAAATCGCGCGAGCAAAATTTTTATTACGGGCATAAACAAAACCGCTTCTGGCGCGTATTGGCGGCGGTCTGTAAGTGTGGGGTGCCCGCGACGGTGGAGGAGAAAAAAGAAATGCTCCTAAGGGAGCATATTGCGGTTTGGGATGTGATAGCAAGCTGTGATATCACAGGTTCTTCCGATGCGTCCATCCGCAATGTGCAGCCAAACGATATCGGGCGGATTCTTGCGAGGGTGCCCGATATCCGGATTTTCGCAAATGGGGCGAAGGCACATGAACTATACAGGAAGTATATGG
Source organism: uncultured Lachnospiraceae bacterium (assembly GCA_910577675.1). Lineage (GTDB taxonomy): Bacteria > Bacillota > Clostridia > Lachnospirales > Lachnospiraceae > RGIG4057. The sequence continues at coordinate 42,547 of CAJTOR010000026.1, forward strand.
AGGAAGCCGCGGGCAGAAGAGCCATCCGCCTTCCCTCCACAAGCCCGGCAAACGCGGCGTGCGGGTTTGAGAGCCTGTGTGAGGCGTGGCAGGTGATACGGGAGGGTTATTGATACTTTTATTTTTTCCGGATCCAGGTTACTTTCTTTGGAAAAAAATCCCTTAAAATTCTTGGATGGAATAAAATCAGGAGCGGGAATAATTCCAATCTGCCCGCAAGCATATCAAACATTAGCACATACTTGCTGAACACGCTGAAAATCCCGAAATTCTGTGTGGGACCGACCAATTCAAGCCCGGGGCCTATGTTGTTGATTGTGGCGGCAACCGCTGTAAAATTGGTGACCAGATCCCTTCCCTCCAAGGAAACAAGGAAGACGGAGACGGAAAACAGGAGTATAAAGGTGATAAAATACACATTTACAGCGCGCACCACCTCATGTTCCACCGGTTTTCCCTCAAAATTGGTTTTCTGTATAATCTTTGGGTGGAGGTAGGAATTTAATTCCTTCTTTACCGTCTTTATAAGAATCACAATGCGCGAAACTTTAATGCCGCCGCCCGTGCTGCCCGCGCATGCCCCGACAAACATCAAGAGCACAAGCACAGTTTTTGAGGTCTGCGACCAGAGGTCAAAATCCGCCGTTGAAAATCCGGTGGTCGTGATAATGGAGGCAACCTGGAAAGCGGAATGGCGCAGTGCGTCCGCCATATGCATCGCGTCCTGCAAAAGACTGATAAAGATAATGGCGGTGGAAGCGAAAATTATAAGGAAATAATATCGCACTTCCTCCATGTGCAGCGCGCGCCTTATCTGGCGGAATAGAATAAAATAGTACGCGTTAAAATTGACCCCGAACAGTATCATAAAGATAGTGACCACCCATTGCAGATATGGCGAATAGTTGCCGAGGCTGTCGTTTTTGATACCGAAACCGCCGGTGCCCGCCGTGCCGAAGCTTGTGCACACTGCGTCGAAAAACGGCATTTTTCCGACCAGAAGAAAAATAAGTTCAAGCACGGTCATACCGAGGTAGATTAAATACAGGATCCGCGCCGTGGATTTCATTTTTGGAACCAGTTTGCCGACGGATGGCCCCGGGCTTTCGGCGCGCATCAGGTTGATGTGGGAGCCGCCGCTCATCGGGATAATGGCGAGCAGGAAGACGAGCACGCCCATGCCGCCGATCCAGTGTGTGAAACTGCGCCAGAGCAGCGCCGCATGTGAGAGGGCTTCCACATCGGAGAGGATGCTTGCCCCGGTCGTGGTAAAACCGGAGATGGTTTCAAAAAGCGCGTCGGTAAACGACGGGATTTCCCGTGAAAACCAGAACGGAAGACAGCCGAAAAAGCTGAGCGCAACCCAGCTTAAAGCGGTGGCGACACAGCCCTCCTTCATATAAAATACATTGCTCTTCGGTTTTTTGTGCGTCATCAGGTAGCCTAACCCAAGGCAGATTGCTGCGACAATCAGATAGTAAAATCCTTCCTTCTCGCGGTAAATTGCAGCGAAGAGGCATGGGAGGAGCAGAAAAGCCCCTTCAATTTTTAAAACATGTCCGAGGACATAGCGGATCATTGAGCGGTTCATACAAAATATTGTTCCTTTCCTGCAACGGCACTTGAACTGCCGGTATTACAATTAGTCCTCCAGTATATCCAGAATATTGTGGAACCCGGTTTGCGTGGTAACAATCATAACCGTGTCGCCCACATGGATGCAGTCCTGTCCGGTCGGGATGATTATTCTGCCCCTGCGGTTGATAAAGGAAATCAGCAGATGTTTCTTTAAAGCAAGATCCTTAAAAGCGATATTGGTAACGGCGGAATCATTCTCCACCCTGAATTCAATTGCCTCGACGCGCGAATCAAACATATGGTAGAGCGTTTCGATTTTGTCGCTGTCCTTCGAGTTCGTCTTTGCGCGCACATAGGCGATAATTGCCTCGGCTGTGATGTACCGCGGGTAGACGACGCTGCCTAAATCGAGTTTGCTTATCACGTCCTTAAAGGTAATGCGGTTGATCTTTGTGATAATTTTGGCGTTTGAAGCCTGCTTTGCATAGAGGGTGAGAAGAATATTTTCCTCGTCGATCCCTGTGAGGGGGACAAAGGATTCCACATATTCGATCCCCTCCTCCTTTAACAATTCCTCGTTGGTGCCGTCGCCGTTGATAATGAAAGCCTTCGGCAAAAGAGCGCTGAGTTCCTCGCACCGCGCGGGATTGTTCTCGATTATCCTCACTTCGATACCCGCCGCAATCAGACAACTGGCAAGGTAGTATGCCGCGCGCCCGCCGCCGATAATCATGGTATTTTTGACGCTTCCTGACTTCATGCCGATGGCTTCCATAAAAAGTCTTGTATTTTTGCTTGAGGCGACAAAGGAGATCAGATCGCCCGCCCTCATCTCGAAATTACCGGAAGGAATATAGACTTCGCCGTCGCGCTCAATTGCGCAGACTACGATATTTGCCTTTTTATCGCGGGCCATAATAACTTTGCGGCTCAAATTCATAATTGTCATACCGTCTAAAATGCTGCCTTCCGGGATGCGGAATTTTGCCATCTCCGCCTTGCCCTGCGCAAAGGAATTGACTTCTAGGGCGGTCGGGAGCGAGAGGATGCGCGCAGCTTCCCTGGCGGTTTCAAGCTCCGGGTTGATAATCATGGCAAGTCCCAGTTTTCCGCGCAGGTACTCAACTTCCGCGCTGTATTCCGGGGTGCGCACCCTGGCGATGGCGGCACAGTTGCCTACCTGGGTGGCGATCGTGCAGCATAAAAGGTTTAGCTCGTCCGAGTTGGTCACCGCGATTATTAAGTCGGCCTCCTCGATGCCTGCCTCTTTAAGGACATTGTAGCTGGCACCGTTGCCAGTGATGGTAAGGACATCGTAAAGCCCCTCAAGTGCCTGCATTTTCTGCGGTTTTTTATCGATCAGGGTGATAGCGTGTCCTTCCTTGCACAATTGTTCGGTCAGGGCTGCACCTACTTTGCCGCAGCCGACAATGATAATGTCAAGACCTTTATTTTCTGGTTTAGAATGTTTCACAGGTTGCCTCTTTCCGCAGGCATTTAATTAACAGAAAGTGCCTGCCAATATTCAATCACGCCCAATTATACCACAGAGGAATTATTTTTGCATTAAGATTTTCGTAAAATATAGAAAGAAGGGGAAAAGATTTTGGGGGAGCCATTATTTTTTGATATTGACTTAAAAATTGTCCGATGATAAAATAGTTGCAATATGTTTTGTGATTTGGGAATATATTGAAAATAATAATGCAGAAAAGGGGTATGGCTATGAAAGTATTGATGTTAAACGGCAGTGCAAATGCAAATGGCACAACTTTTACGGCACTTACAGAAATCGGAAAAACATTGGAGCAGGAGGGCATCGGGTACGAGATATTCAATATGGGCGGTGCGCCCGTGCGCGACTGCATCGGCTGCGGGCAGTGCAGCGAAAAAGGGTGTACTTTTACGGATGATGGGGTGAATGAATTTGTATCAAAGGCGAAGGAGGTGGACGGATTTATTTTTGGCACACCGGTATATTATGCGCACCCAAGCGGTCGTGTGCTGTCGTTTTTAGACCGGGTTTTTTACAGCAGCGGGAGGAGTTTCGCGTATAAGCCGGGCGCGTCCGTGGCGGTGGCAAGGCGCGGAGGAAGTAGCAGCTCGCTGGAAGTCCTCGACAAATATTTCGGGATTTCACAGATGCCGGTGGTGGGTTCCACCTATTGGAATATGGTGTATGGAAGAAAGGGCTGCGAGGCGGTGCTCGATCTTGAGGGGATGCAGACAATGCGCAATCTAGCGCGCAATATGGCATGGATGTTAAAGTGCTTTGAGGCGGGCAGGGAAAAGGGAATTGAACTTCCCCGCGTACAGAGGGAGGATCGGACGAATTTTATCAGGTGAGTGTGGGAGATTCAAAGGAAATTTTATCCCTATGCTGTTTTTGTATGTCAGGTGGGTACTTTAAGCCGTGTGCCATGAAATTTTTGCAGGATTGTGGCGCGGATTCAAGAAATAAGGCATGTTCCCCGCACACCCTGCATAGATTATATAAAAAAGTATCGCAGGGTGGATGTTATGAAAACCATCACCAAAGGGCAGCCAAAGCATTTTGCTGCCGGATATCTTTCATCAGCGAAACATCAGCAGATTGAGGAGCGGGCGGTCACGGTAGCGGAATATATTGTCGAGAAAAATGCGACAGTGCGGCAGGCGGCAAAAACCTTCGGGATTTCAAAGTCTACAGTACATAAAGATATTACAGACCGGCTTGGTGCTGTCAACCCGGCGCTGGCTGAGCAGGCGCGAGAAGTGCTTGACCGCAACAAATCCGAGCGCCATATCCGGGGCGGTATGGCGACAAAGAAGATGTATGATTCAAAAAAGAGGAGATCCGGGGATGAAGCGGCAATAAGTGTATTTTCGCGCCGGGGTTGACCGGGAAAAATCCCCGCTGTGAAAATGGTAAGCTTTCACAGCGGGGATTTGTTTGTGCGCCCGGCGGCGCACGTTTCTAACCGGTGCAAGTCCGGAATCCGCCCGG
>CAJTOR010000027.1 GCA_910577675.1 uncultured Lachnospiraceae bacterium
AACCCGAAAATCCGGGAGGAACAGCGGCGGCAAGCCGCCCTGCGGAAATTTATCAAGGATTGCGAACGGCTTTACGAGAAGAACCGGGCGCATTTACAGGAGGACGCAAGAAATGAATAAGCGTATCAGAAAGAAACAGGAGAAGCAGCGGAAGCAGCTTGAAATGAAGTGGCTGCTGGATATGGCAGTCGCCATTGACACAGCAATACAGGAGTATTGGCAGTGGCGGGAGGAAATGGAACGCCGTTATGTGGAGCTTTACGCGGAGGAAATAGCCCGCCGCATGGGGCTTATCCCGAAACAGTGACAGGGCGTAAAAGATTTGCGCCGTGGAAATGTGGATAACAGGCTATGGAGCTATGGAAAACGCCATTCACAGCACATGGAAAAGCCAGAGTGCGGCTTTCCCACGTCCTGCAAACAGCGTTTCCCACAGCCCCAAAAGAGCAGCCAGTTATGTCTAAAATGCCGGGAAAGCCCGAAAATACGGGCTATACCGACATATAAGAACTTCTAAAGAGATAATCTAAATTCACCATAAATTTTCAATTACAAACTTGAAAACGGAACAATTACAATTGATTTATCCTTCCTAAGCCTTAGCAAGGACTGCATGATCTGTGTCCGCGGCGATAGCGATCTTATGGCAAAAAGAACGGAACCCGTAAAGATTGCAAAACAGGAAAAGAAACCTTCTATAAAATACGGGGCACAGGAAGACTCCACAAAACCGGGATCATTATCCATTAAGAATTCATTTACGCTCAGAGGTGCAGATTTTGATCCGGCACTCTACCAGTATAAACCACTTTATGGCACTTCCTGGAATAATATGTCAGAACTTCCCATTGATACTTTATCAATAGCTGGCACTACTTTAATGATCCGCAAAGCTTTTGTTGAAACAGCCGGAAGCGAAAATGTTGCAAGTGCCGAAGCAAAGGTAAAGATTGCCGCCGCCCCGAAAGCTCCAAAAGCAACGGTTGATTACAAAAAAGGTGTGGTTACAATCCCGAACAAAACCGAGTATAAAGTGATCTATGCGTCCGGGGAAAACGACTCTGCATTAACAACAGAGGCTTCTGCTACCATGGCGGAAACCGCAGCTTGGAAGCCTGTATCGACGAAAGCATCGCTTTCCCCAAAAAACATCCTAAAGGAAAGTGGAATTACAGATCCCGAAACACAGGATAAACTTCTTGAATCCGGATTTATTGTAGCAATCCGCACCGCATATGACGGTCAAAAGAAGAAAGCAGCTTCCAGCATCAACTTCGTAACCATCGGTAAAACCGCAAAGTCTGAAACAATAGAAGGTGAAGACGGCATCAAAGTTGGCGATGCAACCTTTAAGTGGGCATTTGAAGATAACGGCAAAGTTAAATTTACCGCATCAAATGGAGTTTTTGAATATGCTGATTCCGAAGATTCTACAAGATGGACAAAAGTCAGCGGATCAAAAACCGTTTCAGTAACCTCCGGCACAACAATTTATGTAAGAAGAATGGGGGATAAAGCTTCCTCCCTCCTGCCTTCCGACATAACTCCAGTCAAACTTGAAAAAGCAGAGAAGCCCGCTGCCGTAGCCAATGTTACTGTTTCAGTAAAAGATAGCGGAAGTACAACTGTTACCAAACCAACTGATGCAAACAGTATAACAGTTGAATTTGTTGCTACCGTAACCGATACAGACGGAGCCGAACTAACTGGTCAAACCATCACTTGGAAACTGGATGATACTTCCAGTGCAGATAAAGGTGTAAGCCTTGATGCAACAACGGGCAGCATAACCATAACAAAAGATGTAACTGTAGAGGAAGTTACAGTTACCGCAACCGCTGGTGAGAAATCAGGCAGTTGCAAAATTACAATAGCCACAAATCCGTAAATTTAAAGAGGCAAAGCGGTCTTACCCGCTTTGCCTCTTCCCTTTCCCAAGTTCCTTCACCTCCCTCCACCACCCCTATTCCATGCCCTAATCCTCCCCCTTCCCACTCTGCCCAAACTGCATACATACCACTCTCACCCTAACTTTTCCAGCTTCTTTTCTGACAAACTGCAAACACCTAAAATGCGCCGGAAACTCTATACCCCGGCGCATTTTACAATTTCTTACATTTACTCAATTTCTATAATTTCTATAAATTCAACTATGTCAATCTAATTCCTGCTAACCTCAAACCACTTTAACCCCCAAAACTTCCCCCATTCAAGCGAAAGAAAAAAGCGGTTTTACTTCGTCAACACTACCGTTGTCACCGACCCCTTCGAAATCGTGATCGGCTCATCCTCCGTCCATTCCCCTTCCCTCACGCACTCAAGATCACGCGCGTCCGAAGTTTCATAAACTGCGATCTTTCCATATTCCTTCGCACCCTCAAGCACAAAAGTCTGGTCAAGCACATCGTCGTTTATAAATACCATAACCAGCTCTTCTGCCCCTGTTTCCTCGTTCGTGCCGACAAACGCCGTCGGCATCATCTTCTCCTGCGCGCGCCTTGTTGCGGTCAGCTCAACGCGCACATATCCGGGACGCACATAGCGGGAGTAATTGCCAAAACTCCACAGGCGCTTTAGCGCGCGGAATTTCTGCGAAGCCTCATCAATATAGATCAGCCCGTCGCGATAGCCGCCAGGAGCCACGCCGACCCAGTTCTGCCAGGAAACCACATTTAAAATCGTAAGATCCTCGGCAATCTGCTGCGCCAGATGATACGCGGAATCCATTGTCACATCGGAGCCGTTCACCATCTCGCACCACTCGCTCGTGCGCATCTTCACATCCGGATAAAGAATCTTCATCCAGTTGCGGAAACTCTCCTTCGCAATATTATTTGACCAGTAGGAATGATTGTCTATCCCGTCAAAATGCGCATAAAGACGCTCATTTCCGAGAATCGCCTGAGTGTAATCCTTCGCCTGGCCGCCCCACTCGCCGCTCTCCGGTCCCGATAAATGCAGAACGCTAAGCAGTTCCGGGCGTTTCTCCAGCTCATCTAAGAAAGCCAAGTAAAGTTCCCTTGTCTGCTCCGGAGTATAGTGGCAGCCCTCCTGCCCATTGTACCAGTCCCACTGCGGCTCGTTGATCGGTGAGAGAAACTTAACCGGGATGCCCTCCGCAATAAAATGCTCCGTCACATCATAGCAGTAATTTGCAAATTCAGCATAATTCTCCGGCTGGATATTGGTCTTGCTTCCCCCCTCACTCATATGGGGCAGACCGTTATCCGTCAGCCGGACAAGCGGGCTGTTGCAGAAAAACACAACTTCCTCAACACCCAGTTCCACCGCCTTCTTTAAAAACCACACGGCGTTCGCATCCTTTGTAAAATCATATACGCCCGGTTCCGTCTCAAAGCACTGCGCCTTGCGGTGGCTGTCCCAGAACGTCCCCGTCCTGCTCTCCACGGAACCCGCGCCAAGATTATAGCGGTAGCTGGTCAGCCCGATTCCCTTTTCCTTATCGAACAACAGTTCGGCAATTGCATCCCTTGTAGCCACTCCGTTCCCGTAAGGGTCTTTCGTAAACCCCCCGACATACTGCGACCACCACGCGCCGCTTGTGCCGAAAGTTTCCATGGTCTGATAGGTCGTCGCCGTATCCAGCTTCATTGAATCATAATTCACTGCCATACTATCATCTCCTGTTGGCTTTGGCGCTGTACTCACTTCCGGGGTAGCCTGCGGCGTGGCTTCCGGCGTAATTTCCTCTGCCGAAAGGGTGGGTGCGGGTGTCGGCGCAGGCGGGGTTTCCTGCTTATCACCGCACCCGGTCATCCCCGCCGCAAACATAGCCGATAACACAACACCCGCCACCGCCGCAAACCTCCTGCCTGCCAAATATCTTTTCATCATATCAACCATCCATTCCAGAGCCTTCCTTCGCAAAAACCATATAAAAGACTTTGCAAAAGTAACCCCATCGAACTGCCTCTACCATAACTGGCGGCAAAACACATCACCGGTTCCCGTCCATTAATTTAACCAACCAGACCCGAATTCTCCAGGTTCTCCACCAGCTTCCTCTGCCCGATCAGATAGACAATCAAAAGAGGAATCAGGTAGATCAAGACACCCGCCTGCTTTACCGCATCAAATGCCATATCCGGCACAAGCGGCACATCGTACCAGGTTCTTACCGCATTCATAACATAGTCCTTGTTCGCGGAATTAAACGTCGTAGAGAGAAGTGTACTTAAAAATCCCCCGTTCGGGCTGAAATAATTCGTGTAGTAAGTATCACCGTAATTCCACACAAACGACAATATCGCGACGGTCGAGATAATCGGCACCGCGTTCGGCACCATAATCCTGAAATATGTCTTGTAGAAGCCGCACCCGTCAATTAGTGCCGCTTCCTCCAGTTCCTTAGGAATATTCTTAAAGAACTGGCTGAACAGGAAAATAAACAAACTCTGGTTCACACCGAATCCGAATACCGCAAGGATAACAAGCACAACCGGATTGTTAATCAGGTTGATCTCGCCCGCCTCGGTAAACAAATCCATAATTCCGACCACATCAAAGTGATTGAAGAAAATATACTGTGACAAAAGTAACGACTGTCTTGGCAGGAGGAATACAAGGATTACCATAAAAAATACGATATTCCTTCCCCAGAAATTAATCCTTGCAAGCGCGTAACCAACCATTGCAGAGAAGAAAATCTGGATTACCATAATGCCCGCCGCATAAAGCACAGACTTTGCCATCGTTCCGATCCCACCGGGAAGGATAAAGCGGATGGCAGCCTTAAAGCTGACTAAGGACTTCTCAAGCGGCAGCCAGATGACATTCGGGTTGCCCAGTTCCTCGATTGAGGAGAACACGACCGGAACAAGGTTTAAGATCGGCAGGATAATGGTAAAGCAAAGTCCCAGGATCAGCACGGTCGTAATTATTTTCAGCACGGTCTTTTTCGACCTTTTCTTAAACAAATACAATGCCAAGGACGCATCCCTATCATCATTTTTCATTTTTCTTCACCACCTTCCTCAAAAGTAGCATTACAAGCCCAAGCACAATCAGCACGTTGAAAATATAAACCACCGAGAGCGCCGAGCTGATACCGATTTTGTTTTGCTTGAATGCAAAAGCATATACCTCCTCCGCCACCGGCGAAGCGATAAAGAGCTGCACAATCGTGTATACAATTACAAAAAGTGTAATGTGCATAATGGAAGGAATCGTAACCTTCCAGAAAGTTTCGTAGGCGGTCGCACCCTCCATCTTTGCCACCTCGTACATGCTCGGGCTGATGGACTGCAATGCTGTCAGATAAACAAGCGTCTGCACACCCGCCTGGGAAATCAGCGTGAAAATATTTTCAATGTACGTGATAATCGGATAGAGCACCCGCATCGGCACATCGAGCACACGCACAAGGAAAATAGTGATATAGCTGCCCGAAACAAGCTGGCTGCCCGTATCGAGGCTCTCCGTCCCGGTCGTCATCGTAAGCATCGAGGTAACCACCTCGATACCAAGGATAATCGGCAGGAAGAATATAAGGCGGACAAACGCGCGCCCCTTAAACTTCTGGTTTGCGAGCAGCGCCATAAAAAGACTGAAAATAACAATTAACGGCACGCTTAGAAGCATATCCCGATTCTGCTCCGTAAAAAGCCTTGCCATTGTTGTGGAGGTTGTCGTCACTTCCGTCTTGAACAGGTCAATATAATTCTGAATCCCGTTAAAAGTAAACGTCATACCGCCCATTTCCCCAACGCCAACCTTATTAAATGAATAGTAGATCGTGTTGATGATCGGAATCAGGAAGAATGCGATAAAACCGATCAGGAAGGGAGCGACGAAAATCAGCCCGTTAATCTTTCGTTTTACCCGATAAGGCAGTTTTTTCCCTTTTTTCATCCTTACACCTCCTTGCCCGCTAAAGCGGGCATACCAATGAGAATTTGAAAGTTTACTTTCAAACTTGTGGTCATGCTGCGACTGCTTCCGGGAGCAGCTAATCCACCCCAGTTTGCGCCTGCAGCGCAAACTGGTTGTGTGAAAGGGATCACTCCCAAAATCTTTTTGCTTCCCCATGACCCTTTCACACTTATTTCCCTCCCTCGATCCGATATGCCTCGGCCTCAAGTACTGTGCCGTCCTCAAGTTCCACGCTGTGAAGATTGTAGTTTACGATAACCTCCACCCCGTTCGCGTAGGTTGTCTTATAAACCTTTTCCGCCAGGCAGGTATGCCCTGTAATCTCATTCGTTCCGATTCTGCCCCGGATATCTGCAATCTGCGCATACATCGCCTTGATACCATCTTTCAACAGGTCATACTGCGCGGAATACAGATAATGGTAATCCGTATTCTTCAAGCTTGTTACAGGTTTAGAAGTCAGGATATACTTAGGGTAGGAGCCAAGTTCCGCTGCCTGCAGCACAAAATACTCCGCGTTTTTGGAAGAGATATTTACATTCTCGGTCGTGTAGTCGCAAATCCCGTTCATAACAAGCTGGCGGAATGGGATGGTATGCGAGAAAGTAGCATAATCGCTGCTCTCCTTCGAAACATCCACCGCGATGCTGCCATAAGCAATATTGTCCATAAACGGATTTTCAAGGGCAACCTTCTTATCAGAAAACTTGGCGAGATTCTCCGAGATTACCGCCGCGCCCTGCGCACCGTTTAACATATTGTTAAAACGGTAATCCGCATAATACATTCCCGCTAATCCCATAATGGCAATCTTATCGTAATCTTTTGCATCTTTAAGGAACCCGTCAACCGCATAGTCAAGATATCTTGGGGCAAGCAAGTAATACCCGTTGTGGGATACGCCGTCGTACAATTCCCCGCTCAAAATGCCGATCGCAGGCATATAGCGGTAGAGCAGCGCTTCCTCGTTGGCAAAATCCCTGAGCGCATGGCTTCCCGCCATAAAACCGTTTCCGCCCTCCGATACCTTGGCAGGAGCCACGGAAAGATAAAAATCAAAACCGTTATTATCCGCATAGTCAAGCAAGGATCTAAGTTCCTTTTTACTTCCGTTTGCACCGGTTAATTTCGCCTCCGAATTCATCTTGCCGTCCACGCCGCCATTAAACGCGCCGTCATACTGAACCTGGAAGCGCACATCGGAAAGATCCTTCATTATTTCCATCAGCTCATCATAAGGTGTCATCGAATAAACCGAGTTGTACGGAATACCGACAATACGTTTTTTGAGCGAGAGCGCCCCGACAAACTCAAGATACAGGCTGCCCGCACCGTCGCCGTAGGTAGTATTTAAACCATAGCGTTCCACAAGGTAAGCCCTGTAATCCTTTGCCATGTCAAAATACGTGACCTGCCCGCCGTACATCCGGTAGCGCACCGTGCAGTCGATATCCTGCATCCCGGTCTGTACCAGGTAATTCGCTGAATTTTCACTGTATGCGCCGTTGATCTTAACCCTCTGGAACTGGTTGATATCAAAAGATACATAAGCACGGTTGTATTTTGAGCTGCCCTCCGCACTTCCAGCCAGTTTCACATTGATATAAGCATTGTGTGCGCCCGATTCGATAATAGCAAAAAAACCCTTCTCCGTATTTTCTTCCGATCCGTACCCCATGCCATAGACTGGCATCATCAATTCCTCGCCATACTCCGGCATAAAGTAGTAATCCTTATAATAATCGTTATCATATACCGGCCGCTCATAATCCTTTATCGTCGGCTGGTTGCTGTTAAATGCGAAGAGCGCGCCCGCGCCATCCGGCACCAGGATATAGCCTTCCTCGTAATCCGTCGATGCCGCCGCGCCGAAATTCGGCAGGAACTTCACATTCTGGATACTGTAATAATCGTTCGCTGAAACCATCTGCCCCGCCGGCATACGCACAACGAACTCCCCGTTCTCAAGTGTTGCCTCAACCGTGATATCAAAATTTGCAGGCTCCGCAATCACCACGGTAAACCCGAACTGTTCCGCGTCCTCAAACAGCATATCCTGCGTGTAGCCAACAATCCTGACAATCTCAAGCATCTGTTTTACCGCGCTGACCGGAGGTGTCCCGGTGTAAGTTACGGAATAGCATTCCTCCATAATACTCTTTTTATAGACAAGCCCCAGCGCCATCACGTAACGCTGTTCCTGCGCCGCCGTAATCTCCCCTGCCTCCTTAGCTCTCTCTAAGCCGCCCAAAAAGAATTCCTCGTACCGCTCGATGGACATTTTTTTCGGACAGTACTCGTAAAAACGCTGGGATTCCCCCTCGTTAAAGTTCATGTGGATGCTCACGCCGTCCGCGATGCGCTTCATATCGTAGGAGCCGAGCACCACGCTGTTATCATAGGAATTCCACTCGTATAAATTGTTGTCCTCCCCCAGATACTGCACGGAAAGCAGCGCCTTATCGCTTCCCTCCTCCGCACTGGCATCCCCCGAAGAAATCGTCTGCCCCGTCGCCTGGTCCACCATCTCAAAAATCATATCCGCCGTGGACAGGTATAATTGCCTGCCGCCATTCTCCGCAACCAGGATCTTTCCTTCATCCTTCGCAATTTCGCCAAGTGATTCAGAAAGCGGCGCACTCTTAACATCCGGTACACTCCTGCTTTTTACAAAGAGAGCCGGGAACATATAGATAATCCCGATCAAAAGTGCCACACAGAGGATAGTAAGGAACAGTTTGCGGATCACATGTTTGGAATAGAAGCCCTGTATCGCCTTAACTGCCTTGCTCTCTTTTAAATTCTTCAAAAAATCCATGACTGGCACCCCCCTTCTACAATCTTCGGATCATTTCCTGCGCGACGGAAGCGATGAATGTTACCATCTGCTCAATCAGCGTAAAGAAAAGCATCCCGATAAATACAATGATAGCTGCCGCAACGAAGGTCAAGAAAATCGCCGCCGCATTTTTCCCAAAGGTGTACTCGTGTATGGTTAAAAGCCCTGCCACCAACATAAAAATCGACCAGACCAGCCCTAAGGAAACTACAACATTTAAAATCATTGCTTCTTCAAGGATAATAAAATTGCTCACGAACACCTTGATCAAAATACCGAACATATAAGGAATCAGCGAGTAGCCAAGCACGGTTACAATGGCCGGGAGATTTCCACTGCCGTTAAGCAGCGTTGTAACCGTCCAGTTGCTGACGGCAAACAACACTAAAATCAGCACGGTTGTCGTGAAAATGGAAACGCTGTTCATCGCCTCAAGCTGGTTCGTATTCATAATAAAACCAGTGTACTGATGTTCCACACAGCGCAGAACCCCAAAAACCATCAGGAGGAATACCGCGAGCAGCGTGCTGCCCTTCTTCCGGAAACGGATTTCATAAAACCCGTCAAAAGGATGGAATATCGATTGTTTCAGATAACCGAGTTTTTCGCGAATCTCTTCCTTCACTTCTTCTTCCCCCCTTTTTTATGGTAGCGGATTTCCGTAAAGATCATCCAGCCAATCAGCGCGATAAAAATTACCATGATAACCGGGAAATATTTCTCAAGCATCTCGCTGCGGTAGCCATTGTAAGCCTTCGAGTAGAAAGTCCTGTTTTGTCCCAGTTTAAAATACTCCATCGCTTTTTTATATTCGCTTTTCATTAGGTAATTTTTTCCAATTCCATTGTACGCTACATCATAATTGACATTAAGCCCCGTTGCCTTCTCAAAATGCACCAGCGCCTCGTCCCACCGCCCATTGTAATAGCAGCGGTTCCCATCGAGCACTGCCTGGCCGAACTGGGTCGGTGCCAGGATGTAGGCACATTTTAGAGTTTTGTCGCCTACCACCAGCTTATCTCCGAGCCACGCGATCCCGGACGGATCTTTTAACTCGCCCTTCAAATTCCCGAGGGTTCCAAAAACATTTAGCAGTTCCCCGTCAAAATTATACAAAAAAATCCTGCCGTGGGCGCGGTCAAGCAATGCGTAAGTGCCGTAGTCCGTCACTGCGATATCGACAAAGCGGCTTCCCTGGTCATCGCTGTGAAGATTCCACAATTCACCGACCACAAAGCTGTTTCCCTCCTCGCGCAGTACGTTCTCACCCTTTGAGTTCAGACGGAACACCATATCCGCCGCGGAGGTATCGTAAGTTACCGCCATAACAAAACCTTCGCCGTCCAGCGTGATATTGTTAAATGCCGGAGCATAGGTCTTTGACATCTGGGATTTCTGCTCGTCACTCGCGAGTGATTTCCAGAAATAATCGATCAGGCTGACACGGGGCGTATTCACACCATAGTACCCGGAAAAACTTCCGTCCGCCGTCAGTTCAATAATTCCCTCATAACTGGACTGCACAATCACATAGATCCGATCCGCCAGATCAACCGCAATCTTTGAGGGCTTAAACTGCGTTGCGCCAGTCATGTTTTCCGGCTGGTTAATAATGCGCTTTAAGGAGTAATTGTCAAGATCAACCACCAGGATTCTCTGCGCCCCGGTATCCGCAATATAGAGTTCACGGTTTTTCTCATGGACGAACACTCCCTCCGGGGAGGTAAGCATAATCTGGTTGCCCGCCTCATCGAGCGCAATCTTATTGTCGGCGTTGCGCAAAAGCTTTATGTTCGCAAGCAGGTTCCCCTGTTCATCCAGCGAGAAAATCCTGCTCTCGGTGGAATCCACAAGGAAAATCCTTCCATCCTTGCTGGTGCAGACATCATCCACACTGCCAAGCTTTATCCCTCCCAGATTGTTCACATCGATCATGCGCTCAAGCTGGAAAGTGGCAGGGCTTTCCTTTACATTCCCCCAAAGATCATAAATGTAGCCGTCGTATACATAACTGCTGCCGTCTGATGCCGACACCCTTACCGGCAGCATGAGCAGAATGAATACAAACGTAATGCTGATGATTCGTTTTATTTTTTTATTCATACCGTATCACCTACCCCTTTATTCCCGATGTGGACATCGTTTCAATGACATTGCTCTGCGATACCACAAACACGCCGACCGGAACAATAAGCATAACCAAGGATACTGCGGATGCGACACCCGTTCTTGCGATACCGCCGCTGACAAGCTGTGAGAGCACGTAGCTTAGCGGTTTTAACTCCTCGGAGTAGATAAAAATGCCGCCCGTGGTTCCCCACATCTGCTGGAACGAGAAAATAATCAGCGTGATCCATGCCGGTTTACAAAGCGGCATCACGACCTTCCAGTAGGTCTGGAATTCCGTCGCACCGTCAATCTTCGCCGCCTCGATCATCTCGTCCGGCACCTGGACCATAAAGTTTTTCATAAGGTAGAGTCCGAGCGTCCCGCCAACCGCCGGCAGGATAACCGCCCAGTAGCTGTCAATCAGGTGCATCGCGCTCATAATCAGGTAGTTCGGGATCGCTGTTACCGAAGCCGAAAACATAAGCGCATACACAATCAGGTTGCTCATAAACGCCGAACCCGGAAATTTGTACTTTGCAATCGGGAACGCTGCCATGGAACCTAAAAGCACGGTTCCAAATGTCCCGATACCGGTGATTAACAATGTGTTAAATGCGTAGCGCGAAAACGGTATGGCAAAACTCTCGATGATCGTTGCAAGGTCAACGAAATTGTCCGTGGTCGGATTGTCAACCGTAAGCCTAGGCGGGAAGATGAAAATCTCGCTGAACGGCTTGAACGCGCTTGTTATGGTATACAAAAGTGGGAAAAGGCTGAATATACCGAACAGTCCAAGGATCACGATCAGGGCGATATCCCCGCCCATGCTCCGGTTCCTGCGCTTGAATTTCCGGCTCACCAGCTTCTTTTTTATATAACGGAATAATTTCATAGCGGCCTCCTATCCAAGCTTTCTAAGCAGCTTCTGTACAAGCACGTTGCAGATCAACATGATACAGAAAAGGATAACTGCAATCGTACATGCATACCCGAGCTCGTAGCGGACATTACCAAAATCGTGCAGGTGTGTCAGGATCGTATGCCCCGCATAATTCGGGGATGGGAACCCGACCAAATCGATGGAAAGCTGCGATACCGACAGCGAACTTGTAATCTGCATAACCGCACCGAACATAAGCTGCGGCTTCATACATGGCAGGGTGATATACCAAAGTTCCTGCCAGCGGTTCTTGATTCCCTCGACAGCCGCCGCCTCATACAGCGATTTATCCATATTCTGCAAACCTGCTATAAAGGTCAGGAAACTGATACCAAGGCTTAACCAGAGCTGTACGACGATAAGGATCGGCATAATATAGCCCTCGGTCTGAAGCCACAGGATGGCTTCGTTAGTAAACCCGAGTTTTAACATCCACGCATTCGCCCAGCCGTATGTATCCGATGAGAATAAAAGTTTCCACACCAAATATGCATTGCCCGAGATGGACGGCGCGTAAAACACGAGTGTCATAATCGCGCGCGGGATACGCGGCAGATCATTGACCACCCACGCAAACAAAAAACACATAATATAGCTGACCGGCCCCGTAATAATTGCGAACACCAGCGTATTTTTTACCGCGGTCAAAAAGATCGGGTCATACACAATCAATTTGACATAGTTTGAAAAACCGATAAATTCCGGTGCCTCCACCATATCGAAGGAGGTAAGGGAAAGTATCATGGAAATCACAACCGGCAAAAATGTAAAGACAATGAAGATAAACGCAAATGGCGCAATCATCATGTATTTATACTTGTGCTTTCTCCACACGGTGGAAAATTTTTTGTCATGGGATAGTCTTTCCTCCACGGACATCCCCACCGCGGGGGATAATTGCTTCGCTGAATTTTTCTGTTTCCCCACAGTTATCCCTCCTTCCTATTTCTGATAGCTCAGATGCAGTTCCTCGCGCTTCCTGGTCAACTCCTCGTTGATGGACTTGATATTTAAATACAGGGTTTCGCGCGGGTTGGCATTCTTCGCCACCACATCGTTAAACGCGTACTGTACCATACGTGTTGTCATATAGTTGCCAGGCACTGCCTCAATACCGATGGTCGCCTCAAACTGGGAAAGTAATGCACTAAGTTCCACATTGCTCCATGGAAGCTGCCTTAATACCTCCGGGTCAGCCGCGGAGTACCTTGCTGCCGTGCCCATCAGCGCCTCGAGGGAATTAGCGAAATTAAGCTGCGCCTCGGTTCCCGTCCACCATTTGACGAACTCCCATGCCGCCTCCTGCTTTTTGCTCTGAGCCATAATTACCGTCGAAACCGTATCCACCACAAAATTATGGTCGATCGTCCCGTCTTCCTTCTCGGTGCCAAGCATCGGCGCAAATGTCCAGCGCCCCTTAATCTCCGGCGCAAAAATCTCAAGCTGGTTGAATGTGTTGTAGGTGATAATACCGATCGGCACCTCACCGGTGCGGAAGCGGTTCGTGAAATCCACCTGCACTTCAAGCCCATAGCCGGTATAAAAATCCGTAAAACTCTTAAACGCGATCATCGCCTCATCCGAATCCAGCGCACTCACAATGCCGTAATCCTTGCCCGTCCCGCCGTAAGCATCGCCGCCATTCTGGAATACCATGGAGAAATACAGATTGATATAGGCTGCGTTCTGCTGTACATTCGGTATGTAGGCATTGTAATTGTTCTTTTGCAGCACCGGGAGCATCTCGAGAAACTCCGTCCAGGTCTGCGGGATAGAAAGCCCCAGGGAGTCGAGGATATCCGTGCGCGCAAATACCATCATAAAATTCGCCTGTTCCGGGATGCCGTACACGCCGCCCTGGAAACTTGCACAGTCAAGTGTGCTCTTATAGAAACGCCCCGCCACTTCGTCGTAACCCGGCAGCGAAGAAAGCTCCGAAACTGCATTACGCATTGCAAAATCCTGCAATGTGGACTGGGAAAGCCCGATTACTACGTCAGGACCATTGCCCGCAAGCGCCGCCCGCAGCACGACATCCACCGGAATCAACTGGAGATTGACCGAAATATCATGTGTCGGTGTAAAAGTTTCATCAATCTGGTTCTGGATAATCTGCGCCTGCTCGCGCCCGAACGATGCCATCCAGACCTTGATGGAATTATCCCCTGAAACATCCTCTTCCGTAATCTGGTTTGTGCTGTAGAAGAAGGTGGCAAAGAACCTGACCACGCTGTTGGCAGCACCCTTAAAGAAGCCTTGCTTTGCCGCAGGCAATTTCCCATCCTGCCCTGTAAGAAGAATACTGTCCACCTCAAGCGGCATTTCAGCTACATTTACCAGCCAGGTACCGATCGCGGAAATATTGTTTTTAAACTGATTTAACTCCTCAATAACACTCTCCGGGTCCTCGGACAGCCACTCTGCCTCAAGTGCCATCTTCTCGAGCAGGCTGGTGTTCTCACCCTTCTCGCCCGTAATTCCGACAATCGCATCGATTGCGGCGTAGAGGTTTTCGCTCTCCTGCTTCAGGTTCTTTGCAAAATCGGGTATCTTCTTGTCTATTTCATAATCAATAAATTTGTTCGGTGCCTGGCCGACCAACTGGACTACTGCCAGGTAACTTTCGTTTAACACAGAAAGACTTTCCTCAACCTGGCTGATAATACCGCCCATCGGTCCCATCACGTTCTCCAGGGTAATGGTGTTTTCCCCAGCATTTAAATAAAACAGATAAGGCTCCCCATTTTCATCTGTAATCGTGTACATATTCATGTCACTGCTGTAGTTAAAGCCGACACTGTTGACTTCCTTATATGGGATCTGCCCATTAATATAAAGCCTGCGGTAACTGGTTACACCGCGGTTTAAGTTCTGCCTGCCCTTGACTGTCAGTTCATACAACCCCGCCTCAGGTGCCTGGACCGTCCAGGTAATGGATTCCCCCGGCGAATTCCAGCTTGCCGCGCCGATTGTATTATATACGATGTAATACGGGTGATACGGCTCAAGGAGCGTATCCGAATAATTTTTCTGAATATTGATGGAAGTAGAGCTCTTATAGATTGCACTGGTGTTTTCCGTTACGCGCTCCGCCTGGCAGATAATGTTTTCCCCCCCATAGACCGGGTACTGCGCTTTTAATTCCGCAATTTTTTCCGTGTAAGGCTGCATTTTTTCTGCCGCCACAAACTGTATTGAAGTGTATTCAAGCGGTTCTTTCGTCACCTCAAAAGTAATTGTATGTTTCCCGGCTGAGAGGAAAAAGATCAGCGGCTCGTTGTTGCGCCGGTTATAATCCTCCACAAACCACTCCGTATTGTGGTATACCTCATATGCGCCCGGACGGATTTCATTTTTATTCTTAACCCTGATTTCCTCGTCCGCCCACCATCTCTTAATCACAATGCGGGAGAGATCCTCATAAGGGATTTCCCCGTCAATCAATATTTTCCTCTGGATATCCGAAGTAGTTCCCGGAAGTGCGATATAGCCTAGTTTGAGATTGTAAAAACCTTCT
Organism: uncultured Lachnospiraceae bacterium; assembly: GCA_910577675.1. Lineage (GTDB taxonomy): Bacteria > Bacillota > Clostridia > Lachnospirales > Lachnospiraceae > RGIG4057. The sequence continues at coordinate 15,298 of CAJTOR010000027.1, forward strand.
TTCGCCACATCAAACTCCCATGTGATCTGACCTACATCTCCCGTCATAATCCCTTCGATGCCAACCGTTACTTCACAATCTGCCGAAGCCGTGTAACGGCTTATATCGACATCCACTGTCTGATCCGACAGCATCCCATCGTACCCATTGCTTTTCAGGTAGTTCGCATAGCTTGACTCGTAAATTGTTTCGGAGCCCGCCGAGGTCGCATGGATACTCTCCCCGCCCCCCGAAACGATAAGGACAACTGCTATGAGCGCAATTAGCACAACCACTGCAATGATACGGATTCCCCTTTTTTTATTCCTGTCTTTCATGGGTGATAGTTCCTTTCCTACCTGACTTGCTGCGATTCTTTCCCTCTATTTACCGGTGAAAGAAGGCAGGAAGACCATGGTCCCCTGCCTTCTTAATTCATTCACCCAGTAAAATTGCCGTCTGGAAACAAAATACTTATTCTGCTGCTTCTACCGTTACTGGCACTGTTACACTGCCCGTATTGCCCGCATAGTCCGTAACAGTAAGGGCAACATTATATGTGCCCGGCGTTGTCGTATCCAGCTCGGAAAGATCAGCCGCAACTGTGCCGCTTACATCGATGCCATCTGCATCCACTGCGGACGCAATATAATCCTTCCAGTTGATCGTGGTGGTATCAGTATCCATCTTAACAGTAGGAAGCTCTTCCTTCGCAGTAACGGTCGGTGCCGTCGTATTGTCCGGGTTGTAGATGATAACCTTGATCTTCTTTTCGCCCTTGTTGCCTGCCGCATCCGAAATTTCTGCCTTCACTGCATCGCCGTAGGAACCTGCCTTTGTTGCATCAAGTTCTTCCGATACTGTATAGGTCGCCTTTGTCATGTCAAGCTCGCCGTCCACACTGTCCTTCGCGGTAAAGTACTCTGCCCAGTTTACGGAAGACAGATCAGTGCCTGCCGCAAAAACTGCTTCCTTGCCGTCAACTGCCGGCGGCTGGTTATCGTGAACATCATTCGAAGCAAGGATGGATTCCACATTGCTCGTTACATTGGTAAAGAGATTCATATTTGCCTTAACCGCAACATCGTATGCACTCATGCCGTTAAGCCCGTACAGGGACTGACCAACAATCTCATCCCAGGTAACGCGGATGCCAAGCAGGTCGGCATAATCATTGACAAGCTTGTCGCCGATTGCAAGGAAGCACTCTATGATCTTGTCACCGTATTTCTCATTCAGAACGTCGAGCTTCATCTTATTCAGTTCCTCAAGCGCGTTCTTTTCCTTGTACTCCATAACAGTATCCGTGCCGCCGAGTGCCTTGTAGTAAGTTGTCCAGTAAAGTGCATATGCCTTTAATGCAAGCTCGGTCTTCTCCGGGCTGACACCCTTTAACACGCCGACGGAGTCGCCGAGCGTGATTGCCTGTGTATACTCCGGATCATCCACACTCAGGGAATCCTCCCTAGGCCACGGAACAATGCCGACGATCTCGCCGCGATCCGCCGCGGAACCTGCAACACCGCCAATATACCAGTCAGGACAGTCCGTAAATACCGTCGAGCCCTTGCCGAAATCGTCCGCCGCGCGGGTCCACTCCGGTGTACCCTTGCCGTCATCGTAAGTGCCAGGGTCTACCAAAAGCTTCTTCTCAAACAGATCTTCAATATACTGCATACCCTTTATGGATGCTTCAGAATCCGGCTCAAGACCTGCGTTTCCATAGATCGCGCCGCCTGCGGAATACATTGCGGAAAGACCTGCGAAACGGTGGTCGGTTTCATATGCCTGGATTGTGTCATACTTTGAACCATCCGGCGCTGCCGTGTTTGCGTAATATGCCTGAACCTTGGTCAGGTAATCCGTGAAGGTACTCCAGGTCCAGGTTCCGTTCAGGTAATGATCCATCGGGGTGACAAGATTTCCGCTCTCATCCTTTAACGCATCCACCTTCTCAAGCATGGAAATATTAAAGATCAGCGGCCAGCGCTGCTTATAGCGGATTACATTGGTAAGCATGTAGTTGTGTCCGTACAGCTTATCATAGAACATCCAGGATGTATCCTCATCCTCAAATATGTAAGCGTAATTGTCAAGCTGCTGTAATACGTTCTGCGCAAGGATAACACCCTCCGAACCGCCCCACATAAGCGCTAAGTCGCAGACCGGATTTCCCGCAAGCACGCTTGTCATTAACTCCTCAGTTGTGTTTGCACTGTACTGGAGGAACTCGAACTCGACATTTAACTGCTCCTTAACCGCTGCAAGTGCCGCAAGCCCTGCCTGTCTCTCTGTTTCGTTCATTGTATATTCGCCCGTCACCTCATCCACATGGTTCGGATCAAGATCCTGGACCCAGTGTGTGCCGTAGCGGATCACAACCGGATCACCCTGCGGCACATTTGCCTCCTGTGTTGGCTCAGGGTCTGCTTCCTTGGTCGGTTCCGGTGTATTTTCTGCACCCGTAGTCGGCTCTGCCTCCTTGGTTGGCTCCGGGGTTGCCTCGGTTCCTTTTGTCGGCTCAGGGGTGTTTGTTGGTGTCGTACCGGAATCCCCTCCGCCACATGCAGCCAAGCTTGCCACCATGCACGCACTCATCAGCAAAGCGCCAATTTTCTTCTTTCTCATATATTCTCCTCCTTTTTGTTGATCGAATCCGTTCGGCAATTTTACTTTATGCAACCGATTTCATGTCTTCATTATAAACATTGTGCACATATTATGTCAATAATATTTTTGTAATCGATTACAAAATCGTTAATTATGTATAAAAAATGCCGTTTGCATTTATGCATATTGCATAAATGCAAACGGCATTTTAACTTTTTATCCGATATCCGGCTCGTCCCTTAACACAATACTTTGTGCAGTTTTTCCTTCTGTTTCAAACAGGATGATCTCATTTTTACCAGTTTTTAACAGAGGTGCCGGGATATAAAGGCGCTTCTGCGGCCCGATCTCCCAGAACCTTCCCAGGTTAAAACCGTTCAAGAACGCGCAGCCCTTTCCCCAGCCTGCAAAATCCAGAAAAGTATCGCATGGTTCGTCCACCTCGAACGAAAAACGGTAAAAGGCAGGGGTGTTCTCCTTATAGTCTTTTGTGAAATCAACTCTTTCCACATTGTCAAGCGGAAGCATATACTGTTTCCAGTTATTGTGGATATGCCCGTTGATCTGGACACAGTGCGCAATCCCCTTCTGCTGCAATTCCATATATGGTCCAAAATTAACGCGCCCCATATTCTCCACCAGGATATCAAGTACTGCCCCCGGGGCAAATTTGAGTGCCGGTGAAAATTTCTTCTCCTCAAGCAGTTCCCTGTCATAAAGTGTGGCAGCCGGCATCCCGTCCACAAAAATATTTGCCCTGTCGTTCGCTTTCCACAGGTGGATGCGCTCTATGCTTTCCTCCGTTTCAAGTGGGGAACGGTACAAAATATACCCGTAACCCTGACCCAGTTTTTCCATCGGCTGCGTGTATATGCTTTCTACAGGGCAGCTTAGGTCATCGAGAACCGAAAACAGGCTTACCTTTCCCTCCACTTTAAGTTCCCCATAAGCGCGCCTCTCTATATTTGTGGAGAACTCCACCTCCGGCACCGGGGCATGTTTTGCAATCACTTCCCTGTATCGGCGGTACTTTTCAGTAATCTGCCCGTCCTCCGTGAGCAGCGCATCGTAATCGTAGGAAGTCACATCCGGAGTCAGCTCATTATAATAATTCGAGCCGTTCATAAAACCGAAATTTGTGCCGCCCTCAAACATATAGATATTGACATTGCCAAGCTCAAGCATCCGGTCGAGGTCTTTTACGCTCTCCTCAAGATTTCCCCTCATATGGCCGCCGTTGCCCCAATGGTCAAACCATCCGACCCAGAACTCGGTGCACATCAAAGGTCCGCCATCGGTATAGCGCGAAAGCAGGTCAAAGCGCTCGTCCGTCTTCGAGCCGAAATTCCCGGTTGGCAGCGCCCCTGATAGTCTGCCCGCATTCATGCTCTCTGGGTAAGGCCCGTCCGATGTCACAAGCGGCACATCAATGCCAAACTCCCTCATCATATCCCTCATGGCACACATATAACCAGCATCGGTCGCATAATAACCATATTCGTTCTCTACCTGCATTAAGATAACCGGTCCGCCCTTTGTTATCTGCATCGGCGAGAGCATCGGGAGCAGAACCTTATAATAGTCCCTCACATGTTCAAGGAACGGCGCATAGTTTACGCGTAGCTTCATCCCATCCTCTGCCAGAAGCCATGCGGGAAGCCCGCCAAATTCCCACTCGGCACAGATGTACGGCGACGGCCTTAAAATCACATAGAGTCCCAACTCCTGCGCTATTTTCACAAACGCACAGATATCTAAGATACCCTCAAAGCAAAATTCCCCCTTCTTTTGCTCGTGCATATTCCACGGTATGTATGTTTCCACCGTATTTAAACCCAGCGCCTTGAGCTTCTCCATCCGGTCGCGCCAGTACTCCGGCACAACTCTAAAATAATGGATTGCCCCGGAAATAATCTTAAACGGCTCCCCATCCAGATAAAATTTATCGCGGATTTCAAATGTCCCCAATCAAAATTCCCCCTTTCATTTTAAACCTACAGAATAAACAATTCTTTAAAAGTTCATTAACTTATAAGTATATCCAATTTGGTTCCGGTTTTGTAACCGATTTCATACGCTATATTTTACACTTGTTTTTGATCCGCCGTCAACTGCTTTTCTGCAATCGATTTCAATTTTGGATGGATTGCTCAAAGTCAGGTTATATTTTTGTGGATATTGCACAAGTAATCAGTATATTTTCCGATAAAACAAAATGTTTTTGCACAAAAAAACTGCTGCAAAACCTTGCAGCAGCCCTCAATAGCTCTCTATTTCCCTTTCGCCTTCCCCGTTGTTTCCCGCACCACCAGCCTAGTCTTAACATACTGGATTTTGGGAACTTCCTTTCCTTCTATCACCGCCATTACAGTACGGATCAGGCGCTCACCGAACTCCCCATAGTCATAGTCCACACTGGTAAGCCTCGGCGTTATCACATCAGCCATAAACGTATTGTCATAGCTAACCAATGAAATATCACCGGGGATTTCAAACCCCCGTTCCCTGATACTCGCCATAACCCCGCTCGCAGTGGTTTCATTAATTGCTATCACGGCGCTCGGTTCCCCGCCCTCCTCAAAAATAGCGCTCATCGCAGTATAACCGGTCTGATAGTCATAATTGCCTTCCCTTCGGTAAAGCCCGGGCGGCAGCGAAATCCCCCACTCGCCAAGCTTCCTGCGATACACTTCTTCTTTCTGGAAGCTTGCCATATCGCCTGAGGAGCCGCCGATAAATGCGATTTTCTCGTGCCCCAAACTGTCCAGATAGTCCATGATAATCTCCATCGACTGTGCCGCGTCTATCTGTACCCGATAACAATCCGTCCCGTCCAGTTTCCCGGTCACAAGCATGGGAATATTCTGTATCATGCGGTTGACATACTCCGCATAGTCTTTGTTTGTCACGTTCTCATCCGCCCGCCCACCCATCTGTATCACCGCGTCCACGCGCTTTTCCGCCAGCTTTTCAAGAAGTATCTGCTCCTGCTCCTTGTCGCAGTAGGAATTACATAAAAGCACAGTGTAGCCATAGTTGCGGGCTGCAGCCTCGCACGCAACAAAAGCCTCGGAATAAAATGGGTTGCGGATATCCGCCACCATAATCCCGATGGTTTTGCTCTTCGTATCCACCAGTCCCCGCGCCATCGCATTCGGTCTGAAATTATATTTTTCCATAAGCGTCAGAATACGCTCTTTTTTGTCACTCCGCACATTTGTACTGTTCGTAAGCACACGCGAGACAGTAGCCGCCGATACATTTGCCTCCTTTGCAATATCGTAAATCGTGACCGGCTTACCCTCATTTCCCTTGTTGCTCTCCATTGTAACTTCCCCGCCTCCGTAAATCAACTCATCTCCACATCCACTTGCTATTATTTTATTTTCCTTTTTGGATGCTGTCAAGAGTAAAAACGGTTTTTCTCCCATCTGCGGGCTGGAACGGCGGTCACTCCCAGCCCGCTTAATATATTTTTCCTTGAGGTAATAACCTTTTGTTTTATCCCAATAAACTTTAAGTCATACCATCAGGATTATTCCTATTCCGCCTCCCACAATACTTTATGCAGGTCGGCAAAAAGTTCGCTGTCCACCTCCCATCAGTATTGCTTCGAAGCAGGTTCAGTATAACACAGTCCCCGATTTATTGCGCAACGATTTTGAGGAAATTACTTTTATTACTCAGTCAAACCTTCCGAAACCTTTCCTGCTGTATGTGCCATCCCCGATTTTTTCTTCCTCGCTAAAAGCAAATCCGGGATAAGGTACACCGCCAGATACATCACCGCCCCCAGGATAAGAGCCCAGATCACATCCAAAACGGAATGCTGCTTTACAAAAACTGTAGACAGGCAAATAAGTGTCGAGAGTACAATGGAGCCAATGCGCACCACTTTTTTATGTTTCAGGGACGCACAATTATTGATAGCAACACAGACCCCGATGGAATTAAAACAGTGTATGCTCGGACAGCAGTTGATCGCCCGGTCATTCGCGTAAATAAAGGCAGTCAGGTCAATCAGGATATTTTCCCTCCCAAGTTCCTTTAGTTCCGGCCGGAAAGTAATACCGTTTGGCCAGACCGTGTAAGTAATCAGCGCAACCGTCATCCCGATAAACAAAAATGCGGTTAACTGATAATATTCCCTCCTCTTTGCAAAAAAGAAAAAATACGCAATTACAATCAATATGTACGGGAACCAGATATAGTATGGGATTATAAACCACTCGCAGAATGGTATCTTATCATCCAGTGCCATATGCACCGGAGAATATTGATCCATCACCATCTTCCCTAACATTCCCCACCAGGTCAAATAAATAAACGCATAGAAAAGCGTCCATGCATGGCTGTACTTTCTAAAAAAATCCTTCATAATTCCTCCAGTTCTGCCGATTATGCGGCACTGCTCCCCGATATAGATACACCATAAAAAAAATATAACATAATTTATCAGAATGCAACAAAGAAACTGTTAATTTCACTACAGAAATCAGGAAGTTTTCATAAATAAAATATAAATTTCCCAATTTATTCCTAATCATGTCAATTTTGAACATTTTAGTATATTTTAACTTCATCTCTTTACTTAAATATTTGGAATTCATGCAGGTCATACCATGCTTTCAGAAAGAATATGCGGCATCCATCATAGAAATTAATAATATTCATCCTTAAAACTCATGTTATCCATCCAACTAAACCTTATACCATTTCCTAAAATATAGAATTTTCGCATAATTAATCTTGCTTTGTACAAGAATGCATAATATAATAAGTTAGTTCTTGAAAAAACTGGAATATGTCTGATACAAGGGAGTGTTGACAAATAGCATATGTAAACAATATATGGTATGGATATCTGAAACATCAAAACCATATGTTGTGAGATTACCAAATTTTGCAACAATTTAACCCCTTTTAAAGGTATCGGGAAATTACCTCAGGAGGCTTAATTATGAAGGATACAATAAACAGAAAAAAGCTCTTCATCGCTTATTCACTTATCTTTGCTGTGATGTGCCCCATCGTGTACTACCAGTTTTTTGCCGGCGGGCGCTCCTTTATCTGGTACTGGGATGGCTGGAACCAGCACTTTAAGGCACTCATCTACTACTCGCGCTGGCTTAAAGATGCCGCGCACACGATATTAATCGAACATTCCCTAAAGATCCCCACATACAGTTTCAGTTTCGGGTACGGTGCGGACATATATTCCACACTGCATTATTATGTAATCGGCGATCCGCTGAACCTTCTCTCCGTGTTCTTCTCAGCCGACCGCATGGTATACTTATATAATTTCCTGATCCTGCTGCGGCTCTACCTTGCCGGATTCTGTTTTATAAATTTTGTACTTTATACCATGGGGGGAGATTACAATCAGCCTGCCACAAATACTGTGGAACATACAAAGAATTTACTTGCCCGCATAAAACCGAATCTTTGGACTGCCCATACCGGCATACTTGCGGGGACATTCACCTATGTATTCTGCGGATATGCACTCTATGCCGCCATAAGGCACCCATATTTTTCCAATCCGATGATCTACCTACCGCTTATCCTGCTTGGAGTGGAAAAAGTCCTGCGCGAAAAAAAGCCGCTTACCCTGATTCTCTCGGTGTTCCTTTCCGCAGTTAGCAATTTTTACTTCTTCTATGCAATTGTACTTCTGACCGTACTCTATGTGCTGTTCAGGCTATCCGTTCTATATGCTCCTCTTAGAACATCGGAGGGCATCGGAAAAATGCTTAAAAATATGTTTTTTGCCATTATAAAAATCGCGGGGTTCGCCCTGATTGGCGTGGCGATGAGCGCGGTCATCCTGCTGCCCGTCATCCTTCTTTTTATGGGAGATGCGCGCTCCGGAAGCGGCTATATTTACAGCGGGCTGTACCGGAGGGCATACTACGAAAAATTCCCTGCCACATTCCTTGCAGGGACACAGGCTGGTGATTGGACAATCCTGGCATACAGCGCGCTGACTCTGCCCGCGGTACTCCTATTATTTCTGCAAAAGAAAAAATACACTGCACTAAAGATTGGCTTCCTTATGCTGACCCTGTTTTTGCTCCTCCCCGTGGCAGGGCATATCTTTAACGGCTTTTCCTATGTTTCCAACCGCTGGAACTGGGGATATGGTATGTTAAACGCCTATATCCTGGTTTTGATGTGGCCAAAATTCTTTGCTCTTACAAAAAAAGAATTCCTCCTGCTCACATCTGCCACCGCCATTTACACCATCCTTGCCCTGCTGCTGCTCAACCGCTCCGGATATTCCGAAACAAGCCATGTATACTTCCAGTTTATCCTTGCCGGCACGGCAGTCCTCTGCTTTGGGGCAGCATTACTTTATCGCGGAAAATCAGCACTCTTAACACCTGTTCTTTCCTTGCTTTGTTTGCTGTTAACTTTTGGGAGTATCTGGAAGCATTCCTATTTTTTCTTTGTAACCGAAGAATATGTAGAGGATTTTATCGAGATCGCTTCCATTCCGGATCGGTTGGAAAAAAATGAAGGAGCCACCATAAAAAAACTGGATGACAACACCTTCTGGCGCTACACCTCACCAAAGATTACCCGCAATATCACAATACTTAACGGTCTGGCAAACACGCAGTATAACTGGAGTTTGGCAAACGGAAATATCCCGCAGTTTTTCAAAAGTCTGCATCTTGCAGAATGTATGTCCTATATCTGGAGCGGGCTCGATAACCGCACCATACCAAATACGCTGCTCGGCGTAAAATATTATGTGGCTGAAACTGCCAAGCCCCAAAAGGCTTTCGTCCCATTCGGATACCTGGCAGTAAACGCCGATGGCTCGCCTGCAAAGACTTCCGCATCCGGGGAAAATGTCAAAAGCAAGTCAAAATACACGATCTACAAAAACCAGTATGCCCTTCCGCTGGGCTACACCTACGAGGGCTACCTTCTTAGCGAAAACTATAACGCGCTAAGCGCTGCCGGGCGGCAGGAAGCCATGATACAAGCTCTTATTGTGGATGAGCCGGTGGATGGTTTCTCTCCGATAACCCCAACACTTACCGCAAGCAATCCGGCCTACAAAATCCGCTTTAGCAGCGACCACATTACCAAACAGGGAAATTCATTTGTGGTTACAAAAAACGGGGCAAGCATCCGCCTGACTTTTACAGGCGGGAAAAACAGTGAAACCAGCCTGCTTCTTACCGGGCTGTCCTACGAGGGAAGACCAAAATACACCCTCTACAATGATGACCCAGAAATCGACCCGAACCACCTTTTCACAAAGGCGGACTGGGACGCACTCTCCCCCGAAACAAAGAAAGCCAGGAAGCGCACCGCAGCATATTATTTAGAGCCGGATCAGCTTAAATTCAGTGTGGAACTTGAACTTTCGGACGGGACAATTATCGAGAAGGAACTTCCATATAACACGCCGAGATATATCTGGTACAACGACGTGCAGGATTATCTGCTAAATCTGGGATATCACGAGCAGGAAGCCGTTTCCTTGCGGATACGCTTCCCTTATATCGGCACCTACCGCTTTGAGGAACTTGGAATCGTATGCCAGCCGATGGAACAGTATGCCGATTCCGCACTTTCACGCGGAAAGGAGGTTTTGGAAAACCTTGACCTGCACAATGACAATGCCTCCTTCTCAACCAGCCTTATAACCGGCACCATAAACCTTTCCTCCCCAAAACTTCTCTGCCTTTCCATCCCGTATTCCGATGGATTTACGGCATACGTGGATGGCGAAGAAACAAAGCTTATCAAAGCAAACTTGATGATGATGGCACTTCCGCTTTCCGCAGGGGAACATGAAATAAAACTAATATACCGGACACCGGGACTTACGGCAGGATTTCTTATATCCGTTTTTGGGTGTATCATCCTCTGCGCAGTGTTGTACCGGAAGAGAAAAGATTCCTGACAATCTATTACTATAAACACTTGAATAAATAAATGGTGAACCATCCATTTTTCCGCTGTATAGAAGAAAAATGGATGGTTTGTATCGTTTAAGCTATCTGCAAGATAAAGCTCTTGAAGATTCCTCCCGTTTATGTTATGATTCACAAATATCCCTGTGAAGTTTTCCACAAATAACAGATAACGGGAGGAATCAAATGACTGAAAAGAATACAAATAACTTAGCCAACCACGATTTTCTTTTCGGGGATAAAAAAAATTTTATCCCCGCATTTACCAACTTGCTGTCACTCGTTGCCGCTGTCACAAGCGCGCTAAACCTTAGCAGACAGTATCCCCTGATGCGGGAGTTTTTTCTCCTGTTCCTCTTATCGGAATCTGCTTTTCTCTGCCGTCTTCTTATAATGCAGGCAAAGTCCACAAACCCCAAATCCACGGAATACATACGCCGCTGCCTGGCAGGCTGGCTGATCTTAAAAGGACAACAAAAACTATTGCTCTCAAGGGCAGTTTTCCTTCTCGTACTAATTTTTCTGCTCACATCAAAACCGGATTATTTTAACGCAAATATCATAATGTTCACAGGTATTTTGGTATTTCTTATGCTGTGGTTGATGCGCGTGGCAGATATATTCAAGCAGAGCAAAACAAGAGTACAGGAATCCGCCAAAAACACGCCAGTAAAGCACCATAAAACCCGGACGAAAATCATCATCACCCTTGCTGCCATCCTGCTCTATATCGTTTTAGGCGTGCTGATTTCCGGTTTCAGGCAGCCTGTAGTAAGCGATGGATACAAAAAAGACTTCAATACAGAGAACTTTTATGGCAGTGCGGATAACAGTGGAACCGACCGCGCCGTAATCCTTGAGGATAACAGTGAAGCGCTGGTTGAGCGCGTGCGCATGATAAGAGGCGCTAAGGAGCGCATCATCCTTTCCACCTTCGATTTCCGCGCCGATATCAGCGGAAAAATAATGCTCGCGGCGCTTCTTGACGCGGCGGACCGCGGTGTTTGTGTCAAAGTCGTTGTGGATGGGGTCAGCGGACTTATGCGCATGGAACAAAACCCGTACTTTTTTGCACTTTCCTCACATGAAAATGCGGAAATCCGCATTTACAACCGCATCAACCCGCTTCTTCCCTGGCGGCTGATGGGGCGGCTCCACGATAAATACCTGATTGCGGATGAAACAGCCTACATTATTGGCGGGCGCAATTCCTTTTCGTATTTCCTTGGCGAATGGCCGGGACACAAAAATTACGACCGCGATGTTCTCGTCTACAACGCGGGGGTAAGTGAATCAAGCTCTCTCTACCAGGTGGAAGCTTATTTTAATGAAATCTGGAACCTCAAATACACGACTGCTTTCCACAACCGCACAAGCACCGGCAATCGTACCTGTGTCAGGCGGGCAGCGGACGAACTTAGGGAATTGTACGCCCAGTACCTTGACGATTATCCTTTAGCAAAAACAGTTCCGGATTACGAGGCAATGACTTTCTCTACCGCAAAAATCACGCTCCTCTCAAATCCAACCACAGTTTACTCAAAAGAACCAACCGTATTTTACGCCCTGACCGAACTGATGAAACAGGCAAAACAAAGTGTGACCATCCACACGCCATATATTATTGCAAACGACCTGATGTACAATGCTTTTGCAGAGATAGCTGCCTCCGTGCCCGATGCTAAGATGATGACAAATTCTGTTGCAAACAACGGCAATCCTTTTGGCGCGGGCGATTACCGGGCAAATTTTGACAGAATCCACGCCACAGGAATTAAACTGTTAGAATACGAAGGTGGGGTTTCCTACCACGGAAAAAGTATTGTGGTCGATGATGATCTCTCAATCGTCGGTTCTTTCAATATGGATATGCGAAGCGTCTACCTCGACACTGAACTGATGCTTGTGATCGACAGCAAAGAGGTGAATGCACAGCTTCGCGGACTGCTTGCCCGCTATGAAGATGAATGTGCCATTGTGCAGCCCGACAAAAGCCGTGTATTCCCACCGGGCGTAATACCGCAGGAAATTTCACCAAAGAAGGAATTTAACATAAAGTTTTTGTATAATCTGTTGAGATGGGCAAGAAAACTGCTTTAAAAAGAAAAAAACATAAGCTGTTGCAAAACCTGGCATTTTGCATATGCCATTTTGCAACAGCCCCTGTTACAGATAAAAATCCATCTAAGAAACAATAAGTTTTTTACTTACCGGTAATATTGCGCCTGCGCCTCAAACATCTTCGCATAGTGCCCGTCTGAAATCCCGACAAGCTCCGCATGTGTCCCGTGCTCTTTAATCTCCCCGTCCACGAATACATAGATCACATCGCAAAACTGGCATGAGGATAGGCGGTGCGAAATATAAATCGCGGTCTTGCCGCCAACCAATGTGTTAAACTGACGGTAAATCTCGTACTCTGCAATCGGGTCAAGTGCCGCAGTCGGCTCATCGAGGATTACCACCGGGGAATCCTTGTAGAGCGCCCTCGCGATCGCAAGTTTCTGCTGCTGCCCGCCCGACAGCTCACAGCCCTCATTGTCAAAGCTCTTCATAATATAAGTATCCGCGCCGTATTTAAGACCTTCAACCGTCTCCGTAAGTCCCGTCTGTTCGATCACCCGCTCAAACCGTTCATCTTTTGGCAGTCCGCCAGGGAAATCTTCCTGCGCTTTTCCCTGCTTTTTAACCGTATCCATTCCCGTGGCAGAAGAAATCTTCTCCCTCCCCTCAGGACGATCCTCCTTCACCGCGTCCTCCTCTACGTGGGCACTAACTTCCCTGCCCCATGAATTCGCCTTCCTGCCTTTGTAATCTTTCTCAATTTTCTCCTCGTTCTTCCTCGTATCCTCCGCTTTTGCAAAACTTTCCGTAAGCGTCACATTCTCGCGCGCCGTAAACGAGAAAAGCTGGAAATCCTGGAAAACGACCGATAAAAGCCTGACATATTCCTCATACACAATATCGCGGATATCAACGCCGTCAAGCAAAATCTCACCCTCGGTCGGTTCGTAAAGACGGCAGAGCAGTTTGATAAATGTGGTCTTGCCCGCACCGTTTAAGCCGACAATGGAAATATGTTCTCCCGGATGCAGCACGACATTGATATGTTTTAATACTGAAATCTGGCTGCCCGGATAGGTGAAACTTACATTCCTGAATTCAATCGTATGCTCCTTTTTCTTCTGCGGCAAAAGGTTTCCGTGGCGCACCGCATCCGGGTATTCCATAAATATGATAAACTCATTTGCGTAGCAGAGCCTTTTGTAAATATCCTGCATCTGCCAGACAATTCCCCGGATACTGTCATACAGAGTATTGCCCGCGTTAAAATACATTGTGAAATCACCGAGCGAAATCAGCCCTTTTACCGCCTTTGCGCCAACCATCAGGATTGTGATTCCCCAGCGCACACTCTGTAAGAGCACCCGGCTCTCATCGTAAGGCAGGCATACCAACGCCTGCCTGCGCCATTCCATTGTCATCTGGTCGTTATAATATTTACCTTTCTTATCCATCATTGGTTCCGCGCCATACAGACGGATATCCTTTCCAAAGCGGATATCCTGCAATTCCCAGAATACATAAGAAAAAATCTGGTTTACCTTCGCCATATTTTTAAACGCTTGCAGATTAACTTTATTTGTCTTCCTGGTCAATAACATATCAAGCAAAACAGAAACCGCATATACAGCAATCAGCCACGGCATACCAACCACAAGGATGGCAGCCACGCCGAGTGCAGTGATAAACATTGTCACAATACTGCTAAAACAATTCAATATCCCCGAAATCCCGCCGGAATACCAGTCCATCCCGGTCTTCGCCTTCTCAAGCTGTTCGAGCACCTTCTTATCTTCCGTGTGCTGGAAATCCATATCAACGCATTTTTCCGAGATCTGCAAAGATATGTAGCGCTCGAATTTATCCGAGTATTTCTCCTTGGTCAAATCAAATAAATTTTTCAGACAGTTGCACAGTGTGTTAATCCCAACCGTAAGCACCGTATACAAAACAATTTTTTCAACCCTCTGCTGCCCGATAAGCTCATCTATAATGTACGCCGGGAAAATAATATTGACAAACGGCGCAAAAGCGTAAACAAGCAGATCAAGAACATAGAAAATAAAGTACGATGGGCTGCACCGCCACGCATATCCGGCAAATTGGCGGATCAGGGTTAAAACATGGATTTTCTGTTTCTCCTCTCCCTTTCTTGAAGTCCCATCCGCTTTTGTTTCCGCCTTATCCCTTGTTATCTCCTCCGTTTTTTTCTCCTTCTTACTCACACTCCGCACCCCCTTCTTTGTAATACTGCGCCTGCACTTCGAACATCTCCCGGTAAGCCCCCCCCGCCGCAAGCAGCGATTCATGTGTACCGTACTCTTTTAGTTCCCCGTCCGCAAACATCGCTACATGGTCACAAAAGCGCGTCGAGGACAGGCGGTGCGAAATGTAAACCGCAGATTTTTGGCCGATCATGCTATCAAAACTCTGGTACATATGATACTCCGCCAGTGCATCAAGTGCGGAAGTCGGTTCGTCGAGCACAACAACCGGCGCGTTTTTATATAATGCCCTGGCAAGTGCAAGCTTCTGGCTCTCGCCGCCGGAAAGTTCCACACCGTCCTCGCTGATGATCTTTAACAGATCGGTTTTCACACCCTTTGGCAGGCTGTCGATCTTTTCCCCAAGCCCTGCCGCGCGCAGGTATTCTTCCGCCAGCGCCGAATCCGTTTCCCCCGCCACCTTCATGGATACATTTTCATCCATCGGGAACGCAAACATCTCCACATTCTGGAAAACCGGCGAAAAAAGCTCATAGTACTCGCGCTTGTCATAGCAGCGGATATCCACACCGTTTAGCAGGATGCGCCCTTCTGTCGGCGTATACAGCCCACACAAAAGCTTGATAAAGGTAGATTTCCCCGCGCCGTTCAGACCGACCACCGCAAGACGTTCGCCCGCAGCAAGGGTCAGGTTCAGATTCTTTAAGGCATAGCGCTCCGACTCCGGGTAGCGGAAGGAAACATTCTCGAATTTAAACTCATAGCTCTTCTGCCCAAGCAGTGGCGGGTGGGCAGTATCCTGCAGCAAAACTTTCCTTTCCGGATACTCTAAAAATGACCTAAAATCATTGATCTCTCGCGACTGCGCCTTCATATCGGACAGATTGTTAAACACCTGTTGCAGCACATAAAAAAATGACCGCACTGCACCGAGATAGAGCGTAAAATCCGCGATGGACATACCCGTTTTTAACACGCGGTAAACCAGATACGCATAGACCACACCCTCCTCCGCCAGAAAAAGCATCTGGCTGCGCTGTGTGCACCAAATCCAACGGTTTTTCGACTCGACAAACCTAATATGGCAGAAATTATGCAAGCTCGCATACTTCCCTAACAGCCAGCCCTTCATCGAAAACAGGCGGATATCCTTGCCGTATACAAAATTAGACATGGTCTGCTGCATATACCAGGACTTGCGCCAATACGGTGCAAGTTCATCCCATGTTTTCTTATCCTTCTTTTTGGTGTAATCCATATTGAAATAACCAAGCACACCGAGCACAAGCAGCACCACAACCATCCACGGGGAAAGTCGCACCACGATCACAATGGCGGTCAGACCGCTGACTAACACCTGAAGCGCCTGCTGTGACGAGTGCATCATTCCCTCGACCCCGTTCATATTGCCGCCGGTCGCCCTCATCGCCTTCTGGCACACCTCCATAACCTTCGCCGACTCAAGGTGCTCATAATCCATATAGAGTACCTTGCGGATGCGCAGCATCATAAACTGCACGCGCGCATCAATATACCTCCACCAAATATGGGCGTTCGAGAAACTTCCAACCGCATCTGTGACAAGCATCCCCACAAAAAACAGAAGTACGGTTTTTAAGAGGTCATCAAACTCTGCCCGCCTCGTCACCTGGTCAATCACCGCACTTAGGGCGAATGTCGGCAAGTAAGTGGCTGCCGCCCTTGACAGTACTGAAAAAACCAGAAAAAATGCGAGTAACTTCTGGAACCGCAGCGTGCCCTTTAAGACGTACACCATGTTTGAGAGCAGCGAAAACTCTTTTTGGTTCGGATCTTTCTCCTTCTCCGCCTCCGTTCCGTTCTTCTTTTTTTCTTTTTCCTTCATCACAATCCCCCAATCTGAAAATGATAAAAACAATATATCCGCAATTATTATATTACATAGAATTCTATATTGCAATATACTTTTATATACTTTCTATTATTTTTTTCAAAAATATATTAAAAGAAATTCAAAATCCGCTCCACTACTTACTCATATCGCTAAGTTGCTATCGCTGCTTGTCAGATGGAGTTTTTAATACAGCCAACATAATTGACAAGTAAAATTAATGTATTTTTATACAAATGCACTATAGTTCTATTATTTTCTGTCAATCTCACCTTCAACTGGCTTTTTGTAAGTACTGTGACTGAAATATGGCGTACTCCGGTTGTGTATACAGACAGAATAATTGTGCGGAGGGTTTACCAGTATACGGGCGAATGTCAAAAACGAAATCAGATTGCAATCCAGTTTATACTGATAGATTGTCTCGTTTTTACTTTCCCTCTTTAACTCTGCCTGCACCACCAGGTGAAAGTCCAACAATCCATCCACAATTTCCCTTGCATTCCCATGTTCTATCCCAAGTTCTTCCTTTAATGTATTGTAATCAAAAAATATACGTCCGTTCTGCTCCGCCAAAAAGATTAAAACCCGCAGGACATTTGGTCGTCCCAGAAATTGGAACAGTTTTTCAGTATCTTTACAGTATGCCAATGCATCCGGATTATCATAACCTTCCTCCGGCTGTGGAATAATCAAAAAATATCGCAATGACTCGTTAAGTTTTGCCTGGAGAAATCCTCCTTCATCCACAATCTGCATAAATGCATCTTTCCATATATTTCCCTCGATCGTCATCCTGGAAAACTCGCGGATGTTGCTGCACCGCATATAGGTGCAGGCAAGGAGATGGCAGAGCCGCCATACGCACTGCATCCTGCGCTTTTCCCCTTCCGCCCCATATATGATATTGCCATCCTCGTCCCGCTCTGCACTATCAAGTTCCCTGACAATAAGATCCTCCAAATCAAACTTTTCTTCTTTCAGCCCAAACAATGTGTCGATCCTGACCCCCAGATAATCCGCTATTGCCGGGAGAAGGCTGGCATCCGGGAAACTTCCCTGCTCCCACTTTGACACTGCCTGCGCCGAAACACCGACTGCGTCCGCAAGTTGTTCCTGCGTGACTCCCTTCTCCTTGCGGATACGCTTTAAACTTTCGCTGAATTCATTTGCCATAATACAATCCCCTTTCTTTCCTGTTTCTGCTATCCTTCCCCTGCCCACAAGGGCATACCAAAAGTTACTTTCCCACTTTGCACATCGGGATATTATCATTTGATGTGGTCAGAATAACACAATATATAGTTGAGTGCAAGGTATAGGAATTCGATAAATTCAACTTACAGTTGTTACTATTTCATTTTTTTCAACCGTATAAAGCTCAGTTTAAAAATGGAATTCTTACAGTCCCTTGTAGACAGCGCTGGTACGCCATCCGACGAAGCAGCGAACTGGCTGAAAATCTGATGCTCCCTGGCAGAAGCGGCGAAGAGATTATCGCGGAATTAAAAAAGATCTTTTAACTATTAATGGGTATGAAAAAGCAATGTCCACATTTTATACATTGCTTTTTTATGTTTCCACCAATCCGGCTCATCTTTTATATTTCCGAGTCAGATTACATAATTATTTTCTTTTAAATCTTTCAAAAATACACTTTGAACAAGCAATAATTTAATCTGCTGTTCTTCATGATATTTCATTAGGCAATGCTTTAATTATATGGTATTATCCCCGGATCATTAATATATTTTATTTTTATACTCTTCTGGTTTATATATCTATATTTAGCATAATAATTTTGTTTTCAATCTATTCTTAATAGGGATGCCTCCCAATCCTTCCCACCAACACCTTCTCACCTCCTGCGATAGCCGCGTCGCACCAATAAAAATATATTCTTAAATTCGAACCTGGATGAATAAGCTTGAAATGGGGAGAACATTCAATATCCTTTGTTGCAGCCACTGTTTTTCCCTCGATCTGCTCACTATATGTAAAAGAAAATATCAAATCTTTTGAATGTTTTGGATCTGGTGAACACTCCCTCTGTAACCGCGCTGATAAAATACGCATTGCCTCTCCAAGCGAATCAGAATATTGCTGGTATAACTTTACCGCCTCATCATTCAATATTCCCAGTGCCTTCGTAATCTCCTGTACTCTATCCGGAAAACTATCAATATGTTTCATTTCGGATAGAATCCCTTTTGCAAAACAACTGTTTATAAAACACGACTGCATAAACGCTTCATACTCTATTACATTTTTTATAGAACTAAGAACTTCCCTCCGCTCCCGAATGTATTCCTTCACCTCAGATACACCTGTTTGGAATTGTCCTAATGTAATATCAATATTTCTTATGCCCGTATTTTCAACCGCGCCTTCTTTTCTGTCGGATAATATCATCCCCTTCTTACTCATAACTTCCTGAAGCCTTCTTCTGTCTTCCTCATTACCAGCCCCACCACCATAAAGCCAATCTGCGAATGTTACACCTTCCTGTACATAAATTCCCCACAATGCCTCCTGATATTCCACAGCCTCTTTTACCGATTCATTTTGGCAGTATGTGACAATTTCCATCAGTTCACCAATCTCATCCCTGCGTAAACTTAGATTTTCTTTTTTATTGGTATATGCAAAACTTTCTTCTTTTAAAGAATTAATGACCTGCATTTTTTCTCCTTATCTCAAATAAATCTCGTAGATCCTGACTTTTTTGGTCAAAAAAACCTTTTGGCCATTCAGAAAGCTCCCCATTTTTATCTACATCAATTTTATTTACCTGAATCCCTTCTTTCTCTTTCGCAAAAAAATATATTTTAATATCGTCCGTTCTCTTCAGCCATGCAGCCTGGACTCTTGCCCCATCTATAATATGCTCACTATGTGTTTCCACAATAATCTGCACACCTGCATCCACCAAACATTCCAAAAACTTGCCCATCCTGCTTTGCGCCGCTGGATGTAAATGTGCCTCTGGATTTTCAACTAATAACGATACATTTTTTAAAGAGGCACACCATAATCCCGCTGTAACGATGGATAAAATATAACTGATTCCAAATCCCGTCATCGTTGGCAATACTGGCTGCCCCGCCACCTCATTGCCATACCTGATATCTGTAATCGCTTTTATATAGTCCGTCTTAACAGAAAAATTAATATCCCCTAAAATCGCGCTCATCCAATTTTCTACATGAGTAGAAAATTTTGAAGTTCCCTCTGTAAGCATAAGGCACTCTGGCACTTTCCTTTGCTGCATATCCGCGCGGTCAATTAAAAATGCCGCATTTGACCCATTACTTAAAATTTCCTCATCTATACCTGCCGGATAGGATAGCCTTGGGCCGATCCGTTCCGCATTCAGATAAAACAAACGGGTATCCGGCACATTCCCGGACTGGCTATACGACAATTTTAAAGACATCAGTTTATCAATCGTATAAATAAAAGTAACCATGGTTTCATCCCATTGTACATTGAAAAGAAAATCCCCCTTTGGAGTTTCCATACAATTTTGCGAAATAAGTGCTTTGGGTCCTCCCACTGCTACGCCCAATGCCTCCGAGGCATCTACAAAGTCCCCCTTTTCCCGCGCTGTTGCCTCTGCAAGCAACAATGCCTGTATAACCGTAGATTTTCCCGCCGCATTTCCTCCTGCTAAAACTGTCATTCCCGACAAGGACAATTTTAAGTTGTCAAAACATTTGAAATTTTTAATTTCAATTGATTTTACCATAACAATTCTCCCATAAATTCCGAATCACTTCTATCGATTTTAATATATTCTTTCTTGTTCCCGTTGAAGAAGTAATCGCTATATTGAATTCGGTATTCTTTTTTAGATGGTTTATATAAGTATATCTAAGTTTTTCCACATTTTCCCGCAGAATATCTTGATCCGGTTTTGCATTCACAAGCACAACCGCCCAGCTCGTAAATAACGACTTATTTATTTTATTATTGCCAATTTTGCAAAAAGAATACTCCCCAAGAATAGCACAGCTATTGACCATCGCAAAACGAAATTTCTCAAATAACTGCTCGTAATCCTCTTCTGACATTTCGTTCAGATTTATAATCATCTGATCCATCATCTTCAATAATCCATGATAATGTTTAAAATCACATTTCTTCCAATCATAAGCAGATAAAATTGTCAGATAACGCAGGCAAAGCTCCTGCGCCCCCATACGTATATCTTTTACCCTTCCCTTTGTAGCAAGCAAAAATTCTCTACATCCT
This sequence comes from uncultured Lachnospiraceae bacterium, assembly GCA_910577675.1. Classification (GTDB taxonomy): domain Bacteria; phylum Bacillota; class Clostridia; order Lachnospirales; family Lachnospiraceae; genus RGIG4057. The sequence continues at coordinate 36,237 of CAJTOR010000027.1, forward strand.
GCCATTTTTTTCAAAAGTTTACGTACTTTGGGCAGTGCCATAATATTCCTGATTTCCTGAAAATTAAGTGGCAATCCCCCCGTATTAACTCTCCGGAAAACATCAAATTTTACCATCTGAGGGCACTTTTCATCCAGTATGTTTACAGCCAGTTCTGTATCCTCAATCCGCGCACGAAATTTCACATCCAAATCCCCAAAAAATTTTTTATCTAGATGCGATAGATACTGCATTTTCTTTAAGCAAAATTCATTATTTAAAAAAGAATGGATTGCTGACAGACGCTGCATACCGTCGATTACACTTTTATTCCCCTGCTTGTTCTCATCCAAATAGAACGCTGGTATCGGAATACGTAACAGTAAGGATTCGATCAGGGAACTTTTTCGCTCATCATCCCATACGATATTTCTCTGGTATTCTGGAGATAAATCCAAATTGTTTTGCGCAATCCAATGCTCTATTTGAAATACCGTTATCATTTTTTGGGCGACCCGGATATTTTCAACTTCATAAGGTTCATCCGTTTCCATATTCCCATTATCATCGTCCGCTTCAATACCATTATACTCCAATTCAATTTTTTCTGATAATTTCAAGTATTCCTCGAACTCGGATTTTTGTGTTTCCACGATTGGGCACCTCTTTTTTCTTTTTAGCTGAATCAAAACGGGCAAAACATATTGCATAAACTGAGGTAAAATCATCTTTCTACATCTAAGTCTATAGAAAATATGCAGTTCTATACCTCTTTTAAAAACAGTTCTTCCTACAGTTTTTTATCTTTGCCACCAGATTTTTCAATCACGATATCATTTTTACGGAGAATGAGATTTTCTAAAGTCCACATTTATGTGGATTAAACGGATCACGAAACATATCTGCCACATACAGTTTCTTTTTCTGCTATATTGATTCCAGCATCGCTGATTTTTTTGTTACTCATCCGTATGTTTCCCCCTGCATTATTTATAATCTGCCAAAACTGCAAAATCACAATCAAGTTTTTTCATATGTTCCCTCCGGGGGATGTGCATGATTCGCTGTAGAAATTTTTCTCCCTTTGGTCGAAAGCGAATCAGCACTGGTATAATATCTACCGATATTATACCATACCCTGCCGTATTCTTCCACTATGAATTTCTTCTAATAAACTATTTCCCAAACACTTCACATCACCCCAATCCCTTTCAAAACCCCATTTGTCCTCCTTCCACCATCCACATAAGAAAGTTCCTCCCACCCAAATGGCACCTCCTATCTGTTGATTCGTTCTTAACCGCTCTACATTCCTTTGCACAGATTCCCGGATTAATTCTCTCGAACAATCCGCGCAGGTATCCCGAAAAACATCTAAAACAAATGCTTACTCCCGTCCACAACCAAAAGCCGTTCCATGCCCTTCCTTCCGAAGAACCTCCAATAATTGCTCCACCTTCATACTACCCAAATCCCCATCCTCGCGCTTGCGGATGGACACAGAACCTTCCTGCGCCTCTTTCCCGCCAACAATCAGCATATATGGCACCCGAAAAAGCTGCGCTTCCCGAATCCTATATCCAATCTTTTCCGCTCTTGCGTCCATCTCACACCGTACACCATACTTCTTCAAAACCCCTTCTACTTCTTTTGCATAATCCAGATATTTATCCGAAACCGGCAATAATTTTACTTGCACCGGTGCTAACCATAGCGGGAATTTTCCGGCATAATGCTCAATCAATATCCCCATAAAGCGCTCAATCGACCCAAATACCACCCGGTGGATCATGATCGGGCGGTGTTTTTTTCCATCCTCACCGATATACTCTGCCTCAAAACGCTGCGGCAACTGAAAATCAAGCTGGATCGTTCCGCACTGCCATGTCCTTCCAAGCGAATCCTCCAAATGGAAATCAATTTTCGGCCCGTAAAATGCCCCATCGCCCTTATTGACAATATAGGGCAGCCCCAAATCCTCCAACGCATTCTTCAAACCATCCGTCGCCATCTCCCAATCCTCATCGCTCCCGATGGAATTCTCTGGCCTTGTAGACAATTCCACATGGTATTGAAAACCGAAATCGGAATACACCTGATCGATCAACCGTACCACTCCTTTGATCTCGTCAGGTATCTGTTCTGGTGTCATAAAAATATGGGCATCGTCCTGTGTGCAGCAGCGGACACGCATCAAACCGTGCAGAGTACCCGACTTTTCATTCCGGTGGATCAATCCCAATTCACCAATGCGCAAAGGAAGATCGCGGTAGGAATGTGGTTCCATTTTATACACAAGGATTCCACCCGGGCAGCTCATCGGCTTAACGGCAAAATCCGCCCCGTCAATTACTGTTGTATACATATTTTCCCGGTAATGTTCCCAATGCCCGGACGTTTCCCAGAGTTTCCGGTTCAAGATGATTGGGGTTGAAATCTCTACATACCCTTCCCGTGCGTGCAGCTCTCTCCAATAATCAATCAACAGATTTTTTAAAATCAGCCCCTTTGGCAGGAAAAACGGAAATCCCGGTCCTTCCTCCATCAATGTAAAAAACCCAAGCTCCTTCCCCAGTTTCCTGTGATCCCTCTTTTTTGCCTCCTCCAAACGATTTAAATACTCATCCAACATTTCCTTGTTTGGAAAGGAAGTTCCATAAATCCTCGTCAGCATCTTATTTTTTTCATCGCCACGCCAATATGCGCCCGCCACGGACAACAGTCGAAATGCCTTGATGGCGCTGGTATAAGCCACATGCGACCCGGCGCACAGCTCCAGATATTCGCCCTGCTGGTAAAAACTGATTTCCCCATCTTCCGGCAAGCCATACAACAGCTCAAGCTTATAACTTTCCTTCCGTTCTTTTAACAACTGCTCCGCCCTTCCACGATCTGTCGTAAAATGCCGTAGCTGTAGGTTTTCCTTCACGATTTTTCTCATCTCAGCTTCAACCTCAGCAAAATTTTCTTCCGAAAAGCGGAAACTAAAATCAAAATCATAATAAAACCCGTCCACAATCGCTGGTCCAATCGCACATTTCGTATCTGGATACAGTCTTTTTACTGCCTGCGCCAAAATATGCGCCGTCGTGTGGCGGAATGCCTCCTTCCCTGCCGGCTCATCAAAGCCCGCCTCCCGCATGGAACCACCCTTCATCCAAATCTTCATAATTACCTCATCCTTTCCAATAAAAAATTTTCGATCAACAAAGGAAAAGCACCCTTAAAGACATACAAAGTATATCCTCAAGGGTGCTCATTGCACGGTTCCACCTCAATTTTTCACTTCAGGTTCCAACAAACCCTAACCTTTAACGCAGATATACGGTAACACTTACTCTACTTTCAGCATTACAGCTTGGGAATGGTTTTCACATACAACCCACATAGATACCTTCCACCAAATGGCATCCTCTCTGTCTGCGATTAATATGCTACTTGTTTCCGTCGTCGCTTTTCCTCATGTTCATCTATTTTCATCATAACACCATTGCTGATGGTTGTCAATAACCAATTACTTAGTCATTCGTTTGTCGTGCCCACACCATTCCAACCACTTGTAAAAATCAAAAATACGATTTATAATTAAGGTTATTAGGAGAAACGACCTTGTTTTATAGTACCAACCTAATAAAATTATCAATGACTGATAATTTTATCGTATCCCTACACTGCCCTCGCATGTCAGATGTAATCTATCCCCCACCTGACACAATTGATAAGCTAAACTATCAAAAATTCATGGAGTATCCTGTGGGATAAAGGGATATATGCCCTATGTTGAACCTGTCACACCCTACAATAAATATAAAAAATCTGGAAAGGATATAGCAATAATGGTTTACAGAATAAACAACCTGACAGAAGACAGTATGAATCCTATTACCAAATGCAAATATGACAGTTCATGGATCATCCTGATGCTTACCGACAGCACGGATTACCAGCAGATGTGCGGAAGTGTTAACGGCTGCGCCTACACCATAAAGGTGAGCCGTAAAAATTACAAATATTGGGAGATGTCTGTCTGCGACTTTATTAGCTTCTGCGATGCAAACAATAAAAATGCAATTTTAGTTATGTCCGAAACCGATCTTAATACTGCAAAAAAGCATTATGGCAGCCATATGTATAATGAACCATTCCTCCGCGAAAATGAGCCTTCCTTTTTAATCCACAGTACATCCCTTAGAAGTTGGAACCAAATTAGAAGTGATGGTTTATTAAAGAGCTGGAACATACTTAAACGTGAGCAAAACATTGCCGAGGAGAAGCCGATCGGGGCACAGCTTGGCGACCCTGAAGATTTCAGTGACTACATTATGTTTGGCAGCGGTATTACCGGGGAAATCATCGTTAACTCAAAACAACAGGGCAAAATTATTATGGATGAAAATGCGGAGTATCTTACCGGGGCAAGATTATATTTTGATGCGCGCAAGATGGCTTATGACGGTCTGCTCCTTCGCGACGGCTGCCACATAAAAGTAAAAGATACACTTCCGCTTAACCCTTATTTAATCTGGGCTGCCACCTGGGATTCGCTCGGCCTTAAAGGACAGCTTTCCACCCCTAAGATTTTTGCGGAACTGGCGGAAAAACAATTTAACCTATTAAAGAAGTCCCCCGCTTCCAAGCCGTAAAGGTGAAAGCAGTATTGTAGCGCTGCGTCTGGAACGCCTCAGGGAACTAATCAACTCATTTTTTGATTTCTCAAAAGTGATTGCAGGAGGGCATCCCCCAGAGAAAAGGGAACAAAACCTTTTGGCAATCCTTGAGGAATCCATTGCACACTACTATGATGATTACTGTGCTAAGGGGCGCTCGATCACGCTGAACTGCGAAACAAACAGATTAAAATTATTTTCCAACCAGGATATGCTTCTTAGGATTTTTGACAACCTGATTGGAAATTCCTTAAAACATGGGACGGGAGAACTTACAATATCGGTGCAGGTGCGCAAGCCGACAGCACCTTACACGGACACGCAGGATAAAGACCTCCCCACGGATATAAAAAGCTCTATCCCCTGCTCAATTACGATAGACTTTGAAAACTCCCTCACCCTTCCACGCCCGGATCTAACCAGGGTTTTTGATGAGTTCTACACAACTGACATATCCCGCACCAGTGGAAATACAGGTCTTGGATTAGCTATAGCAAAACAATTTACGGAAATATTAGGGGGCAAAATATCTGCTTCCAATGTAGCGGAAAAATTTATTGTGACTGTTATATTTCCACAGCTCACTCACTCAACCATTGTTTGAGAAAAACTATATTATGGCGTTATTGTGAAACTTCTTTTTATCCGTTATAATTCAGATATCTGCAGAACATCATGTTGCGGTCATGTCAAGTTTCATCTGCAAACCTGGCATATTGGTGACACCGAGTGATTACACTGTTCGCTGCTGCTACCTCCAGTTAGTCCTTGTACAGCCAGACCGCCCATGTTTCCTTCTAGAAGGAAAACTTTTCCTATTATCTGACTGCATGGGAAGTAAGCGCTTTTCCCTTAAAAGCAGCCCTCAAAAAGAAAGGAGTTTCACATGGAAGAGATCGGCACAAACATCAGGTTGCTCCGCAAGACCAAAAATATTACCCAGGAAGAATTGGCAAACGCACTTCACATCTCCTACCAGGCTATCAGCAAGTGGGAGAATGGCTCTTCACAGCCGGATATTGCCCTGCTTCCTGCAATCGCCAACTACTTTGGTGTCAGCATTGACGAACTTTTTGGCTTCAAGCTCCAGGCTATGACGAACAAGGAACGCTTCATCCGCTTTATGGCGGATACCGGGGTTTTAAGCGTCGGTGAATTTACACTGAGGGCAGGTGACAAATGCAATTACTATATTAACAGCGAAAACTTCTGCACCAACGCACAAATTGCAAAACTTGGAGAATTTTTTGCTGACTGCATCCGCGAGAACCATATTGAGTTTGACTGCATTGTAGGCATGGCATATCATGGCATCTCCTTTGCCTCTGCAACCGCTATCGCCCTCTACCAGAAATACGGTATCACCACCAACTTCTGCCACGACCGCAAGGTAAACGACAGCCGCGGCCGCATGGTCTGTGGACATATGCCACAAGCAGGGGAGCGCATTATTGTGATTGATGACCTGGTTTCGAGCGGCAGAACTTTAACGGAGCGCTTAGACCACCTGGTTAGCGAAACTAAGGCAAACATTGCTGCAATTTTGGTTATTGCACAGAAGGAGCCAGGCGCTAGCCTTCTGGAAAAGAACCACAAAACCAGGGTACTTTCCGTTATTAATGACGAGGATATTTCCTGCGCACTCAGGGACGGAATTATCTGACAAGTAGGACAGGGGCAGTTTCGAGGCTGGTAGATTTTCTTGCAATACGGAGTATTTAGTATGGTGGGAGTTAGTATTTGTTTATTCTAATATTCTTTTAAACACATCCCATGCAGTGGATCTTGAACTCACCGTATTCCGATACAATATTCTTTATCAGCATTTTCAAGGCAATGTCCACGACTAATTTAAAGAAAAATTAAGTAACAGAAGGTCTGATTTACTGCGAACAAAAAAACTCCAATTCCTTGGAGTTTTCAAGAGGCGACTGGCGGATTTGAACCGCAGATCAGGGAGTTGCAGACGTATGCCCTCGCGCCCACACCGCCGCACCACACTAGGTTTCTATCCCTTTTGTTCCTTACGACCACCTTAATGAGATTTCATACTGTGAATGCCCCAGAATTCTATATAAGTTATAATCTTTTATCCGACTGCAATGAAACCATAGTTAAGTATTCACTGCAGATTGCCTACTCAGACAGGAAGATGCCCTACTGAAAGGTGAAAAGGAGATATGAAAAAAAACGTTTAATTACCGAAGATGAACGGAAAAAACGCAGAAACATTGTAGATGCCTATGCAGAACTGATTGTTTGCCAAAGTACAATGCCGGGGTCGCATTATGGGCAGTGAAACTTTCCAACCACTTCAGGCAAAACAACTCTTGTTCTCAGGCTTCTCCTGTATTATATCTGGATTGGAACTCTATCAGAGTATAGGTGTCTGATCTAGAATTAGTACTTTTTTTGCAAGAAATGCCCATCTTATAAATGATGAGGATCGTAAATAGTCACTTTATCATTTACATCTTTCTCATATATTGTTTCAACTGATCATAGAAATTTTCCCTTGTCCCAGCCATAATAACAACAATCACCTCATCCCCCTTGTATTCTACGGTATATGCAAGCTCATAATTAGTCTTATTATAATAAATATCATATCCATATACACCGGATAAATCTCCGGTTTTTGCCTCACCGACAGTATAATCTGCCCGTATTTTATTAACCGCCTCCTGATATAGCAATTTCAATTTTTTATCTTTCAGCTTCTTTATGAACTTCGCTGCTGGTGGGAGGAAACGTACCTCTGTCATTCGTTTCCCTCCCCGCCAAAAACATCCTTGTAAGATGCATATTCCGTTTCAGAAGCAGCAACGCGCTCTGCTTCCATCATCATCGCTTCCACAGCCGGGCGCACTTCTTTTTGTGCCTTTCTGAAACAGTCAAGTAATTCCGTTCCGCTATACCCCTGCGAGATCAGTTCTGCCAGTATCTGCTCGGCAAATTCTCCCCCAGCATTTGTTTTCACTGGACGGATGACCAGTTCATTCCCGCGCACCATGCACTCCGCCTCTGTGTCAAACCCTAACATAGCAAAAAATTTCTGTGGGATTGTGATCTGGCGCTTCGCAGAGATGCTTACCTTTTTCATTTCCATAGGAACACTACCTTTCACCATAGTTGTTGGCATATTTATGCCCTCCTTATCATATTCAATTCGTGGAAATAATATTCTTGGTTTCTTGGTATCTAGGTTTATTGTATATAATCTCCGTCCAAAAGTCAAGATGCGCTCTTTTATGATCTGGCACCACATTGGCACAAAACTTTCCCAAACTGGCACAGCTTTGCGATTTACATGGGAGGTCCCATATGCTAGAATGGGTATCGTGAAAATTTATACGCAGGCAGAAAACTCATCCCCTGTATGTGGCTTACACCACACTTTGGACGCAGGCAAGAAGCACAAGGTCGTTATTAAGACCTATGCCTTTCCACTTTCCTACCACCTTATGAATAGATATTATTTAATTGTAAACGGTCTAAAACGGTGCTTGTAAAAATACGGAAAATACTAAAAATATTACAAAAAAGAACGGAGACTTAGGTCTAAAAGGACAATGGAAGAAAAAGTGGATAGCAAAAAAGACCGATTCTACGGGGTTTTTGCACGGCGGCTGGCGCATTGGAACAAGTGGTATATGTTGCCGCAGGCAATAAAAAAACTCCAATTCCTTGGAGTTTTCAAGAGGCGACTGGCGGATTTGAACCGCCGATCAGGGAGTTGCAGTCCCACGCCTTACCACTTGGCTAAGTCGCCGTATCCACTTGCTTATATTATATGCAATATTTCTTCCAACATGCCACTATAATAACATAATATCTAAAAAAATACAAGTCATAATATAAAAAACTCCCCGAGTTGGGCTCGAACCAACAACCCCACGGTTAACAGCCGTGTGCTCTACCATTGAGCTATCGAGGAATACTTACACATTGAAA
>CAJTOR010000028.1 GCA_910577675.1 uncultured Lachnospiraceae bacterium
GTAGAGCACTTGACTTTTAATCAAGTTGTCGCGGGTTCGATTCCCGCGTGTCTCACTTTTTCAACTATTGAAAACACTGCGTGTTCGGATTTTTTGGGAAAAAATTCGGACAAATTTTTTTGCTTTTCCAATTCTGATAATCCCTTTAGGGATGTTAAGAGAGAGGTTACCCTAGCAAGTGCAGAGTGCCGCCGTCTTTAATGTGCGCATCCCTGTTGCCTTACCCCTTTCTATATTAGTGCTAATACCGCTGGTACGCAAATTCTTCATGTTCTTTTCTGGTTATGTAATCTTCCATGTTTATCTCCCTTTTCCCAGTGCTTTCACCGTCCCTCTCCCAACACTCCACACTTCACTTTCCTCTGACCAACCCTTGCGCTGCCAGTACTTCGCTACCATCTTCACCGTTTTTATGCCGTACACCCCATCCACAGTAAGTTCCGCGCCCTGGATGCAGCCTGCGGCAAGCTGACGGTTAAGCGCAAGCTGAAGCCACACAATCGAATATCGCCCCGTCGTCCCATTTATCTGCGCTGGATCTGGCGCAGGCAACGCCGTCTGAGTATATTTTATCCGCGGATACCTGTGCCAGTGCGTCCAAAGACGTGCGGAAAGCTTTGTGATGCACACGCCGTAATCAAATCCGCGTGCATCCACAACGTACCTGCAACCGATATACACACCAACATGGCTATCGTAGTGCCCCACATAGCAGCTTATTCTCAGCTCCATCAACAATGACATACAAATTTTCTCCAAAGGGTATTGCGCTTTTAGCCCACATATGTTACAATCCTAGCAAAAAATATAAAATGTCATAAAACTGGATAGATGGCAGATGCACCAAGACTCAAAAAACTATCATTTATGAAACAACAGTCGTTAGATTTTGCACCTAATATCCCCTCATCTGTGTAAACGCTGTCTTTGATACAATCTGATTTTGACTTTTACCTTTTGATTTTGGCATACTTTTTGATTTTGCCCCGTAGGGGGAGGGTTCAAATTGAAAAATGGCAAAACAGCGAGGTAGAAATATTCACATTTATATGGTATAATTTTATTAATACTTTAGTTTTGAATCTTAAAGAAATGGTTGGTGGTATAATTTGCAAATAGAAGAATTAGAAAGTAGAGTGAAATATTTCGCTGATAATTATAATCCGTTATTTCATTATATTCATAATCTCGGAGAAACTCAATATGTAGACGATTCAGATGAAGGAAAAGTATGTAGATTTTGTGGAAAGAGATATCCAGAAGTTACATTTAAGAAAAAGGCTCATGCGTTATCAGAATTAATAGGAAATAAAGAATTTGTATCTCGTACAGAGTGCGATATTTGTAATTTACATTTTGGTAAACATTTAGAAGATAGCTTATCAAAATATTTAGGTTGTGGGCGCACGATTTCTCAAATCATGACAAAAACAGGTGTTCCGTCATATAAATCAAAAGACGGAAATAGTCGAATTGATTTTACAGAAAAAGGATTGGTTATTCAAGAAGCCGATGGTAGTAATTTTACTGAAGTCAAAGATCACCAGATGATAGTTCATGCTGTAAGGCAAGCCTACTCTCCTTTGTCTGTTTATAAATCATTTGTTAAAATGGCATTATCTATGTTACCGTATCAAGAAATGGTCAATTTTATGGATACTGCAGCATGGTTAAAAGAAGAAAGTAATATTATATCAAAATACGATATGCGAAATTACGAATGGATGATTGAACGTTTCGTCCCTGGACCACACCCTCTTCCATTGGAAGTTTGGGGGTTTTTAAGAAAGGATGATTCAAAACTTTCTCTGTATTATCTGTTTGTCATTTCTTTTGGAAATTTAATTGAACAAATTGCTGTACCATGCCATATTAAAGATACATTCGAAAACGAAACAGATATTCCTCTTATCCCGATGCCACATTTTTATGATTTTCATGGAAATCCTTTCGATCCTATTAATACCGATATAAAAATAATGAGTTTTCCCGACAAAATAAAAGATGATCCTCTCAATATTTCGTTATACTTTAACAATGCAGAATATCATGAGGGAAACGGACGAAGTATAGATGAAGTACTTGAAGAAGAAAACATAAATTTAAAAGGTCGTTTAAAAGGATATCACAACAAAGATAATATGTAATAAATTTATTATCAAATAGGACATATCCTCTTGTTGCCAGTACCATCTTCAACCAGCAGCAAGAGGATATTACTTTTACTTTTACACTTTTATATCCGTCCCATCCTTAAAGGTAAATCGGATATCTTCTTTATTAAAAACTGTGACAAAGTCAACCAGGCTGTACCATTGCTCTTCATCGAATTCCGTGGCCACGCCGTTCTGCCGTTCCAGTTCTGCAAGGAACCTTTCTATCTGTTCCTTTTTCGCCTGCTTCTCAGTGATGGCATTGCCAACTTCATCCAGCCGTGCCTTCGTCCGGTCGAACCGCTCTGCCAGCCCGTCATACCTTGCCTGATATTCCGTCTGGTCGAGGGCGACATGGGCGTTCTCACTTACGCACTGCTGTATCAGATCCAACACAATATTCAGTTCTTCCGAAGCTGTGACTACTCCGTTTCCAGCTCCTCCATACTGAAAAGCTGCCTTTTGATGGCCTGGAAGTTTGCAGCAATCTCAACCTTCTCCGTGGTCAGGATATTCACCGCTTTTATGAAAAGTCCCTTTGTGGTTGCACTGCTTCTATATCCCGTACCCTTGTTAAATCTTCTGCAATGCTTTTATTGTATTCTTCCCTACCCCCCAGACCTCATTCTTCGTTGTCCATCCTTTCTTGCGCCAGAACGCCCCCACAATCTTTGCTGTGTTGCTGCCATATACTCCATCCACAGTTAGCGCCTTGCCCGTGATATAACCCTCCCTGATCTGTCGGTTTAAAGCCAATTGTAGCCAGACAACCGAATACCGATCTGTTGTCCTATCCACCTTTGCAGAGCTCGGCGCAAGAAGCGCCGTTCCTGCATACCGGATTTTTGGGTGCTTGTACCAGTGTGTCCACGGCCGGCTCTTTAGCGATGTAATGCACACTCCATAGTCAAACCCGCGCGCCTCCACCACATACCCCCCACCGATATACACCCCAACATGCCCCTTATACCGCACACACACGCCCGGCAGCTCCGGAATACTCCCAATACTGCCCTTTACCGTGGCGGTATGGAATGCCCCATCCGCTGTTACATCATATGTCCATTTCCCGCCTGCAAGCTCCGCCATAAACCACTCTATCAGCCCATGGCAATCCGTTGTCCTCTTCCCGATCCACGAACGCACAGCAGACATTCGTGACGATGTAAACCATTTGCCCGGGTTACGCCTTATCAAGTCATCCAGCGCTACCTTTGCCAGAGCCTTCCCATTCGTTCCCATCACATAGGGCACACCCACCTTCCCAATACAAAAGCGCACCAAATCGATATTACTATTTTTCATCTCTAATCCCTGCCTCCATAATAAATGGGGATACCGGATTGGCATCCCCTGAAACCTTATCGAACATAATTACTGTCCACTTGCATCTTTCCCCTCTTCGGGCATACCAAACACCGAAAGTAGCACCGATAAATCCCTGCCATCATCCATCCCCCTTTCTATACCGCATAAACTGCGCGATCGCCTGCATTACCTTATCGTAACCAATCATCGCTGCAAGCCATGCCAGAACCACAAGCGCAATCCCATACACCACAACCTTTGCAGTAAATACCATATCCGTAAGCACAAAGTATCCAGCCGATACCGCCACTGCAAGAACCATTGCCACGATGCCCGCGAGCAGGTTTGGCAACGGGTCCTTGCCCAGCTCCCGCAGGATCTTCTTCACTGCCTCCGTCACCAGTCCCGTCAGCATCGAAACAATCAACAACCCAAGCAAAAAAACATCAGTCCCCATACCCATCCCCCTTTTCTGCATCCATTTCCACACAAGCCTGCGATTCCAAATGTTTTTGTTCTTCCTGCCTATCCTCAACCTCATACCTGCGTTCCCTCTGCCGATCCTTTGTCGTCCGTATCCACCCCATGACACCACACTCCCCGCCGCACGTAGCAAAAACACAAGTGCATAAGGTGTCCGGGATGCCGCCCGTTGCCTGGTACAGCCACAACATCACCACGACAAAAACCAGCAGGAACACTGCCATTGTGACAAGCACAGCATCCATTGTTTTGATTTTTCGTTTCATATCCCCCTCCTTAATAAATCGACTCGATCCCCTGCTCCGTCAGGAAATCCTTCTGTTCATGCTTGATCCGCCCCGCATACTCCAGCGCATCATGCATATCCCCGTTGCAGTGCGCATCCGGGATACGCTGCACCGCCCGCGCCGTTGCCTCACCGAGCGCGATCGCGGCGTTCATCCCGTGGATCACAATGACCTCGTTGCGCCTCCTTGCCTCATCCTTCCGATCCTGTTCCGCCTCGCGCCTTGCAATCCGGCGCTCCAGCATCCAGAAACAGAAACCTGTCAGTGCTGACGGGATACACATCGCTGCAACCAATGCCGGGATATCCATATTACCCCCTCCTCCTTCCCTGCACGCAAAAAGAGCGCCCAAAAAGTTTGGCGCTCCTGTTTGCATTTTCTATTGAATTGTGGTATAGTAACATTAATAAGAGGACACCGCCCACAAAGTGGTTAGCCTCCTCAGTTGGCAATAAGTCTACCTGGAATCCGGCAAAGATACAAGGTAGGCTTATTTATTTTCGCTTGTTGTTCCTATCGTCCAGATAGGCAAAACCAACAAGGTTGGTTTCGCAGCGCGATCAAGAAATTACCACCCAAAAACAACAGGGTTAAAATCTGGTATGTATCCATCCGCACCACCTCCCTCTTTCTTATTTCCCGCGATGGGATTATGCCGAATGGCATAGCGGTGAATTCCGCTTTCTGAAAGTTCGGGAGGCTACCACCTTGTAACACGATGTCCTGTCCCCAGGATAGCATATTTTGTCAAAATCTGCAACTCACACTTGCTGTCTTGGCACGGGAAATACACAAAATTATTATACAGTAACCGCTCCCGCCGGAGTATAGAACGTCCCATGGGTTTCATCTAAAACAAAAATATCTTTCGAATGTGTCACTATTGATACATTGCAGTTCTTTAATGTGCCGCCCTGTCCCACGCATGTCCCATATATATTGAGATTAACAAACGTAGAATTATAAAAGGAATTTATAAATACCCCGCATCTCCCCGTCGCCTTTACTGTGGATCGTTCTGCGTACTTAATCCGTATTAACGGATGAACCACATGATCTAATGGTATAATCAAAGTGGCATCAATCAGTTGCACGTCTAAAGGGACCGGTCTTAATGGGATATCCAACTGGTATACCCCTCCTGAAAAGGCATATTTACAACTCCAAGGCACAAAACTGATACGCCTCGGATTTTCTTCTGTCCCACCTTTTGTTAAATTAACCAGATCACCTTCTTTGTAACCATTATTTTCCGGGTTTGTTATATATTTGCAGCCCAAGTTTTTTGTCATATAGGTATTCACAATATCATTCCCATTCCCGTCTGCTATGGCATAATCCGCAACCATGCCAAATTTATCAGGATGCCACTCATACGCGTGCTGCGTTTCTGAAATTTCTGGATCTTTTTCAATACTTGATATAGGTTCACTACCAGGAACGACACATACCATAATATAATTATCTAATTGCGCAATTAAAGGATTCATAACAGTTCCATCATATCGAACATCAATATGTATCGGTTTCCAATTCACATTATCTGATACGATCCGAACTCCTGTAAGTATGTTATTATATGATACTACCCGATTATTCTGCGTAAAGCTAACATTGTAAATTCCATTATTGTTTTCTCCTGCATATTGACTTATTGCAATATTTACAGAAAAATTCTCTCCCGTAGCATAACCCCACGAGCGAATAAGGGATAATGTAAATTGTGCTTCAACGAAGCTTGGAAGTGTAAAAATTCGATACCACCCTGGGCTATCTAAACTAGTACTCATCTTATACTTTTTGCTTACTATTTCCGGCAACTGCCCTACTGGGATTTTTGCGTTCCCATCCAGTGTTGCCACTCCCCCTGGAGCCCCTTTTTCCAAGGAGTCCATATCCCCGGCAACTTTTTTCAGCCCCTGCGGGGTCTTGATATTTATACTCATACTACCTCCTATCAAAGTGGATAAATTTTTATCTATTTTAATATTTCCTCAATTTCTTTTTCAATCTCTTCATCTCGTACAAAATCATTATAAGACTTTGTGGCTGGAGAAACTTGCACGAATCCTTCCGGGGTTAGCACATATCCATTCCCTCTTAAATTAGCGCTACTTGGCGCTGAACATGCACAAGTACCTGTAAAATTTAATTCGCCCATACCTCTCCTATTTGGGACTAGTTGAAGTAATGTTCCACCAATTGCAGTGGTATTATAAACATGTCTTAATAAAGCTGTACCAGTAAAACTTAAATTACATTCATATACCCGATCAAAGTCCAGGCTTAATTCTCTTGTATTCGGAGAAATTGTTGCCCTAACTGCACTTCCCCGAAAACAAAAAACACTACCATAATCTTCCCTAGGTTTGTAATATCCCCCTTCAAAGATATCTAAAATACTTGGTTCATGTGTTGGAACTAAATACGGATTTTCTTCTGTTCCTAAATTTTTATAAATTAATATATCATATGATCCTAATTTTGCTGGATATTTTTCTGGCGAATCAATAATATGTACTTTAGAAACATTATGGTCGTCCTTTTTAAAATAAGTATTTTCAATATCGTTTCCACTCCTGTCTGCCACAGCATAATCCGCAATTAATCCAGGGCGTGTTGATAAAGGAAATTCATAAATTTCAGTGCCTTCTTCAGGTTCCTGTATAATATCATTTAAGGATTTATTCATTACAGGCAACCAATCACTTACTGGTGTTGAATATTCATTTAATGCAAATCCATATAAATTTGCCTTATTACCACTATAATATACATCTAGATAAAATATGGTCTTATTCTCCTCTGTTCTATATAGTATTCTAATTTTAGGAGTAACTTGAGATGCCACTCCTCCGGCTAACTGTGTAAAATGACATTTGTCTTGTTTATAAGCTGTTAGCTGAACAAGCACTTTATACCCTTCTGATGGATTGTTAGAATAAGACCTATTTATATCTAAAATAAAACCTATCGAATTTCCTCCAATTGTGGCTATTCTATGCCAACCTGGTTCACTAATATGTCCTTCCGTTCGATATCCCGGAGTAGCATTGGTATCTAGGGCGGTAATCTCCGGCAACTGATCTTTCGGTACCTTCCCATTTTCATCCAGGGTCGCAATACCCCCCCACCCCCTTTTCTGTACTAGAAATCCCATCAACATTACTTGCTACACGCACCAATTTTCCGTCTTTGACTATATTTATACTCATGTGATTTCCTCTCCTTATGATACTGAATTTATATCTTTTTCGGTAATTGACACAGGGGCAGTGTAATCATCTGTGATAATGACAATCGTTCCGTCTTCAATCTTTCCTGCGTCCAGCATTGCTTCAATCTCTTTCGTTGTTCCTACTTTCAGGTTCTCTGCCAATAACTCTATCATCTTCTTCAAAAATGCCTCATTATTAAGAAGCTTCTCAAACAGCGCATTAAACACAGCCGCGTGCGCCCGGTCAGTTGGCTCTAACATCTGCATTTTATCATTATATTCTGGTGGGTCTTTTACTGTAAAATCTGGCATTCTTATTCACCCCTTAATTTCGTTTTAAAAAATCTCATCCATATCGAAGATAAACTCCATATCACCATCCTTACCCTTTGGCAAAAATGTTTTATATGCGATCAAGTCACCTTCCGCGTCAAAAAGCCCCTGCTCACTGATCGTCTGGTCTGCAAGTTCCTCCTTGCCAAGCCGCACACTATAGCGCCCCGTTGTCGTGATCGGGTAAGTATGGCTATCAATATCCTTTTTTAACAGCTCCGTCCGCAAAGATACTTCTTCCCCTGTCGTTGCGATCACTGCCCCGCCCTCATCCACACCGCCGCTGCCAAATGCCATCTGTGTAATCGCAGGCAATGTAATATCCCCTGCGTGCGCCTTGCAAAGTTTTTCTCTTCCTATTTTTGTAATAACTCCCTGTGCCATGACTTATCCATCCTTTCCCATGTCTAACTATACTATATTTCTTCTTTGTAAATCTCTGCGTCCAGTATGCGGCTGCCATCCAGCATCACACTGCCATCCAGCCGCCACAGGTCTTTTTCTACGATTAAGGTTCCATCCGTTTTTACCCCGCAGTCTACAAAGCCCTCTGCTTGAAGCGCACTCTCCTGTGCAATTTCTACTTCTGTTTCGGCAATGAATTGCGGCGAAGCCTCTGTGTCCATATGCTCTTTTACTATGCCCTGCATTACCAACTGGCTGCCGTTCTGTATCTTTTTATGGACACTCCCATATAAAAAAAATCTGTTTATGGCCTGTGTCTTGGCACGCGCTGCACCCCATATCCTAAGTGCAGCATCATTTTTTATTTCAATTGGTATTTCCGGCCGGAAAAGCAGGCTGGCAACTGCCGTTCCAGCGCGCTCTGTACGCCATTCTGCACCCACAATTATTCGTAGTACAACCGGATAAAAATCAATGCCTTGGCCGGATATGGAACCATCCAGGCAGTATGCCCCGTCAAGGAATGTTGTACCGTCAAGAAGATTTGGCATGACATTACAGCGCGCCCAAAAAGAACCCAGGACACGCATGGAAGCATCCGTCCTACATGATACAGTAGCCTCCCAGGGAATCCGGTTCGCCAGAATAAAAACCATATTGGCCGGAAGCATCACCCGAACCAGGTCATGCATTGCCCATATAGTACCATCCGGCAAATCCTCCACCAACAATTCCAGGCTACATTGTTCTTCGGAAACCCTGATATGGTAATCTTTTCTGGCTGCCAGGGCATCCAGATACTCATAAAGCCTTGCCATGGTATACGGCACAGTACGGTTCCAGGCAGCAAGGACACCGGCACGGCGGCTTTCCATCTCCTCCATTGCCCCGCTGATGCCAAGGAGCTGTTCCCAGCGTCTTATCCCCTGCAAGTCGGCAGTATGGATAAACCCGTTGTCCATCAATGTATTTTCTGCCCCATACAATACTGAGAATTCAGGGCTGGCCGCTGTGGAAATCCCCTTAAATTCCTTTGTTCCCTGCAAAAAAGCAGGCAGGTACGAAAGCAGTTCCACCTCATATTTCATGAATCTCCCCCTTTATGGCAACCTCATCTTTCCCCAAGGCTATATTCTGCCCCTGCCCGTTAATTCTGGTTGCCGTAACATCCAGGATACCCGCGATATCCAATATTCTGCCTTCCAGCCTGGAAACCCGGATGACCAGCCCTTCGCCCTCCGCCCATGTCCGGTTCAACTCGTCAAAATATGCTTCTACCGCAGCCCCGATGGAATCCTTTACATTCTCAAACCCATACCCATCCTGATAGACCAGTTCAAACCCCAAATCAATGATTGCCCCCGACACCGGCAGGATGGTTACTTTGTGCCCGATCGGCGCGATCCCGTAACCTTTCCCCTGGTCTGGCGGCGGATCAACCACCTTTTGTACGGAATCAATCAATGTTTCGGATGGAATCTTGTACTCCGAATTGACCAATACCAGTTTTACGGTTCCTCCACCTGCCCATGCTGGATACACCTTCACCCCGCCCACCCCTGGGATTGCTGTTACCTTCGCCTTATAGTCCGCCACATTCCCACCAAACGCCTGGGATTCCAAACTGGCAAAATACCGTTTCCTTAAATGCTCTGTTTCCTCTTCATCTTCCCCGGGGATCAGGATCCCGGCCAGCCTGCCCCCTTCCAGTCCATCAATATAATCGATTGGAATCAATTCCCCCGATGGTAGGTTTCCAACCTCCCCAACTTCCTCACATTCCATCCGGTATTCCCCATCCACTTCTTTAGCCACAGCTTGGAAAGTATGCCCGCCACAGCGGAAACGCGCCCCTATTGGCACCATGGCAGAAGCTGGGGTGAATATTCCCTTTAAGATGGCATGGGTTGCCGGGTATGGCGAAATCCCCCGCTCCGCCGCCCTGCGGATCAGGCAGTCACGGGAAGCCGTATCCGCAAACATCTCCCGGAAGACCGATTCCAGACTGATATATGCTATCTGCAATTCCGCAGCCGCCGGCGCTAACGCATCATACAGGATGGACCCTTCCCTCTTGTCAAACTCCTCCGGGACACGGGCAAGCATCCTCTCAAGGATCACCTGATAAGTATTATTCTCAAACATTATATCCCCACTTCCCTTCCTGCCACTATGTCCCCAAATACGGTATGTACCGTAAATGTTACATGGATTGTCCCCTTCTGCCCAAAATCAAAGGTGAAGCCATCCACGCTTTTGACCCGCTCATCCCAGGTCAGTGCCTCCGTGACCCTCCGCTTTAGTTCGGGGCATACATAGGAAACCGGCTGACCATACAGGTCAAGGGTTTCAATCCCGTAATTGCCACTGTAAATCACATGCCCATAGCGCTCCGTCAAAAGTATCTTGTGGATTGCCTGGCACATCGCCTCCCTGTCGTCCGCAAAACCATGGATCCGGTTTTCGCCAGGGGGCATTTTATAAGTGTGGGTTGGCTGTTCCCTGATCTCAAAATCCTTGGGAAGGAACCCATTCACAGACGGGATCATCCCACCCTCCCCAGCACCAGATATTTCTGCCCGCCCTGCTGCCTCAAAAGGATAACCTCCTCACCGACCGCCAACCCATTGTGGACCGTGATTTGCACTTTGCCTATGGCATGGACATGGGGCGGCTCAAGTTCAACCACATCCTCTCCCATAGACTCCCCCCTATAATAAAAATTCTTTATATTCCCCCCGCTAATATAAGTTTTATACTCTGTAACATTTTGTGTTAGGATCAAGTGTTTTTCTTCTAACGGCAGTTTCTGATCCACAAGGATTTTCAGCGGGGAAATCCCTGTTACCTGCCCGAAACATATCTCAACCGGCTTCATGGCGCGCACCGCATCCACTGCCGCCCTCTTAACCACCTGCAAAAACCTTACCGCATCAGGCAACAAACTCACCTCCCCGCAAGGTCAACTCCATGGTATGCCTGTCCAAATAAAACACATGCCTTGCTTTTTCCACCAACATAAAATTTTTCATCTCCACACCATCCAGGTTTAGCTTCACGGCAACCATGCTGCCCGCCCTCACCCTCACATCCCCGACCGCACATGTTATTTTCAAATTCCTTGTCTGGCTGTTGTAAAGTTTTAACAGGGCATCTGCCTTTGCCTGCCCATCCTCCCCCTCCTGAAGTGTCCCATAGTATTGCAGTACACCCCACTGGTTTATATGTCCCCCATCCTGTGCAATATAGACCTCCCGCTTCCCTGTTTTCTCATTATCGTAAGTCAATTTGATTTTGTTGTATGTATTGCTGTCAATTTCGGAAGCATATTCAAAATTCTCCCCTGTTTCCTCATCGATCAACAGGTATGCCCCTGCTTTCCCCACTTTCATGGAGGAAATGTTTTTCAGTGCCAGCTTCCCAAAATCATCATAAAGGACATACATCTCCCCCCGGTTCTTGAGTGTCAGGTCAAGTGCATTCTCCACCATATCAAACAGCGAAGTATTTTCTTCTATCCGGGAGGCAATCACAAAACCCGTATCCTCGATTTCCCCCGTCTGTAATTTAAAATCCGCTGCCAACATCTTTAGGAACTGCGAAGCGGTTTTATTGCCATAAACATAAGTATCCTTATTATTCAGGTAACGCAGTTGGTCATAGGCGGTCAAACGGACAAGCCCGTCTTTATCCTGTCGCTTTGCAAACAGGAAACCAAAGAAAACCGGTGCCCCATCCACTTTTAAGCGGACTGCTGCCCCCTCCGTAAGACACACTGTATCATCCTGCACGATCTGGAACGTAAGTTTTCCCGGGGCACCCCTCCGTTGTGTACTCCACTCAATCCCCTCCTGAACGGCCGGCAGATAGATCTTTTTTCCAGTGGTATCCGAAACCAAAAACTCCACATCCAAGTTTCACACCCCCTTCACGCACTTGGCACCTACCCAGCCAAGCCACCCCCCGGACGGTGTCGTTACGTGATACGGATACGTTCCCTTATGATTAATGAAATTGATTTTTCCCCGATAATTGCTTTTTACCTGTCCGGGTCCACCCCCGTAACTGTCACGGTGGAGCTGCCCATTCACAATCACATCCGACCCGATCCCAATCGGTTTTGACGGCTGCACGGTGGATTCTGCACGCGTTTTTTTCAGTTTCCCCCCACCCCCGGAAGACTCCTCTTTGATTTCCACTATTTTTGTACCATACTCCCGATACTGCCTCAATTTCACTTTCACCTTCAAGTCAAACCCCTCTTCTGCCTGTTCCGTAATCTGGTAATCCTCAAGTGCCACCTTGATATCGGTTGAGAAGAAGGTTTGCCCGGACGCTGCTGCCCTTGACACAATAAACTGGAAAGGCTTTTTTTCCACCTTGAAAGTTTCAAAACAGTCCAGGTAATAGGATGCCCCCTGAAACCCGGACGGATAGGATGCAAACGGGTACCCTGTCTGTGGGATCAGGCATTCAAATTCAATATCCGTAAGTCCCGGGGTTTTCAAAAGATTGATTTCCCCTTCATTAATCAGGGTAACGGTATCATTTGCATTATTAACCTTTATCTGTAATTTCCCCGGTGCAACGGGAAGCTTACATTTATCCAAATAAAAATCATATCTGTCCATCAGTCATACACCCCTTCCGCTATTATGTTAGCCGCTTCCTCCACCCCTTCGGTCAGACCATCCATCACCCCATCCAGATCCATTTTCCCCGAAATCGTGTTATGGTTTGTCTGCTCAATCTTAATTTCTGCGGTTGTAAAGCGGTTGACCGTTTCCTGCTCTGCAATGTCGCGCAGGTATTTCAGGCTTTCTTCCGTGATATCCATGGAGTCGGCAATCTTATCTGTATCATAGGAAATATTATCAATACCATAAACAAGGTCCTCCCCATAATCGCCTAAATTCTTGTAGTCCTCCGGGGATGGCACTTCCGTTTCAAACAGACTGGAAAGATCAAAGTTTGCAATGCTCTCATCAATCCCTTTACCAAAGGAATATCCAGTATCCCAAGCTGCCCTGTATTCAAACCGCCCAAGTTTCAAATTGTCAGCGTCCATTTTCCCCATGATTTCTACGCCACTGCCGTATGTTTCCTCCACCCAATCACCAATGGAATCCCGCCACCCTTGAAGCCCCTCCGCCAGATTTGAGCCAAAAATCCAATCAATCGCAGAAGCCACTGACTGGAGCAGGGAAAGTACCGTATCAACCAAGTCGAAAAACAACCGGGCAATCGCACCCACAGGATCATGGAACACGTTCGCAAGGAAATTCACAAATGAGGCGATAAAGTTCCAGAGTGTGACAAACAGGTCAATGATGAAGTTGATTGCGGCAGTAAAAACATTCCCCACAAACGCCAGCGCGGTCATGAAAACCCCGCAAATAATCCCCGTTGCAGAAACAGAGGTCCCAGCAAAATGATTGACCGCTGCAACCGCCGCATAGAACAGGGCAATCAGGGCAATAATCAACACAATAATCCACACGATAGGACAGGCACCCATTGCAGCATTCAATCCATTTTGCGCCGCAATCCCTGTGGCTGTCGCAGTCGTTAAACTCCCCGTTGCCGCAGCATGCATCCTTTGTGCAACCGCCATCGCGGTATGGATTCCTTTACTAACCAAACTTATGGCATTCGCCACCATCTGCGCCCCATAGTAAACTGCCAAAGCCGCAGCTACCCCGTAAATAACCGGGGAGAGCCATGACCAATTTTCACCAACGATCCCAGCCGTAGACCCTAGGAAATCAAAAATTTCCAGTGTAATTCCTGCCACAACCGCCATCGCTTCGATTGCACCGTCCACAAAGCCCTGAAATGCCTCACTGTTCGCAATCTCATTTATTCGTTCTAAAACAGGCTGAAACGCTTTTTGCGCATTATTTTGAAAAGAAGTCCAAATCTGGGTAAAAGTCTTCGGCATACTTTCAAATTTTTCATTGGTTTCTTCCGCTGCATAAAACATCGCGTTTTTTATCAGTTCTGCCGAAAGGATTCCCTCGCTTGCAATATCCTTCATATTCCCCTGGACATTCCCTGCCAGGTCATCCACCGTCATCCCCATCGCCCCCGCAACACCAGCCAGAACACTTTCATTTTCTTCTATGTACCGGGAAATATTCTGCACAATATTCGGGGCTTGCTCCAGAATGCTGTTATATTCCTCCCCGCGGAGCACGCCGGAACCCATCGCCTGTGTAAGCTGTAGCATGGCAGCTTCAATCCCTGCCGCCCCTGTCCCGGCAATGGTAAATTGCTTATTGATTTGCTCCAGGAAAGCAATGATTTCTTCCGAACTGCTGAACGCATCACCCGCCATAAGTCCAAGTTTGGAAACGGCATCAGCGGTTGCCTGATAGCTGCCCCTTGCACGCTCTGCGGAAAGAAAGATCATGTTTTGCAAATCCCCCGTGGTTTGCAGACCATCGTTCATCAGGTCCAGGCGGGCGGCGGTAGATGTGAGCTGATCCGACAAGCCAAGCGCCGTCTGAAGGGTTTGAATTGTAGCGTATGCCGCAACCGCCCCCTTGATTGTCTGCACCAGTTCACTTGCTTGCTGCGTCCCACCCTCAATCTCCCGGTTAAATCTCCCCTGTTCATCCACATTATCCCGGATGTACCGCTCTGCGCCCCCTATTGTCTGGGACAGCCTCAGATAGGCTTCATTTGCCTCCCCAACATCCATGGCATCTATGGCATGGTTCAATTTTTCCTGTTCCTGTACTGCCTGATCTAACTGCCCCCGCAACTGTTCCAATTCCGCATTTGCGGTATCCGTCCCCATATTGACCGGATTTGATAAAACCTGCTGAATCCGCCCCCTAAGCAGATCTACCCGAACCGCAAGCTGGTTTAAATCCCGAAAGGCTTCCGGTGGGAACAGGTTGGTATTGTATGCCTGTTTTGCGATCGCATCCTGTGTGGCACCTAGTTGCTCCATCATATGGTTCGCACTCTGTACTTCCTGCTGGAACCGCTCTATCCCCGTACCAGTAAATACATCCAGATTCCCGGTTTTCCATGTCAGTGGGATCTGGATACCCTCTGGTACTTCAATCTGTGGCGGCTGCCCCAATGCCGGCGCACGGATATCCACATTTCCCAAGGCACTGCCAAGCCGCCTTTGTTTTTCTGCCATCTGGTCAAGCCCCTCCGAGATGCTTTGGATCTGCAACTCAGCAAAAGAGGAATCCAACTGGAAAGGGTTATTTCCCAGATAGTCAAGCGCGTATTGCATCCGGACAATTTCATTGTTTATTTCCCGGATTCCATCCTCTGTCCCTTCCGGAAGCAGATAAACCGCCCCCGCTGCTTCACGGATTGCAGCCTGTTTCGCCGATATAACTTCCAGTTGGTTGACCAGGATATCCATCCGATGATGGATATCCTCTGGAATCTGTATCTGTGGTTGCTGTGTTACCACTGCTTCCACTGGCACCTGGATTCCTTCTGGTACTTCGATTTGTGGCGGTTGTGTTACCACTGCTTCCACTGGCACCTGGATACTTTCTGGTACTTCGATTTGTGGCGGCTGCGTTACCACTGCTTCCACTGGCACCTGGATTCCTTCTGGTACTTCGATTTGTGGCGGTTGTGTTACCACTGCTTCCACTGGCACCTGGATACTTTCTGGTACTTCGATTTGTGGCGGCTGCGTTACCACTGCTTCCACTGGCACCTGGATTCCTTCTGGTACTTCGATTTGTGGCGGTTGTGTCACCACTGCTTCCACTGGCACCTGGATTCCTTCTGGTACCTCAATTTGTGGCGGCTGCGTTACCACTGTTTCCACTGGCACCTGGATACCCTCCGGAACCTCGATTTGCGGCTGTTGCGTTACCACTGCTTCCACTGGCACCTGGATACTTTCTGGTACTTCGATTTGTGGCGGCTGTGTTACCACAGCTTCCACTGGCACCTGGATTCCTTCCAGAACTGGCATTGAAATACCACACATGGCAGCATCCAGCCCCTGTACCTGGTCTGCAACCAGTTTAACCTGGTTTCCCACCCCATAAAGGGACGAAGTATCCACCGGTTCGCTCATTACAGCCTGCATCTGCTCCATCCTTGCCACACTTATCTCCACTGCCCGGTTGATATTTAGTATGACTCCGGTAAAATTATCCTGTAGGTCAATGGATGCCTGGATACTGCCCATGTAATCACCCCCGTTTCCTCCTTATTTCCTCTTCCTTTTCCTTGTCCCTCTTGGCTTTGATTTCAATCGCCGCCACGGTAAATGCTTTTTCCCGCTCATCCATCGAAAGGAAGACAGATGGCAGGATATGGAGTTTCAGGAGGGCATAGTAAGCAAAAGTCGCTTCCCAGTCCCCTCCCTCAATCAGTTTTTTGCCTCATTTACCTTATCCTCAAATGACGTATCAAATCCCTGGAACTTTTGTACAAATGCAGCAAGATCATTATATTCTCCTGGATCATCCACCATGGCAAGCAACAAATCTTCTGCCCTCTCCACCCCGTAGGAATTCTGTAATTCCCTATCCAGCAGATCCGGAACCACGACGGACTCTACAATCATCTTTCGGATATACTTCCCAGTCTGCACCCTTGGGCGGTACAAATTCGGCTTGCCTTTGACTTGTACCTCAATGGTACATTCCTCCCGTATACTCTCATTCTCCCCCGATGTGATATGCCGAAATTCCCACTCTAGTGGCTTCCCATCCTCATCACATAGTGATTTGGTCGGTGCATAAAACCCATTTTCCCGTACCTTTTTGTTTGTTTTCATAAACTTTGTAAACTGCGACATAATGAATCCTCCTCAATAAAGTTTTAATAGCCTTCCAGCTCATTAAATTTTTCTGGCATATCCCAACTCTCAAAAGTACCTGAAAGCTCCTCATCCAGGATTTCCTCCCCGGCCTTAAACTTTGCCAAGGTAAATTTATCACAAAGGCAATCCCTGTGGATGATTGTCTGCCTGCCCGCCGCACTGGTTGGGTCTTCATTAGAAACCTGGATTTCAAAATACGGCATTTCACCCGTTTTCTGATAATGTTCCGCGATTGCCCTGAAATGCGACTGGTTATAGTGTGCCGTACCACTCCAGGTACCTTTTCCGCCCGCTGCCTTATGTCCCATCCCCACCTTGCCCAAAATCTTGACTTCGGTTATCTTGACTTCCCATTTACTTTCGAAATCGGTCAGGCTCATAAAATTATAACGGCGGGTCCCGATTGTGATATAACACTCTGCAAGGCTCCCATAGATGGAATCCTTTGCTTTCATCATTGCATTTGGCATTGTTATCCCCCTTCCTTACGCCACGGTTACGGTCATATACAATTTGCTCACTGCATTTACCACCGTTATGTAATCGCTAACAACCACTGATTTCTTGGAATTTCCCTTATCCACCACAACATCCGAATCAGAAAAATTTTCGATTGCCCGGATCTGTTCCAACTGCCGGTGATGCGAAACAATATCCGACCACAAAGAAACCCTGCCTGCTGCATCATTCGGGACAACGCCAAGATACTTTGTGCTAAACAGGACTGCAATATCATTTGCAATCTGATCCATCACACGCACCGTCTGGTTATCCTTGAAGATATCCCCCTGTGTATCAGAAGTCGTAACCATTGTATTAATATCCTCCAGCACGCGGATATCGGAACCAACTTTGTGCAGCGTAAACTCCCCAGCCTTTATGGCCTTTTTCAGTTCATTCTGTGTATAGCCCGCATCCACGTTAAATTCCCCATTATAGATCTTGTTCTGGTTGCTCTTGTTCACTTCACAGCCGGCTGAAACACCCGTAACCCAATAGACAAGGCTTGCTTCACTAAAGCCTTCATCAAGTACACGGTTCTTTACGCTGATTGTGCCGTAATAGTCAGCCGCCTTATTGTAAAGTACGAGCTGGAACTTGATCCCCATCTCATCGCGCAGGCGCTTTACAAAGGAGGCAAACAGCCCCTTTGTGGTTTCATCCGTTACCACAACCCCCATCGTGTTAAAGGAATAAGATTCGATCTTATCCAAGTATGTCTGATAGGCTGTCCCGTCCACCTCGCCATTTTCCCCTCCAGAAAGTGGGGTGGCCGCGGTGGCGGCAAGCGTGGCATCTGTCTTGAATTCCACAAATTTATTTGCCTTCAGCCCAGCGGCCGCCGCAACGGTCTGTTCATCCACAACTGCCATATCAAGTAGGGTCTTCACATCAAATAACGTGTCATCATCCGCATTTACCTGGATGACAATCTTTAAATCATTCCCCCGCACCCCGCTATAAAGTGCCTTTGCAAAATTGTTCTCCGCCTTTTTGCCCCCGGAAGTCAGCTTGTACGCATAAAGGGTTCTCGCATTCAGGAACAGGTCACGCAGCCCTTTTAACTTGTCGTGGGTATAATCATAACCGAAAATGGAAAGACTGTCCTTCTGGAAATCACCACTCCCCACTTCAAAGATTTCCCCGTCCTTCCCCCAGTCCAACAAAAGGGGCATCGTTACGATCCCCCGGTCGGAAAGGGTTGCATTTGCGGATGCTGCCGAAACAAAATTGATATACGCTCCCGGAAGCTCCTTGTTCTGTGTGACAAAAGTTCCGCCACCTAACATATCATCTCACCTTACCTTTCATATAGTTCCCGATCTCTTCCTCGACGGCGCTTACCGTATACTCCTTCCCATCTTCTAAAAGGGCATTGATTATGTCCCTCCTACCCATAAAACGTCTACTTTCCAGGAACTGCCCTTTTGTAAACCGTGCTGTTTCCTCCCCTGCCTTTCCGTGTCCATCTTCCTTCCCCTCCGCTGTGGCACTCCCCCGGATCTTTTTCCTTTCTTCCATTCCATCACCTATCCCTTCACTAAAGTTTCCTGGGAAACCTCCCCCATGGCTGGGATTTCCCCTTCCCTCCTGTCAACAAACATATCATAGTCCACAAAGAAATGAAGGACACCATCCAACACCTCATAATGCATCCGCGTCCCCATCACCGCATCCCCCTCCAGCGCAATGTATTCCAAGCAGGACAAGAGGCGTTCTGCCACGCGGTAACACTCCCGCCGCTTTTCACGGGTTTCCGGGAAATACTGGATGCAGAACTGGTTAATCCGAAAATACCTGCCTTTAAGAAATTGCTGGCTTGCTGGGTTCAGGCATAAAATAAAAAAACAGGGTTCTTTTAAGCCCTGTTCTATTTCCTCCATATGGATATCATACGAATCCCCAAACTCGGCATTCAGTGCCATACTGATTGCGTCAATAATAGAATTTATCATTTCAGACACCCTTCCATAAATTCTTTAATCCTATTTTCTAATACCCTGGGCGCGATCGCTTCAAGTTCCCGCTCCGATATGGTAAGCATAAACCGTCCTGGGATCCACCCCTTATGGTTGGCTGTCCTGTGTCCGAACTCAACATATGACGCATAATACATATTATTTACAATGTCTACCCTGTAAATCCCCCCTTCCTTCTGGATCTCCCCTATTGTCCATCCCCTTCTAAGCGTCCCCCCCATCTTTCCGTCTGGAAGAATCTTTTTCTTGTATGTTTCCCCCTTTTTGTGTTTCTTGCTATTCCGTTTGGCCACGATGGTGACCTCTTTTGAATAATCCCCCACGGGGGTGCGCTTTACTACCTTGGAAAGCAGCCTTGCCGCCAGTTCTTTTGCGCAGGATTCAAAAAACTCGTTTTGTTTATCCTGCAAGTTTTCCAACTGCTTTTTCAGTTCCTCCAATCCTTTTCCGTTGAATTGCCCCATCTTTCCCAAATCAAGCCCACCTTTCAAACAATTCCAACATGATTTCCTGATGCGTCGGATATCTGGCTGGGACACCGCTGCGCGTGTAATCTGTCGTAATCCCGTCCTGCGTCACCGTGATCTTTGCCCCCGGCTTAATTAAGATATCCGGGGAAACAAACAGTTTTGTTATCTGTGTAACTGCTGCCGCAGTATCGGACGCTGCGGCAGCAGTTACTGTTTCAAAAGACAGTTTGCAAGGCTGATTCTCTAATACAATCACAGATTCTGTTTTTGTCAGCTTCGATTTTTCATCCTTCACCTTTCTTTGCTCGGTAACGCTTAATGAACCAAAGTAAGTTGCCTCTATCGCCCTTCTTGCCGCTCCCTGTGCTGCCCGGATTACCTTTACCATCTGATCTTCCGATAGCATAAAAATTCCTCCCTCCCATAAGCCAGAAGGTAGTTGATAAAGGAATTAAGCCTTTGCTCCGGTGTCAAACTTCCTTCACCAGTTGCAAATACAGTATTGGTGTCACCTGTCTGGATCTGCTTCACCGCATAATCCAAATCAAGCCCTGCCATATCATCCGGTGAAAAAGTTTTCTTTGCCGTTAAAAACTCACCTGCCGCCATATCAATGGCGATATTTTCCAACCCGCCAGGTATGGATGATACGTTGCAATCATTTTTTATGGTGTTCTCAACCTTCTGGATGGAGAAAGTCAAAATGACTTCATCCCCATCCTTCAGGACATAACCAAACGATTTAAGCCGTTCTTTCACCCGTTCCAGCATAGCGCCACCCCTTAATCCTCATAGATCACTTCCAGTCCATAAGCAACCGCCGCTTCATGCTCGATCCTGCATCCCCTCGCATCTTCCCAGCCTTTACAGAAATAGGCGGCATGACAAAGACTCATGTTCTCCAAAGACTTAGCAAGAAAACAAAGGGGGATCTGGACAACGCCCCTTTGCTCCATATTCTCTTTGTTGTACCATTCATCCGTAAAAAGAGTATTTACAATTTCATACCCTTTTTCTTCCAAAACCCGGATCGCCTTTTCCCTCGTGGCGATTATTTCCGCATCCGTTTTCCCAGCCATAGGCTGACTAAGCATAACCTTTTTCATTTTTGTGTCACCCCTTTCTTACCCACGGGAAATGATCCGGGCAATCGGAATCGCCTTGTGACTGATCGTCTTATTGTTGCCATTGCTAACCAAAGTCCAGTTCTTCCCGTTTTTCAGTTCGGCATCTGTGGGGCTGTTCGTCGCCTGCACCGCTTTCAGGTAGGAAATTCCCGCCACGCTCACAGCGTTGCGCCTGCGGGAAATAAGGGTATCTTCCCCGCCTTTGGTCTTTGCATCACGTACCATTTCATATGGCACTTTCGCCCCAACGGGTTCAAAGCCGATAGCACCTTCACCAAGAACATAGGTAGTATAGATGGAAACCTCGCCGCTAGTTTCACCCACAGTTTTTACTTCAACGGGCATGGAATCATCAATTATCACCAGTCGCCCGTTCCACGTTCCCATACCAAGATCACGTTCAATCCCCTGCGCATCCGTATATTTCAGGTATGCCAGAAGTTTCAGGTTTTCAAGGTTAGTGGCAACGGAAGAATGACAGATCACAAGGCTGAACCTCTGCTTATTATCGCCGGAAGCCTTCTGGATCGCCACATTCAGCGAAGTAGCACCCACACACATATCTTCCGTGGTTGCAACATCAGCGGCACTCTGGGAAATATCATAGGTGTGCTTATCCACAAATTCAGCGTTTGCCTTCTTGATTTCTCCCGTCCCGGTTTCAGCCATAGCAAAAACACCTTCAAGGATAGCCAGCAAAGTTCCCTGATCCACATCATTCCAGTAGCGGTTGATCTGATTTCTGACATTCGCCATAAAATCAACGCCTCCGGTTACATCATAGGAGAAGTCCGCTTCCGTCCAACCCATCATTCGCCCATAGACAAAAACACCCTGTTCAAAGGTGTCTGTTCTGTCAGCGGTCAGGTTGGTTTCCCCGTCATAGTTCAGCGCATCCCCGCCGATCAGCCCGAAAAAGGGAAGAACCGCATAGACCGTTCCGGTCTGCGAATTGGTGACGAAGGTTTCCCTTAAACGCTGGTCGGAAACAATCGCTTTGGATTCTTTCAGCTTGTTCAGCTTCACATTCGGAACAGCGGACATATACTTCCCAAATGCCTTTTCATTAAAACTCTTTGCATCAAATTTCGCCATTTTTCATCATCCTTTCTTAAAATATTATTGTGCGTCCGGATTGTTCTCAATATATGCCGCTAATTCTTCGTAAGTCATTTTCGACATATCCACATTTGTTCCTGGCTTGATATCCCCAGATGCTCCCGGCTGGAAGCCTCTGAAATTGTTTTGCGGCTTTGTGTTAAACAAATAGCCATCGGATTTCTGGATCGCCTTGATCTGTTCGTCCCATCCGGAAAGTTTGCCGTCTTCACCAAGTTTTACCTTTGAAACATCCAAAAGGGCTTTCACTGCCTTGCTGTTCTTTGCCCCCGCAGCCGTGAGCGCATTTTCGATGGCATTGTCCAAGCGGAGCTGCGCCAATTCTGCCTTGTGCGCTTTTTCCTGATCTGCGTTCTGCTGCTTCATGGTTTCAATCTGCTTTTTCAGCTCCTCATTGTCGCCCGCCGAAGCTTTCAGGGTTTCTAGCTGCTTGTCACGGTCAGAAACCGATGTTTTGAGTGTTTTGTTCTCTTCAACAACCTCATCATGCTTTGACTTCTCCACATAACCCTTCAGTTCTTCCAGAGAAGCCTTTTCCGCTTTCGCCGCCAGTTCCTCGGTAATGCCAAGGGCGATAAATTCCGCTTTCTTCATTTTCCTTCCATCCTTTCATTAAGCTTGTTATTCGTTACAAAATATCAGAGTGCGATGCAGCGATTTTCAAATTTCTTGTATGCATCAAAATATAACTCTGCTCGATCGCCGTTCAATGTCAATTCATAATACATCCCATCTGGTAACGTTGTGCTTGCAAGGGCTTTCCAGTTTTGGAGAGTTTTGCAGTACCATACTACATAAACATCATCCGTAGTAATTGACTTGCCATCGGTTTTGTCCAGATGCTCATTGACGTAATCGCGAACGGTACCCTTTACCAGATCGAAAAACTTTTTCTCTGTCATGTTCTTCACCCCCTTTCCTGAAAATTGGTATGAAAAAAGCACCCTTGATTTATCTTCAAGAATGCTTCGTTCTATATATTGATTATTCATTTATTCACTTGATTTTGATTAGTCTGAAATGGGAAGCTCTATCAGTTCCATTTCCCAAGCAGGGGGCAGACCTAATTTTATTTTATTTTCTTCTACATCCTTCACAATCATATCTATCAATTCTTGTGAATATCCCATTTCTTTTGCTTTTTCTAAAAATTCTTCCTTGCCCATTCCACATACAACCTTTCTATAGTTTTCCCAACCTCTACCGCAATAGGTCTTGGTGTGGGGTTGTTACAATATTCAGACCATGCTTCTGCAATCATCTCTGAATATTGGTTCTTGTTTTCGTTGTTCCAAGCATATTCCGACAAATCATTTGTCAATTCGGATCGGGTTCGGCTATTGAACAGGTCTTGAATATTCTTTTGCTTTCCTACACCAAGCCAATCATCAAGTTGATGACCAAATTCATGGTCAAAAGTTGCCTTAACCGTTGAACACCCCGTAGGATGCCACTGCCTTTTTACCTGATTAGTCCCACTTTGTAATGCCTTGTCATAATTTCCAAAATACCCTTTGTTCATACAGATTCCCCGACAAACATCAAAGGGCGGAATCGGTGACCAGCTGGATGCCATTTCATACTCATTTATTGACAGATGCTTTTTAACAAAATTATTTGCCTGTCCTTTCGCCCATTGAATACACTGTTCTTCACTCCATCCATACAGATTATTTTCTTTTATCCACTTTAATTGTCGGTTGAATTCAACTTCCCTCGCAATGGCATTTCTTTCATGGGATTCACCCACAAATTTAAAATTATCATTTACTAAATCAGGAAAAACTTGTTTCATATTGGTCAATCCCTGATTCCATTCGTTTGCTGCCCGAATGTCAACACCTTTATATTCTGCATTGATTCCAAGTATATTCTTTGTATATTCATTTGCTTCCTTGATGGTACTTGCCGGAATAAAATCAATACTTCCTTCTTGCAGCAGACGCATTCTTGCAGTTGCAAGATTTGCTCTCGCATCCGACAATTCAGGGATCAGGTTCATCATCCTTTGCTGAACCCTCTCTATACTGCCATTCTGCATTAACTCTTTTTTCCATTCCCGCCAAGCCTGTCTTTCTTCTGGAGTGCTGAAATCATCCCTTGACATATAGAACTTATTGTTGATTTCTGTCAACTTCTTATATTCCGTTTGCAGGGCATTTAATTTTTGTTCAGCATTTGTAATTTCTTCTCTTGCTGTCAGTTTAGCATCTTTTTTGGTTTTCTGCAACCCTGATTTATCACCGCCATCAATAAATATTTTCTTCCATTTCTCATACCTCATATCCTCCGGCACATAGTATGTCTTCCCATCCTTCCCCTTTGCTGCGCGTTGCCCTATGTTTCCGAAATCCTCTTCAAAATAGGGAACCGTGATAGAACGGCAGTACACATGAAAGGGTGGCGCGGTCACTCCCGCCTCGAAGTCTTTCATCGGAAATACTTTGCCGTCCATTTTCTGACAGATCTCAGAAGTATGAGAATCCAGGGTTGCCACGATTTCATATTTTTCCACATCCAGGGCATGAAAACAATCCCTCTGTGCTGCGGAACTGAAGTAAGATTCCTCTGTCATTACCAACCGCCCCGCATTGTATTTTGATGTTTTCATCTTCTTTGCAATTGCATCAATCGCTTTTTGTGGATCTTGCCCCAACATAATATTCCGGGTAAGTTCGTTGTGCATTTCGGAAATCAGCTTCTGTTTGTTCGTCCAAATCCTTTCTGAAAAATTCTTTCCATCCACTGCCCACGGCTTTACAAGTAATTTCTCAAGATGCTTCTGGTCTAGCTTTGCCATATCCCAGCCAATCCCGAACCCCTTTTGCAGTTCATAGGCTGTGCGATAATATCCGTCCTGATAAATGCGCCGCATCGCTGCATCCACACAGTCTAATTGATTGCCAAATGCCTGTTCCATGCTCTGCCGTACTCGTAATTTCAATGCCTCGAAACGTGTGATATGAAAGCGTGCAGAAGCATTTTCTAATTCTTTCATCCAAGCTTGGTTAAAGGCATTCTTTTTCCCATACCGGATATAGTCGTTTACATCCCACTTAAATTCCTTCAGCTCTGCCCCGAAAAGCATCTTTTTCGCTTCGGTCATAGATATCCCATTATTGGCAGCGAAACGCTGATACCATGTGTTAATCTTCCCTTCAATCTCTTTCTGCGCTTGCCTATAAATCTTTTCGATTTCCAGATAAGCGTCAACACCCTTCTGGTTCTGCGCTGCTTCAAGCTGCCCGAACCTGATCTTCCAGTATTCGCTATTCTGCATCAGCCCCACCGCCTTTCAGGAAGCGGGGAACAATCAGACGGTAAAAGCTGAACACTGGTTGACCGTTCATTGTGAAATTGAACTTTTTAAACCTTACAAGCATCACCCACGCAAACAGACAAAATAACCGTCCCATAATAGGCTTTACATATTCCACTTCCAGCGGGACGGTCAGTACATCAAACTTTTTCACCTTCACCCGGATCACCTTCTTTCTTTGGCGGGGATTTCCCCGGTTGGTTTCCTGCCCTTCCCGCCTGCTGGAAAGGGTTATACCCTTGCTGCCGCTCAAACTCCGCTTGTTCTTCCTCCTTCTGCTTTTTCAACCGTTCCATCTCTTCCTTTGGATCATCAATCCATGGATGCTGCTCTACTACCGTTTCATCAGAGAGCATCCCCATGGATTTGGCACAATTTTCAATCGCCTCTGTTTCGTTAATCAGGATATCACGGTTAAAAATAATATCCACTTTCTCCCCTTCAAAGTTCCCTCTTCCAGTATTGAAAAGATGGGCATTGACAAACCAAAGAATTTCCTCAAAAGCGGCTTGAAGTTCAGTTTCCATATCATTCGCATCTAGGTCAATATCGCTATACATGGATTGAATATTCATCTGATTTGGATTGCCGGAAAGCCTATCGTCCTTCGCATCATAGCCCATGGCATTCTCAATCAGTGCCTTCTTGAATGCTTCTAAGATAATCTTGTAGTTTTCCGCGTTTATTGTGATTTGAAGAGTTTCTACCCCGCCTTTTGTTTCCCCATCATACCGGACTTTTACCGCCCCATAAGTCGCAAGGTTGCGCCGGAACTCCCCAAGGTTCGTTCCTTCATAGTTTTTCAGCACAAGGATTGTGTTCCTCGAATCTTCCTGCATATGATTTTCAAAATTCGATAACATAAGGTTAATTCCATCCTGCAAGGATTTGACCTTTTTCAACAATGGTATTTCACTATCATTATATTTTAACGGAATCAGGGGTATCTTCTGCCAGTTCAGCCCGATAATTTCTCCATTCTCTCCCGTAATCGTGACATAGGGATGTTCAAAATCTTCCTCCATGCTTACATCCGGGACTAACGTTTCCCCATCCAGAATGAACTTGTGAATTCCCTGCAAATCATAGACTTCCACCTTCTCAATCATCTTAGGTGTGGTTCCTTCATACCCTGTTACCAGATACAACCGGACTGCAAAATCAAGTACTGTGTGTTCGCTGTCCTTCCAGAAGGGAAGGATCTCATAGGATGGAAACAATCGAAAAGCCAACTCCCCGGCACCTGTGTAGTAGGGATATAACCAAGCAATCCCGCCGTTTAAAGCAGCTTTCCCTCCATTTTTCAGGGTTTTCATAAAATGCTTGCTAAATACTTTGTTCAAGACTTCGGTATACTCCGTATTTTTCCCTTTCACCACAAAGGACTTTCCCAGCAAGTAATTCGCTTTCTGGTTTACCATCTTCGCATACTGATTATCAATGATATGATTGTTTGGCAAGTTCTCCACAATTTGCAGCTTGCCGCCCTCTCCGATCATCGTTCTTTGCTGCTTCAGAATGTCATGTTCATTTTCGTAGTACAAACTACTCTTAATCTGCATAATCCGCTGCGGGCTGTTCTTCCAGCGGGCAATTTCCTTTTCCAGAAACTCCTTGTCGCTCATGCAGCTTTTCGCCCCCTGCAAGATCAGGTTTGATACCTTATTTTTGAAGAAGTCAATAAAGCTTAGCATTTTATCTTCACCCCTTTTCTATTGCCTGATAAAAACAAAATCCCGGAAACATCTACGTTTCAAGGCTATCTATTACTAATGTGATATTTTTAAGACTACATAAAGCACCAAAGACAAAAAAACAACTGCAACAGCTATTGACTTTATCAGTTTGATATCAGTGTCAATAAATGAATCTAACAACCATTCTTCACCATCATGTCTTATCTTGTGATACAGATTACTAACTATTGCAAGCAAAGTAAACATTGGCTTTCTCCATCCTTTATTCAAAACTGAAAGCATCCCCCATGCTGAAATCTTCCATGGCATAACGCATAGCATCCATTAAATGGTTAAAATCATCGATAGGCTTATTCAGACGTTTCCCTGTCTTTGTGTCTGTGTCCCATGTGTAATTGCTGATTTCTGTGATAAAATTCACGCAGCGGGGATGAACAATAATATGATAGTCCTGTAAGTAGTCAATCCCATTGTTTATACTGTCCTTTCCCTTCCTAGATTGCTGGATATGATAAAGACCCAAATCATATAATCGGTCTATACTTTTTGGCTCTGCCGCTTCTGCCCTAATTCGCTCTTTCCGGTATCCCATTGCAGTGATTTCCGAAGCAATCCTCTCATTGCTCATCCCTTTTTGGTACATCTCATCAAATACCCATATGGTTTTTGACACCGTATCAACCAGGCTACAGAACAAGGCAGAAGGATCATTGGTATATCCAAAATCAAGACCAAAAGCCGACTTAACTGATTTCAGCCTGCGAATCTCCTCAATGTCAAAAGCCTTTTCTTCCCAGTTCTCGAAGATAAGCCCTTCAACGATACCCCAATCACCCAAACCAGCCACACGGTAACGGCGGGGATTGTTCAGGCGCATGGTTTCAAACACCTTGCGATCCGCCTCATCCAGCCATTCATTACAAAGGTAATTCGTAGTCATGGCAAGGGTTTCATCATCTGGGTTGTCAAAGAACCGCTTCTTCATCCAGTGGTGTTCATTCCACGGGTTGAAGGTCAAAGTGATCTGTTTGAAAAGCCCCGTTTCAGGGGGGATTGCTCCACGGATGGATTCATCCAGCATATTGAAATCATTCTCGTTGCCGATCTCATATGCCTCCTCGATCCACATAAAACACAGATATCCATGTTCAACGGTGATCGAAGTAACCTTCAAGGGATCATCTAGTCCCCGGAAATATATCTTTTGTCCCGTTAGCTTGTAGGTCATTTCAAGGGGGCTTTCTTTTATTTCCCAGTGGTTTTGAACCCCCAAACGGTTAATCGCCCATTTTAATTCCGTGAAGCATGAATCCTTTAGTGTCCTGAATACCTTCCTGACAACTAACAGATTAGCGTCAGGGTACTTCATCATGTTCACGATATACCATAAAGCGGTTGTCTTTGATTTCTTGCTTGCACGGCTTCCCTTGCAAACCCGGTATCTGCCTTTCCACTTCCAGAAAGAGCCATACCCCTTACCAACGTATTCAGGAAGGGAAATCTTACGCTTACCGGAAGTGACTGCGCACTGCTCAGGCAAATAGATATGTTTCTGATAATCAAAAACGTATTGACTACTAATCTTCAAGATCATCTTCCCCTGAAATAACAACTGGGACATTTAGGTTCACATCCAACTTGTCATTCCACATACCCAAGTGTTTCCCTAAAAGTTCAAGGGCTTTCAATTTGTCGTTCAGCCTGATTTCACGTTCAACCCCTTCACCCTCTTTTGTTGGGATCACCTTTACTTTTACCGATTGAATAGCCGCGGTATCATCAGAGGATGCATCTTCCTTGATTGTGGCATTCTCCGGATCAATCATATCAGCAGCATTGACAAAGGCGATTTTTGCTAATTCAAGAACAATCCGATCCTGGTTCACCCCCGTCCTGCGACTCCGCTCCGCCATCCGTTCCGCAATCGCCTGTGCAATCTTAGGTTTTCTCAAGTTTTCAAACCCAATTGCTTCCGCTGTATTCACAGAATACCCTGCGCGTATGGCTGCTTGTGTTGCGTTCAGGTCAATCAGGTATTCTTCGACAAAGAGCTGCTGCTTCCCTGTCAGTGCCATCCGGCATCACCTTCCTTTCTGGACAGAAAAAAGGATGCCAAATGGCACCCTTCTTTCCGGAGTCTACAAATATGCATTTATCCAGCCATGACATTAGCAGGATATACAAGAGGAACAGTGGTATTCGCGAACACAAACACCTTTGTCATTTTAAATTATATCACAGATTTTTTGGAATTTTTGGAAAGTTGCAAAAAATTATTAACTTTTTTCCCTATACCGCTTAAATCACGATTAACTGCGCTTGCGATCTCCCGTAACTTCCGCCCCTCAATAAACCTCATCTCAAAAATCTGCCGTATCTCCGGATCACTGATCCCGTTGATGAACTCCTCAATTTGAAGCATCTGCTGCCCGATCTTTTCCTGTCGCTCCCTGTAAATCCTAAACATCCGTTTGATCCGGTCTGACTCCACTGGTTCGTCCATCTGCACGCTAATGCGGTGCTCTAGGTACGGGAAATCGCGTGAGGAGGCTTTCACCTTCCCCACAACCACCGGCACCTCTTTTTTCTGGAGCGTTTCAATACGCCGGAGCAGAAGTTCCTGTTCCCGTTTCAGCTTCTGGTAGCCCATCAGGCTTTGCTTGTCCATCCCTTCACCTCACCCTTCCACCTTGTCTTCCACAACATCAGCCTGCGGCATTTCACAGTATTCTGTGCCAAACAAAGCACAGTCCTTACACCCACTGTAATAATGGCACTCGTCACAGTCCCAACCCACTGGTATATCATATTCTTCGTATTTATCCCGATTAGCAATTGGACAGCTACCATCTACACAGGCTACACCAACATAACACTTGCATCTCTCCATCTTATATCCCCCCTTATGGCTCTACATCACCAATATCCAGCAAACGGAAAAAATATTCCATCGCATAATCAGCCGTTTCCTCGTAATGTTCCTCCTTCCAGCGAAGATACGCCAGTTTGTTTAAGGTATCATTCCGCCTTTTCGCTCTCTCTTTTGACCACATATCCTTAACCAATTCCATCCCTCCTTCCGATATGGGAATTCCCATCACGGGCTATTCTTCTTCTCTTCTGCCCCGATGCATCCTAGGACTCCCACCATGACCGCCAGCAGCAGCGGGTGCTCCCTTCCCCGTTTCATCAGGTCATGTGCCTGTTCCATAAGGCGCTGCCATCCTTCCTCATCCGTCGGGGGATTTTCCACCCAGTACACCAAGAAATCCCTCGCCCGGTCAAAAATCCACTCCACTTGCCTTACTGTAATCATACCAACTCCTCAATCCGGATATAGATCCCTGGGTGCTCCGCCCAAAACTTCTCCACCAGCTCCGACACCACCAACGCATCGTCCTTCCAGTAATGCAGCTCCGTCATGGTATCCTTTAGCATCTTCTGAAGGTTGTCCGTGTCCGGCCGGCTCGTCTTGTACTCACCATCCCGATGTGTGCCCCGCGGGAATAGCCAGCGCACAATCAATCGCACAGCCCCAACATATTCCTTCTCTGGGATATGCCGCCCCAAATGCGCTTCCAGTTTCTGCTTTGCCACTTTTAACTCTGCTGGCATGTAGAATACTGGTTTGCCTTTTACCACACTGACCTGCTTTTCCTGGTAGGTGCATGATGGTGGAACCATACTCATAAAAAATTCAGTTGTCATCAAAATCAATCCTTTTTCTTTTTTCTGGCAGGTGTCAAACCCTGCTGTCAAATTTCGCTTAGAGGTGTGAGGTCAAAATGGGATGTGTGTCAAATCCCCCCCCCTTACGGGGGGATTTGACACCCCCTTTTTTGACACCTCACATGCCGCTTGATATCAGGGTATCAAATCTCCTTTTTGACACCTTGACACCTATTTTTGACACCTGCTGTCAACTGTCAAATCTTCTTTTTGACACCTGACACCTGTTTTTGACACCTGCTGTCAAAGTGTCAACATCTCCATTTGGCACCTGACAATTCTTTGCGGTCAAAGCGTCAACATCTCCATTTGACACTTTAACTCCCATTTTTGGCACTTATCTGTAATCAGGTAACCAATTCTCCTATTGGTGCCTTGACTACCATGCCATTCTCCCTGCGAAACTCCCCGGATTCGTCCACATATTTTTTTATCGTGTTGACCGAAATGCCCATATACTCACTGATATCGGATAATTTGACCTTTCCTTCATTTTTCAGGTCATTTGCCTCAAAAGCTTTTCTTAAATCCTCATTTTTCGCATTCTTCTTTTCTTCCGGGGTCTTCTTCTTTGCGATCTTAGTTTTCCCCTCCCCATCCGGGGCAGAATCCATAAGTATCCCACTTTTATCCACACGGTGCACCGGAAAGTCAAACCAAAGGTTCACCGGCTCAAATTTGGGGAATTCGCGAAGTGTCCCCTCCACTCTCCATGCAGTCATGATCTTTGCCCGCTGTTTTGCGGAAAAGACCAGTTTCCCCAGTTCCCCCATCTGCCCTGGGGATAACTTCTTTTTACAGTATTCCTGCATCTGTGATGCACTGTACAACCCATCCTGGCCAACCTCTTCCCTCCAGTTTTTTATCTGCACATCCAGATATTTCTGACAGGCTCTACATACTGCTTTATTATCTTCCTGTTTCTGAAGATCCTCGGTTACTTCCAGTTCAATCAAGTCAAGCAGTGCGTCCGGATCGCGTGCAAACACTCCGGAACCAGAAGCTCTATCCATGGATTTCTTTCCACTTTGCCCCCCTTTTGAATGGTGATGGCAATAGATTACCGCACAGCCAAGTTCCGTGCATACTTTGTCAAACTGGTTACAAAACTCTGCCATCTGGTTTGCGCTGTTCTCGTCCCCGGTAATAACCTTATAGATTGGGTCAATGATTACGGCAATATACTCTTTTTTAAGCGCCCTGTGGATCAGTTTCGGTGCCAGTTTGTCCATAGGGACTGATTTCCCGCGCAGGTTCCAGACATCGATATTGGCTAAATTTTTCGGTTTCCACCCCAGCGCACCATACACATCCGCAAACCGGTGCAGGCAGGATGCACGGTCAAGTTCCAAGTTGACATACAATACCTTCCCCTGGTTACACTGCCAGGAAAGCCACCTGCGCCCTTCTGCGATGGCAATGCACATTTCAATTAGTGCAAATGACTTGCCAGCCTTGGATGGTCCTGCAAGTAAGAGCTTATGTCCCTGCCGCAGAACGCCTTCGATCAGTGGCATTGCCAATTCCGGCAGGTTATCCCATTCTGCTGCCAGGTTTTCCGTGTCAGGAAGATCATCATCCATTTCCTCCATCCACGCTTCCCATTCTGCCCACGAACGTTTCCCGATATTGACTGCCACAAGGAACTGCTTGTGCCCATTCCTGAAAACACCTGGCATACGGCTCATCCTGGATGGGTTTTTGTTCTGTGTATCAACCTCCAACCCATTCTTTTTACAGACAGCATAGAGATGTTTTACCCGTCTTTCGTACTCTGCATGATTCCCCGCATCAATATGCACAATGCCATGTAAGCTTTTGTTTCCACTGTGTACCAATGCCGCAATAGGAAGTTCCAGCCGGCGTAAAATAGCATTTTGTTTGTCGATTTCTTCTTTGTCCGACTCAACTAATGCATACCGGTATTCTGTAACATTTTCATTCCTAATCCCTTTTCCATCCAGGGGGTTAAAGCGAATCCATGCACCTGCTTCTTTCCGGTAATCCCCCAGTACCGCCCCAATATCTCCCCCACATTTTTTCAGAGCCTGAATCAATTGTCCCGCTGTCCGGTCATAGCTCCCCTTTGTTGGTCTGTACGTCCCATCCTCCTGCTTCCATGTTTCTGTCACATATCCCACATGATCCGATGGGACAAACAATGTTTCCAGATAGCATATCAGCTCATCCACAGGTTTCCAGTGTGCTTCCCCAGGTTCCACAATCTTCCTACAGGATTTTTTACCGCCATTTTCCTTTAAATCTTTCGGTCCAATCGTTCCCTCCCAGTCAATTTCGCCGCCGAGATCCGATGGTTTCCAACCATTCTGACGCGCTAATTTTACAATTGTCCCCGCTGTAACTGGTGTTGTGGCAGCACCCCGGAACGATGCCCATTTTCGCACACATTCCCCGCTTCGGTACCGTTGATCCGCTTTACTCCAGCGGTCCCAGTCCTCCACAGAATATCCTTCTTCCTTCAGGGCCATCCCAATATTAATCCATTGTTGATAATTCAATCCTGCTGGATTGATATAGGACAGCAATTCCAATATATTATATTTATGTTCTACCATCCATACTCTCCACCTTCACCCGGTGATGGAATATATTCTGCTGGCTGGATGGAGGCAGGAACCTTCCACCCATTCGCTGCTATCCGGTCAATCATATTTTTGGCTGTATCAAACTGCCATGTACCGACATGATTGAACCCCCTGCCTTCCAGGAAACGGATCTGCTTCGGCGTGGTCAATCCTTCCCTCCTGCGTTTATCCAGCCGGTCAAGCAGCTTCGCGGCCTTCCCTGCATTCCCAACCTGGTCAGGGGAAATCCCCAGCCTCTCAAGGCTCGCCAACTGCTTTTCACTTGCCGGTCCCATCTCCCAGCCAAAAGCAGGGACATAGTTCGATAAATCTTCGGCCTGGATGGATAGTTCAAACTGCAAAGGATCAACCAATCTTCCCTTGCGGTTTTTCATCTC
Source organism: uncultured Lachnospiraceae bacterium (assembly GCA_910577675.1). Lineage (GTDB taxonomy): Bacteria > Bacillota > Clostridia > Lachnospirales > Lachnospiraceae > RGIG4057. The sequence goes on from CAJTOR010000028.1 coordinate 33,929, forward strand.
CCTCAACTGATTTGCCAGGGATTCCTCCCGCTGTGCAATCACATCCTGCGACGCAGCGCACTCGGCTTCCTCCAGGTCAACCAGCATCCCGGATTCTTCCAGGTTTTTTGTCATCCTTTCTGCCACTTCATCATTCTCGCAGATAAGATGCGCCGGATGACATAGTTCATGCCGCTCAGTATGCCATAAAAAATCCAATAACAACAAATATTCTTTTCCCGGATACAGCCGGGTTCCCCGCCCTACCATCTGCGCATACAGGGCACGCACCTTCGTTGGCCGGAGCACAACCACGCAGTCCACATTTGGGCAATCCCAACCTTCCGTTAACAACATGGAATTGCAAAGTACATCATATGCTCCCTCTTCAAAGCCTTTTAGAATCTCTGCACGATCCTTGCTCTCCCCATTTACCTCTACCGCACGAAACCCTTTTTCCTGCAAAATATCACGGAACTTCTGGCTTGTATTGACAAGTGGCAGGAAAACAACGGTTTTACGCCCGGCACAATATTTCTTCATCTCATCTGCGATCTGATACAGATAAGGGTCAAGTGCACATCCAAGATCCGCCGTTTTAAAGTCGCCTCCCTGGATTCCCACCCTGCTTAAATCTAATCGCAATGGAATAGTCTGCGCCCGGATCGGTGTTAAGTATCCTTCTTTAATCGCCCTCTGCAAGGTATATTCATAGGCAAGGGATTGAAAAACCGAACCTAGATTTTTCATATCCCCGCGATCCGGTGTTGCGGTTACACCCAATACTTTCGCCTTATAAAAATGCTTCAGGATATTCTGGTAACTATCCGTAATACAATGGTGTGCCTCGTCAATAATGATTGTGTTGAAGTAACCAGCATCAAATTGCCGCAGTCTGCTTTCCCTCATCATTGTCTGGACGGAGCCAACCACAACCCGGAACCAACTCCCCAGGCAGGACTGTCCCGCTTTTTCCGTTGCGCAGCCTAGTCCGGTTGTTTTTGCAATCTTATCCGCTGCCTGCTGCAAAAGCTCCCCACGGTGCGCCAGGATAAGAACCCGCTCTCCTTCCCGGACACATTCTTCCGTCACTTTTGCGAAGACAATCGTCTTGCCGCATCCGGTGGGCAACACAAGCAGCGTCCGTGCATTCCCGCTCCCCCACTGTTCGAAGATTGCCGTTTTTGCCTCTTCCTGATATGGCCGAAGTTCCATCAAAAATCCCCCGCCTTCCATTGCGGCGCGGTTTTCTGCCCTTCCTCCGGCTCGTAAAACCGCACAATCTCATTGCTCTGTATCTCGTTTCCGTTGGTACTCTTCCAATTCCGAATCTTGATCTTACAGCGGCCTCTAGAACCTGGAACCGCATTCCAATTCATACTAATTTTTTCCCCATGCTTGCGCTGTCCGATCGCTGTAAAGAATGCACAAAGCAATCCTTCACATTTACTGTGCAAAAACAGGTTATGCTTTATTACCGCTTCCTGTCCATCCTCTGCCATCAGCCGAACCGACAATGTTGCTTTATTGCATGGCGGTAGTCTATCGCTGCCGTTATGCCTTCCACGTTCCATATATTCGACTTCAAAATCATAATCCCCTTCCGGAAGGATCACAAAATCCGCACTGTCTTTCTCTATCTGGTCATCCCAGCCCAACTCTTTTTCCATCATATCCACTCCATTTCTGTTGCACACACAGTTATAATTTAGTTAAATGGCAGCTCGTCTGCCATCCCATCAGGAATGTTAATAAATTCTCCAGCCGCCCGCTTATTCTCTTTGATCATCTCATAAACCTTTGGCCACGCAGCAACCAGCACCCCCTCGATAAATGCAGGTTCGTAATTTGTTATTGGTGTCCCTTTCGGATAATAACCGCGCTTTTCTACTGCCCCAGTCACATCTTCGATCACAACATGATAGGAATTCATCAAATCCAGCAGCTTCTTTGGAATTCTCTGCGCCGCTGCCTCTGAATTCTCTGTCGGAGCCTTCTTTGCATTTGACACAACATCTCTTCCTCTGTCTGCTGTTCCATGGGAGGGATGAATTTCTTCATCCCTGGCATAACAGTTCCCTTCTGGCTGCCTTGGTTTATCCGGAGTTGCCGGCGGGGTAAATGTTCCCTGTCCTTCCCCCCTTATTTCCGGGATGCAGTGCGCAATGGAGGAAAAGGTAAAGGGCAGCTCCTGTAGCAGTCCATGCCGGTTTTTCGCATCCCAGCATGGATGATGCTCCGTATACATCACACGCTTTCCGCCCTGTGCCTTATTCTTTCCTTTCGCTGCACCCTGGTTGTCCACATTTACAACAATGGTTTTGTAGTTTGCAAACAATACCATATCCGCCCATTCTTTTAGTAACGGTGCATCCTTTTTTTGCAGCTTCAGCTCCCAGCGGTCATATGCACCCATTTCATCCGGTTGTTCGAACTTCCTCATCTGTGCATGGGCAGTGATTACAATATGAATCCCGCGCTTCTTTGTTTCCTCTAACAGATTCAACATCTTACCGAAATCCTCTGCCACATAAACATAGCCCTTACCGTACCCGATCTCCTCGATGCCGGAAATCTGTTTTTTTGCACAAAATTCTGCAATGCAAAGTTGCTCCGCCCAGTCCGCCGTGTCAATCACCAGCGTCTTGCAAACTTCTGGGTGTTCCTTAACATATCGGATTTCTTCCATGAGCATGGTAAAGCTGCTTGGCGGATCAAAGCGCATCACATCCATGTGCGCAGTGCTTCCCTCCGTATCAATAAATAACGGCTGCGGGAACTGTGCAGCAAAGGTACTCTTTCCAATCCCCTCCGGTCCATACAGCACGATTTTCTGTGCTTCCTGTCGTTTCCCCCTTGTAATATTCATTAAAATTCACCCTCCTTCCAACTGGCAGCAGCCGGAACAACAGGAACTTCCCTTTCCGTTGCTGGCTGCTCCACGGCATAGCCGTCCTCAATAATAATCGAACACTCCCCGCCCGTGGAAACCCTGGTTGCAATCGCCTGGAGGTTCTCCTGCTCCAACCAGCGTCCAAATTCCTCCAGGGTATCCATATCCATCTGCTCCAGCTTATCCAAAAGCACAAAGCCGCATTCCGGCTTTAATCTGCGCACAATGGCAGTAGCCACCTTTAACTGCTCGGCTCCGCTCATGCAGTCCCAGCGATTCCCCTGGTAAAGCAACTCCCCATCCTCCACGGAAAGCCCTGGATATGGGAGATCCGCAGAATCCAGCAGCGACTGTTTTTGCTGTCTGATTTCTTCAAGTTTCGTAGTAAGAAGCTGGTACTGCGCCATATAATCCTTTGCATCTTCCTCCGCCTTATCCTTATCCAAGTTTGCGCGTACCTTGTGGTTAATCTGGTCAATCTGCTCAATATTGCGCTCTAATTCTTCCGTTGACTGATCCTGCAAATCAAGTACATCGGTTTCTGCGATCTGGATATCCGCAGCAATCTGCTCCTGCTTCTCCTTCAGCTCCTTTAAGCCTTTCTCCTGCTCCTCCACCTGAATCTGCAATAAAGCTGCATTTCTCTTTAATGCAGACAGGTTTTCACGCTTTCTTTGGTTCTCCCCATTCTTTGCCAGGATTTCCTGTTGCTGTCTGATCAGTTCCGCAGCACTCACTGGCATTTCCGGCACATCCGGATAATACGGCTGCTCTTTGGCATATTTTTGTTTCTGGTCGGCAATTCGCCCGATCGTCGTGCGCTCGCTGTACACCTCTTTTTCCGCGTGTTCCAGCTCAGCAAGCTGTGCTCCTACCCCGATAATCTTTAAGAGCGTGTCCGCTTTGTCTTTTGGTGTCGCAGAAAGAAAACGTGGTAAATCAAGCGCCAACTGCTCCACAAAAGTATTTAAAAGCTGCTGCCCCGCCTTGTTCCCCTGCGGATCGGTTACAGTAAGGCTGCTGTTTTTGCCCTTTCGCTCCACCACCAAACCATTGCTCATCACGATATGCAAGTTAGGTGGAATTACCGAATCCTGACGTTGCGCCTTGCTTGGGCGGTATTTCTCCCCGCCCAATGCCCAGGCAATGCTGTCAAGCACGCTGGTTTTCCCCTGCCCGTTGTTCCCCCCGATAATGGTCAGGCCGGAGCGCGTTGGCTCCAATTTCACTGCCTTAATTCGCTTGACATTCTCAATCTCAAGCTTATTGATCTTGATGCTCATTTTTTGTCCCTCCATTCAATTGATCTACCAAATCCTGCACGGCATCATGGTTGCTGCTGTACTCGCCGCTGGTTTCCACGTTGCCACCATGCTGCGGCAGTGAAGTATCAAGTACACGCAATGCGATGTACATCTTTTCACCGCCAATATATTGGCTACTCACTTTCCACTTCGATTTCATTCTTATTTCTCCTTTTGCCCTATGTTAATGTTATTTTGTTTTCCTATTGATTTTTCGAATCGGATACACTATAATAAGAGTGTGTTACTTTGTTAACGGTCGGATTGGATGCCTTTTCCTTTCCGACCATTTTACTTTTGTAAAGTTGGCTGCTTGGTAAGGATGCTCGCTTTCCCTGTTTCGGGAGGCATTCTTGCCAGATCTGCTTCTCTTCCGATTCTCGTGATATGTCCTGCAATAATCTCTGTGATAAAGCCATTGACGATATACAGTTTCTCACAAAATCCAAGAGATAGTTCGTTCATAGATTCTTGTCGAATGAATGTATCCATTTTCTCCATCCCTGAAACCTCCTTCTAAAGTGTTAATAATCGCTGCCTTTCTTCTCCGTCCACCTCGAAATACTCGCACAGTGCCAACACCTGACCGTAACTAAATGGGTCAGGGTTTGTCCTGTCGCCCTTTTGAGGAATTTTCAGCATCTGCGATACACGCCCTGTGGAAACTCCAAGGACTGCTGCCACGTCTGCTTGCCTTTTCCCGTTAAGCTTCATCTGTTTTGTCACCCAGCCCTTGAAATCGCGAACCTTATAGTCCCTTTTCTGCTGGATGGTCAAAGCTATTCTTGGCATTACTGTTACCTCCTTTCTGCCTCTCATCAAAACTTTCCTGATTTTTTGTCCTCCACACAGTAAATGCTTCATCCGTCAATGAATTCAAATGCTCCATGTGTTCATGCGCCATACAAAATACCAAATGGAACGCATAGTCAAATTCCTTATAATCGTTGCATCCGTTATAAATGGCATCATAAACTGCCAGGGCAAGGCTTCTCAATGTTTCTGCTTCATGCGCCATTTCTTCAATTTTCATTGCAAGTACCATTTGCTTTTCCTCCTTAAAGTGTGGTAAAATAAAATGTTAATATTATATTTTTACCTATAAGGAACGAAGTGTTCCTTCTCGCCTTTCATTATATAGGAACATTTAGTTCCTGTCAACACTTTTTTAGGAGGAAATATGGATTTTTCAAAAAAATTAAAACAATTACGTCTTTTACTAGGCTGTACACAAACACAAATGGCTGATTTATTAGGTATTACTGCACGTGGATACAGAAATTATGAACTGGGAGCAAGAGAACCCGAATTATCCGTTCTGATTAAACTTGCTGATCATTTCAATGTGTCACTAGATGAATTAGTCGGAAGACAATTCCCGAAGGATTCTTTGATGGACTCCAAATAAATCCTCCAATGTATCCCACATCTTAAAATTTCCATCACGCGCTCCCGATTCAAGAAAACGGTAGTATCTCTCTTGAATCCCCAACTTCTCTGCTACCTCTCTTTGTGTCATGCCCGCCTTCTGGCGGGCTTCTTTCAGGTTCTTACGCATGTCACTCTCTTTCTCCGTCAATGAAATCAGAAAAATCCATCTGATTATACTCTGGCACATTTACAAAATCCTCTGAAAGCTGAATCCCAAACTGTTCCGATATCCTCTTGAAATTCGCTGCAATCTTGTATGGTGCAAGGTTCTGCCTAGTTGCCACCCTATCCATCGCCTTTAAGTAACTCGCGACTTCACCAACTGGGATTTCTACCGGATTCGTCTTTCCCTGCTGTTCCATCTCGTGAAAACGATTGATGTAACGGGCAGTGAACTCCGTCCCCTTCTGACCCGTCAGCTTATGGGCGATGAACTCGCAGCCTTTCTTCGTTACCATGAAGCAAGGACGGCTCTCCCCTTTTCCGTCGATATATGTGCTTTCCGTGAAGAAATCAACCACGGAAATTTTCCCTTCGTCCAACTGCTCCGTATACTTACGGATATCCTTCAGCAAATCGTAATGTTTCTTCCCGACCATCTGCGCTACTTCCATAGAAGTAATTGTTGTCTTTACTAAATCTCTCATTTCTTCCTCTCTTTCTTTACAATTTTGCTATCCCCCCTATACTTTTTCATTGGTACATTCCATTTCACTAAAAGTGTATATATTCTGCTATTTCTTGTAATCTCCTACCTCTCCTGCTACAATGTACCCACAGGCTGTTGCCGCAGCCGAGTACGAAGAAAGGAAAAAAGGATAAATGAAACGCATTTTCGCTAATCTATTAGGATGCTGGACAGATATTACAGAAACAGGTACTGTGGAAGATTTCCAGAACCCATTAGTATATTTTGAAGAAAACCTTTGCTATCCGAATGGTTCCACAATTGCCGACTGCTTCAAGTATGATTACATCAATATCCAATATAACGGAACCAATTACCGCATTCATCCATCATGCATCCAAATTATTGAAACTAAAGCTCAATCTCAATAGCTACTTTCAATTCCTCAGCATCTTCCAGTTTGACCCTATTGGATGCTGAGGAAAACTTCTTATCAATGGCTGTCTTGATGCGCGACCATTCACTGTATTTTAGCCCTGCCACCGCCTCGGCTATCAACATAACCCGTCTTTCCATTTCCTTATCTATTTTTTTCGTCCCCTTTCTTTCTGTTCACATATTACTTGCTGTTGTTGCTTTCCCGTTGTGCCAGGCTCGCCTTCTGGCGGGCTTCTTTCAGATTTTTTCTCATATAGTTCTCCTTTTAAATTCTACGTAATATTACGTATTTTATTCTTGACATACGTAATATTACGTGTTATAATATAGCTATGATAAGGAAAGGAGCAATAAAAATGCCAATGACCCCAAGAGAGATGATACAATATCTCAAAAAGAACGGATTTAAGGTTGTCAGTCAAAACGGCTCTCATGTAAAAATGAGAAATAATACAACTGGACACCAAACCGAAGTTCCTTATCACAGCGCAAGCCTAAAAAAAGGACTTGAGCAGGCTATATTAAAACAGGCGGGACTCAAATAGTTCCGCCCCCAAAAACGGAGGCACTATTATGAACAAATTATTTTATCCTGCATTATTTCACAAGGCAGAAGAAGGAGGCTTTTGGGTTTCCTTCCCCGATCTCCCAGAATGCCTGACCCAGGGCGATGACATGACACAAGCTTATGAAATGGCTGTGGATGCGCTCGGGCTTGCGTTGACCAGCCGTGAAAAAGAACACGAGCCCTTCCCTGTTTCTTCTGATCCGACGGTAATCCCTCCGGAACCGAACGCCTTTCTTGTTGTAATTGAATTTGATATGCTTGCTTATAAAAGGCGCACCAATTCTCATGCAGTGAAGAAAACTTTAAGTATCCCCGAATGGCTGAACGAAGCTGCTGTGTCTATGGGGATAAACTTTTCCCAGGTATTGCAGGAAGCTCTGCTTGCCAAAATCCAAGCATAGATCACAATGTTGTAGCTTTCCCGTTGTACCAAGCCCGCCAGAAGGCGGGCTTCCTTCGCATATTACTCTCTTTCTCTGTTAACGAAATCAGACAAATCCATTTGCTTATATTCTGGTCTTTTTACAAAATCTTCTGGAAGCTGGATACCATATTGCAAACAAATCAATCTTGCTTGTAATCAGATACTTCAACTTTTTCAGAGCCAATACACAAAAGGTATCTGCTTTCGTTTTGAATGATTGATATATCCATCGTTTTTCACCCCCTTTCCGGATCGGACAAACATCTTTCTGCCTTTCCTGCCTCCCCTTAGAAGTCTGCCTATCGCGTTGATTTCTGTTTCACCTCCACTACATCATCTGTCAACCGAAAAAAGATAATCAATCGTGCAGTCCGCTCCTATCGCATTTTTTATTTCAATACATTCGAGCAATGTAATAGGAGCTTTACCGTTTAACTTCAACGATAAAGTGGTTGGTGACTTATGTATTTTTTTTGCAAGAGATGATCTTGTTATTTTTCTCCTTGCCATTTCTGCATCGAGATTATTAAACATATTGCCCTCCTTTCTCGAATTTTCGTGATTACGATTTTATTATACACGATTTTTCGAGATTGTCAATACTGTTTTTATGATTTTTCGAGATTTTTTTTGAAAAACTTGAAAAAGTATCTTGATTTTTCGATAATAATATAGTATGGTATATGACAAGGAGGTAAAAGCATGGAGAAAGTGGAAGAATCTGTAAAAAGTATAATTATCAAAAAGTACGGAAACTTAAAAAAATTTTGCGAAAAAATTGAAATGCCGTGGACTACTCTCGATAGCATATTAAAAAGAGGTATCGCGAATTCAAACATAACAAATGTTATGAAAATAACCAAAGAACTTAATATAGATACAGAAAGCTTAGCATCAGGGGTTATATTGCAATACGGAGAACAAAACATTGACAAGAAAGTTGTTTCCAAATCAGACTTTCCAAAAATCATGCAATATTACAATTTACTTAATGACACGGGAAAAAATGTTGCAACAGAAAGGATAAAGGAACTTACCTATATTCCTAATTATACTTCAAAAAATTTTAACGAAGAAATTTCGGAGGAAATTTATACTTATTTTACAAATGAAGAAGATGCAGAAAAATATCTTTCTTCTCAAAAAGTACTAGCGGCATTTAAAGAAAAAGATGGAGATATTTCAAAAAATGACAAGATAAAAATTGCAAATATCATATACAAAAACAGCCAAAAATAGGTATTAGAAATGGGGGGACGTAGTTGGTTGATCAAAAAAGATACCAGAAAATTAAAAGGGCTGCTGAAAAGTGTTTTGATTATTTTGCAACAAGAAACCCTTTAAAAATACTAAATAAATTAGAGATACCTTGCTCAATTATAGACTTGGAAGGCGGTTTAAATGGTTTTACACATATGAACCAAAAAGGAGAGCCATGGGTATATATTAACAAAAGGTATAGGCATGACGAATTATCTGTTCGAATTATTGCAGCACACGAATTAGGACATATACTACTACACTCAGAGAGTGATATAAATATGTTTGAAGAAAATACAGATTTTTCATATAAAGAATATGA
>CAJTOR010000029.1 GCA_910577675.1 uncultured Lachnospiraceae bacterium
TGTCTGTCTGTCTGTCTGTCTGTCTGTCTGTCTGTCTGTCTGTCAAAATTGTAGTCCAGGTCATCAGATCCGTCAACCCCTTAACTTGCATTTAATATTTTTTATGTAAAACAAAAGAACAGTCTTGTTTTAACACACAACAATCCATCCTCCACTTCACATATATGATTTACGCGTGCTATTATAGCACATGGTTTCCTCCATTGCAACCATTATTTTTATTTTTTGTTTTTTCCTCCAATACCTTCTGCCGCATTTCATACTAATCCACATGTCAGAGCAGTCTGGCGCACCCACATGATTGCAATTAAAAAATTAGTGCATCAGCATTATTTTCCAATCTATATTCCTTAAATAATTCCAACAAACCTCTTGACAAACCCAGTCTATCGTAGTAAACTATAACCAGACTATTATAATAGACTGCCGTGGATGCCACCCCGTCCACAACCAACTTTTATCTTGCACAAAGAAAGGAGCCTCATAATGGAGAAAATATTTGAAAGTGAGTACCGTTTCCTATGCATCCTCTGGAAAAACGAACCAATCGCAAGCCCTGCGCTGGTCAAACTTTGCAATGAGGAACTTGGCTGGAAAAAATCAACCACTTACACGGTAATTAAAAAACTTACTGATAAGGGTATTGTAAAAAGTGAAAATACCATTGTTACTTCCCTGGTGGATAAAGACGAGGTGGACCGCCAGGAAAGTGAAGAACTTCTGCAGCGCACAAGCCACGGACATATCCCGACCTTTCTCGCTGCCTTCCTGAAAGACCGCAAACTATCTAAGGAGGAGGCAGACCGCATAAGGAAACTGATTGACGACGCGCAGGAGGAAGCGGATTGAACTGGCATAAAAACCGTATACGCCCGTACCCCGAGAAAGGAGGTCACATATGACTACCGCCTTACATATACTCTGGCAGATGAGTTTTCAGGCATGTATCCTGATCCTGGTTGTCCTAGCGGCAAGACTGCTCCTAAAAAAATATTCCGGTTTTTATACCCGCATGCTCTGGATGCTGGTTGTCATCCGCCTGTTATGCCCGGTATTTATTGAAACCAATTTAAGCCTTATGCCAGATTTTACGAATATGCAGGATCGCGTGAACCGCGACGGGGGGAATATTTCATCCACCCCGATCAAAGATGGGCTCCTTTCTGCCAGTGAATTTTCACGCTCCTTCAGACCGGATCAAAAACCGGGCATATCGGAACCAGATTATGGTTTTACCGCAATACCTCCCACAACAGTGAAGGGAAACTTGGCACATACAGAAAACAACGGTTTACTTTTGTCACAGATTAATACACCGGAAATCAACCCCATCCAGACCACAGCAAAATCACTGTCCCCCGCCGTACTTTTAAAACTTATAGAGATTATATATATTCCCGGAGTTTTCTTTACGGCACTGGTTTTCCTTATCCAGTTTCTGCTCTTAAAACGCAGGATTTCCTCCGCAGTCTGCGAGGGCGGTAATATCTGGCTGTGTGAAAACATTGATTCCCCTTTTGTAATTGGCGTAATCCATCCAAGGATTCTTCTGCCCTACCATATGGAGCCTGAGGCAAGGGCACATGTTTTATCACATGAACAGACCCATATCCGCCATCTCGACCCGCTCCTTCATTTTGCCGGAACCATCTGTGTCTGCCTGCACTGGTTAAATCCCCTGGTCTGGGTTGCAGTACACAAGATGAACCAAGACACAGAAATATACTGTGATGAAAGTACCCTTTCAATCGCAGAAGAACGGCAGCGCAGGGCTTACGCCAAAACCCTGTTATCCTTTGCCGAATCACAAAGCGGACTGCACACAGGTTCCGCCTTTGGCGAATCCAACACAGAAAGGCGCGTGAAAAATATTATGAAAAAAAAGAAAAAGAATTTCACTATTCTGGGACTTGTTATACTTCTTGCAGTTTTTTGCACAGCGGCATTTATGACCATCCCAAAAGCGGAAGAAAAGAGGGAACTCCCCGATCCTACAAACAATCCTTCTGAAAAAATTACCCCCACACCGGACTCCGAATCCAATATCACAGGATTTCAGAACAAGGATACCAACTACTCCATTTCAGAAGAAGATGTTTCCACCCTGCAAAACACCACTCTCTTTATGCCGGATTTTGAGAGTGAGGACGATTTAAACGCCGCATTTTTTAAAGATTATTTATTTAATTCCTACACCTGCAATTTTGATGGGAAAACAGTCAACCGATATTCCGCACACCAAGGTATGACAACGGCTTATGCTGTGGTAGATGCCGATATTCTTGACAATGACATCCTTTCCCTCTTTGGGAAACCGCTGTCCGGATATCTTAAAAGCCCGCAGGAAATATCGGAGGAAGACGGGGATATTATTTATGAGGACGGCTCTTATTACATCCGCATCCCATCAAAAGATAACTATATTTTTGATGAAACCGAAATAAAAGCGGAGGATAATCAGACCACTAAAATTACATTCCTGAAACGTTCACTATACCACGCTTATCCGGAATCACAGATCACTCTTACACTTAAACCTGCCGGGAACGAAGCGGGATTCATCCTTGTGGGCAAAAAGGAGGCGGAATACAATTTTTCCAATCGGAAACTAACTGGAATCTGGGCGATCGTAGATTATTATCCATCCACCTCCCCTGTCGGAATTTCTCCTGAGGAAATTGATAAACTAATCGGTACCCAGCTTAAATTCGGATCAGATTACCTTATGGTGGACGATAAAAAATATCCGGTCACCGAATATCACAAGGAAGTATTAACCACCTTAGAGTTCGACAATCTCTTTTCAAGTAACATTGCCAAAGAACTTACCACCACATCCTTTGATTACTACTATGTTAAAACCGACGAAAAAGATCTGCCAATCGGCAGCCATGTCTATCGTTATAATTTTGAAAGTGCACTTGTAGTTTTTGAGGGAGTTATATTCCGAATTTCGGAATTTACCGAGGACTTAGAAACAGAAACTGCCCTGGATCAAATTAAGGATCTAGCCTATTTCCCACCGGATGAAAATGGTTTTATTAAGGGGAAGCTCATCCCGTCCGAAATGTCGCCAGGAAGTATGATTTATTACACAGACGATACCCATTATATCGTTGTCAGGGGCGATATCTCACTTAATACGCCACAAAAGGTAGAAGAACTTTATAACATGATGAAAGCAAATATAATCCAGTCAGCCAAACAGGGCAGCCATGTTATTGCAGACGAACGGCCATCGGATGGCATGGGTGTTACCTACGAGATGTACGGATATATCTCGCACATCTACCCGCGCGACTATCCGCAGAAAAAGCTGGCGGATGGAATGTTAAACTGGCGATATGATGACGGACAAATCCGCGCAGTGGCAAGCGGGCTTGACCGCGCACAGCCAAAAATCTATTATCAGGTAGCGGGAGAGGAATGGAAAATTTTCCCACTTGACGATTTTGATAATATGACGGAATCTGAGCTTGATACACTCACACTTACGGCAGACACACAGAAAATCACGGTAAAGGCAACAAAGGATGGTAAGGAGATCTACAGGGAAATTAAAGTAAATGAATAAAGGGTTATATTCGTGACATACCCCGGCTTCCTATACTTTGCATATCATTTCTCTTTGCTCCCATATATCCAGTTGCATTATACTAATTATCGTGTTTAGTATACAAAGGGCGGCTGTGCCAAAAAGTAAATCTGTTTTAAGGACATTGCCGTCGTTGTCACCGCCGCCCTGTTTTAAGTTTTGAATTAGCCCGATAAATTGGAATTGAGTTTATCTAATATAGTCAGCCTCTAAAGGAGGTATCATTTCCGGATTTTGTTTTACCCAGGCAACCGCACAACTACATAAAACTGCAGTCAGGTTATCATCTATAAAGCCCTTATCTCCATTGTCCTTTAAAAGTTGTACTAAAAGTTCTGCGGATTTTAAATCGTCCCCGCTAAAAACAATCCCCGTTCTATGTCCGTTCCGACTGTCCAAACCATCTGTATTACTGTGGCAACTGTCGGTTTTACAGTGGCTCTTTTCTTTATATAAACAAATAAAAACTCCAACCAATCATTCTTTTGTACTTCCATTCCACGGGCGGGCATATACTGTATGGACATGAAAGCTTTGTACAGCTTTAAGGAGAACCATATGCAGTACCTGGAGTCCCTTCTCTCCCGCATAAACTCTTATTTCTGGGACGGACCGATGCTTATCATCCTAAGCCTGTTCCACCTCTATTTCACTGTTCATACCCGCTGCGTCCAAAGAAAATTGCTGAAAGGTATCCGCTATTCCGTAACCGGGACGATAACGGACAGTGAAAAAATCAAAACAGAAACAAAAACTGTGCAAAAAAATTCCTCCCCAAAAAACGAAAGCACTACCCCCACCAAAAAAGTTTCCGGCATGATGGCGCTTACCACAACACTTGCCGCCACACTTGGCACGGGAAATATTATTGGTGTTTCCTCCGCCATCTATCTGGGTGGTCCGGGCGCTCTGTTCTGGTGCTTTTTAACCGGTGTGTTCGGTATGGCAACTTCCTACGCAGAGTGCTTCCTCTCCATTCTCCACCGCAGAAAAAACGCGGACGGCAGCTACTGCGGCGGACCTATGGTCGTACTTTATGACCGCCTTAATAAAAAATGGCTCTCCCGCATCTATGCCGGTGCCGTGGTGTTTGCCGCCTGCTGCATGAGCTGTTCCACGCAGTCGCGCGCGTTTGCGGACGCGGCGGTTTCCTTTGGTCTGCCGCGCATCCCCGTCGGCATCGGGCTTGCACTTTTAGTAGGGCTTGTGATTGTCGGCGGAGCGGGAAGAATCCACAAATTCTGCATCCGCCTGGTTCCGGTAATGGGGGGGCTGTTCCTCTTTTGCTGCGCCCTGATTTTAGGGAAAAACATTACATATCTGCCCGGTGCCATCGGTCTGATGCTGCGCTCGGCATTCTCCGCAAAAGCAGTGACCGTCGGCACACTCTCCGGCGCATTTATGGGGGCGCTGCGCTACGGCGTGACACGCGGGCTGTTCACAAACGAGGCAGGGCTTGGCACCGCTGCCATCGCGGCGGCTGATGCAGAAACCCCCAACCCCCAGACACAGGCTTTAATCTCCATGACTGCAACTTTCTGGGATACCGTGGTAATCTGCGCGCTGACCGGGCTTGCGATCCTGACCACCGCACTTGCCGCACCGGGACTTATGGAAGGATTTTCCATGAACGAGCTTACTACCGCTGCTTTTTTGCACCTGTCCGTCGCGGGTCCGCCCCTGCTCAATCTCTGCCTGATGGCATTCGCATTTGCCACATTGACCGGCTGGTCTTATTTTGGCGAAAAAGCCACAATATTCCTTATTGGGGAACGCGGGATTTTTTGCTACAAAACCTTTTATATTGTTATGATTTTCCTCGGGACGGTATTATCGATGAGTTTTATCTGGGAACTTACAGATTTTGCCAATTTATTTCTTGCGATTCCAAACCTCTTCGCACTTTTTCTTCTGCGGCGCGATATTACCTGCAAATAAACCAATCAAAGGGGCTGGACACTGATTTCTTAGTGCCATAGCCCCCTCTCCCATCTTTCTTATTTTTTTGCCCTTATATATTTGCGTATCTCCCGGTTCAGTATACTGAAATCAACCGGCTTTGCCACATGGGAATTCATCCCGACCGCCAGACTTTTCTGCACATCCTCAGAAAACGCATCCGCGCTCAGCGCAATAATCGGCACTGTCTGCGCGTCTTCACGCCCACAGGCGCGGATTTGCTCCGCCGCCTCATATCCGTTTAATTTCGGCATCTTGATATCCATTAAAACCAGGTCATAATATCCTTCCGCGCTCGCTAAAAATTTGTCCACTGCGACCTGCCCGTTCTCCGCTGTTTCCACGATTGCCTTTTTTTCCTGCAAAATCTCAATCATAATTTCCATATTCAGCTCGTTATCTTCCACAAGGAGAATGCGAAAACCTGCCAGCGAATCACTGTCCGCATAGTTCAGGCGCTTTAAAATCCGATCCCCTGTTTCCCACGAATCCGACTCGCCATCAAGGTGTACTTCCCAGGATTCCGTTTCCTGCTGTTTCGTTCCCGCAGGCGAGAATGGCAGGCACACGGTAAACACGCTTCCCCGCCCCTGCTCACTCTCAACCTCGATAGTCCCCTGCATCATCGCCACAAGGTTCTGCACAATCGCCATGCCAAGCCCGGAGCCCCTCGCCTGCGTCCTTGCCCCCGCATCCTCCTGGGTAAAGACTTCAAAAAGCTTCGGCAGGAATTCCTGGCTCATGCCAATCCCGTTGTCCGAGATAACAAATTCAAGCCAGACCCTTCCATCCTCCTCCTCACCTTTCTCTGTAATAACAAGCGAGATCTTCCCTCCTTCGGGAGTGTATTTGACCGCATTGCCGACCAGATTAATCAGAATCTGGCTTAAACGAAGCTCATCCGTCAAAATATTCTGATGCTGCACCTGGTTTACCCTGACTGTAAGAGAATGCCGCTTCTCCCGTATCTGCGGCTGTAGCAGTACGATAACGGACTCCGCCAAATCAGCAAGCGCAAGTTCCTCCTGCGCAAACATTACGTTGCCCGCCTCGATCTTACTCATATCAAGTACATCGTTAATTAACTGGAGGAGATATGCCGATGCCATCTCAATCTTGACCAGGCATTCCTTTGCTTTCGCGGTATTTCCAATATTTTCCAGTGCTATTGCCGTCATCCCGATAATCCCGTTCATCGGTGTCCGCATATCATGACTCATATTTGAGAGGAAATCACTTTTTGCTTTGTTCGCCTGCATCGCGGTATCATAGGCTTTTTTCAAAGCTTCCTTATAGCGGCTCTCCTGCTCAAGGGAAGCCATCAAATCACGGTTTGTCTGCTCCAGTTTTTTCTGGTATGCCGCTTCCCTGCGGGTTTCCTCATCCACATCCATAAACGCGACCACCACATGCTCCGCTCTTCCATCCTCCGCCATCGAGGAAAGAATTATATTCATGCGGTACCACAGATATTTTCCACCACAGAGCCTACGGTAGATAAAGGAATAAGATGGTACACAGGTGGAAAGATGCGCAAGCGCATAGCTGCGGGATGCCATCCGTCCCACCATCTCACGGTCATCCGGATGGACAGCCACTTTAAGGTAATCTTCCAATATCCCATCGTAAGCCCCCCTCTCCTTCTCCGTGAATTTTTCCTCACAGTTTGTCCCCACCATCTGGCATTCGTCCGTGAGCAGATTGATATAATATGTATCCAAAAACAGCTTGTTTAGCGCGGTCAGCACTGCCTCATCCACCCAAGTTTTCTGCCGCTGCTCCTTCTCCATACGCCCCTCCTACCGGAAAATTTTGCTGCCGAAGTAAAATTCCCTGCCTGCAAAACAGCTAAAATCAGAATCCTGTTCCCATTTTTCACCGCCTGATGCGGATAACAGGACTAAAACCTGCTATTTTAAGCCGCATAAACTCCGAAAACAATACATTCTTGAAATCCTTTTACGAATTCCATGACAACTTTTTTCTTTATGTATGATTATACAGGTATTTCCCGTTTTGTCAATGCCTGCTTCCGGATTCAGGGATTGCTCCATTTTACTAATTTACCCCTTTGCAAGCCCTACTTCCTCTGAAAGCTGTTTTGTAGGATTTATCTTTATCCATCTATAGAAAATTCCTCCATGGAAGAAGATACTCACTTGGATTATACAATACATTCCAAGTCGCAGAATTACTTTTACAAAAAATGAATCAACTGATATCTAATGGTATATTTGAGGAATGGTATAATGATTATAAGATCATACTAAGAAAAAACATAATTTACACCTAACTGAAACTAAAAGAGGGATAAGCAAAAAGAAATGTTTTGATTTTTCTTTTCATATCCCCCTCCTTAATAAAACATCTGGGATACGCTGCACCGCAATCAATGCTGGGATATCCATACTGATTTCACCTCCTTCTTTCCCTGCACACAAAAAGAGCGCCCAAAAAATTTGGCGCTCCTGCTTGCATTTTCTATTTTGTTGTGGTATAGTAGCACTAAAGAAGGACACCGCCCACAAAGTGGTCAGCCTCTCACTATAGGTTATAATCCTACCTGCACGGCCAAGTACAAGGTAGGATTATTTATTTTCGCTTGTTATCCCTATCGATATAGACAAGCAATGCAATGAGAAAAGTACCAGCCGAAAACAACAGGCTCAATACTTCGTATGTACTCATATACACCACCTCCCTCTTTCATATTTCCCACGATGGGATTATGCCGAATGGCACAGCGGAGAATTCCGCTTTCTGAAAGTTCGGGAGGCTACCACCTTGTAACACGATGTCCTGTTCCCAGGATAGCATAATTTGTCAAAATCTGCAACTCAAACTTGCTGTCTTGACACGGGTAACACACAAACTTATTATATAGTAACCGCTCCCGCCGGAATGTAGAACGCTCCATGGGTTTCATCTAAAACAAAAATATATTTCCGTCTGCTATAACATAATTCGCAACCATGCCATTCATAAACATGTTGTGAAAGCATTAGCATCCGATATGCCGACAGAACACTCTATTGCTGAAAACAAACGAACAAACAGATATTTAATACCCCTCATTTCTCCATCCATAAAATGCGCCACTATTTTACAAGCCAGGAGGGATGCGGCAAAGAAGCTGCAAGATGCCCTCTTTTCTTAGCACTTGTTACGACAAGATTCATGACAAGAAATCATTTTAAAAATGCTAAAACAGATTTAATTTTACTATAATTCCATGAGTGCAAAAGAGCCGCAAACCCTTGGTTTTACTGAAAAACCTCGGATTTGCAGCTCTCACCCGACATGCGGATAACAGGACTTGAACCTGCACGGTTGCCCACTGGAACCTAAATCCAGCGCGTCTGCCAATTCCGCCATATCCGCAAACTAAGCTCTAAGGATCTCCCCAACAAGCTTCCCCTATACTATAACCGTTATTTTAGAAAAGGTCAAGGATTTTTTTATCACAATAAAGAATTGTGATATAATTCAAGTTTTTCTTGCAAAACACTCTTAAATATGTTATGATTAGGGGCAGCAAATTTTATTTTCCAGCTGGGACACTAGCTCAGTCGGTAGAGCACTTGACTTTTAATCAAGTTGTCGCGGGTTCGATTCCCGCGTGTCTCATTTTTTAAACCTTTAAAAATACTGCGTGTCCGGATTTTTTGGGAGAAAATTCGGACATTTTTTTATCCAAACCCTGGCAGGCAATAAACTCTTGCCACATGCCGGTTTCAGACACCGGATAAATCAGGGAGGGAGGCGCAAAATGCGCCTCCCTCCCTTTTCCTATTCCCCGTAATATTCCTTCACCAGCCGTACAATCAAATCATTGAGCGCTTCGACCGAGTATGAGCCGACCGTCGGTTCCAGATGGGAATTGCCCACCCCGCTGTCATCGGTCAGGAATGTATAGGTTCCCCCCGTAAGCATCGCGATACTCCGCAAAAACGCTTCCGTCTTCTCATTGACACCACTTGCAGCGATTGGGATAATGCGGATTCCCTGCGCTGTAGCGGCCTCCACTGCCATCCTAAGGTTTGCCGCAACTTCGTCGGTATCGTGCGGCGGCGCATCCAGGATCAAAAACAAAATTTTTGAAGCTTCCTCCCGCCACTCATGCTCCATAACCGCGTTGATTAACGCCTCGTCCACAGCCTCCTCATAATCCCCTCCCCCGTCGGCGGACTCCGCGTTAATCAGCGCGGAAGCCGCCTTTATATCATCGGAAAACGGGTTGGAATGCACAATGTATGCATCTCCATGGTCACGGTAAAAATTGACCGAAAAGCGCGTGCTCTGATCTGCCACACGCCCGGCAATATCCTCAAATTCCTTTTGCAGATATAAGAGCTCATCCCCCATCGAGCCGGTCGTATCAAAAACAAACATTAAATCAAGCGCCCGCAACGGTGTGTCAATACTTCCGATTTCCGCTGTAACCTGGGCATCAGAAAGCTCTTCCATGCTCACTGGCTGATTCCCCTGCCCCGCATTATCCACCGCTGTACTGCTAATTTCCTCCCCCGATAATGGCATCAGAATCTCACTGTCCATTTTTTCGAAGATAACATGATCCGCAACTTCTCCTTCCCCGTAAACATTGTAATACAGATAGGCCTTTCCATTATGGTCGGTCACGGCGCATGAGATTGCACTGCCCGAAGCCGTGCAGAGCCGTACCTTTACTTTTGCTGCGGGAACCCCGTCAGAAAGCGCCTGCACTACCACCCGCTGATAAGGTGCCATACCAAACTGCCGGAAAGAAAACCTGCCAGTTCGGACAAGATTTGTAAAAAATCCCCAGTTTTCATTATCCCTCCATTCACCCGCGGTCAAAAGCCCCGCCCGCGGAGGAACCTGCTGATAGCCCCCCGGTTCCGCCTCACTCAATGGCGCTTCTGCTTCGGATACAGCATCAAGCCCGATGCTGCCATCCATATCCCCGGATACTTTGGCGGATTCTTCTCCCCCCGTCCCCTCGGAACCTGCAAAAGTATCCACTCCCGATAAACTTCCGTCCGAACCCGCATCATAATATAAATTTGTTCCCCCTGATTCCCCCGATGCCACAGCATCCTTCTTCGCCGCATCCCCACAGGCCGAAAAAATACCTGACACCAGGCAAAGCACCAATCCCATTACCGCAATCTTTCTTCTTTTCATATTCCCCTCCATTTCCCCGCTATTAAGGCTTGTCAAAGGAAATTATATCCCCATGCTGCTCTCGCCTGTCAGATGGGACTTATCTCTTACCAGACATAATCGATAAATTAAAACTTCCTCCCTTGCTCCTACCAATTAGACGAGGCATCCCCCCCTATGGTTCCAACAAAATACAAACATGGTTAGATTTTTATAATTTCCGGTTGCAATACGCCGTTTTTTGCCTTATGATATCGTTATCAACAATAAATGGAGGTATAAGCACATGAAAAAAACATATTTGTTTCTGGCAACCGGTTTTGAGGAAGTGGAGGCATTGGCAGTTGTCGATATCCTGCGCCGCGCAGACATTACCTGCACCACCGTATCCGTAACAGGGGATATCAATGTCACCAGCTCCCATAAAATCACCGTTAAGGCTGACAGGCTGTTTGAGGACGGCTCCCTTTTTGATGCGGACATGCTCATCCTCCCAGGTGGGGCTCCCGGCTACAAAAACCTTCTTGCGCACGAGGGCTTAAAGGAACTTCTTTGCTCCTACAATGCAGAAAAGAAGTATATTGCCGCAATCTGCGGTGCACCGAGCGTCCTCGGAGCCCACGGGCTGTTAAAAGACAGGAAGGCAACCTGCTACCCGGGAATCGAGAAAGAATTAACCGGGGCGGACTACACAAATAGTAATGTGGTAAAGGACGGGCATATCATTACCAGCCGCGGGGTGGGCACGGCACTGGATTTCGCGCTTGCCCTCACAGAAATCCTGGCTGGTTGTGACAAAAGTTCCGAGATTGCAAAGTCCATCCTCCACGCATAAATATATACAAAAATCCTGTAGGGATTTTGTTCCCAGGACGCGTCATATTTTAAAACCTGTATAATCGGGTAAAACTTACTGCTCTGGCACCCGCCATCTTCCGCTGATATTTTCCCTCCGGGTGCCCGTGTGCAATCAAGTTACTCGCCGCATGACCTGTGCGCGACTTTAGCAGCATACTTCCCCTGCACGGGTCTGTGCATAGAAAAAGGCGGTGGATGATTCCACCGCCTTTTTCCGAAAGGAAATACTTTTATGATAACAAAACTTGAAGCTAAACTGGGCCAGCCAGATTCGAACTGGCGACTGCAGGAGTCAAAGTCCTGTGCCTTACCGCTTGGCGATGGCCCAAAATTCCACGCTGCAGGAAATCCAGTCCATATGTTTTCCTGCCTTGTAAGAAGAAAAAAGTCTTTTGCAAGCAAAAGACTTGAGGGTGGATACAGGGATTCGAACCCTGGGCCTCCAGAGCCACAATCTGGCGCGCTAGCCAACTGCGCTATACCCACCATAGGTATGAAATGTGCCAGAAGGGATTCGAACCCCCGACCCACGGCTTAGAAGGCCGTTGCTCTATCCAACTGAGCTACTGACACAGATAAAAGCAGGTGATGGGAATCGAACCCACGTATCCAGCTTGGAAGGCTGGTGTTCTACCATTGAACCACACCTGCATATCAGCTTATGAACTCATAAAATCGGGGTGACAGGATTCGAACCTGCGACCTCCTGATCCCAAATCAGGCACTCTAGCCAAACTGAGCCACACCCCGTTTTTTCTGGTTCACGACTGCCGGTTTTATCCTCTCCGTGACACGAGATTTATTATATAACAGGTTTTTGGAAATGTCAACTATTTTTTTTAATTTTTTTCAAATTTCGTTTTGTATAAAATTTACAATAACTTTCAGGAAATCAAACCAGTTTTAACGCATAAATTGCATCAAGAGCTCACTTTTTGAGCTCCAACTTCCCCCCGTTATTCCCCACTGCCATCCCGCAGCAAATCCGCATACCAAAAAAACACATCCGACACCCGGGCTAAATCGCCCTCCCTGCTATTCTCCCTCCAGTATGCCTTATAATGATAAAGACACTCTTCCAGTTCCCCGGCTAACATCCCTGCCGGCATCTTTCCAAGAAGGTACATCAAAACCCTATTCCAGAGAACCACCATCCGCAGGGAAAGCTGCGCACAAGCTGCTATCCGCCTTTTTTCCCCAGACATGCTGCGGCAGACCGCAGAAAGCTGTACCGAAAGCTCTGCTGCCTGCTTATCCGCCATAGCAAAACGCTGTTCACTGTCCGCGCCAAAATCTTTTAAAATCCCTTCGGTTTCCCTTCCCTTCTGCGTCCATTCCTTATACTGGACGGCATTTGCCCAGCCAAATACTTCAAGAGTGCTAATCTTAGCCAGGTATCCGACAAATTCCCCCGATGCATCCCCATATTCCAAAAGTGAGATCATCCGGTTCATTTCATCAAACTCTGCCACATTCCTTCCCCATGAAAAAGCAGCGCCGTAAATCATACACGGGATAGAAAAATCCGGGTGACCGACATGCCCGTAATCCCCCCAGTCCGTATTCAGAACGCCAAGCGCATGGTATTTTCTCCCGTAATCACACATCCTGGCAATATTCTCGTAACTCTCATACATCTGGTTGACAAAATGGTTCCATCCCCGCGTCCCCGGACAGACATAAAGCTTTGCCCCCGCCTCGCTAAGAACACGCACCTGCGTATCTTTCTCCTGTTCCGAATAGCCCCATGCAAGGCAGATCGTTTCCCCTGGGAATTCTTTTATCAAAGCCGGGCTTTCGCAGATAATATCCCCCCAGAACATCGGTGTTTTTCCGTTCTCCACCAGATAATCAAACAGTCCGGAAACAAACTCGGCATAAAGCACACCGCGTCCCCTTTCCCCCGCTTCCTCCCTGCTCTTTCCGGTTCCCAGATCAAAAGTTTCATCCGCGCAGATATTAAACTTATCCGAACTGAAAAGCTGCATAAATTCGCCGATCATACCCTTAATTAATTCCATTGACCGCAAATCTAAGGGATTTAGAGTATGGTGTGCCATCCGATCCCAGAAAGAAAACTCCTGCCCCGCACTCCCTTCAAGCTCGCAGAGCGCAGCATAACTTCTCGTGCCAAGAAGCTTGTAAAGATGCCCGAAACTTGCCAGGCACGGAACAAGCTCGATCCCGCGTTCGGCGCAGTAAGCGTCGAGTTCCATAATCTCCTGCGCCTCAAGCGGTGTTTCATCGCGCCAGAGTTCCGTCATATCACGGAACAGGTAAGTATGTTCAATATAGAGCTGGAGCTGGTTCAGCTTATAAAACGCCATGGTATCCACCATCTTTTTCAGGTTCGATAAGGTCTGTACACGCCCCCTTGTAACATCGTGGAAAAATCCCCTTGTCTTAAAATCCGGCTCGTCCTCAATCTTCACCGCAGGCAAAAGCCCCGCATACTGGCGGAATAACTGGCGTAGCGTCTGCACCCCCTGCCCAAGCGAGGCAGTCCACCCGCCGCGAATCGTTATCCCATCTTCATTAACATCGAGATAATATCTTGATTCAAAACAGGATTCATCCACAAAAAGGCGGATGTCCCCTTTTTTGGCAAGTCCCCTCGTCCTTTTTATCTTAATTCCCGTACTGGAAGAAATTTCCTCCTGCAACATTTGCGCATAAACATCAATACCTTCCGGGCAGGAAGAGTCCACAACAATCATCGCTTTAAAATTCAGATGATAATTTCCCCCCTGCTCCTGAACTTTTTTTGGGCACGGCAACAAAACCATCTTATTCCCTCCACTTTGCATACTGCCCCGTCTTTACGCTGATACATGCGTAACGCTCCGAGTTTATTATTTTTTGCATCATTTCAACCGGCGTGCACCCGATACACGAAAGCACCTGCTTAAATACTACAGCGGACCCTCCGGAACAAAGCTGCACACCCCTGCGCTTTTCGTCCGCATGGAATATTTCATGCCTGCTCGCCACATTCCAGAATACCACATTTGGTATCACATAACCATATTGCTGGTAGCGCTGTGCCATCTGCTCATAAAATGTCCAGCTCTTATCGCCGCAACGGTCAATCTCCATATCCGAAATCACAATAATCGACTTTGGCATTTCCTCCGGGGGCACATGCCCATCAAGGGCAATCTCAAGGACGCGCATAAACGCCAGTTCAAGACTTGTGTTGTTGCCCCATTCCGCCTTTAAAGCATCGGCGGCCTTTTCTGCCAGAGTTTTGCCCTTCAGTGTGACAATCTGCGGACTTCCTGAAAACGTCATAAATAAATTGTGGTAGTCGCCCGTATTCCGCTCCGCAAAATAGATGGCAAGCCCTATGGACGTTGCCATCGGCCTTCCGTACATCGATCCGGACACATCCGCCATAACAATGGCATTCGTCCCCTTCTGTACATAATCCGGAAGCTGCTGCCACTGTGCTTCAAGAACCGGAGATTCCTCCTTTTTGTACAGGGCTTTCTCCACAATATCATAAGGATAGAGGGTGGAAGAATTAATTTTTACCTCCCCCGCCACAGCCTTCCCAATATATTCCTTAAAGCGCTCTTCGTCATGTTTTAAAAATGCTTTGCGGTAAATCATCATCGCGCGTCCTGGCACCTCGGGATATAAAATCTCGTCCCAGCGGTTTGCGGACATCATACACTCCACCACCCGGATACGCTTGCGCATACTTCGCACAATGCGCTTGAAATGATATACTGAATAACCGAGCTTTCCCGCGGTTAAAATCCCGAGCCTGCGCGTTTCCTTCGAGCTCGCATCCGCAGTCTTAATCCATTTTGCCAGAAGGGAAAGCGCCCTTCCCGCATGCAGGTTTTTCAGATCCTCCTCAAACTGCGTTTTCATAACAGCCCACATCGCATCCTCACAGGGAGTCCCAATCAGGCAGTACAAATCATCGTAGCGCCCGAACACCCCAACCAAATCAAGGTTTGGCAAAAGTGCCTCCGGATGTGTTTTTGCCATATACTTTAAAAGCGTGCGGAATGTAGCCCGCTCGCCAAGCCCTCCCCTTATATCCCTCGCATAAAAAACAATCTTTGTCGAAAACAGCGCGTCCTCGAGGAACGCCTCCTCAAACAGGGCACATATCCTTGCCTCATCCGCCCCGCGCAAAGAACCCGCCACAGCGAAAAAATCAAGGCATCCATTCCCCGTTGTCCTAAGTGCAGCCGCCCCGTTCTCCGTGCGCGTAAAACTTCCCGCCCTCCTCATCTCCTCTGCAAACCCCATAACTCCCCCATTTCCATGACGCGTAATATTGTGGATTTGAACCACCAGTTCCCCATCTGAGGGAAACCTTTCACCAATTTACTGCTGTGCGCGCCACAATAAAATCATTTATACCACAACGGGTCTGGCAGGTTCGAACTGTAATTGTTTTGCTGTGGATGTCACAAACATGACTACTCCGGTTTCCAAAAACCGGCAAATCCAGACCCGAAAAGGCGATGGCAGGATTCGAACCTGCAATGAGTAACTCAAAAGTCCCTGAATAGTTTGCTGTTTGGGTCACGGACATGACCACATTTTTTACTTTCGCGTCTTCCATTTCCGCCACATCGCCACAGTCAAAAGAAGTAAGCTCTTTGATAGATAAAGAAAAGATTATTTCCTCCCTTATCCCAACTATACCATATGTTGCTTCTGATTGCAACCGATAAAATAATTGCAGGACAGCTTCTGTCAAAGAAAATTATACCCCTGCGCTGCTCTTTTATCAGATAGGTGTTATACAAAAAGAAGTCCCCTTGTCCACCGCTATCATCTTTACGGCTTCGAATCGTGGGACTTCTTTGATAGTTTAAAAAATAGCCACTACTGATGGATCGCCCGCCTGGTTTTGTGGAGCAGGCCGCGCAGTTTCTTCTTTTGCAGGAAGAGATCATAACTCTTAATAATTAACACCGAACATTCCGCCAAATCCACCACGCGGTCCGTGCGAAGTCCGGTCACCATCTCCTGGATGCCCCAGTCAAGCGAAGCACCCATAACCACAAGGTCATACTGGGCTGAAAACTCCACCACCTTTTCAACCAGTCCCCCCTCGCAGACCATAATCTCAACCGGCTGGTCGAAGCGCTCTATGGAACCCTTTAAGTACTCCTCCGTTTCCGCCCTGTCCTCCCCATGGTCAATCACATGCAGAAGCGTAATTGTCGCATCGTAGGCTTTTGCAATACGGTTTACCACCTTCGCAGTCATCTGGGAATATTTTCCTCCTCCGTAAGGGAAAAGAATCCGTTTAAACTCCGCACCGGTATGCGGCTTTCCCGCATTCTTATCATGGATACGCAGCAATCCCACATCCGCCGGAGCCTCCTGCAACATCCGGTACGTAAAATTCCCGTACATATATTTCACAATGCCCGCTCCATGCCAACCCATCAGCACAAGCGGGTTCTTCTCCTTGTGCACGACACTCATAACCGCATGGAATATATCCCTCGAGTGGATTAGCACCGGCTTTATGCCTGGCTCACCCTCATATTTTTTCAGCAGTGCAATCACCGCCTCATCGCCGTCCCTGTTGCGCTGCATTGCCTCATAATCAGAAATCGTAAGCAGGTTATCCGGGATCACATTGACCTTGACCGGCACCACTGTCGTACTGCTCTCCGCCGCGGCAATCTTTCTTCCAAAATTTAACAGATTCTCCGCCGTCCTGGGATTTGATACCGGAATAATAATCTCATTTTCCCTATCCGCATTCCGCTCCTCCCTAATCTCCGGTATATCAACAGTTGCAATCCCCTTGGTCGCATATTTTAGTTTCGGCATAACCAGGTAGTAGTACAGCACCCCGGCGGCAATCACACCGAGCGCAATGGCAAGCGCAATAAAATCCGATATGGCAAGCTGGATAATCAAAAACAGGTTCACGCCGATACCGAGCAGGGGCGTAACCGGGAAAAAAGGCACCCTAAACTTACGCTCAAGTTCCGGACTTTTCTTCCTGAAAATAATTAAGGCAACATTGACCAGGCTGTAACCGGTCAGCGAAAAAATGCTGGTCACGGTCGAGATATGTTCAAGGTCGCGGATGGAAACTGCCACAACAACAATTACCGAGGTCGCAACAATCGAAACCACCGGTGTTTTTGTCCTGCGGTTTACTGTCTTAAAAATACCCGGGAGCCGGTTATCGCGCGCCATAGCAAACGATGTTCTCGAGGAAGCCATAACCGCTGTGTTGATGGAGGAAAGAGTTGCGAGAATCCCCGCAAATGCGAAAAGATACCCGCCGAACCTGCCCCCTATCTTCATCGCCGTATCAATCATTGGCGTGTCCGTCATACCGGGCACCAGCTCATTCCATGGCAGGATACCGCTCCCTATAAAGAACACGGAAGTCTTTATTACAATCACTGCGGCTATGGATATCAATATTGCCTTGGGGATTGTTTTTTCCGGCTCAATAACTTCCTCGCTCGCTGTTGTAATCAGTCCGTAACCGATGTATGTCATGTACAGAAATCCCATCGCATTAAATACCCCCGACATGCCAAAGGGCGTATAAGGCTTCTGGTTCCCCATATCAATATGGAATACGCCCACCACCACATAGAGCGCAAGCAGGGCAATCAGCACCGTTGTAATTATGTTCTGCAAATTTCCGGAACTCTTCGTTCCCCGGATATTTGTGAAGGCAACATAGACCACCAGCACATACGCCGTTGCCATCTGCGGGATAAAAGGGAAGATATAGTGGACGAAATTGCCGAACCCCAGCGCAAACAGCCCGCAGGACATCGCGTAGCCAAGCCAGAACCCCCAGCCGCAGATAAATCCGATAATATTATTCCCCGTTGCCTCCTTCACATAAACATATCCCCCTCCGGCTTTTGGCACCACGGTCACAAGTTCTGCAAATGACAGCCCTGTGAATACGGCGGCAATCCCGGCTAAAAAAATGGCTAGGGACGCACCGGGTCCTGCCGTCGCATAACTTGTTCCCGCCAGCACAAAGATAGCGGAGCCAATCATCGTGCCAATACTAATCATCAGCGCGGAGTACATTCCGAGTGTCCGATCGAGTTTCTGCTTCATAAAAACCTCATTTCTGCAAGGCAGATTCCATCCGCTTATTTTATAACGCGCAGAAGCAATTTTTTCCTTGCCGCTTTTTTCTCTCCCCTATTGTAAATCGTCTTCGGGGAGAAATCAAGGTTTTGTGGGAAATTTAAGTCCCTTATACCCACCCATTCTTCCGGAACAGCTCCATCATAGCAATCTGTTCTTCTGAGGGCTACTGGTTTTCTCCCTGCGCAGTGAACTTATTAATATACTCATCATCCCATCGTTTCAGGATTCTGAGAATCTCATCCACGATATGGACATCCCGCTCCACAATACTGTCCAAATCCCATTCCCTAATATCGAGCTGGCTTACTTTTTAATGTGACCTTACCCAGCAGGATTTAAACAATAAAACGGAGCTGTTGCTTTGTAGATTTTTATCTACTTTCACAACAACTCCATTTTTATCACTCCGATTGCCACTGTTATTGACCTCTATTGGTCGTTTTTCATTCGCCAATACTCCATTTTATTTCTGCCAAAAAGTCGTTCACTGACCATACCGCGGCGGATGATGCAAAAATCATTATGGTAATCGGCAATAATAGGGTTATTTCCTATTCGAAATACATTTTATCAAAGTTAAATTCTTCTGTAATCATATCTAATGCTATGCGTTTATCTTTGTGCCGGGCAGGAATTGATTTTAATTACCCATATTCAAAAAAGGCATCTATCACTCTTATCCAATATTCTGCGTCCCTCTGTGCTTATTTTCCCACTACAGCAAAACATCCACCTTACGGTATAATGGCATCTTTATCCTCTCTTTCTCCCCCATCGCATCTTCTTCCTCTATATTTCCATTTTCTTCCTTTTTCACTTTATCAGACTCTGTTTTCTTTGATTCCACAGATCCTTCCATATCCAGTTTTGTATCTTTATTCCGGTCTTTCTCTTCCGCTTTTTTCTCCTCCCGGACATCCTTTGCCGTCTCATTTAACTCTTCCCCCGCACGGTTCAGGTTCTGTGCCTGGTCTTTTGCAACCTTTGAAATCCGCTCTTCGATCTCTGCCACACTCTCCTGTTTTCTCTCGACCGCAGCGCCCCTGGCTGAATGTTCAATCTCGCTCTTTAATATATTTGCCCTTGCTTTCATTGTGCCCACCATATTTTGCTGGACTTCTGCCTGACCTACAGCCCGGTTTGCTGAAATCATCGCCTCCATGCTTCCCTGTGACATTCCTGCTGCCTGCTTTCCCTTAGGCGCATTTTCTGGTTCCTGTTTTTTTTGTGCAACGGACTGTTTTTCCTGCTGTTTTTCATGGCGCAGCTCTATTTCATGCTGGCGAAGCTGTGCGTTTAAATCCATGATCTTCTGTTGGATTTCCTTGCGCCTTTCCATTTTCTCTTCCGGTTCCATTTCCTTGTTTGCAGCGAGCTCCTGCAATTGTTTCTGTGCGTTTGCAATCTGTGCCCGGATGTTTTTGCTTACCGGGTCAGCCGCCTGCGCCAAAACTCTGTTTGGTTTGCTTTCCCCACCGATGCCGTCAACTCTCATATTTTTCCTCCTATTTTTAGTTCCGCAAATTCCTTCCCAACGCCCCTATCACAAAGAGGATCTTTCCTCCGCTTTGCTCCTGAAATCTCCTCTTTGGCGTTGTCCAGGGATTTGCTGTTTTAGTTCCGCAACTTATTTTTTATTTCGGATGATTCTTTTCTATTCTTAACCGCCATGTTGTGGAAATTATATTTTTTGTTGTGAAGGGGCTTTGCCTGCTTATCCCTAAAACATCAGGTATCTTTCTCTTCCGCCCTTAACATCAGCATCACGTTAAGCCGCACGCGTTCCCCCTCCTGCACGATATCCACATCCCCGTAATACTTTTGCGCCACTCTGCGGATATTTGCCAGACCAAACCCATGCTGTTCCTCATCCTGCTTTGTGCTCTGTGGCAGCTCCCCGTCCCCGGTGGTCTTGAGTGTACCGGAAAAATTATTTTCCACCTCGATCATAAAAGCCTTCCGCCTGCGCCACGACCTGATTTTCACATAGGGTATATCACAGGTTCTCGCTGCTTCAAGGGCATTTGCCAGGGAATTATTTAGGATAACGCTGATATCAAAGGCATTTAGCCCCGCATCCTGCGGATAGTGGAACCCACTTTCAAAGGCAATTCCTTCCTCCTTTGCCTGCCGTTTCTTTTCCGCAAGGACAATATCGGTCACCGGGTTTTTGCTCCCTCCACCATATCCTCCCAAGCTATCCTGCGCCATTAATAATTCCTCTTTTAGTTTCTTAAAATACTGCTTTAATTCCTCCCCCTCATGATTTAAAAAAAGATTTTCCAGCACCACCACATGGTTGCCCATATCATGCCGCAATCCTTTCACTTCGCGATAAAGCCCTTCCACTTCGCGGATATGTATTTCAATCCTTCTTTGCTGCTCCAAAAGGACTGCATCTTCCTTCTCCCTCTGTTTGGCTTCCCGGATTTTCTGGTAAACCACAAGTGTAAGAAGCACAGCCGAAAATGAAACAACCTGATATATAATTTTCAGCCATTCATATTCACCGTGGACATTCCAGATATACTGCCCCGTATCCTTCAGATAAACATCCACTACAAAAGCCAGGATAAACCTTCCAACAAGCACCGAGAACAATGGCAAAAGCAAAAGCCCAAGTTCTTTCTTTGTAACATTCTCCTCCTTGCGGATATATATCCGATGCATCAACCTCACCATAAAGTGCAATAAAATTCCCTGAAGGACACAATATAAAATCTCAAATAACAAATAACAAAAAAGTTGCAGCCACTCTCTTTCATTTAAATACTTTGTCATCAAAACAAGGATAAAATAAATATTCCTCGGAATTAACGCAAATCCGGACTCAATCCAAAAAAGCAGGCTCCCTGTAACTGACAGGAATATTTTCTGTTCCAGATTTCTTCTCTCGAGCAGATACATCACCACAAAAGCCCCCGCCATCCCGCAAAGGTCAGAATGCCTTACCTCCCACGGCACCAGCCACAGAAAAAGCATCATAAGAAAATAGGTAATTCCAGTCCACTCTGCCACATGACGCTTCCTAATAAACGGGCGCACAAAGCAGCAGAAGAAATATCCCTCTATTATAATCTCCGCAATATTGGACAGGTTCATTACCACCTCCCAATATAACTCAATCCCTCTCAATCCTTCCCCTCTTTTCTTTCGCGGTTTTATACTCTATTTTAAAGTTCACCCGCCCAATCCCCCACTACTGCCCTTCTCTCCGGTTATAACGCATAAAACTTTTTACAAAGGCAGAATAATTCTTCTTCGCCATCAGCGCACGCCCCTTCTCCAATATAATCTCCGTCGCACTGTAGCGTTCCACATACCTGAAATTGACCAGATACGCCCTGTGAGGGCGAAAAAAATCTTCCCCAGCAATCTTTGCAAGATCCGAAAGTTTCCCATAGTATTCCAGATCCCCTTCTCTAACGTGCAGCGTAACTTTACGGTTATATACTTCCGCATAAATAATATCCCTGATTAATACCTTTGTGGACAAGCCGCCATTTTTAACTAACAGATAACGGTCTTTATCCGCCCCGCTCCTCTCTGTCTTTTGTCCCTGCAATTCCCTTAAACACTTTACCGCCCTCAAAAACACCTCAGCAAATTTCTTATCATCAAATGGCTTCACCAGATAATGAAATGCCCCCACATCGAACGCTTCAAATACATACTCCTTTAAAGCTGTCACAAAAATAAGGATTACTTTATCATCCTTTTTTCTTAAAGCGCGCGCCGTCCTCATGCCGTCCTGCCCCGCAAGACGGATATCCAAAAACAGGATATCTCCAAAATCCTCTGCTAAAAGCAATTCCTCCCCCGAAGCAAAAAACATTATCCCCGCACCGGGACAAAGCCTTTGCACCTTTGAAGCAATCAATTCCCTAACTGCTGCCTCATCATCACAAATGGATATTCTCATATTTTCCCCATCCCTGCCGCGATCCAAACCGTGATAGCTGCAAAACATCTTCCACACTAAAAACATCAAAACATTCAAAGGAAATTTTATCCCTATGCTGCTACCGCAAAAAATCCCCATCTCCCCGTTTCCTCTTTACAACTAAGGAGCGGGGAACTTCTTTAACAGATTAAAATTATATCGGATTTTTCACGCATTTTCCATATGAAAATGTTGTGAAACCATGTTTTTTTGTTGCAGAGAAACTAAAAACACAAAAAAAGGGGACAAATCATCTGTCCCCTCCTTGTTTAAGTCTGATACCCCTGAATCAAGAACTTATAGAACGCCTAAACCGTGAAAATACTCCCAGCCTTTCTACCACTCCCATATATTTATTAATCTTCTCCCCCACTCCCTCCTTCGCTCCCATCTGAAAGTGCAGTCTTTTGCCTCGCCTGACTTTGCTCTAATCTTAACTTTTCATTTGCCCGCTCCACTCTCATCCCGGAAAGTACCAGCATAATTACTAAATCCAGCAAGAATGGAAGCCACAGATACATAAAATGCAGCATTGTGATACAGGAATCCGGCTGGACTTCCATTTTCCCGTCAAAGCCGGAAAATTCAAGCAGCCAGCCCGCAAGTGCCATTCCAATCCCCCCGCCAAGTTTTACGCCAAGTGATGTGCAGGAATACATGGTGCCATCCACCCGCTTGCCCTTCTTCAAAAAAGTATATTCCGAGCAGGAGGCAATAACCGCATTCATATCCCCCTGCCACGGTGCCTGTCCGAGCGCAGCAAGTGCAGTAAACAAAAGCATTAGCGGCACGCTTCCCAAATACCCGGCAAACACAACAAGAAGCCTTCCTATTACAGCGATAATATACCCACTCAAATTCAACTTGTACATGCCTTTAAAGCGCCCTACCAATGTCGGGGTAAAAACCAGCGCGATAATCAGCGGGATATTAACTGCCCATGAAAATACACCGTAAAGATTTTCATTTTTCAACACATAGGTCATATAATAAATCCCTGCATTAATCATTGCCCCGTAAAGCTGCTGTAAAATATAGACCCCGCAGATCATCAAATAATACTTGTTTGATACAAGGAGTTTAAATCCCTGAAGAAGACCGTATTTTTCTTCTACTGCCTTTTCTTCTTCCCCCACAAGAAGTTCTTCTTCCGAAAGTTCTTTTACGGACAGCGCGGATACGGTATTGACAACCAGACCAATCAGTGCATAAACTACAGCCACAATTCTCCAGGCGGCAGCCCCACCGCCGAGTTCCGAAACAAAACCAACCGTAACCGACTGAATCAGAAGGCTTGTGGCAAATGCAAAGATAAAGCGGTAAGACCCCATCTGAACCCGCTCCTTGCTGTTTTTCGTCACAAGGGAAGTCAGCGCCGAATAAGCTATGTTGTTTGCTGTGTAAAATACACCGTTTAACAGGGTATAGGCGATAAGAAACCATGCATACTGCGCCGTGGTTCCAATATTTACCGGCACGGCAAAGATTGCGACCAGCGTTACTGCACAGCCAATATAACCGTACAGCATCCACGGTCTTGCCTTGCCAAGCTTCGAATGGGTTTTATCGATCATCGTACCGAAAAATATATCGGTAAAACCATCAAAAAGTTTTGATACCGCAATCAATGTACCAACGATCCCCGATGAGAGTCCAATGGTGTTGGTAAGATAAATCATAACAAAAGAGGATAACAATGCATACACCACATTGCCCGCTATATCCCCCGAGCCGTAACCCACCTTATTATACCATTTTAAATACTGCTTTTCCCCCATAATATTTTAGCCTCCTATTTTGAGTTCCGCAAAGCACCTCCCCGCCACTCTTTCCCCGGAAGCAAATTTTCCCGCTCCGCTCCTTAAATTTCCTTCCAGTGCCGGTTCGCCACTTTGCTGTTTTTTGAGTTCCGCAAAGCACCTCCCCATCACTTTGCTGTTTTTTGTTTTGCAATCCACACCCCGACATTCTTTTACTGGATTTCCACCTCCTCAAACATATATTTTTTTGAACTGTCAGCCTCTTTCCCCGTCATATTCTTTGGGCTGCTCTTGTTTTCCCCGTCAGATATTGGCTTAATTGTACAATTTTCAAAAGTATAAGTCCATAAACTCAATTTGACAAAACATGCACAAAATGATACAATATAATTATCAACCCTCCCGGAGGTAAACGCGTATGTATCTTAATTCTGGATACCTGCATAATTCCCTGATCGATTTCAAAGACAAATCAAAGCCCCTGATTGTAGGAAGCAGCGGCACTTACCGCCTGATCCGTCACCCCAAACTGCCCACCTACCGCCCGAGAGGAAGACTGGATTTCCAGATAATCTACATCTCGTCCGGAGCTGCCCATTTCCATTTTGACAATGCAGAAAATGATACGATTGTCACCGCAGGCCACATGGTTCTCTTCCGCCCGAAGGAATTTCAGAAATATGAATATTATGCCACCGATAAAACCGAAGTATACTGGGTTCATTTTACAGGCGGGAATGTAAAAAATATCCTGCGCAGTTATGGTATAAAAGATGATATGCGCGTGTTCTACTCGGGAACTTCCTTAGAATATGAAAGAATCTTTAAGCGGATGATCTATGAATTGCAAAGCTGCCGAAAAGATTATGAAGAAATGCTTGTCATCCTGCTGCGTCATCTCCTTATTTTGATCCACAGACAGCTTACCAGGCAGCTTGTACTGAAAAATGAGTTTCTTGACAGCGAGATGGATCTGGCAGCCCAATATTTTAATGCAAATTACAATTTGGATATCAATATCAAAGAATACACCTCTTCCCGGGGCATGAGCATCAGTTGGTTTATCCGCAATTTCAGGGAGTATACCGGGCTTACACCAATGCAGTATATTATATCCATCCGCGTTACAAACGCACAGGTTCTCTTAGAAACAACTAAATATCCGGTGGCAGAAATCGGACATATCGTCGGATATGAAAACCCGCTGTATTTCAGCAGGATCTTTCACAAACAAAAGGGATTTTCACCATCACAATATCGCAAACAGCTCCGAAAATAAAAGTCGGCATAACAGAATACAAAAGAAAAAGCAGAAAAAATAAAATTGAGAGGTATCTTATGGTAGGAATATATTTTAGTGGCACGGGGAATACAAAGTTTTGTGTCAATAAATTCTTAGAAGAATTTTACAATAGCAAAAATACATTTTCCATTGAGGAAAAAGCAGCTTTTCAGGAAATTAAAAATAACCATGAAATAGTGATAGGATATCCTGTGCAATACAGCAATATCCCCAAAATATTGCGCGATTATATAATAACGAATCAACATATCTGGAAGGAAAAAAGGATTTTTATTATTGTAACAATGGGGCTTTTTTGCGGTGATGGGGCAGGAATATTAGCGCGCCTGTTAAACAGCTACGGAGCAGTTATAACGGGCGGTTTACACTTAAAAATGCCCGATAGTATCGGTGATGTAAAAATATTAAAGCGCAGCTTTGAGAAAAATAAAGAATTAGTAACAAAAGCAGAAGAAAAAATACATAAAGCTGTTTATTCCATAAAAAGCGGGAAACCGCCACAGGATGGAATGGGAATATTCTCCCATTTAGCAGGATTACTTGGACAGCGGCTTTATTTTGGGTGGAAAACAAAAAAATATACCAATAGACTGAAAATAAATCCACATAAATGCATTGGATGTGGTTTATGCAAAAACCTGTGTCCTATGAGTAATATCACAATAAAAAACGGGCATGCCATTTCAAGCAACAAGTGTACCATGTGCTATCGTTGTATTAGCAGGTGCCCGGAACAGGCAATAACATTATTGGGCAAAAGAATTACCGATCAAAATGATATAAATAAATATATTTAACTCAATAATATATCATCTACCTTCCCCATAACCGCATCGGAACAACCGCAAAAAAGAAGCTGTTACAAAATGGCATATTCAAACAATATATAGTATGGATACCTAAGACACCTTAACCAATATTGTGAAATATCCAAATTTTGTAACAGCCCTTTTTCTGTAAACATAGAAAATAAGGCAGGACAAAGCACCGGATAAGGATTACCCTGCCTCCATCTTCAATCATTCTTCCCACAAAATATATTTATAATTCGATATCAACTTGATATTCCATATCAATAAGAAGATAATTAACCTTATAATTGTGGCATTGTTCCAAAATCTTTGCATTATCTCTAAGGACATTTTCTATTGTACAATCCTCATCATCCCCTCTGTTTTCTACAACACTTGCGTATTTTTTAATATCACAGAAATGATTTATAATATAGTTTTCACTCATCACCAGACAATAATATTTTATATCTTTCAAATATTCCGGTTCAAAATCTTTCGACCACTCAAATGGAATATAACACCCCTCCACAATTAGATTCTGCTCATTTTCAATAGCTGTCTTTACCATTTCACATACAATAGGCCACAAATAACCCGTTAGTTCGCCGTCGTCGCTCAAAGGCGTAAGCGCAGTGTTCCCACTGCGGATAAGACCCATTTTTAAGTGATCTATCGATAAGTAAGGATACTTATACTTCTCAAGTAATCTTTGGGCAAGTGCTGTCTTCCCCGTGTGGGACGCTCCTGTTATCAAAATAATCATTTTATTTCTTCCCCCATAAAATTAATAAATGATATTATCAAATTATCCAATATAATAACACAAACATTAATGCAAATCAACTAAATTATTTTGAAACTCGCTCTGCCTTATATGCTTTTAACATGCCCCTCTTTTGGACATGCCCCTTCTTTGGACATGCCTCTTCTTTGTCCCATCCTAGTAATTTAACATTTAACTTACAAAAACATTATAACATCCGTAGCCCCGATTTCCCCCATTTCCCCCATTTCTATATTTATCATATCTTCAAGCACGCTTATGTTATAAGCTTAGAAACCTCCTAAATATCATCTGCAGTTTCAATGTCATACTCTTGCAGCAACGCTTTTATAATCTTCCTTTTTCCCTCCGTCATCGGTTTTATTCTGTAAACTTCCTTTTTCTGTATACCATAATTTAAGGTTCCTTTGTTTTTTATTTTATCATAAAAAACCTTTTTGAATACTGTGACTCGACTTTTATAAACCTTTTTTACACTCTCATTTTCAGTCAGGCACTAAGTAATTACAACTAATTTTAGCCTATAACTAATTTTAGCCCATCAAATAAATCCCCTTACCTGCCGCTTCTAAGTCATTACAACGAAAGCAGTGGGTAAGGGGACTTATTTGTGCCAGGTAGGGTACAAGCCCCACCTGGCACACTGCAAAAGTAGCATAGGGTTATAATTTCCTTTAACATTAAATATGTTCCAGAAAATATTCATATTCCTTAGCGAAAAAGGCAAAACTGCCGCCGATCTCCAATGCAGAAACTTCCCTGTTCAATAGTTTTACGGTAAGCTGCCACATCCCGGGTTTTCACCAAATTTGTGTCGGCTGTAATAGCAGTTTGAGCAAGAGCGCGGAAC
Organism: uncultured Lachnospiraceae bacterium; assembly: GCA_910577675.1. Lineage (GTDB taxonomy): Bacteria > Bacillota > Clostridia > Lachnospirales > Lachnospiraceae > RGIG4057. The sequence goes on from CAJTOR010000029.1 coordinate 28,111, forward strand.
GTTTCACGATTGATGCGTTCCGATTCGAGAGCAAATTGCGACGATAAAATCCTGCTTTGAAAAATAATATCATCAATATGCTTTTTTGTAAGCGCTTCCTCACATTGCCTGCCATTTCGCTTTGTCAACTCCATCAACCGCTCATATTCACTACACAGAACTTCACATTCATGGTAAGTCGTTTGCAAAACACCAGTATATTTCATGATCTTTTCGGTGGCAGCCAAGCATTCGGCAGAACTGCCTTCTCTTGCCGTTTCAACAGAAGCGTTGAAACCATTAATACTCATGCTGTATGCTGTGTTAGCTATTTTAGAAAGGGCAGTCGATAAATCGTTGAGATTTTTTAAATCGTCCGTCACACTTTTTAGCATGTTTATGCTTGCGCTTACCTCCTTGGCAATATAAGAGAATACCCTGCCGCGCCCGCCCAACGATTTGGCAGCAACATGTGCTGATACATCTGTTTCGTCGCCTATCCCAACGGCTTTATTCACCTCCCTGACACAGGCTTCAACACATTTTGCAGCCTCCTGTCTGATATCCTCATCAAGAAGTTCAACCGCTTCAAATTGATCTTTTGGCGGAGAAATTCGCCCCGTTTCAATACCGCAAAAGAGGCGCAGCAAATTCATCTGGAAAGCCCCCTCATCAATGCAGCGTATCAGGGCAAATATTTTATCAAACATTTCAAAAGAGGACGTGCCCCCCGCTATCAGGTTCCTTACATTCTCATTTCTAATTTGCCCCATGCGCCTGACAATGTTATTCAACTCATTTGCTACAATGGCCGTTGTCGCGCCTTTTTCACCCGCTTCCTCTGCCGTTTTATTGGCAAGAGCCGTCAGTTTTTCCGCTTCCCCAATGAAATTGCTTAATATTGCGGAAGTTTTTTCTGCATTTTGTCCAATCCTTTTTAATACCTCGTTTGATAACATTACAACTACCTCCATTTCGTTTTGATTACTACATTTGCGGTATTCGGAGGGTGTCACACCGAAATATGCTTTAAACGCCCGTGTAAATCCCTCGTGGGAATCATAGCCATATTTAAGCGCAATATCTAAAATTCCGGTATTTCCTTCCCGCACATCACGACAGGCAAGTTGCAGCCGGCGATTTTTTACATACTCCATCACAGGTTCGCCAACAATGGCACGAAACAGCCGCTGGTAATGCGTTTTCGAAAAAAATGCCCGCTGTGCCAATTCCCCTACATCAATAGCTTCGGTCAGACGGCTTTCAATAAAGTCAATGGAGCCATCAATTGCATTAGATTTCTTCAAGCGTGTCACCCTCTTTCTGAATATCATTTTATTACAAAACGAAAATTATTTCTTGACCTGAAATACCATAAATTTAACTGGACTTTTGGTCTTAACCCGCGGCGCTTATGGCGATATCTAAGTATCTAAATATCAGGGTAACCCGCCTGTTAATATTAAGTGGTATTATCGTCAACGAGGACCAACATGTCGGTAATCACAATGTTTGCTTACAATCATACACCTAAAACAAGGCATGTACAACCGTTTTTCTCACGATAAATTCCATCTGTTTTTCTTCCGGCAGGTTCTCAAATCCCCTTTTTTAGCCTCCCTCCAATAACGGAGTTCCTTTCCTCGCACCCTTGCACTTTCCATAGGATCACAGTATAATTGAGATAAGACAAACTGGAAAGGAGATTTTCTATGCCAACATGGGAATACGGACTAAAAACAGGGAATCTGTCGGAGGAGGAGATGGTCAAATGCTTTGAAAAGGCTCTGACCCGAGCTGCAAAGGCAACCAGCGACCTCCATATAGCCAAAAGCCGCAAGAAACTGCGCAAATATACCGGTCCCTTTGGGCGCTCCACGCCGGATGCTGAGCCCCCTGACTATGACCATATCTACTTCTTTAACAGCGGTCACCGGGGCTGTTACCTCTTTATCAAGCTTTACCCCAATATGGAGCGCAACGGCCGGGTACAATTCTCTAAGGAGGGGGTTACATGGTGTATGTACATAGACTTCTCCTATGGTCGCGACCTGTCCCCAGGGATTTTAGCCGATCTGGAGGTGGAAAAACCCGAAGAGTATGGCGAGAATTTTATGCAGGAATTGTCCCATCTCTTTCCCGGTGAGATTGTGCTGCTCAAAGAGTATGAATATTTCCGGTGGGAGAATGGACGGACTGTCCGCGTTGTTCCTCAAAAAGCGCCCGAGAACGGAGGACAGGAAGATATACCGACAAATTAGAAACTAGAAGCGGGGGATTTCTTTGACAGGTTCAATTTATTTGTACTTTATGCGTCCTCTTATTACGGGTGGAAAAAATTACCATTTATTAAAAGTATGGAGAATAACGCAATTCCCATTAACAATAAATAAATGTCCTGCAAATTGCAATGTAGTGAATACGCTGCCCCCGCATGCCGCCATAACCACCACACCAATTTTGCACTGAAACAGATTTTATTCCGGTTTATATCGGTTACTATTGATGCCCGCCTTTAAACATGCGCATACCCGCAGAAATATTTGCCGTATAAACCGGAATGCCTTGAATAATCCATCTGCCTGTTATAAATAATCTATTTGTAAAAAGATACCAGTAAATACTCGGACAGCTCCTCCACATACACACAAAGCCAGTTGGGCAGCTTTGCGTAATTTATCCTTCCGGACGCTTTGACTAAGGTACAGCCTGGCGCATGCAATAATGCAATCCACACCATATTTAATGCCTCGATTGTATCGCCGCTTTATTGCTTGAATCCATGCCAGAAAACAAACAGCATCCCCTGCACTGTACCGGGTATTGTAATCACGCCCCCAACTACCGTATTGAGTTACAATCCTTTCTTCTCTGAACGAATTCCTTAATAAATAATATTTATTACAGTATCCCCATACCCAGCCATTCTTTCAAATGTCTTAATATATCGCCGTTTTTCAATTCTTCAAGGGATGATTCTGCCCATGATGGGAAAATTTCATACCCGCAGGCAACAACCAGAGAAACAACAGGTGCAATAAAGGCATCTGCTTTTTTCTGTTCCTCATCAATATCACCGCTGTACTCTTGTACAAATGCCTCCGCAGCCTCGCGGGAAAGCGAACTTGTCACATTGCGGACATCACCATAGGCAATACCCTTGCCCAGCAGATTGTAATCGAACATAAACGCAATTTCGCTGTTTTTTGATACAATCAAATTCGTCCAATAAAAATCATTGTATGTCAGCGTCCGTGGCAGCGCATCGATCAGGCTGCGAATCATGTTGTAATTCTGCGCGATTGTTTGCCAGAGCATGTTTTCCACAGTGCCGGTCTTTTCAGCTATCATCCCCATATTATCTATAGTGAGCATATCGGATTCATCGTACATTGGGATCTCGCTGTCAGTAAGATACTCATAACCCATTTTGTGAAGCTTTGTGTACCATCTGGCAATCGCCCCCGCCACCTTCGTATCACTCAAATCACTTTCTTTCCCAAGCCGGTATTCATCGCTTGACTCTACATCGAGCAATAATATTGCATTTTTGGTGTAACCCAACAGTGGCAAAGTCTGTATTTTAAGCTTCGACAACATCAGATAGTTATCAATTTCACGCGCATCTTCCCCACGCTCAAAGACCTTTAGGATAAGCTTTTTTCCTTCTGATTCAACACGGTACAAAGATATTCCGTCTTTTGTGCGAATCAACGAACAAACCGGGGTGCGCACTCCCATCTCGGCAAGCTGCAAAATATAACAAGTGGGGTGCTCCATACTCCCCCAAAATGCTTCCTGCGTTAGTTCCTCTACAATGCGGTAATCTGCAAGTGTTTCTTTCCTGATATTAATCTCCATCAATCACCACCTCCGATTTTTGTTTTCCGATTTCTTTTCCTGTTAAATGTTGCGATACTTTTATTCCGCTGCTGCTTTTGCCGCAGGAAAGCAGTCTTGTCGTCCGAATATTTTGCTTCCGTTTTAAGGGTGATATAGCTCTCCCAGCGTTGACGGGATAAACCGCCATTTGCAATAGCCTCCTTGATCGCACAGCCCGGTTCAGTCCGGTGTTTACAATCGCTGAACTTGCATTTCCCTAAATACTGTTCGACATCGGAAAATGCTTCGTCCAGCCCGTTAGAAACATCCCACATTCCCAGTTCACGCATACCCGGCGTATCAATAAGCATTGCCCCGCTTCCTAACATAATCAACTGCCGATGGGTTGTGGTGTGCCGCCCTTTACTGTCATCCTCACGGATCTCATTAACAGCCATAATCTCTTCACCTGCAAGTGCATTCACAAGACTTGATTTACCCACTCCGGATGAGCCGAGAAACACGATTGTTTTCCCGGGTGCCATATACGCAGCAAGGGTATCAAGACCCGCCCCGTTTTTTGAGCTTACTGCGTATACGGACACACCTGCTGCCAGGCTTTCTACAATTCGAATATGCGGCATATACTCATCCACAAGATCTGCTTTTGTCAGTACCACAACTGGAATAGCTCCCGATTGCCATGCCAAAGTCAGATATCGTTCCAGGCGCTTGGCATTGAAATCCTGGTTCAATGACTGCATGATAAATACATAATCAAAATTTGACGCAACAGCCTGCTCGCCGCGACCCGGTGTAGGATCTCTGCGGGAAAAAAATGTCCTCCGGGGCAATGTTTTGATAATCTGACTGTCGCCACTTAAATTATAGTTTATCAGTACAAAATCCCCGGTTGTCGGAAACTCTTCAAAACCGCCGAAATATTCTTTAGTTTTTAACTTCCCGTATATTTCTCCATACTCACAAACCAGTGCATACCGCTCTTTAAAAACGGCAGTTATTCTTGCCGGGATACCCTGCGCATTCTCCGGCATCATATCCGGCACAAAGCCATATTTTTTTAAATCCAATCCTGACATCCTCCTTAATTATTTCTGCTACTTTGATGATCTGAAATTCTCTCATACGAAACATCCCCTTTCTACTATAAAATATTTATGGTTAATATCCCCCACAGCAAGCAAGGAATCATCCATCTTGTTTCCAAATACAAATTTATATTACTTCTTTAATTATAAAACTTATCAACCTGTTCGGGGTAAATTACAAATCGTAATCGAGCATACATGAATTATAAAGTCCCCACCCATCCGTTTCCGGAAACAAAGCTTTTCGTCAATGCGCTTAATCATAACTTACCAAGAACTTTGGTAAAAGGTGCATCCGAAAATGGGCGCAAAAATACCGCAAAAAGCAATCCCTATTGGCGGATACCTCCTGCGGCTGATTATGGGCATAAAAATAACACACCTTCTGAGTGTGCTACAACCGAAAGTTATAATATTCACGAAAGGTTACTTAAAAAACGGTACAACAACAAGGAGGTCATCCACCCCGGTAATTGTCCGTACCAGATATTCAGTTTTACGTTTCAATTACCTCACAAAAAACGGTCATATTATATCTCTCCTTTCTTATCTGCTTAATTTTTTTTATTATATCATGTGCAATGGCAAAATTCAATAACTATTTTGAAAACTTTTCCGCCACAAAAATAGTTTCTTTGCATCCTAGTGTTTTCTTTGCTGTTCCAGTCCATGCCGTTGGCGGTGTGATATTTCCACTGTTTCCCGTTTTCGGCAGCGAAATGGCAACAGAAAAGAAAGCAATTTATAATCAAACTCCCGATGGCGGTATTAATAAATCAATTAACCCCTGATAATATTACTATGGAACACCTTACTGCAAGAAATGCAATTATGCAAAAATATGGTTATGACATGATGGTAAATGGGTCTGATTACAATTTGGTTGCCACCATAATATTTAACCCAAACTATTCAATTATCGACTGGATCAATTATTTCAAAAGAGATATGAGTGTATATATGGATTTTTTTGCATCCGAAGAATTTGCTTCATTCTCCTTAACAGGCAGAAATAATTACGAAGTACCTTTCTATAACATAAATGGAGATAAGGATTATCAGACAAATCACAAATTGGCACAGGAATACTTTGAAGAAGTAAACGCACCATATAAACAGATGTTTATAATGGAAAATATGACACATGGTTTGTTAGAATCAGATTCAGAAGATTTTTCTTCTATTGTTCATCAAATCGCGGAAACGGAAAGAGAGAGATAACTTCCAGTTTACTAGGCAAATGAAAATCTAAAGCCGACGGCGGGATAATCAACACCTATCCCGCCTAACAAACATCCGTTACTGATCTGTCACTTTACGCCATTTTAACAACAAGCGTTATATAAAAACACCCAGCACGGATTTCAGCATATACCTCCCCGTTCATAAGTCCCATCAATCTGCGGCAGATAAAAAGTCCAAGCCCGTTGCCCTGCACCCTGTCCGCATTATTTCCACGATGAAAGCTCTCGAATATCTGCGGAAGTTCTTTCACTTCAAGAGTACAGCCCGTATTTGATACTGTGATAAGCTCACAGCCGTCCATTTTATCAAAGCTAATCTCAATTCGTCTGCCGTCACCGTATTTGATCGCATTTTCGATCAGATTTTGCAGGCACTCTGCAAGACGATCCGGGTCGCAGGAAAGAATGCAGTCATCATATTTCTGAATCACAAACTCCGTTTTCGACATGGCAAGCTGGGGAGCATATCTCGCATCGATCCTTGTGATAATAACGCTTAAGAAAGCCTCCCCCTGTGTGACCTCAAAGTTCATAAAGTCCTCGCTTGCCGCCTTTGTGATCTCGCTTATAAAACGCTCGATCTCATCTGCACGGGTATTGATGCTCTCAGCGGCAGCACGCCGCTTTCCCTCGTTCTTGTATAATCCCCTGGCAAGTGCCCTTGCACCAAGCTTGATCGCAGACAAAGGCGTTTTGATGTCGTGGGAAAGGGAAAGCAGCAAAAGCTTTTTGTCCCTCTGCATCGCAATTTCTTTTTTGCGGCTGTCCTCGATACTTTCACGTAGGAGACTCACACCCCATGTGAATTTTCCGAAGAAACGGCTTTTTTCCTCCGGTATCGGAACGGCAAGATTGCCCCTTGCAAGCTCCTGTGGAACATTGTTCAACCTGCCGAATGGCACGATGATATGCCCCCGGATATAATACAAAAGACCAATCATCAGCAGGAACAGCGCACCCAATACACCGTTTACTGCCGCAATGCTGTGCTGTCCGTTTCCGGCAGTATACTCCACACGATACAGCATACCACCTGCTTCTATAATCAGATAATGCTCATCCGAGATGTATAGTTTTCCATCATCATCCGTGAACACACCCGTAATATGGGGATACTTTTCAAGTTCATAACTGCCTGTTTCCGCTATCTCATCTGCAAGCCGCTTGGCTTCAACACGATAAATGCCTTCATTTCTGTTTTTCACTCCCACAAGAAATAGATTCAGTACCGCCGTCAGCAAAAGAAATACAGTTATCACTGCAATACACAGTCTTCTAAAAGCCCTCATACAAACTTATACCCCACACCCCAGACAGTAAGCAAACGCTTTGCATTCTTAGGATCATCACCGAGTTTCTGGCGAAGGCGGTTGATATGCACATGGAGTGTTTGCAGCTCCGAATTACTGTCACTGCCCCAGACAGTGCCAAACAGGTACTCTTTTTTCAGAGTTTTGCCCTGATTTTCGATCAGAAGCGCTAACAGTTCAAATTCCTTTGCAGGCAGTTCCACGGGCTTTTCATCGATGAGTGCTGTTTTATCCACAAGATTGAGTGCCACACCGTCCGCCGACAATATATCGCGCTGATACCGCCGTTTGAATATCCCCTTGATCTTAGCAATAAGAATATCAATGTCATATGGCTTTTCAATATAGTCGTCAGCACCGAGGCCAAAGCCGTTCAGCTTGTCCTCCTTGCCCGTCCTTGAACTTACAATCAGTATAGGAGTATCCGCATTTTCCCTAAGTTTGGAGCAGACTGCAAAGCCGTTCACATCGGGGAGATTGATGTCAAGCACCACAAGCCTTGCACCATATTGTTCAAAGAGCTGCACGGCACGCTCCCCACTGTCCACGCTTGATGTAATATAGCCCTCGTCACGCAGGAAGTCGGTCAGCAAACCGGCCAGTTCTTTATCATCTTCTACTATCAGAATATCCGTCATAAGATCACCTCCTACAAATCTTGTACCATATCAGCTAAGATTCTGCAAGTATTACCAGCCCTGTTCCATAAGCCAGTTATTCAGTTCTCTTTCACGGTCACGAAACTCCTTGTCACCGCCGCCAAAATGTCCCATTTCCTTTTCGCCAACAATACCGCCGTCCACAATGTAAAGTACCCTGCTGCACTTGGCTGCAACCCTTGAATCGTGGGTCACGCACATAATCGTCGTACCGTCACGGTTGAGGGAGAGCAGCTCGTTCATAACCTCATCCGAGCTTGCACGGTTTAATGCGCCTGTCGGCTCATCGGCAAAGATCATCTTGGGATTGTTTATCATACTGCGGCAGATACAAGCTCTCTGAAGCTGTCCGCCCGACACCTCGTTAATATCATTGCCGCACACATTGTCAATGCCAAGCCTGTGCATAAGCGCTCTGCCGCGCTCCTCGGTCTGTCTGCGGCTCTCCCTGTTCTTTTTCGACTTTACTGCAGGAAAAATAATATTATCAAGTAGCGAAAGATTTTTCATCATGTACATCTGCTGAAAAATAAAACCCATTTCGTCAAGTCGGAGCCTTGCAAGCTCCTTATCACCGAGCTTTGCCGTTTCCCTGCCATTATAGAATACCTCGCCTGCGGTCGCTTTGTCCATTCCCGAAACGCAGTAGAGCAGCGTGCTTTTTCCTGAGCCGGAGGGTCCCATGACCGCTACCATTTCGCCCTCGCCAATCGTCAGATCGACATTTTTCAACACATTGTTCTGATGTTTGTTCACAATATATGTCTTGCAAAGTCCCTTTGTCTGTAAAACCGTATGATTCATTATGTTGTCCTCCTACTTATTCTATGCTTGCCGTATCGGAAGCCTTGATTGTTTTTGTGTAAAGTGCTGTCAGGAATGAGCCGATAACAGTCACACCGATGAGAATTGCCGGGCAGATCACAAATATTTCCAGTGGGTCAAAATCGCATTTCAAGTCCGATACATCGCCGACCATGTTGCCTGCCCAATTCATCATTGCGCTGCTAATCGGCATAAGCACCGCCGAAGAAACAATGCACGCAATAACCGAAACAATTACAAACCGCAGTGTATGCTGTGCAACAATGCTGCTGTCAGGAATCCCCACCGCTTTCATCAGTGCAATCTCGCTCTTTTCCTTTGAGATAAACGAGCGCTCCATAAGTATAACAATCAATGCTGTTACAGCCACAGTAATAACCATCATCATCTGTTTGATCGCATTCAGCGTATCGGACATTCCTGTAAGATTATTGACGAAATCCGGGGTCGAATACACCTTGTCGGTTTTAAGCAGGTTTTTAAGCTTTTCAATGTTTTGGTTGATCTGCTCCTTGTCTGGACTGCCGTCAAAGTGTATCTGCAACCCCCTCACATTGCTTGCCCGCAGATGTCCGAGGTCAAAATCCTTATACAGAAAAGCCTGTGTGACGAATGAGGAACATGTTCCTGTGATGATAAACCCGTACTCTATATCGTTAATTACTGCCGTTACCCTGTCGCCGATCTCTGCGCCTAAGTCATCGAGGGTGCCTGCTGTTACAGCAATCTCGTCCGTCTTCTGTGGAGCGCTGCCCTTGTCCACATAGAGCGTGTCATTTGTTTCGCCTTTTATAACACCGAAAGTAAGCTTTGCTGTTTTGTCTTTATGTGATACTTCAAACTGCCCGCCCACTATCATTGTGCATTTACCTGGCATTCCGTTATCGGCAAGGAGCTTTTCAGTGTCTGCGATAATCTGCTTGTGCGTACTCTGATCTTCTAAGACTGCTCCAAATATTTCGCTATCCATGATATGCGCTTCACTTGAGGCTACATCTAAGAAGCGCAGCAGCTTTTCACTTTTGAATGTCAGTGCAAGATTTGACATAATTGTCATCAGCAGTATGCAGAACGTGAATACTACTATCACGATAGAAAACTGCTTCGGCGAACTGATCACATCATTGACCGGGAAAAATACGGCCTGTGGCAGCTTCACACGTCCTAAGTGCAAAAGGCTTTTTCTTCGGAAACGCTCGCCCGTCTGACCGTTTCTTACCGCGTCGATCGGCGAAAGTTTATTTACTCTGCGTGTGCAGCCGTAGCAGAACAGCAGGATAATGACAGCTACCAACCCAGAGCTTAAAAGCCCCATAAGAGTGCCGTTCCCGCTGCCGAGAACCATATTTTCCGATACCGTTTTCATCATCATATCCCCGAGAGGGACAGAGCAAAAATATCCTATCAGCGTACCGACCACAGTAATTACAAGATACTTGACAATATACAGGCTTCTTATACTGCCGTTGTCGATACCGACTGCCTTCATCACACCGATCTCACAAAATTCCTCACTGATCGTAAAGCCTATCGTGAAACGCAGCACCACAAAGGCCGTGAACATCAGCACGATGCTGATTAACATTAAGATATAAGCCGAAAACATATCATAGAGATAAATACTCTTGCATTCTTCCCGTGTGTTGACAAGCACACCGCTATAGTTCTTTACAAGTTCCCTTATTTCATCAACGTCCGATGTATTTACACAAAGCTGCCCGCAATTCATGCTGTGGGTGGCTTCGTCCTTATCAAGATAGTCATAGTCAGCAGAGTTCATAATAAGATATGGGGGATACGAGTTTCCCGAATGAAACAGCGCACCTTTGAACCGCCCCATAAATTTAAGCGTGAGATGACTCTCACCCACATCAAGTTCCACCTCGTCGCCCTCCTTTATATCAATGTCCTGTAAAAAAGAGGCACTGGCATAAAAGCAGCCCCTGTCCACACTTTCAATAATATGATTGTTCTCATCGAAATAGTTGACAGCCATTTCACGATCAGAAAGCAAATAGGCAACATTCGCGAAATTATCAAGTTTCTTTCCGTTATGCCTGAAATACTTTGAGCTGGATACCACCAGCCAACGCTCTCTCCTTATCTCCCTGACACCGGCAAGCTCCCCGACTTTTTCCCAGAGATCATCTTCCCCGCTGTTGACCATCTGCACGTTGACATCGGGGACATCCGCCGCATCAAAATAATGCTCGATACCGCCTGTCACAGCTATAATGTTGTTCACTGCTGCCGCTGCAAACATGGAGCACAAAATGACGAACAGCAGCAGAATGATGTTCATGGTCTTTTTGCGTTTCAGGTCTTTTTTCAATATCCTCAAGAACATAGTGTATACCTCTTTTCCCTCGTTTTATATTCTTCATGTTCTGATCATAGCATAGAAATTCTTAACAAGTCTTTAACTTAATTCCGTTTTATGGTTTTTTCGTTGTTATGAATTAAAAAAGACCCATGGACTGTAATACTTATGTTCCATGCGCCTTTTCATTACTATCAAACTCATCTTTGTATCTTTATATATAATATCTACTCTATACCTCCACAAATAATTTTTTTAACTTCCAAATCAAAGCACCGTAATTACACTAATTAATCAATCGAGCCAAACACAATCAACAATGTCACAGCCAACTTTAACAAATTTTTCATCTATAAAAACAGCCGCCCAGCCGTGGTCTTCGTCCCATGGACAATCAAGTAGCAATATAACACATACAGGAACATTTTTCGACTCATATGGAGGATTTCCTGTTTTGCTTCTAGCATATATCGCGTCTTCCAAAGCATAAAGCGTAACATCTGTGCCCGTGTATTTTACAAGGTCTGAGGGAGAGCTTATTTCCGGCCAATATTCTCTACTTTCTTCCTCGTCATCAGGTCCCCAGTTTCTATACATTTCATCATAATAAAGACGTATAAAGGCCTCCAGCATTTCAGTTTCCAGTTGGGGTGTCCATTTCTCTATCAGCCTTTTACAGTAAATGATACCCTTTTCTCCGCCTATCTCGTCAATTTTAAATTCTTTTGGATTTAATAACAAATTGTTTAACATTTTTCGTTCTCCTTATCTTGGCAGATATATTTTCCTTCAAATCCATATAAAAAAATCCGATTTGCTGCTGGCTTCATTATACATTATCCTATCAAAAAAGTATAGCCTCATTTCGGAAAATTTTAGAAATTTTTCCGAAAATAGTTATACAATTCAAAATATAGTTCATCTAAAGGAAATTTTACACCTTCAAGATATAACTGTTCATTATCCTGATATACCTTTTTATTATTATCCTTATAAATCGCTTTATAATACATTATAGTATATACATTAAATCCTTCAAACATATTATCCTCATTCTATTCTCCAATTATTTCTAAACCATCCGGAAAATCCCGTATTACCAGCGCACATGTATTTGTAAGTTTTATATTATTTTTTAGTGGATAAGTCAATTTGCCCTTTCTTTCCCCCGCCATACAATGAACATCTAATTTTGTATCAATCACCCCCAAATTATTATCTAAATTATTGGAAAAAATGAGACTTCCAGCACTTACCCCTATTACCAGTCCATTGTCATTAATATACTCCATTAAAGACTTATGAAACCTTGTGGCATTGATTCTTTCAAGCAAATAACATGTATTTCCTCCACACAAATATACCACATCATATTGTTTTAGTTTCTCAAACTCCATTCCGGCATGCAAATCAAATACGTCAATATTTTTATCTAAGATACCGCATTTTAACAGATCATTCATACATTTTGGTAAAACTTCTATTGCATCTGCATCTATTGCCGCTGTAGGGATAAATAACGCCTTTACTATAGACATATCTTTACCTGCCATATCCATAAAGCACTCTTTAATTTCCTCAGTTTCTAAACCCGCTGATGTTAATAATACCCTCATACTTCCTCCTATTCTGGCCAGTTCATCTGCTCATTAGAAATACCTAATTTCTTACACTCATTGCATACATATTCTTTTTCGGTCTGATTCCCAATCTGATATTTTAAAATCCTGTTTCTAAACACAATGTATTTTTCATTACCTGCCTTAAAGTCAACAAACCAATTTTCATTTTTATCATGATCCGACAGCATGACTTTTGAAATTTGTTCTAGAAAATCTTTTCTGTCACTTGTAAAAAATAATGCAGTCCAGTATTTTGGTTTCCCGCCGGTATTCCACAATTCAATTTTATGGATATTAAGGTAATCAATGATACCATCATCCGCTATGCTTTCTTTAATCAGTATTCCTTCATATAATTCCGGTTTCCTTTTATGGATTGCATTGCTGCCACAACTATGGACAGCTTTTGCTGCATTTAACATCAATTCTTCTTTTAACAAAATATCCATAGATACCCGAAAAGTATCTCCCAGTATCAATAGTTTTTCTGTTTCCGGTAATGCAATGTCAGCTTCCCATTTCGATATCGATTGCCTGCTAACATTACATATTGTTGCAAGTTCTTCCTGCGTCATTCCATTTGCTTTTCTTAATTCTATAATCTTTTCTGATAATTTCACTGCCACGCCTCCTTTTCTAATTATATTATACAAAATAACAATACTGTTTACCACCAACATTAAAGTTCTTTTTGTCAACCCACAGTTGCGAATAAAGATTTTTGCCCAGCACGATGAGCCGGGGATTACATACATTTTGCCTGCTTCTAATTCTGCATTTACGATTTTAATACGCTGCGCTTTTCGTCATAAGAATAGCGGATGTTACAAATTTCCATAATGCTCATAAAAAAACCTCCTTAACTCATCTGTGATAGAATTTTTTTAGGTTTCATCTGTATTACTGAAATAGATGCCGCCGAAACGGAAAACGCTATCAGCAAAATACCGAAAATATAGATATATAACAAATAATTAGGACTGACATTTACTTGAATAGATTCCAGTGTTTCCACATTAGAAGTGTCGTATGGAATATACTGTCCTGTTATATCAAGATACTCTGTGCCATCGTCTGGCAGTTCTATTTCGGGCAGGGGCTGTGATTCAGACACTTGATGGAAAATCAAGTCGCTCACTCCTTGTGAAATAAGGTTACTTGTAAAAAAGGACAATCCAAAAGCAATTATCGCTATCATCAGCACTTCTACTGTATACTGCAAAATAATTCTGCTTTTTGAAATTCCGACAGAGAGCAGGATGCCAGTTTCATGCCGACGCTGCTTTATCCACATGGATAGAATCAGTATCAAAATGCCGACATTTACTGCAACGCATCCGACAATCAGCCAAACAATCAGATTCTGCATAGCTGTCAATGGCGAAGCAACTGCTTCGTATGCGGAGTTATCCATTGTGAGGGTAAAGGAATCCCAGTCTAAATCAAGGGCTTTTATCTGGCTTGCGATTTTTTCCATTTCTCTGGGGTCATCCACATAAAAATCAACGCCGTTATCATACTGTATCACATCCCTCTGCATAATTTCCTGCATTGCCCTATGGTCTATAATCAAGCGGTTGCGCTTATCCGTTGAGGTGGTATTAAATTCGTTGTCTGCTTCATACGCATAGATGCCGATAATTGTCAACGATACATCGGGATAGTTTCCGCTGTCGTAACAGCACTGCACGGTAATGGTATCGCCAAGTTTTAAGGCATTTTTTTCGGCAATGGCTGTACTGATTAGGACAACATGGTCATCGCCCTCCTTAATATGCCGTCCCTCCACCAACTGAAACGCTTTGCGGGTAAAAAAATTGAAATACTCTGAATCGGTCACGGATGGAAGCCTGCTGTAATCACTTCCTGCCCCAAAACTGAAGCCCGATATAAAGCTGAAATCTTTTGCAAATAAGCTTCCATCCCCTAAACCGTTGTATGCCTTGATTCCGTCTATGGACATAATTTTCTGAATATCCTCATCGGTAATAGGCGCACCGACATAATCA
>CAJTOR010000030.1 GCA_910577675.1 uncultured Lachnospiraceae bacterium
TGAAGACTCTAGGGTTTCTGCAGTTTTATCGTTTCAAAACTGTCAAAGACAGGATTATATATCATATTTCTATCTCCATCAACTGTTTTTTTCCCATCGGCTTCTTCGGATATTGTCCCCGGCTATCCTGGCGCGATCGAGCAGGAAAGATTTCTTCCTGCACCGCCATAGCGGCATACTTTCCCTGCGCGGGTCTGCGCATCAAAAAGCTGCACAGAAACACTGTGCATCAAAAAGCTGCACAAAAACACTGTGCATCAAAAAGCTGCGCAGTGTTTGTGTACATAAAAAAGCCACGCAGTGTCTCTGCGCAGCTTTTAACAGTTATCAATCTTTTTTTGGAAAATAATCTGCAAACATCTGGTTGGTGCTTACAAACGGCTGAATTGCGATTCCCTGTTTCTTGTCAGCTAACATAAGGAGCATATTCCCAGGTTGAATATGAAACATATCCCTGACTTCTTTTGGCACAATAATCTGTCCTTTTGGTCCTACTTTTACAGATGTAACAAATTTGCCTTCTGCTGGTCCTTCATTTCCCATAATGAAATTCTCCTTTCGGGGAAGAAATATTTTACATGTAGAAAAGTTTATCATATTCATTCAATGAAGTCAATATTTTCAAAGTAGAAGCTGCAATATTTGTCTAAAAATCTAAAAAATTCCCAGTTTTATAGCCCCTGTGCATTCCTAAAACAGATTGCAGGATTTATCTTTCTCTTCTGCAAGGATCGCCAAATTCCTTTTAATCATTTCACAGCGCTGTTTTACACAGTCCACGGAGCGCAGCGGGTCTTCAGGCGTGTTAAACACATAGTCGGTCAGCCTTTCAATGGTAGTTGATGCCACATGCAGCCTTGTATCGGAGGATGCATAATAAATGTAGACTTCCCCGTTTTCCTCCGCGACTGCCCCGTTGGTAAATACCACATTCGATACATCGCCGACGCGCTCGCCGCCCTTTGGTCCTATCAGAAATCCAGAAGGCTCTGCAATCACCTTCCACGGTTCCTTCAAGTCCGTCGCAAATGCGTAGATAACATAGCGCAGCCCCGCGGCAGTATTTCGCACCCCGTGGGCAATATGGATAAATCCCCGCTCCGTCTTTATCGGCACTGCCCCCGCCCCGTTTTTTGCCTCGGTGATGGTATGGTATTTGCGCCTGCTTGTTATAATCTCCTCGTCAATCACAGCATTTGTAATATCTTCGCAGAGTCCAAAGCCAATCCCGCCGCCGGAACCTGTTTCAATAAAATCATCCATCGGGCGCGTATAGAACGCATATTTCCCATTTATAAATTCCGGATGAAGCACTACATTGCGCTGTTGTGGCGAATTCAGGGTTTTCAGATTTGGCAGGCGCTCAAAGGTTTTTAAATCCTTCGTGCGCACAATTCCTGCCGCAGCGACCGCCGCCGAGAGGTCGCCCACCCGGCTGTCCTTGCTTTCCGAGCAGAATACACCATATATATAGCCATCCTCATGTTTGGTCAGGCGCATATCATAGACATTGGTTTCCTCCGGGCAGGTGTCCGGAAGCTGCACCGGATAGTCCCAGAACCGGAAGCCATCGACCGGACTTTCACTTTCTGCAACGGCAAAGAAGGATTTGCGGTCAGCACCTTCCACGCGCGCAACCAGGTAATATTTCCCGTTAAGTTTCAGTGCGCCGGAGTTAAATGTGGCGTTTACGCCATGGCGCTCTAAAAAGTTCGGGTTTGTGTTTATGTCAAGGTCGTATTTCCAGTACAGCGGGATATGCTCCCTTGTCAATACCGGGTTGCAATACCGGTCATATATCCCGTTATATTCCCCGGTTTTTTCATTTTTTCGTGCGATCAGCCGGTTGTATTTTTCCAGCTCAACATAATACTGTTTATGTAACATCCCTGATACCTCTTATTATTAGTTCCGCAAATCCCCTCCACTAACGCCTCTTGCTGGAAGGAATTTGCTGTTTTTTTAGTTCCGCGGCTCCCCTTCGCGTGCACGCTTTATCAGTTCCATGCACATCCTGCCGTTGTGGTACGGGCATTTCCAGGGTTCCACAATGGGCTTTCTGCTTGTCGGCTTCCCGTCCTTATCAAGTTCCCAGTACCATTCCGAACCTTCCCGCGCATCAACAAGCTTCTCCATAATATACTGGAATATATCCTCGCTTGCCTCAAGATATTCGGTATGTTCTTTCATTTTCTGCCAGCCGTTATAAAAACCGATAACCGCCTCCGCCTGCACCCACCAGATGCGGGAGGTATTGTCCACGCCGCGCTCGCATTCGTTTAAGAGCGAATGATCCACATAGGCGCGCTCATAAATCTTTGCGGTCAGCGCCCTTGTTATAGGCGAGAGTTTCTCCTCCATCCCCGCATCACCAAGTACCTCCAGACCGCGGTCAACAAGCCATGCTGTCTCAATATCATGCCCGTAGGAATGAAGGTCTATAATACTGTTCATTTCCCGGTCAAAAAAAACTTCCTGTCGGCGTTTTTGCGGATTGTAAATCTTTTCTGCAATCACATCCATCATAAAACGAAGGCGCTCCCCCGCAAGTTGATTCTTCGAAACGCGGTACAGCTCGGTGTATGCTTCAAACACATGGAGCAGAGTGTTCATCGTTTTCTCGGCAATCACCCCATTCTCCGAAAGCTTATCGTTTTCCACTGGGGAAAAAGCGCGGTCAAATGCTTCCAGATAACCGATCTCATCCGTGCATCTGCCCTCGATCAGCTCCATCAGCGCACAGGCATTAAGAAGAGCTTCCTCCTTCTTTGTCGCGTCATAGTAGGATGCAAGTGCATACACTGCAAATGCCTGGTTGTAAGTATGTTTCGTGGCATCCGCCGCGCTCCCGTCATAATTGACCGACCAGTAAACACCCCCATACTCCTTATCAAGGCAATGCTCCATCATAAAACGGTACGCATGGTCAGCGTACTCTAAAAGCGCTGTATCTTTCAACACCATCGCTGCATTTGAAAAAAACCATAGGATGCGGCTGTTAAGAATACACCCTTTCTCAGCCATTTTATCCACATTTAAATCAAAATCCATGTAACCGTAAAACCCGCCGTTCTCATTATCCCTAAGCTTCTCCCAAAACGGCAGCAGTTTTTTTTGCAGATGCTCCTCTGCAAGTTTTTGCATCTTCATGTCTTCTCCTGTTTTACAATCTAGATAATCCCGATCGTACCATCATCCCCGTTATCCGTATGATGTTCCTTGATATAGGTCACAATCTCATCCACCGTCGTAAATGCAAGACCCACATAGCTGTCCGCCGCACCGTAATATATTGCAATCTTCCCGCTCTCTGCGTCGGTCAGCGCCGCGCACGGGAATACCACATTCTGTACAAAACCAGTTTCCTCATACCATTTCTCCGGTGTCAGGATGAAATCCCTCGTGCGGTATTTCACGATGGATGGGTTATCAATATCAAGCAGCGCAGCTCCCATACTGTACACATAGCCGTTGCATGTGCCTGTCACACCATGATAGAATAAAAGCCAGCCCTCACTTGTTTCAATCGGTGCAGCGCCGCCCCCGATCTTTAAACTCTGCCACCACTGGTTATAGCCGCGGGTCATCACATGCTTGTGCTTCCCCCAGTATACAAGATCAGGACTCTCACTAACAAAAATATCCCCGAACGGTGTATGGCCGGAATCGCTTGGCCTTGAAAGCATCACAAAATTGCCGTTTATCTTGCGCGGGAATAGTACACCGTTGCGGTTAAACGGGATAAACGGATTATCAAGGCGCGTAAAAGTCTTAAAATCCGTTGTCTTAGCCAGCCCCAGCGCAGCGCCATAAAAATCGGTACACCAGATTATGTAGTACGCATCCTCCACCTTTACAAGGCGCGGGTCGTAAGCATAGCGCGGCATATAAGGCTCGCCTGCCTCATTAACCATCTGTATCTTCTCTTTCTCAAACTCCCAGTGGATCGCATCCTTGCTGCGCCCGAGATAAAGATGCGGCACACCGTCATTCTGCTCCGCGCGGAACACCCCGATAAACTCGCCCTCATAAGGCACCACCGCACTGTTAAAAATCCTTGCAACCCCTGGGATAGGATTGCGGCCAACAATCGGATTCTCGCTGTAGCGCCACACCGGTCCCACATACCCCTCCGGTTTCTCCTGCCACGGAATGTTTTTAAGATTCTCTGTAATCATAGTTACATTACTCATTTTTGCTACCCCTTTCTCCGTTATATTATTTTTTTATCATGCATTATAGTGCAATAAATTATAATCTGCACCATTGCTTTCTATTTTATTTTTCCCTACAACTGCATTATACTAGAATATAAGCAGAATTGCAAGCATTATTTTGCTTTATTCCGCACTATTTATGCACCATTTCGCACATGAAATATATCCCCAAAAACCATTCCTTTTTTCTCCCATTCCATCCTTTATAATCCCTCTTTGGAATACGGCAGGCTGTGACACAGCCTGCCGTATTGTTTTTCTTCCAAACCCAGATTTATTACTGTTACTTACCCAGATTCAAATCAAGATAGTCCTGTACAATCTGCTTCTGCTGCTCTGCTGCCTGCGCTGCGGTAAGAACTTCCTCCGCCTTTGAGGTAACCATCGCATAAGGTGCATTTATATCGCCAATTTTATCCCAGAGGTCAAACCATGGGGTGGTCTCGCCCATCAATTTAAGGTACGAGAAATTCCTTTCGGTTTCCATCATATCCTCTGCCCACTCGGTATCATCACGGTACTCAAGATCGCCGTCATACCAGTTTGTATATTCCTTAAAAACCTGATAAACCAGTTCCGGGCGTTCCACACCGGCAGGGATAATGCTCCAGTTACCAGCCACCGCAATCTGGCTGTTTGTTTCCTGGTTTCCACTAGGTCCAACCGGCCACGGCACAACACCAAATTCAAAACCAAGATCACTTGACGAATTGCCCTGCTGAATCCATGAAGCGGAAACCCAGAATGCCACCTTGCCATCCTTAAACACATTGTTTGCATCCCAATCATCCTGATTCCACGGTTTCGCGGTCTTATCAGTCTGATAAATCTGGTACATAAACTCAAGCACCTCGATGGTCGCCGGGGAACTTAACATTTCCTGCGAACCTGATGCGACATGGGCTCCATTTGACATCAAAAGATAGTTGAACATTGTCGTCCACCAACCGGTAAGACCATACTGATCCGGATTGCCATCGCCGTCCGTATCCTTAGTAAGGATGCGCAGGTACTCCGCAAATTTATTCCAGGTCCACTCGCCCCTGTCATACAGATCCTGCGGATTATCAAGACCTGCCTCCTCAATCAGGCTCACGTTAAAACCAAGCGGATAAGCGCCAAGGTCAATCGCTGCCCCCTGAAACATATAATGCTTATCCATGCCCGGGATGTCCAGATAGCGGTATACAATCTGCTCGGTAAAAATATCATCGTCCGGCTTCGCGTAATCCTCAATCGCCATCGCATAGCCGCTCATAACTGCCGGAACACCAAACTGCAAATCCACCTCATAGATATCACAGTCCGGGGACCCCGCCATAATCGAGGTATTGATGGACTCCATAATACCGTTCCATGTCAGGTTGACATACTCGAGGCGGACATTATATTTTTCCTCGACACGTTTCAAATTGGCAAACTGCATTTCTGCGGTTTCCAGGTTCGATACCTCCGGCTGGGCATAAATATCAGCATGGGTACTGTCATAGTAATGGTCATACCATGTACCAATACGGATCGTTCTCGGGGTGGAACCTGCCCAAGGCTCAACGGATGTATCATCATTCAGTCCGCTTGTAGTAGGCTCCTGCTCATCCCCCTGAGGCGGATTTTCCTCGTCCCCGCTATTATCCGGCGCGCTGGTCGCAGTCGGATTATTTGTGCCCTGACTGGTCGGGGTCGGCGTGTTTCCACTTTCCTTATCCCCACAAGCTGCCATGGAAAGTGCCATAGCACCGGTTATTGCAAACGCGGTTGCCTTTCTGATTTTGCTGTTAAACATATACTACCTCCTATTCTGTATTTGCCCCAAAGGACACGGCACCTTTGCGCCATGTCCCCTGAAAGTTACTGCCTGTAAACCGGCAATCCAAACTGCCCCGCCGGTTTTAAATCTTTTACTCTGCCAGCTTTGCAATGCCAATCTGGTATACTTCCCATTCCTCGCCGGATTCCACCTGCAATTCACTTATGGTCGAGAAGTCGTCCGTGCCGAGAGCTGCTACCAACTGGTCATAAGTAATCTGCATAATCCCTTTCTTAGGATCCATGCGCGAAACCACAGCATTATCCCCATTGCCAACACGCGACCAGTCAAAAGGGGCACCCTCCGCCGGATTCGCCACAAGCCAGTAATTTGCACCGTTTTCCTTGTAGTACACATTGATTACAGAACCTGGCACAAGCAGGGTGTAATCAAATGTGCCGCCATCCGAGGTCCTCTTTACTCCGGCCTGCGCCCAGCCAGCCGCCTTTAATGCGGAACCTTCAATCACTACTTCATCCGTAAATTTCAGCGCTTCCGGCGCATATTCGCCGATGCTGACCTTGTAAACTTCCCATGCCTGGTCGGACTCGCACTGCAATTTCGCAAGCGCCGAGAAATCCTCCGTGCCGAGCGCCGCCACAATCTGGTCATAAGTAAACTGTACCTGGTTTCTGTCGTCATTTACCGCTCCAAGGCTCTTAACCTCCGCACTCTCATCGTAGGCAATCCTCGTCCAACCGTAAGGCGCACCCATATCCGGAATAACATCCGCTACAAGCCAGAGCGAACCCTCGGACTTATAGTCCACGGTAATAACACAGCCCGGCTTTAAGAGGCTTATATCAAATGTGCCACCGTTTGCAACAGTGTCAACACCTGCCTGCCCCCAGCCGTCGCCCTTTACGTTAAATCCCTCAACTTCCACATTGTTGATTGTTGCCGGGAGCACCTTCTTCTCCTCGCCGATGGTCACGCCCATAACATCAAGCTCAAAACCATAATCCGCAATGCCAAGGAATTTCACATACTTAAACCAGTCTTCACCAAAATACTTCGCCACCTCATCGTAAGATACCTGGGCGATGGTGTAAGAATCATTAAATGTAAGGGCATAAATATTCATATTTCCCTTATCATCGTATTCCGCCTTGCCGTCCTCGCTCTTAAATGGTTCCCAGCCAGGGTTGCCAATCTCGGAACCCTCAACCTCGTAGTACTGGCCGACAAGCTTAATATTTTTCTGCCAGTCTTCAAGGCTTGCAGCATCAAACGCGCAGTAGATGGTCATGATTTTGCCAGGTCCAAAGACGGAGGCATCCACAACATTCGCATCCTCCTGTGCCGGATCCGTTGAAATCCCTGCTACCGGCCACCAGCCCTTATTTGTCTTACCCACCATGCCATCGATAGAAACCTCATTTTTAACCGGGACAAGATTGCTCCAGTCCTTACTTGAAAAACCATCCGGCTCATCAAACTCCGCCGCCGTGTTCAGCGCAATCGCATTGCCATCCGCATCTTTTAATACGATATTATCAAGATATACCGTGTTGGTCGCACCGGCTGCCTCAATCGCATTGTCGGTTTCCTTGGCAATGATAATAATATTTTTTGCGCCCTTTACAAAGCTCTCACCCTCAGCAAGTGTCACCACATTCCTCTTAGGATTTTTTACCGCCAGGTACACGGACCATGGGGCAGTCTTTTCCGCATTGTCCGCCCCGACATAGTAGTAGACATTCCCGGATGCCGCATAGAACTTCTCCTCCGGCGAACCAAGCCCCATGTCAAATTCGATGGAGCGCACACTCTCGACCGCATCGCCCGCAAGACTTGAGATATCAACCGCGATGTAAGGGATCTTCCCCGTATCCGGTGCCACCGCTTTAAGCATCTTTGAACCGCCGAAATCCACAACGGAAAGTTCAGTTTCCGCACTTGTTACCAGGGACTCTTTTACCACGATGAAACTAAAATTTCCATCCTCGAAATCCGCCACTTTGCCCGCCTCATAAGCCACCGCCTCGGTCGGTGTCGGTGCCGTGGTCGGCTCCGGCGTTGTTTCAGCCTTAGTCGGCTCCGGCGTTGCCTCCGGTGTCGTAGGCTTTTGGGTTGCTGCCGGCGTTGTAGGCAGTGGTGTCGGGTCGGCACCCGCCTTGTCACCACAGCCAGTAACCGCCATTGCCATTACCATACTGGCTGCAATCCATCTTTTTTTCTTAAACATACTTCTCCTCCTTAACTCTTTGAAAATATATTATTATTTCCATTACAGCATTCCTGCGATAACAGAAGCACTGCCTTAGCCAGTGTACATGGGTTTCAGCCCACGATACCGCTCCGCTCCACACCCTCAATAAATTTTCTCTGAAGCAGGACATAGATTAACATTACCGGGATAATCATCAGTATAACACCCGCATAGGTATAGAGCTGCAATATTGTCGGGTCATTGATCTTGTAGGAGTTTGCAATCGTGTCGGACAGCGAACCAATCTTTTTGCTTAACAGAATATCCGCACTGATCGTAAACATCCTTGAGTAGAATGAATCATTGTACTGCCATACCAGCGAGAAAATGGACACCGTGATTACGGAAGGCATCGCATTCACCAGCATTATGCGGGAGTATGTGTAGAACATCCCCGCACCGTCCACAAATGCCGCCTCCTCAATTTCCTTTGGCAGCCCGCGGAAAAACTGGTTAAAGATGTAGATGTATAAACCCGAGCGCAGACCGCAGCCAAACAGGGTCATAATATACATCGGAACCGGTGTTGACAGCAGGTTCCCGAACGGTCCGAAATCGCGGAAGGTCATATAGAGGGGAACCATAATGGTGTTCATCGGGAGCACGATCATTACAACAACACAGGCGAACAACACTTTTTTAAGCGGAAAGTTAAACCTGGCAAACCCATAGCCGACCAGCGAACAGATTAAAAGCTGCACAGCCATCAATGTCACATCATAAATAATTGTGAACAGGAGCACTTTCCCATAGCTCATCACTTTAAGCGAGGTGGCATAGCGCTCAAACGTCCCCTCAATCGGAAAGAGGTACACCATCGGGTTATACACATCATTATCTGTAAAGAAAGATTTGCTGAGCATCCCAAGTAGCGGACTTAAAATCATATAACTGATTCCTATTAAAACCACTGCCTTGAAAAGACCAAGAATAACTTTTTTCGATATCCTGACTGCTTTCCGCCTGTCGTTTGCAAACTGCTTATCTTCTTTAAGTTCCTGGAACTTTGCTTTATAATTCTGTACAAGGTGCATATTATCCTCCCCCCTTCCTAGTTATAATAGAATGTCCGCTTCTGGATAAGTCCGCAGACAACACCCAAGATCACACAGACAAGCACGGTTGTGGTCAAACTCATCGCAGAACTCAGTCCCCACATCTGCTCCTTGTAAGCCGTTTCATATGCCATATCAACAATCTGGCTGTTTGTAAATGAATCGACCACCGTGTAGACAATATTTGTAATAATATGCGGCAGCACCATCGGGAAGGTAACCTTCCAGAATGTTTCGTACCCGGTCGCACCCTCAATTTTTGCCACTTCGTAGAGGGAGGATGGAATCGACTGCAATGCCGCAATAAAAATAACGATCTGCACGCCGGAAGCTGAGATAATATCACTGATGCGCCCGATTGCCCCAACCACATAGTCGAGCAGGGAATCCGGCAGGGCTAACTCTTTAAACAGCGACAGGTAATACTCCATATTGACACCGCTTGAAGAGGACTCGGCAATCGCCGCCGAGGTAGATGATACACCGCCCATCATCGCACTTCTCGCCATCTCAATCGCAGAAACAATCGCGTCGGCATTCATAATCACCGGGATAAAGAAGATGGCGCGGACCAGTGTCCTTCCCGGAAATTTCTTGTTTAACAGCAAGGCCATAAACAAACTGAAGAAAACAATCAGCGGCACGTCAATCAAAATATCCTGCAAAGATGTCACGAGAGTCTGTGAAAACTGCGGATGCTTTGTAAACTCATACACAAAGTTCTCAAGCGCCACAAAGCGAAGAGAATATCCGCCGACACCCGGGGTTATCGTAACCTCGGAAAGGGCAAACTGGATTGTCATAATAAAACTGCGCACATAGAATGCGAGGAAGCCAATAATCCACGGGGAGATAAAGAGCAGCCCGACCACCGCGCGTTTTCCCGTCAAGGTCAATCCCTTTTTCTTATTCATCTCGCCACCCCCCTCACCTCAAAGGATTTCGCTGCAAGCTCGGTGCCGTCGGCATCCGCCGCAAACGCCTGCTTATTGACATAGATTATCACTCCGTTGCTGTACTCCACTTTTACCACGCCGGAGGAAAGCAGTTCATGCTTTGTAATTTCCGCATCCGTCACGTTTTTAAGCGCGCCGTTCACCTCGGCATACACGCTTTTTGCAAGCTCATCCCATGAGAAAACTGTTTCCGTCCCCGCGGTATCGGCCTGGTTCTTGTAAGTTGTGCTGTACATACTGTTAAGCCCCGTGTACTTCATCTCACTCGACGGTTTGCTGGTAAAAGTAAAGTGCGGTGCCGAGCCGTATTCAACCATGGTCAGCACGCTGTCCACAGAATCGAAGGAATCGTCTAGGTTAATCGCCTGCCCCGCATAGTCAATATAACCGTGCACAAGCATCTGATAAAATGGGACATCCTCATCAACGATAAGGTAACGGTTGCCGGAAACCGGAATATTAATCAGGTCATCCGTATACTTCCAAGTGTAGGCATTCCCGCCGCTTGCCATCAATTGTTTTCCAGTATTTTCCAGTTTCTCAAACTGCCCCTTGACAATCTCTTTCGCCTCTTCCCTCAGGATAATCTCGGTGCGTTTTTTATCGGAGGTAAGCAGATCCCCCAGATCCCTTAGTGAGATACCGGAGATATCATACTTTCCAATCTTATCCGCAAATTTGTCAACATAGCGCACCAAAAATTTTGGTGAAATCACATTGTAGAGGGTTTCCTTATAACCCAGTGCGTAAGTCTGCTGCAATGTCAGCGGGTTTACCTGACCGAAGGATAAGGTATAGCCCGCACCGTAGTAGCGCGCCGACTCCCGCGTATAATTAAAGTTATCCGCAATAAAGGAAACTTTCTGGAAGGCAACATCGCCGTAAAGCTTTCCACCCGCCGCCTCGACCTTATCTGTCAGCCCCTCAAGCTCCTTCTTGCTCCCAAGTTCCTTCACCAGCTTAATCTTGCTCGCCGCATCATGGTAATAGCCCCCGTTAAACCAGCCCTGGTAGTTTATTACCGGACGGTTCACTCCCCCGGCAATCAGATCTTCCACAATATTCTCCGCCTCTTTATACGTCGTCATCGGGAAAACATCAAGGTAGGAAACCCCGAGGATATTCGCATCCACCTTTACTCCGCCGATCATATCCATATAGAACGGGATATTATCCGCTTTTTCAAGGCGCTTTAAAGTGCCGTCCGCAACCAGCTTGCCGCGGTAATAATTCGCCATCCCGGAATAGTCGGATTTCCCCTTCTCAAGGAAACTATAGCGCACAATAATGTCCGTATTATAGAGTTTTGGCTCCACAATCGGAAGATCCGCCGCGTTGCCCGTCGTGCCAAACATGGCAAGTGTATCGGAACCGCGCACGATAAAGGTCGGGTAAGCATAGTTATAAGCATTTAAGGAGCCCGCCACATTCGCATTGATCATCGCATGGCTGTCGGCTTTCTCAATCACGGTAAAGATTCCTGTGTCCGTGTTCTTGTAGTACATCCCGTAAAAAGGCATGCGCACCGCCTCAAGGTTCTCCCTGACAAGATATTCCGCCGATACCGGGTCAATATTATAAACATACTGGCTGTACCCGGTTGCATCCGTCTTCCCATTGTTGAAATTGATAATGGAACCCGCGCCGTTCGGGACAAGCATATAGCCCCCGTCCTCATCTGCCATATCCGAAGCCCCAAAATACCGAAGAACCTGTATGCGGTATACTTTCCCGTCGCCGCTCTCCTCAATATGTTCCACCGGGATGCGCACTCTCAGCCCGTCAGCCTCAAGTTTATACTCGAGCGGGATGGTAAAATACGTAGGTAACACTCCATCCACACCGGATTCAAGCGTATCCTGGTTAAAATCTTCCTCGGTATAGCCCGCCTCCGCCAAGTACTCATTCATCCTTCTCATCTGGGAAGGCGCACCCTTCGCACCTTCGATTATGGTAAGCCAGCCATCTCTTTCCGCCCACTCGGTATAGCGCTGCCTAACATATTTCGCATTTTTCTCGCTCAAATTTGCAAGGAAGGTCTCAAGGCGCTCACTCTCGATATACTCCGGCACAATACCGGTCGGACTGCTCATATCGCCGAGTGTGTAGAGCACGCGCACCCCGTCCGTAATCCCCTGCACCTCAAACTGCCCGCGCGATGTGCTGTAATCATAGGAATTGTAGGTTGAACTGTTGCGCGCCGCATTGTAGAAATCCACAATCAACTGCGACTGTAAATACGCCTTGTGCGTTTTGCCTGCTAACGGGTCATCCTCACTGTTCACAGGGTTTGAATAAACCGTTACACCCGAACGCTTGTCGTAAACGGCAGTTTCCGCCGTTTTTGTATCGATATAAAGTTTTAAGAAATCATTTTCTGCCGCAAGCTGCATCCCCGCCACACTCGGCGAAGCATCGCTTTTTGCCGTGAACAAAGTGCCCTCCTCATAGGCTTCATTGTCCCCTAAATACTCTTTATAGTCCCGGAACAGCTTGTAGTGAACCAGGTTGTAAATCATGTAAACTGCCACAATCACAACCGCAACCGATACGACAGAGAGAATGATTTTTTTGATTACGCTCATTTTTTTCTTCATTGCCGCATCCTCCTCTAACCTCTAAACAACAATTCCGTATAGATGCTGTAAATAAAGCCGTACACCTGGCTCACCAGATCCGTAAGCATCATGACAACGAAGACGATAATCAGCATGGAAATAACTGTCAGGATCAGGGTCAGCAAAGTTTTTGCTAGGCTGTAATTATGTACAATCATAATCCCCGAAAGCGCCAGCAGCACAGTCCATATCGTCCCGATAGTAATAATAATGCTGTAAAAACCTTCCTCGTTCTGCGCCACCACCTGGGAAACGATCGTCGCAATCATATAGCTGATGGTTATCGGAGCCAGCGAATAGCCAAGAACCGTCGCGATATCCTTTAAGCGCCCCTCCCCGTTAAGCAGACAGGTGATCGACCAGTTGCCAACACAGAATAAAAGGTATAGGAGGAGCACGCCGCTAAGGTTATCCAGACTGTCCACCGTCCGCGGGTTTGTATCGTTGACTATAAAGCTCGCCGTAATCTTGTTGATGGAGAATACAAAGCTGAATAAAATCACGGAGATAACCGCAATCAGCACACTTCCCCTTCCCCTGTGCCGGATCTCATAAAAACCATCCATCGGGTGCGTCAAGGTGTAAAATAAATATTTAACTTTTGACATGGATAAATTCCCCCTCATAGGTCAAACGCACCCCCTTCCTCATCCACATAGATTCCCTTTTTCTTCTTCCGCCACTTTACAATAAAAACAGTAAGCGCAACTGCAAGTATAATCA
The DNA here is from genome assembly GCA_910577675.1 of uncultured Lachnospiraceae bacterium. GTDB lineage: Bacteria > Bacillota > Clostridia > Lachnospirales > Lachnospiraceae > RGIG4057. The sequence goes on from CAJTOR010000030.1 coordinate 13,589, forward strand.
CAGTAAGGATCACGCCCAGATATTCCTTTAAAAACTCATTGCGGTATCTGCGGTATGCTACCGAATAATACTGGCGGCTCATACCGATGCGCAGATATTTCATCGCCTTTTCATTGTCGCCCGCCGTAAGGTAGGCTTTCCCGATACCTACGTTTGCAAGCTCATTGTTCTCGTCAAGCATCAGAACCTGCTTCCACAGATCCACCGCCTGCGTTTCGTCGCCGTCATAGCGCAGACCGACCGCGCGGTTAATCAGATCCCCGTACTGTGTTTGTGTGAAAACCAGCATTTCCTTGCGGTAGGAGTCGAGCACAATAATCTTATCCCCGATCGCCTCGATCGCAACCGGCGTGGTGAAAGTCCCCGCCTGCGTGCCAAGCCCGCCAAAGATATACAAAAGATTGCCCTCGTGGTCGTAGGTAAAAATCCTGCCGCGCTTTGAGTCAAGCAGCGAGTAGATACCCTTGTCACGGTAGACCACATCAACAACCGTCGTAACGCCGCTGTAATCGGAAGTCCCGGTTGTCTTAATGTCGCCGCCGACATTTTCGTTCTCCCCCTTGCGGATTACATCCTCCCCCTTAGGATTCAAACGCCTTACCGCCTGTGTGCCGCCCGCATCAAAGTTCGACGCGTACACAAAGCCGTCCGCATCAATATCGATCCCGGTAAACTCGGTCGGGATAAAAAGCTGCTGCTTGCTCCTCTGCTCCTTTGTGGAAAGCTTTCTCCAGAGTTTCTCCCAAGGCGTGATATTTACTTTCACGGTTCCGAAAAACCCGGTAAAATCACCCTCGCCCTCAAAAACCATAATACCCTGGAACATGCGCCTCGCAATGCAGTAGACACGATCCGCATAATCGACCGTAACCTTTAGCGGCGCAAAAACAAAATCTTCCTCCAAAACATCGGAGGTCGGGTTGTCGATAATCTTGACAAACGAAAGATCATCCGCCTCAAGCACTACAATCCTGCGGTTCTCGGTATCCGCAATATAGAGCTGCCCGTTCTCCGATACACACACACCGTAAGGAGATTTAAATGTATCCGTCTGCCCGTCGCGCTCAAAAGAATCGATCACCCTCAAAAACTTTGTAAGGGAATTATCAACCACCACAATGCGGTTGTTCCCGGTGTCCGCAATATAGACCTCCCCGCTGGGTGACACGCACAGATCCTGCGGGTTTAAAAAACTCCCGACACCGAGTGTCGTACCGGATACACTGTTCTCCGGGATATACGGAGCCGGTGTGAACACGATATTATCCCAATAATCATAATTGTAAGAATCGTAAGGCACGATTGAATCTGCCTTTGCCATCGCAGGCTCTGTAAGCATAAATACGGATAGGGCTGTGATGACAATCTTTTTCCATATTTTTACATTTTTCATCTTTTCCTTCATTTCTGCGCTGCTTTTTGCGCATAACAAGTTTGCGGCAAGCAGCGCGAAGACACAAACTTGACCCCTCCTGCATCAGTCTTTCATACCCGAAGTGGTCATGGTTTCAATGACATTGCTCTGGCAGACTAAGAAGAAGATAATCGGGATCGCCGCGATAATGAAGGATACCGCAGCCGCAGCGCCTGCCCTCGCCGTGCCGCCCGCCGTAATCTGCTGAAGCGCATACTGCAGCGGCTTTAACTGCTCACTTCTTAGGAACTGGTTGCCGGTCTGCGACCACATCTGCTGGAACTGGAAAATCGCAAGTGTCAGCCACGCCGGTTTAACATTCGGCATAACCATCGTCCAGAATGTGCGGATCTCGGAAGCGCCGTCAAGCCTTGCCGACTCGAGCAGCGAGTTCGGTATCTGCTCCATAAACTGTTTCATCAGGTACAGCCCCATGCCGTACTGCCATGCCGGCAAAATCAATGCCAGGTAAGTATTGTTCATCCCGAGCCATGTAATAATCATGTAGTTCGGAATCTGCGTTACATTGTAGGAGAACATCATCGAGAGCACAACCAGCCCGAAGATAATCTTTTTTCCCGGGAAACTGTGCTTTGCGAGCGGGTAAGCCGCAAAGGAGGCAACGATAACATGCCCAACAGTGCCGGAAACCGTAATAATCAGGGTGTTTAGTATGTATCTCGAAAAAGGCACCCAGGAATCATTCATCAAAACAAACAGGTCGGAAAAGTTCTCCATCGTCGGATTCTTTACAAAAATGCGCGGCGGGTACTGAAAAATCTCATCGAGCGGCTTTAGGGCGTTATTGACAATCATAACAAGCGGCAGCGCCATAAATATACCGCAGATAAACATCAGGACGAAGAGTAACCCATTTCCGGCTTTGGAGCGGTTTAACTGCTTCTGCTTTTTATAATTTACTTTTTTCGGTTTCTTATATCCAGCTTTGTCTGCCAACTACTCTCCCACCCTTCCTAATATTTTTTGTACGAACTTGTTTGTCCCAACCATCAGAAGGAACAAAACGGTCGCGATGGCTGAGGCGTAACCCATCTCATAGCGCGTTGAACTGTAATCGAGAAGGTGGGTAACAACGGTCGCCCCCGCATAGTTTACGGACGGATTCCCGGCAAGCTGTATGGAGATATCCGCCACCGCAAAAGACTGCGTGATCTGCATAACCGCACCGAACATTAACTGCGGCTTCATCGACGGCAGGGTGACATACCAAAGTTCCTGCCAGCGGTTCTTCACGCCGTCCATCGCAGCCGCCTCATAAAGCGATTTGTCAACGGTCTGAAGACCTGCGATAAAGGAGAGGAAGCCCGTTCCAAGTGACAGCCAGAGCTGTACGACAATCAGCACCGGAAGCACATACTTCTCGGTCTGCATCCAGAGCAGCGGCTCGTCAAGAAATCCCATCTTAATCAAAATACCGTTCAGCCAGCCGGTTTTGCCAGGGTTTAAAATAATATTCCAAACCAGGTACGCCTGGCCGCAGATTGACGGGGCGTAAAAAATCAGGGTGAGGAAAGCGCGCATCTTCCCGCGGAACTCATTGATAATCCAGGCGAACAGCACGCACAAAATATAGCTGACCGGTCCTGTAATCACCGCGAAGAGCAATGTGTTTTTCAGGGCGATCATAAAAATATCGTCGTCCAGAAAAAGCTTAATGTAGTTCGCCCAGCCCACAAAATCCGGGGCTTCAAGCATATTAAAATACGTAAAACTTAATCCGATGGATACCAGCACCGGCGCAATGGTAAAAAATGTAAATAAAATAAGGTACGGTGCCAGCATCAGGTAGGAGGTTTTGCTTTTCTTTATGCGGTATAAGAGTTTTCCCTCTTGTTTCGCCTTCTCCATATTCGCATCGAGCGCCGCCGTATTCGCTTTGTTTTTACCCATTTTTTTTAACCTCCTCCTTTCTACTTTTCTTCGTAAAGCGAAAGTCCAAATTCCTTGCGCTTATAATCAATCTCGGAATTAATCAGGAGAACTTTATCCATCAATTCCTCCCTCGGGGATACCGAATTGGTCAATGTTGTAACACGGTAAAATGCATTATTGACATTGCGCCAGGAGAAATATCCGCCCGGAACCTGCGGGATTCCCCGTACCTGTGAAAACTGCTCCATCAGGGCTTCCCTCTCGGTGTTCGGCCACGGAAGCGCTTCAAACGCCTCAAGGTTCGCCGTGGCAATACGTGCCGCAGAACCCATCAAAGACTCCATCTCACGACCGTAGTCAATCTGCGTCTGCGCCGAAGTCCACCATTTAAGGAATTCCCAGGAAGCTGCGGTATCCGCATTGTCCTCCATCATAATGCAGGCTGCACCGGTGCTGCCGACCGTGTTGTCGATCGTGCCGTCCTCCCTTAAAACACCCGGAACCGGAGCCATGCCCCAAAGCCCTTTGATATCGGGCGCGGATACCTGGAGGTTATTGTACAGTGTGTAGTCAGAAATAATAATCGGGCACTCGCCAAGGCGGAAGCGCTCATCAACCACAGTCGCCTGGTCAAGTTTGTAATCTGTATAGAATTCGCAATATTCCTTAAACGCATTGATCGCCGCATCCGAATCGAGCGCCGAGCGGGACGCATCCTCATTGTAGTAGCTGCCTCCATTCTGGTAGAGAATCATCGCAAAAATATTTTCGCCAGGCAGCATACCAATTTCCATTTGATTCTTACTCAGGACAGTCATAACCACCTTGACCTCATCCCAGGTCTTTGGCACCTCAAGTCCGAGCTCCTTCAAAATATCCTTGCGGTAGAACATCATCGGGAAAGTCTGTGTTTCCGGCAGCCCGTAGGTTGCGCCGTCAAACTGGAACGCCTCCATCGCACTCTTATTAAACCTCGAAACCACCTCGGACAGGTCATCAAACTGACTTAAATCTGCCACTGCATTCCTAAGACCGTAATTCATCGGCAGGTCGTTCCCGACCTGTATCGCAACATCCGGTCCCTGCCCGGCAAGCGTCGCCTGCAAGAGTGTGCCCATATCGACGATCATCACGTTGACGCTGATTCCCGTCTGGTTTGTAAATGTCTTATCAACCAGCGATTTAATCACATTTGCCTGATCCCTTCCGGAGCCGACCCAGAGCGTAATCGAGCGCGTATCTCCCTGCGTTACATTGCCAATCTGGTTGTAGTCGATAACAAAGGAATAATAAAGTCTTGTAAACTCGTAGAAAATCCTTGACCAGAAGCCGTTGTTCTTTGCCTTTACAGTGGTGCCAGGTGCCGTGATATAGATTGTGTCAAGCTGCAGCGGCTGCTCGAGCGCGGAAGTCACCCAGGTACCCAGGGCTCTGACATTTACTTTGTACGAGGAAATCACCTTTACAAAGCGCTCCGGGTCTTTTACGAGTTCCTCAAGCTGGTCGCTCATCGTAATCAGGGCTGTTTCCTTATCGCTCGAACGCCCTGTTACGGCGCGCAGCTCCTTAACTACCTGATTCAGTTCATCCATCACACCCTTCAGTTCATCCTTTACTTCCGGCAGGGAAGCTTCAATCTGGTAATCGCGGTATGCATCCGGCGAAACACCGGTTATGCGGATGATTTTGCGGTAGGTCGCATTTAACCTGGTCACGCAGTCCTGAACCTTGCTGATAATGGTGGAAAACTCGCCGAGCACCGTCTGCATGCGCAGGGTGTGGTGCCCCGCCTCAAGGTAGATTTTATATGCCTCGCCATTCTCATCTTTAAGCGTATCCATCCGCCAGGTCTGTTCGTATTTAAAACCGTAATCGTTCAATTCTTCAAAAGGCACTGTGCCGTCAATCATTATCTTTCTGGAAACATAGAGCCCCTTAACAAAATTCTGCCTTGCATGGAACGAAATATTGTAGTACCCGCTCTCCGCCACGTCAAACTCCCACTCGATCCACTGGTTGATAAGCCGCCAGGAGTTTCCGCCGATCGTATTGTTGAGCAGTGCTTTCGCACTTGCCGGATAAACGCCCGGGGAGGACTGATCCTGCGTCGGATAGAGCATCTGTGAGGATGCCTTCACCGCGTTCTCCGCCTCGATGCGTATGGTCTGGTTCTGTGTGTCCTTCGCACCCGCCGCGTCCCACTGTGCCTTTTTCTCAGCATATGTGGCAACCCTGTCCGCATTCGAGAGAGTCAGGCGGCGCAGGAGCATCGGCTCACGCCTCGACACGATTGTGACAGTGTGTTTGCCCGCCGCTAAATAAACCTGGAGGCGGTTTGTAATATAGCCGTCCGCATCGTAGAGGTAACTGTTTAGCATCCACTCCGGGGCTTCCGTCATCGACGGCTTCAAATCATTGCCCTGGTTATCCTTCGTCCACTCTTTTACCAGGATTCCTTCCTCATTTACCAGGGTATTTTCCACAGTGTTTTTCCACACTCGCTGAAATTCCACAAGGGCAAGCTGGGCATAAGGAAGCTCCCCGTCAATAAAAAATGCCCTCTGGATATCCGCGGAATTCCCGGAAACCGGATAGTAGTCCAGGGAAAGCTCATAAAAACCCCCCGTCTTTATATCGACCTCATACTCGATCAGCCCCTCATCTTCAAGGCGCACCGATGTTCCCTGCATCCCCTCATAATCCTCGTAGGAAACCGGTTTCGCATCCGTCCCGTCACCCGCCGCAAAGCGCACGTAATCCGCCGCGTCAACCACATAGGTTTCATCCGGATGCACATCGTCAAACTGCGCGATATAATCGCCATAACTTGGCACCGACGCATCGATGGAATGGGTTGCCACAATTTCCTCATAGTCGTCCAACGGCACATCCGTTTCTGCCTCCACGGTTGTTACCGGGGACAGGAGGACTGCTGCGGCGAGCAGGAATGCGGTCACTCTTTCTCGCAACTTCTTTCCCATCATCTTCTCTCCTTCTTTCTTATTCGTAATACCATGATTTGTCCCCTTCCGGCTTCTCGGGCATATATTTTTTAAGCACCGGCTCCACCAGGTAGGTCGAGGCAAAACACCAGATGCCCGGCAGCAAAAAAAGCATTGCGAGCGCCGGGGAGGTACCTTCCCCCGACTGCGCTGCCGCCGCCGCGGAATACAAAAACACCGCTACGGCTCCCGTGCCAGCCACAAGTAATATCGTAACAGGCAGATGCCTGAACACCATGATGGACGCGATCCTGGCCAGGGGACGCACCCTTATGGAGAAACGTGAGAGTACCGGGCAGATATAGATTACAAACCCGGCATAAAAAAACAGTAACACCAGGTAAACCATGGCAAATGCAGTACTCTGTTTTGTCTGCGCCTGCCATGACACCTTGAAATTAAACGTGAGCAAAAGTCCGAGTGCCACCAGCACAAGGCTTAGAGGAATCCCCCGTCCCAGATTATTTTTAAAGGAAGTAAAGAATTCTTTGAATGCGTACCCGTGCCCCCTGCGCACGGACTTTATCGTCGCATAGTAAAAAGCGGTGGTTGCCGGGATGATCGTGGCAACCGGAAGACAACACAAAAGCCAGATAATATTGAGCAAGACCAGATGGCCGACCTTATCAAGAAACTGATAAAGCGGACCATCCGATGAAAAGAACCCTCCCAAAAATGCCACCTCGCATTCTAACTCTCCACAATTTAAAGTTTCTGTATCAGTCGCGGATCGGATAATTCTTCAGATCCGGCAGTTCCGAATATGTAATTACAGCGTCGTGGGCATAGACTTTCTTTACCATCTCCTCCTCGGTATACTTTTCGGACAGGCGGTTTAGCTTGCTGTTAGCCAGCACGAACTCACCGCTCCATGTGGCAAAAAATCCCCACATCGCCCCGTCCCTTATCGCCATATCCGGATCAAACAGACAGCCGTTTTCCGACAGGACAATCATCTTTCTCTCTTTTGTATATTCCGAAGCCTCGAGATATTTTTTAATCTGGGAGGTGTAGACCCTCTCCCCCGGATAAATATCTTCGCCGATAATATCCACATAATCATCACCCGGATACCAGTCAGCGGACTGCCCGTTCCAAACCCAGATCAGGTTATTTAACCCGTGATGATTTGTCAGCCTGTCATAGAGCAGCACATAGAGTTCTTTGTAGGCTTCTGCCCCCGCATTGCCCCACCAGAACCAACCGCCGGAAGCCTCGTGTAACGGTCTCCATAAAACTGGGACACCTGCATCCTGCAAACGTTTAAGCTGCTCTGCGATCGCATCGATATCGCGGATCAGAAGATCATACCCCTCCGGATCATCGCCGTCCATTATTTTTTTCAGATCAATATCGGTATGTTCCTTATAGAAACCGCTGTACCACACCCCTGTCAGATATTTTTCCGGTGCGTTCCAGTGCCAGACAAAAGTGACAATACCGCCCTGATCCCAATATTCAATCGCACTCTCCACCGCCTGGGTAGTCCCCCCGTTCGCCACCCTTGAAGGGGAGTACTCCATCATGTCAAGCCCGAGCACCGCCGGATATTCCCCGGTCACGCGCCACACTGCCGCCCTCTCAAGCCCGTACATATTACTGCTGTACTGCCCTGAAAGGAACTGCTTCCCATAAATATCTGTAAGGTAGCTCATCAGCCGCTTCGCATTCTCTGTCGCATTCGGATTTACAAGCTTTGCACTCACCGTATATAAATCGTCAGGCAGCCCTTCCGCCGCACTAACTGTCAAAGAATCAAGCATAACCCACCCCCATGATTTTGAGAAAGAAACCTCGTGGGCACCCACTGTCAGATAGACTCTCTCGAATGTGGAAGTTTCAAACTCCCCCGATTCCGAGGTCAGGCTCCCGAGCGATTCCCCATCCACAAGGATATAATTTTCCTTGTGGCCGCCCTGGCTCGCCGTGACAAATTTAAGATTGTAAAAGCCCTCCTGCGCGATATCCACATGGAAGGTACAGGAATCTCCCTCCTCCTCAAAACCGTCCACGTAACCCGTGCCGCTAAAGCCTTTTTTTGTGCTGGCGGTCTTTGCACGCCCGGTCAGTGTCCCGTCCTCCGCCTCGTAAGTCACATCCGGCGCAGTTACCACGGGAACCCTAGACGGCTGCAAATTTCCCAAAGTTTCGTCCTCACCGCCTGTAGGATCTTCCCCCTGGGTGTCTTTATCCACATCCCCAGACCCATCCTCCGCCTCTTTTGTCGGCTGAACTATTTGGCTCTCTGTAGGTACCGGGCTTTCCTCACCCGTTCCACTCCCCCCGCATGCCGTCATTGAGATAAAACAGACAGCCGCCATAATGGAAGCACAAATCCTTATTTTCTTCCTCATAATAATTAATCCCCCAAACTTCCGCAAAAAGGACAGCAAAATATCCCTTTAACGAGGTTATATAAATTATATCATACTAAACCGTTTTCGTCAAGATTCTTTTTGTGCAAAATGTACAATTGACTATTGCTATTTACAACACGCCCCATTAAAATGCGTGTTGTAATTTTACTTTGTTACCGACCATCTACATATTTTTCCGAGGATTCACGGTAGACTACCTTCGTATCGACTGTCACTACCTCCGGGGGAAGCTCTGTATGCTGCATCCTGAATAAAAGCTGGCATGCCAGACGTTTTCCAAGCCTTGTATTGCCCACGCGCACTGTGGTCAGGAAGGCATCCATCTTTGCGATTTCCTCCTGATTATCAAAGCCCGTTACCGCCACATCCTTTGGCACCGCAATCCCCCTTTTGCGCAGCGCCTTTACCACGAGGAATGCAATCGCGTCATTCGCGCATACAATCGCCTCCGGCATATGTGACAGCCCATTTAAATACGCCTCAATATCCTCCGGCATATAATAGCGCCCCGGAAGATGTGCTGTCGCCACCGCATCTTCCTGCGGTTTTACACCGCATTCCGCAAGCCCGGCGGTATAACCCACATACCGGTCCCTTATAGTCCTGCAATAGGAAATGTCGCCCACAAAACCAATGCGCGTAAGTCCCTGCCTGACCAACTGTTTTGTGATGGCGCGCACCGATTCCATGCCCTCCGAAACAACCACATCAACCGGATACTCCGTCTTATCAAGAGATGCCGGAAAATCAAGGCAGACGGTCGGCAGTTCTTTCTTCAGTATCTCCTCCAGATATTCAATCGAGAAGACGCTGATTAAAATAATGCCGTCCACTTCCTCCCTGAAATCCGGCGGCAAAACCAGTTTCCTCTCATCTTCCTCGCTCACAAAATCAAAGCGCAGCCTGCATCCATTCTGGTTCAGCAGATCCGATATCCCCATAATGATGCTGTTCCAGAAAACGGAGATCTCCCGCCTTGCTATCACAAGTATGGTCTTTGGCTCCCCCCTGTCCCCGTGGAGCCTGAACTCGTTAAGAACCGACGGCGATACTTTTAAATATCCCATCTCGCAGGCTTTTTCGATTACCATATAGCGCGTTTCATATGCGACGGTTTCACTGTTGTTCAGCGCCCTTGCCACGGTATTTCGAGAAAGATTTAACTCCCTTGCCACATCCTGTATCGTTACTTTTTTCATTGTCCCCCCTTTCCGGTCACTCTGCCTGGGAAATTTTGCACTCTTTTGCATCAAGCGCATTCTTTTCGCACTATGAATGCTTATTTATGCAATTCTATATCTTTGTGCATCCTGTTCCAAAAAGCAGAAGTTCCCATCTATTCTTATTGCATTTTAACATGTTTTATTTTTCTTTTCAAGAGGATAATTATAAATCTTTCACAATTTTGAAAATTTTCGTAAATTTTCGTGCACTATTTTGCACCATTGTAACAAACTAAATGCAAAAAAGGAGAGTCCTTAACGGACTCTCCTTTTTTATTCTTAGTACTCTTTTATTTATAAAAATCTCACCGCCGTACCATATGCCATCACTTCCGCCGCCCCCTGCATAACCGCCGCCGAAGCATAGCGAATATTGACTACCGCATCCGCACCGAGCGCTTCCGCCTCAGCTACCATACGCCTTGTTGCAAGATCGCGCGCCTCGCTCATCATCTCATTATAGGAAGTCAGCTCCCCGCCCACCAGGGACTTTAACCCCTGCGCGAGATCTTTTCCCATATGCTTTGACTGGATGGTGCTGCCCTTTACAAGCCCTAGCATCTCAAGATCCTTGCCCGCGATATAATCCGTATTTACCAGAATCATCTTCCAATCCTCCTTTTACCGCACAATATTTTCTTCCACAATCATAATACCACACTCTGCCACCCAAAATCAAGTCAATTACTTTTTCCCTTCCAGAACAGATTTTCTCCTAGAATTATCTTTGGTAATATGGTATAATATCCGCGAAGCCCGCAGGGAACCATGTCGGACGGCAAATCATGCGCATCCCCCCGGAGGGAAAGCGCATAAATGCACTTATCATGGACGAAGGACATGGTATAATAAAAATAAGAGTACGTCACAAACAAACCTGTAATATACAGGCAAGGAAAGGGAAGGTAGGAATATGAAAAATTCAAGCAGTACAGACAGTTTTCCGGGAAAAAACAGCCAGGAATTACACCTGAAAAAAATTATCCGAAAATCAGTAATCGCAACAATTACGGGGGGGATTCTGCTCATTCTTTTGATCGCAATAAACGCTTTCGTTTTACTGATGGAGGAAGACCGCCTAGAAACCACCCGCTTCCTTAACCAGTACCGCCTCGGTTCCAAAACACTTACCATCGCGGTACAGTCCTACGCAGTGACGGGCGACAAAAATTATTATGACGACTACATAAAAGAATTGAACGTTGACAGGAACCGCGATATTGCATTGGAAGGGCTTAAATCCAACAATATCACAAGTGCAGAGTGGGATGAGATGAACCAGATCACCAAACTCTCCGATGACCTTGTCCCTATTGAGGAGCTGGCGATGGCGGCGGTGGCATCGGGGGATCATACCGCTGCGATCAACTACGTTTTCAGCGGCGAATATAAAAATGACATCGAAATTATAAGCAGAAAGACGGACGAGGTCATCGACCAGATCCAGGATCGGCTCGATACCAAAAAAAATGTGTTGTTAGCAGTGCAGCTTGTTATAGAAGTCCTCTTCCTCCTTTCTTTCCTGTACGTGATACGCCAAATCATTGTGACGATCAAATTTTCCAGGGAGGAGCTTCTTTTGCCGATCACCAAGGTATCCGACCAGATGGTTTCCATCTCGGAAGGAGATTTCCACGCCCCGTTTAATATGCTGCAAGATGACAGTGAGGTCGGCAGGATGGTTTGTGCCATACTGTTTATGAAAGATAACCTGGTAAAAATCATCCGCGAGATTACAAGTGTACTGACACAGATGGGGGACGGCAACTACGAGGTTTCGCTGGATCAGAACTATGTGGGCGAATTCGGGGAAATCAAGGAATCCTTCAATAAAATCAGCCAGAAAATCCGCCATACCCTGCAAAGCCTGCGCGATATGTCAAACCAGATTAAAATGGGTTCCATGCAGCTTTCCGAGGCGGCAGCCAACCTGGCGGAGGCAAGCACTTCCCAGGCTACAACCGTATCCGACCTCAGCACACTGACGGACAGCCTCTATACTGATATGGACAAAAACTCCGTTGATGCCAAAGAATGTGTCGAGATTGCCTCAAGGGCGGGGGAAGCCCTGATGGCAGGAAACGTGAAGATGGAAGAACTAAAAGGGGCGATCGGCGACATCAGCAAGCGCTCGGAAGAAATCAAAAATATCATCCACGTTATCGAAGATATTGCTTCCCAGACCAACCTCCTCTCCCTGAATGCTGCCATTGAAGCAGCGCGGGCAGGCGATGCAGGGCGCGGTTTTGCGGTTGTCGCAGAACAGGTAAAGAACCTGGCAGAACAGTCCGCAAAATCAGCCGGGGAAACCACCAAATTAATCGAAGCCACCGTGGATGCAGTGGATAAGGGAATCGCAATCGCGGATGAAACGGCTGCAAATATCTCCGAAGTTATGGCGGGTGCCCAGACTGCCACACAGAAAATGGGACAGATTTCCAAATTATTACAGCAGAATGTGGAGTACATGAAGCAGGTGGATGCTGACCTCGGAGAAATCCAGGGTGTTATTGATACCAACGCTGCCACTTCCGAGGAAACTGCCGCAATCAGCCAGGAACAGACCGGACAGGTGGAAATTATGGCACAGCTTATGGATAAATTTATAATCTAGTAACCAGCAAAAAAGAGCAGTTGCAATTTTGCAACTGCTCTTTTTTGTTTTCATTTTTTATGTCACAAGCATCGCATCCCCGAACGAGAAAAATCTGTACTCTTCTTTTACAGCTTCCCTGTAGGCTGCAAGCACCCTCTCCCGCCCTGCCAGTGCCGAAACTAACATAAGCAGTGTGGATTCGGGCAGATGGAAATTTGTAATCAGGCAGTCGAGCACCTTAAACCGGTAGCCGGGATAGATAAAAATTTCCGTATTCCCCTCCCCCGCGCGTACCAGACCGTCCTCCCCCGCGGCGGATTCCACCGTGCGGCAGCTTGTTGTCCCCACACAGACCACCCTGCCGCCAGCGCGTTTCGCCGCATTGATTTTCTCCGCCTCCTGCGGCAGGATGCGGTAAAATTCAGAATGCATATGATGGTCGAGGATATTCTCCTCTTTCACCGGGCGGAAGGTTCCAAGCCCCACATGCAGTGTCACATGCGCAATCGTCACGCCCATCCCCTCAATCTTTCCCAGCAGTTCCTCCGTAAAATGAAGCCCTGCCGTCGGTGCGGCAGCGGAACCCTCATACCTGGCATATACCGTCTGATAACGGTTTTTATCTTTAAGCGCATGTGTGATGTAGGGCGGAAGCGGCATCTGACCCAGTCGGTCAAGAATCTCCTCAAAAATCCCCTGGTAAATAAATTTTACCAGCCGGTTCCCCTCCTCGACAATATCGAGCACCTGTGCAGTCAGAATCCCTCCGCCAAAGGAAATCCGCGTGCCGGGCTTTGCTTTCTTCCCAGGTTTTACAAGTGTTTCCCACACATCATCCCCGCGGCGCTTTAACAAAAGCAGCTCAATCTGTGCGCCCGCCCCCTGCGCGGTACTCTTTCCATCTCCCTCTGTCAAAAGCCGTGTCCCGATAAGCCTTGCCGGGATAACCTTCGTATCATTGATTACCAGACAATCCCCCGCGCGCAGATAATCGGGCAGATCAGAAAATACCCTGTGGTGGTACTCCCCCGTTTCTTTATCCAGCACAAGCAGCCTTGAAGCCGCCCTGTCTGTTAAAGGGTCCTGCGCAATCAGTTCCTGCGGCAGCTCAAAATAAAAATCCTGTTTTTTAAGGGGATTTACTTCCTCAACCATATTATTGTTCATCCAATCCATCCCTTCCATAAACGCACTTCCCTCACCAGATCATGTTCCTGCCCGCCCCACCGTGGCACCACTGTAATAATATGAAATAATCTCGCGGTACCCATATCCTGCCTTCGCCATCCCATTTGCACCGGACTGGCTCATTCCCACACCATGCCCGTAACCCATCCCGTAAAAATACCAGTTATCTGCACTCTTTGGCGCATTTTGCGGGTAATTCATCAGATTGTCCGCGCCCGCAACAATATACTGCGAAAGCTCCGTATCCGCCTTTGTTACGCTGCCTTGTGCGGACAGCATATAGCTCTCCCCGATCCTTATGGTTTCCGCCCCCCGTCCCCCGAGCGCCGTCACAGTATCCGGTACATCCCCCTGCTTTACCACCTTAAATTTCGTGCTCGGCAGGGAGAATACCTCGCGTATCGTTCCCGCCTGCAAAATACTGTTCCCGCTTGACCCCCGGATTTTTAACAGATATACCCGCCCAGTCGCGGTCATTACCTGCGGTATGACCGCCCGCACAGTTCCGACCGAAAGCTTGTTTGCCGAAAGCTTCTTTTCCAGTTCGCTGCGCGTGTAGGAAACAAGCCAGGGCTTTTTCTCCGGTTCCGTTTCATAAAGATCGGGCACAGCTTTCAGGTAATCCGCCCCCATGCCCCAGACCTCGCTGACATTCTCGGTACTGCCTCCGCTTGTGGAAAAATAGTATGTCGGCACCATTTTTCCGCCGTAATATACCGCCTCGCCGCGCGTTGCATCCACCGCCCTGTTCGTGCGGGAATCTTCCGCGCCATATCCGCGGTAAACCTGGCTTTTGGTCGTATCCTCCAGATAGTAGGCCCGCGAAATATTAGAATCCGCACTGTAGCCCACCTTCATAAGCGCAAAGCTGCGCGCACATACAGCCTGCACCTTTAACGCCTCCGAATGGTAGTTTGCCTGCATCTCGCACGGCACAACGCCGTAGAGGTAGGATTCAATATTGATGATGTTGACAGCCGTCACCGAATTTTTCCCAAAACACCCAATCTCAATACGCCCGCGGTACCTGCGCTCACCCAGGTCAAGTACAGCATTCCCCTTCCCGTCCAGGTCAAGTGCCTTAAACTGCGGATATGCCTTTTTTTTCTCGCCGTCAATCAGGAACTCATACCGGTCAGCCCGCACCAGCACCCTGTGGCCATTGTCGGGCATCAGCACCGAATAGCTGTACCCAAAGCGATCCTTTATTTTCGCGTAAATCTGCTCCGCCTGCTCGGCTGTCGCAGTTCCCCCCACGTAGACTCTCCAGTAATTGCGGTAGATTGCCACCGGAAGGGCACTCACCCCAAGGTTCCTGATTACCGCTGCCACGCGCTCGGCATTCGCGTAGCTTGAATAGGTTTTTGCAAGAGAATAATAATACCCGGCCGCGGGCGTAAAAACAAAGCCGGTACTGCTTGCAAACTCCAAATCGGTCTGGTAGCTGTCCTTGATACAGTACCCTAGACCGATCTTTGTATTAGATATCTTAATCTGTGTTTTCCCGCCGTAAAGCGCCGAAAGCCCCACCCTGATATCGGTCATCCCGGCATTTTGGGAGGCGTAACCTGCTTCTTTTTCCCCGCACAAAAACACGGAGCAAAAAATAAGCAGCAGAGCCAGCACCATCCCCCGCTTTTTGCGGGATTTTCTATTTAAGCAGCCCCCAAGAAGGCTCATAACGCAACCACGCCTTTCCAAGTATCTTGCTCTTTGCCACATAATGGTTTGTCCAGTAGCGCGAATCCCACGACCGGTTCCTGTTGTCCCCCATCATAAAATAATGCCCCTCCGGCACGGTAAACGGTCCGAAACTGCCCGTCATCGGCTCGTTCAGATAGTCCTCCTCATACACTTTCCCGTCAATATAAAGCACGCCGTCCACAATCTCAAGCGTTTCCCCCGGCAGACCGACAATCCGCTTTATGTAGGTTTCCTCCTCATTGTCCGGGTACGGGAAAATAACGATATCCCCGCGCTTTGGATCGGAAAAAAGATATGCGAGCCGGTTGCCGATCAGACGGTCACCGACCTGTATCGTTGAGATCATTGACCCGGTTGGAACCTCCGCCTTGATAATCACATAGTGTGTGACAACAAATGCCAGCACAAAGGCACATACCACAACCATCACCCAACTGAAAAGTTCCCGGATCATATTTTTAGTGCGCCCTGCGGATGCCTTATCCCCGCCATCCTGCGGCAAGGTTTCTTCCCCACTCTCCCCGCTGGATATTGCCGCCTCCCCATTCCCCGAAGTTTCATTTCCATATTCTTCCATTTCTTTTTGGTCGTCCATTCTCCATTTCTCCATTCCTCCGCTTCCATCCGCGGTTCTATATCAGGTTCCCACCGGATGATCCCGCCCCGGGAACCACATTGAAAGAGTGTGCATAAAAATGCCGCCACCCATTACCCTCTATTGTAATGAATGGCGGCGGTGATGTCAAGTAAATTTCATACGGTATTATTTTGCAAAACCATCCGGATGTCCCTGGTGCCACTTCCATGCGGAGGCAATAATTTTTGAAAGGTCGTCATGCTGCGGATTCCAGCCAAGCACTTCCCTCGCTTTCTCGCTCGAGGCAATCAGCCTTGCCGGGTCGCCGGCACGCCTTCCCTCGATTACAGCTGGGATCGGATGTCCCGTCACCGCGCGCGCCGCCTCGATAACTTCCTTTACGGAGAAGCCGACACCGTTGCCGAGATTAAAGATATTGCTCGGGTTCCCAGCGCGCAGATACTGCACCGCCTGGATATGTGCCATCGCAAGATCCGTCACATGGATGTAATCGCGGATGCAGGTGCCATCCGGTGTCGGGTAATCGTCGCCGTAGATTGTGATGGCTTCGCGCCTGCCGTTCGGAACCTGCAAAATCAGAGGGATCAGGTGGGTTTCCGGCGCGTGCGCCTCCCCGATCTTGCCGCTCTCATGCGCACCGCAGGCATTGAAATAGCGCAGCGACACATAGCGCAGGCCATGCGCCCTTCCCGTCCACTTAAACATCTTTTCCATCGAGAGTTTTGTTTCCCCGTAGCAGTTTGTCGGGCAGGTCTTATCCGTTTCCAGAATCGGGATATTCTCCGGCTCACCGTAGGTTGCTGCCGTCGAGGAGAATACAATCTTGTCAATGCGGTGCGCCACCATCGAATCAAGCAGCACCTTTGTGCCGCAAAGATTGTTATCATAGTATTTCAGCGGGTTCGTCATACTCTCACCGACCAGCGAATTCGCCGCAAAATGGATGACGGCATCAATTTTGTTTTCCTCAAAAACCCTGTCAATAAACGCCCTGTTGCGGATATCGCCCTGATAGAATTTCGCTTTCGGGTGCACTGCCTCGACATGCCCCGTCTCAAGGTTATCCACAATCACTACTTCCTCACCGTAATCAACCAGCTCATAAACGGTATGCGAACCGATATAACCCGCACCGCCCAATACCAGAATTGCCATAATAATCCTCCATCCTTTCTTTACAGTGTGTGCGGACCACAGCCTGCGTCAACCACATAAAAATCTGCCGCATAGCCGATTTTGTCCTTATAGATCCCGCCAACATTTTTGATGAAAGCATCCACCGCCCCCGTCCTTACAATACTGACCGTACAGCCACCAAAACCAGCGCCAGTCATGCGGGAACCGATCACGCCCTCCTGCGAGAGCGCCGCAGAAACCAGCGTGTCAAGCTCCGTCCCCGTCACCTCGTAATCGTCGCGCAGCGACTCGTGGGAGGCAATCATCAGTTTTCCAAATTCCTCGATATCATTTGCCATAAGCGCTGCCACCGCCTTGATAGTGCGCTGGTTTTCATAAACCGCGTGCTTTGCGCGCCTTTCCTTTACCGGGTCAGCGATCACGCTGCGGTTCTTCTCAAATTCCTCCTCGCTAAGCTCCCCGAGCGATTTGATATCAAGCACCGTCTTTAGTCTTTCCAGTGCCGCCTCGCACTCGCCCCTGCGCTCGTTGTACTTCGAATCGCCAAGACCGCGCTTTTTGTTGCTCGAAGCGATAACAATCTTTGCATCCTTTAGCGCAATCGGCGCATATTCATAGGAAAGATCCGCCGTATCAAGGAAAATTGCATGCCCTTCTTTTCCCATCGCGATCGAAAACTGATCCATAATACCGCAGTTTACACCGATAAATTCGTTTTCTGCCTTCTGGGAAAGTTTTGCTATCTCGACAAAATCCACATCAAAGCCGAAAAGCTCCCTGGCAACATAGGCGGTCAGTACCTCGACAGAGGCGGAGGAAGAAAGACCGGAAGAATTTGGAATATTGCCAAAATATACAATATCCATCCCCGCATCCACCGGGTAACCCGCATCGCGCATCACCTTTAACACGCCCTTAGGGTAATTTGCCCAGTCGTGTGCCTCCTCCTTTTTCAGATCAGCAAGATCCGCCACAATCACACCCTTCTCCTCAAAATTCATGGAGTAAAAGCGGAGCATATTGTCCGTATTCTTTGCTGCTGCCGCATAGGTGCCGATTGTGAGCGCACACGGGAAGACATGCCCCCCGTTGTAATCGGTATGCTCCCCTATCAGGTTTACCCTGCCCGGCGCAAAATATACGCCCTGCGCCTCCCTTCCAAAAACCCTCTTAAACTCCTGCTGTAATTTTTCCTTCATTCCGCCCAACATCCCCTTTCCATATATTTTTTCTACTATGTATCCCTGATAATAACAAAAATCCTGTTCTTAATTACTATTCCTGTTATAAAGTATGATACCAGATTTTCCTGCAATGTCAAGAGGGAATCCTGTGCGATTTCGTGTTTTTTGTTACATGTATTTTGCCATCGGCTCCTTCTATAAAAATTTTTCGCCAAACTCCTTAATCACCGCAAAAAGCCCGGTATCAAGCAGGGCACGGGCGCGATCCTTTATCTCCCCCGGAATTTCCCGGTAATAAGCCTGTGCAATCCCGCCCGCCATACAGGCGATGGTGTCGCTGTCACCCCCGATGGAAACTGCATTGCGGATGGCATCCTCGTAGGAATCGGACTCAAAAAACGAGAGAAGCGCCGGCGGTACCGAATAGGAAGCCCGGCTGTCAAAAACATATCCCGCCCTGATCTTATCAAGGCTTGTAAGCCCAGGATAGTAATGTTTTTCCACATAATCCCTGATCTGCTTCTTGTCCGCCCCGCTCCTTGCCAGATAGACACAGACCGCAACCGCCTGCGCGCCGCGTATGGCCTCCCGGTTCCTGTGGGTATAGCGGCAGCTTGCGCAAACCTCCTTTTTTACTTCGCGGATACTTGACATCGCATATCCGATCGGAACCGCGCGCATAGCCGCCCCATTTCCAAAACTTCTCTGCACCCGGATGGTATCAGCCGCCGCCCACTCCGAAAACATCTGCCCAAAGCCCGCATCCTTATACCTACGGTAATACTGCCTGTACCACATGGCATAAGCCCTATGCATCGGAACGGCGGATGTATCCTTATGCAAGAGCGCATCCGCCACCGCAACGCACAGTACTGTATCATCCGTAAAGTGGCTCCCCTCAGGAAACAAGTCAAAATCCTTTGTTTTCACATTATGCCATTCGTAAGTGGAGCCGATAATATCCCCGATCACCGCACCAAGCAAGCTGCTACCTCCCCTTCTCCTTTTCCTCCTGATAAGGAGCCTGCCCCGGGCCAAGTGCCTTTAACAGCGCGTCCTTTATCTGGGAATTTTTCCCATTCCCGCTTTTTTTTGCATGCTGGGCTAAGCTTTTTCCCCCAACTCGCTCCACTTCCTCTTTTAATTCCCTCGAAGACATGCGCACCGCCCCCTGTCCGATTACAATAAGCTGTTCGAGCGCGTCCGAGGTCGCAACAGTCACATGGTACTTTTTCCCAAGTTCATGGGAAACCTTCTCGATATACATATCCGCTGTTTCCGCCTCCTTCGTATACACCACATGGATATTGTGGTACTTTTGTACCTCGCCGGGGTTTCCCTTAACCCGGTACGCATCAAATACCAGGATCAGCCGGTAATTGGTATAACCCTGATAATTACAAAGAATATCCATCAGCCTGCCGCGCGCAGCTTCCAGGTTTGTTTTTGCAAGGGCTGCAAGCTCATCCCATGCAAAAATTACATTGTAGCCATCCACAAGCAGGTATTCCGGCAGACGCTCATCGGATAATTCCTTCTTTATTATTTCGACCGAGCGCGCGGTTTCCCTCGCCTCGATCTCCCTTTTCTGCTTCTTTAATGACTTCTTCTCTAAAGCCTCCTGCCCCAGGGTATGTGACCCCACCGGGACACGGCGCTTAATCTCCCCGAATGTGCGCGTAAAAATCTCGTTAAGTTCCTGTTCCGCCGCATACGCCGCCCCGAGATACCCCCCTTTTTTACCGCCCCCCTTCTCTTCTTTGCTAAAACCCGAATATTCCCCCGGCTCAAAATCCTCCTCTTTCCCGAAAGAACTTTCCTTTCCATCCACCACCGGTTCAAGATGCATAAAGTCCGCCGCCTTCTGCCACGGCACCACCACTCCCGCCCCGTGGGAACAAAACACAGAGTCCGCCGTATTATCAAGATCCGCCTCCGGTCTGTAACCGATTTTTTCAACCACTTCCTCCGTGTTATGGCAGGGCGCATAGCCCGCGACATGGCAGGAAAAATTCCCCCTCCCGCGCGTGTAGGAAGCAAACTCCAGATCGTACCCCTGCATCTTGGCAACCGGCGCACTTCCAGATAATACCATCTTATCCCCGAGTGCCTCCGGCGCGCTGCACCTGCCACACATGCGCTCCACATCCGTCATTGCCCTGCCCAGTACCTCAGTCTGCATCTCCATACGGAATTCATAGAAAGGTTCCAAAAGCACACTTTTTGCACGCATCAGCCCGTGGCGCACCGCCCGGTAGGTCGCCTGGCGGAAATCCCCGCCCTCCGTATGTTTGATATGTGCCCGGCCCGCTGTCAGGGTAATCTTCATATCCGTGATTGGCGAGCCGGTCAGGACTCCAAGATGCTCCTTCTCCGCAAGGTGGGTAAGCACCAGGCGCTGCCAGTTTTTCGAAAGTTTATCCTCCGGGCAGACCGATTCAAAAATAAGGCCGCTCCCCGGCTCCCCGGGTGAGAGCAGAAGATGGACTTCCGCATAATGTCTTAGCGGTTCGTAATGCCCCATTCCAGGCACGGGAGCCTCTATGGTTTCCCGGTACAAAATACTCCCCGCATCAAACCCTACAACAACACCGTACCGCTCCTTTATCTTTTCCGCAAGCACCTCAGTCTGCACCTGCCCCATCAACTGCACATGGATTTCCTGCAAGAGCGGCTCATAGCGGATATGCAGCAGGGGTTCCTCCTCCGCCAGTTCACGAAAACGTTTTAGCATCACAACCGCATCGCAATCCGGCGGCAGAATTACGCGGTAGGTCATAACAGGTGCGATTACAGGTGTGGTTCTTTCTTCCTCAATCCCCAGTCCCTGACCCGCGAAAGTAGCGTTAAGTCCCGTTACGGCACAGACTTCACCAGCGCTAACATAATCCACCGCCCTGTATTTTGCCCCGCTATAAAGGCGTATCTGGTCTATTTTTTCACTGTATTCTTCCTTTGTTAAACTTCCCGTATATTCCACGGTCTGTTTTACCGACAGGCGGCCCCCAGTTACTTTTAAAAAGGTAAGGCGCTTTCCCTGCATATCCCTCTCAATTTTATAGACCTTCGCGCCAAATTCTTCCGGATATTTCCTCCCGATACAATAGCGCTCCATACCGGAAAGCAGCTCGTCTATCCCGGTTAATTTTAACGCCGAACCAAAATAGACCGGGAAGACCTTCCTTCCCGCCACCGCCTCCCCGATTTCACTCTCGCTGAGGCTGCCCCGCTCCATATAAGCGTCAAGGAGCTCTTCCGAACAGACTGCAAGCTCCTCAAATAATTTTCCCTTATCGCTGCCCGTAAAATCCACACACTCCTCCGAGAGCCTCGTCCTCAGGTTTATCATGCGCGTTTTAGGGTCAGCCCCGAAAAGATCCATCTTGTTGACAAAAAGAAAAGTCGGAACCTTATAGTGCGAAAGAAGCTTAAAGAGGGTTTCCGTATGTGCCTGCACTCCGTCCGTGCCGCTGATTACAAGCACCGCATAATCAAGTACTGAGAGGCAGCGCTCCATCTCTGCCGAAAAATCCACATGCCCCGGCGTATCAAGCAGGATCAGTTCCGTTTCCCCAAAGGTGAGCCTTGCCTGCTTTAAATAGATGGTTATTCCCCTCTCCCGCTCCTGCTCATCCATATCCAAAAAAGCATCCTTATGATCCACGCGCCCAAGCTTCCTGATACTGCCCGACCGGTACAAAATAGCTTCGGAAAGCGTGGTCTTCCCCGCATCCACATGGGCGAGTATTCCGGTTACAATCTTTTTCATGGTTTTAGTCCCTGCCCGTATATTGCCTTTTCCCGCCCAAGCTCCGCAAGGAGCCGAAGCACGTTCCATCGCGCATTTTCCGCGGTAAGCACCGCCTTGTAATCCACCTTTACCTCACTCTGCCCAAGCGCCAAAAGAAGCTTATCAAGCTGCTTTTCTGAAAGCCCGCACATAAAAATCAGACTTTCAGGAATCGGACTTCCCTCATAAATCCCTTCCCTTTCCCCAAGCTGCACGGACTCAGAAAGACTTAAAAGCTTCGCCTCCGATAATACCCCCATCTCCTGCCGGTACAAAATCAAAGGCACCTCCTCGACACGCAGTTTAATATTGCCCGCCGCCCTCTTTATTTTTGCGAGCTCCTCCGCACGCACGCCAAATACCAA
The DNA here is from genome assembly GCA_910577675.1 of uncultured Lachnospiraceae bacterium. Classification (GTDB taxonomy): domain Bacteria; phylum Bacillota; class Clostridia; order Lachnospirales; family Lachnospiraceae; genus RGIG4057. Next base: position 36,061 of record CAJTOR010000030.1, read on the forward strand.
TATTTTCGCCATGGAAACCAACATCCTTTCACTGCGGCCTGGTTATAAAAATCGAAACCCGTAAAGCCGCCATTTATTTGCCCGAAAAAAATCTAAAGGGCATCTCTTTCCCCCGTATTATATCAACTTGTACGGATTATGTAAAGGAGCGAAAAAACTTATGAAATTCTTAAACATTTCCCCCTATGCACCGAATCCAAAATATGGTATACTGTGCAAACGATAAGCCAAAACTTATCAAATCCGTTTTTCCAGCTAAACCGTTGATTTCCATGCAAAAATTCGTGAATTATTTGTGAAACCGCTTTATCATTCCGGTAAAATCGTGTAATATAGCAGGGAAAGAAGCAAAGGCTGCAAAACAGTAAAGAAATGGAGGAAATAAAATGGGAAACCAGAAGAACCAAACTCCGGCAGATAAAACTGCCGAAAAGAAAATGACAAAATATGACCTGAAAATGCAGGCCAGAAAAGAAGCCGAGGCAAGGGAGAAGCGCCAGAGTATGATTACCCGGATAGCAGCCCTTATCGTACTTGTGCTGGTTGTGATCGTCGCCGTTGCCGTGCCGCTCACAAAGCGCATCAGCGCAAAGGGGGAATATATCCGTATCGGCGACCACTCCCTCTCAAAAATCGATTACGATTTTTATTATGGCTACAGCGTAAATTCCTATCTCGCCCAATATTCCTATATCCTGCCGTATATGGGACTTGATACCACCAAAAGTTTTGATTCCCAGCAATTTGACGATACAACAACATGGCAGCAGTATTTTGACCAGATGACCGCCACAAATATCCGCCAGTACCTTGCACTTTCCGACGATGCAAAAAAGACGGGATTTACCTACGATATGGATGCGGATTATGAAAGCTTTTACAAGGACATGACCGAGGCAGCCACCACACAGGGCGTTTCTCTAAAAACCTATTTAAAAAATATGTTCGGCTCCTACGCGACCAAGTCCTCCCTGAAAGACTGCGTTACCACCTTCCTTACCGCACAGGCATATTATTCCCAAATTTTGGAAGATAACAAGCCAACCAAGGCGGAAATTGACGAGCGCTATGAAGAAAAGAAACGCGACTATGACAATATCCACTTCTCCGCTTTCGATATAGCGGCGGATATCCCGGAAGATGCGACCGACGAGCAGAAAGAGGAAGCCATGGCAGCCGCAAAGAAAAAGGCGGACGAGTTTGTTTCCCGCTTTAAAAACGGAGAGGAATTCCTCGCCCTGTGCAGGGAGTTCGCGACGGAAGAGCAGGCAAAGAAATATGAGGCGGAGGACGCTTCCGCATACCAGGATTCCACCTATGCGGGCATGCATTCCGCATACCGCGACTGGCTCTTTGACGAGGAGCGCAAAGAGAACGAGATCACAGCCATTGAAAGTGATTCCACATACTATGTCGTTCTCTTTAATCTGAGGGAAAAGCCGGATACAGTGGACGATGATATTTCAAATACGATCGCCTCCGAAAAATCCCGCACCTACCTTGACGGGATCAGCGAGGGCTACACGCTTAGCGACCCGAAAGACCATCTGAATTTAAAAGCCCTTGAATCCGCGGATAAAGATGACGAAAGCGGGGATGATTCCAAGGAAGATGGCTCCACGCCGGAAGATGATAATACGGATAAAACCAACCCGGAAGATGAGGCTGATGGGAACAACCCTTCCGAAAACGAGGATAAAGACGACACAAAATAATTAAAAACCGGACAGGACTTTTCACACTGTAAAAAATGGGGGCTGATGCAAAATTGCATCAGCCCCCATCCTTTATTCCAGCACCATCTCCCACTCCATATCCGGTGCCAGATAAAATTTTGTGTAACATGGCTGGTTGTAACAATTATTCTGCCATGCAACCCCCGTGCGGTACATGGTATCATGCATCAGTGTATAAAGTTTATGCTTTGTCACTTCGTCCGCAAAATAGATCCTTATCGCATTATCATCCGCCCGCCTGTATAAAATTTCCTCCCTGAAATCCCCCAGGATATCTGCCACCAGGCAGGGATTACCCTTGGTGCCGTTGTTGGTGCGCACATCCTTTGGCACAAGCAGTACCCCGCGCACGGGGTCGCCCACAATCCCCTCATGCGCCCCGTTCACATAATCCGCCCCGTCAATAAACTGCGTCGAAAGATCAGCGGCAAAGCGCACGGACTGGTTTGTCCCAGGTGCCGGGATACAAAGCTTTCTTCCCCTGCAGTCAAACACCTCGTTTACAAAACATTGCAGCCCCCGCACATCCGGCATAAAACTGCCGACCATGCATCGCCCAAGATCACGCGGGACATACTTGCCCCAGAGTACCTCCCCCGTCTCGGCATCGCAGAGTGCGTATCCGTAAGGTGCTTCCTCCCCTCCCTCAAAAACATGGAAAATCTCATAGCCGGGGCGGTCTGGGTCAATTTTTGCCACATGGATGGCATCCCCATGCCCCAGTTTCGCCTCCCTTTTATCCGGCAGTTTCCCGAACGAGGAATATTTAAGGCTCCCGTCATGGTCGATAACCGCCGCGCCGTAAATAATCTCCTGGAAGCCATCCCCATCGATATCCGCCGTGGATAGGCTATGGTTTCCCTGCCCGGCAAGCGCGCCGTACACCGGATCACTCCCCCGCCCGGAATGAGGGTGGTCACAGAACGGATTTTTCATTGGCACAAAACCTGAGTCCACGATAAAGCGCTCCCGGTGCCGCCCGCCTTTAAAATCATAGGCGGCAATACAGGTACGCGTGTAATATCCGCGGCACACTATTAAGGAAGGGTGCTCCCCGTCAAGATAGGCAACCCCGGACAAAAAGCGGTCTACCCGGTTGCACGGTTCAATGCGCTCCATCGCATAATCCCCCCAGCGAAGCCCGTCATCAATGCGCGGGAATGGGAAATCGATAGTTTCCGCCTCCCTGCCATCCCCGTAAAACATTGTCAAAAACTCCGGTCCGGTGTAAACAAAACCGCAGAAATCCCAGAGCATATTCCTCTCACTGCGGGAAGGGGCATACTGATGGATGAAATAATCCGCAAGCCACAGGGCATCCTTTCTGCTAAGGGGATACTCTTTTTCAGGGGGAATCCCGAAACATTCCTCGAGCGTGGACGGCCACTCACCGCGGCGGACTTCTTCCATATTTTTCCAGTCCATAAAAACCAAAGCCATATGTTCCCGGTAATCTTCCCTGCTGCAAACATAATTATCCGTATGGGAAACACCGCAGGCCACGGCTTTTTGCGGCAGCGTAATATAGTGCCAGCGCATCCTCTGCCCATTAATATACTCATAATCCCCCGGCGGGCATATATCCGAACCAGATTCCTCTTCCTCCCGCACCGGTCTGAGAACCCTGCTTCCCGGCGCTGTCTTAACTGAAATCTCCGCCCTCCCGTCCCCGTCAAAATCAAAGACCATAAACTGTGTGTAGTGGGCACCTGCGCGGATATTTGGTCCTAGGTCAATCCGAAAAAGCAGCCTCCCGTCAAATTTATAACAATCAAGGATGCAATGTCCCGTATAGCCCTTTTGGGAAACATCTTTTGAATTATCCGGATCCCATTTTACAATATACTCGTAATCCCCATCCCCGTCCACATCGCCGACACTCATATCATTTGCGTGGTAGGAAAAAACTTCCCCGTCGGGGGTTACCCCGCCCTCCGGGCGGCAGATAGGGATATCATAATAATTCTCCCCGGAAGGGAATGCGCTGACACCCTCCTCCCCGCTGCCTGCCATATCCGCCTTTCTCACCTGATACACATCATTTATCGTCCCGCCCACATCCAGGTAATTTGTGCTGTCACATACGCGGGCGATAATCTCCCCGTTCTTAACCACATCAAAATCCACACCCGAAAGCCCTGTTTCGGTATATCCATCCACCTCGGACTTCATAAGCCGCCAGGATAAGAATATCCCCTTATCCACACACATGGCAACAAGCCCCCGCAAAAGGTGCTCAAGCTGTTCATGAAATATGCGGCGCACCGGTGTTTTTATGCTCCCGCACGCGATTTCCTGCCCGGCAAGCGTAACAGCAAAAAGTCTGAAATAATGCGGTATATGCGTTGAGCGGCGAAATGAGAACTCCGTTCCCTCCCCAAAATAAATACACCGGTACTGCATATCCGGTGTATCCCGATCCGACCAATATAAGCGGTATGTAACCCCCGCACCGGGATACTTCTCCCAGTGCAGGCAGATTTCATCCTCCCGTATTTCTTTTATTTTAAAGTCAGCAAAAAACTCCCCGCCTGTATATGCCATAAAGAATCCTCCTCTTTCCCGGCTAGTTTTCCACCTCCACATACTCTTTAAAAAACGATGCAAAATCACAGGGTTTTCCAAAGAAATACCCCTGGATATAATCAGGGTTGATTTCCCTGATACGGTTCAATTCCTCCTCGGTTTCAATCCCCTCTATACACAGTTTAAGTTCAATACTGTGCGTCATATCAACCATATGGCGCAGCAGGTTATATTCATAGGCATTTTGCAGTGCCTTTGAGGTAAAAGAACGGTCAATCTTGATCGTGCTTGGCTTTACATTGTAGAGATAGTGGAAATTAGAATAACCCGTCCCGAAATCATCCAGTGCAAGCGGGATGCCATGTGCCTGCAACCCGTTACAGAATCCCATAAACTTATCATCCGCCTCCAAAAAACCGCTCTCCGTCAGCTCCACCACAATCGAGCCGGGTGCCAGGCCATACTTTTGCTCGCCTTCCACCAGCTCCTTTAAAATATCACTCTTTAGAACCTGGACATAGGATACATTGACGGATATCCGAAAATTCGGTATGTACTGGCGGATGCGGCTGCACGCTTCCATCGCCTTATGCATGACAAAACGCCCAACCGGGATAATCAGCCCGCTCTCCTCCAATAAAGGTATGAACTCCGTAGGGTTTACCTCCCCGGTTTCCTCCGATTCAAAGCGCAGAAGGGTTTCCGCGCTGAACAAGCTGTGCTCGTCGATGTGCATGATCGGCTGGAAATTTGCAGAAAAACCCCTGCAATCCTCATTGACCGCCCTGCGCAGACGTTTAAGAAGTGCGCGCTTTTTCTGGAATTTCTCATAATCCTGTGGGTTATACAGATAAATCTTATTTTTCTCTCCATTCTTCGCCGCATTGAGCGAGAACTCGGAAAGTTTCATAATATTGTTGTAGGAGGGTTTCTCCACCGCAGAAAACACCAGTGTCCCCGCCGATACCGTAAAGAAACTGTCATAGCAGGTCTTTTCGATAAACTGGTTGATTTCCCTGCGGATTTCATCGTAGAGTTTGACGGATTTCTTATAATCCTCCTCAAAAAAATCAAGAACTGCAAACTCATCCGCCACAATGCGGAAAAGCTTCTGTCCCGGACGCAGCACATGCTCAATACATTCCGCTGTCTTCCTAAGGATCATATTGCCATATTCCATGCCGCGGTTCTCGTTAATTTCCTTAAAATTATCCACGCCGATGCGGAGCATATAACCTCTCTTTTGCTCCTTCTCATACTTTGAAAGTTCCGCGCGCAGGCTTGTTTCGCCAAGAAGCCCCGTAATATTGTCCGCTTTCTGGCTCATGCCGATCTCATTGATACATCCCACCATAAATTCAGGCTCCCCAAAATCATCCAGAAGAACACTCCCCCGGCAGTTGATCCAGATTGCCTTCCCCTCCTGGTCAACCCAGCGGTACTGCATATTATGGAACTTCTTTTCTTTGCGCTTGATCTGTTCCACCTCTGCATTCAGCGCCTCAAAATCCGCGGGGTACACCAGCTTCCTCAACTGCCCAACCACATCGTTAAAGCAGCTCCTCTCAAGCGGGAAGCGTTCCAGCGCATTCGGTGAAATACAATAACAATCCCCCTGTAAATCATAAATATATAAATAATCGTCCATACTCGGTGTCAAAATATCAATAAACTGCTGAAATTTCTCAACCGTCAATCTCCCCTTTTCCTCCTGCACCAACTTTCCCCCTTCCAACAACATAACTGTTGCCAGCCTCCATCAAATTGGGATGGCTTTCCTCTATTATATGTCAATTCGACAAATTTTTCAATTAGTTTTCCTCAATTTTTGTAGTATTTGCAAAATAGATATAATTTTTTCAAAAAATTATGGCAGCTAAGCATATGCTTAACTGCCATGATTTCCATTCCGTTTTACTTTCTAAGACCAAGACGGGCAATCAGGTTGCGGTAGGACTCCATATCACTCTTCTTCAAATATGCAAGAAGCCCCCTTCTCTGACCTACCATCTTGAGCAGACCACGCCTGGAATGATGATCTTTGTGGTTATTTGCAAGATGTTCGTTGAGCTCGTTAATCCTCTGCGTAAGGAGGGCAATCTGAACCTCCGGTGAACCCGTGTCCCCTTCCTTCCTTCCGTAAGTTGCAATAATCTCTGCTTTCTTTTCCTTGCTAATCATTTTAAAATCCTCCTGTTTTAATTATCGCCGGATACTAAGGGTCGGTCGGAGAGTCCGCACTCCTGGTATCGGCTGCATAGCTGCGACGGATAGTATAACATATCCTCCGCCCGCTGTAAAGGGGAAAAATCATTTATTCACGGAAATCAATTTTCCATAAACAGAAAAAATAATGTATAATAGCACTATGAGA
>CAJTOR010000031.1:0-8738 GCA_910577675.1 uncultured Lachnospiraceae bacterium
CATTGGCTACACGCTGTTGCGCCTGTTCCAATGCCTGCAATGCTTTTTCTAAGTTTTTGCTTGTTTCATTCTTGCTCTCAATCATTTCTGATACCTCATTCTTTCTGTGCTGTGTTGATAGGTTCTGAAAATAAAAAAGGTAGCGGATTGTCTGTTAAGATAATCGCTACCTAAAGGTAAATTTCTCGTTACTTGTCGGGAGTTTGAATTGCGGAATATTGTTGACGGGCATTTAGTTCATTTCATACGGTAATTACCACATGAAAAAAGACTATAACCGTTAGTGTCATAGCCTTTTAAGGATTGAGGAAATCCCTTTTTTATTTGTGTTTGTTTGTCGCCCCTCCGCACTCTCCAACATACGTTTTTTCAACTTAGAAGAGGGGGCAGGACTTCTTTTATAGTTTAAAGTGTTGCACTTTAAAGCCATATAGTATTGACATTTGACGAAGTTTCTATTACAATATCCTACGATATAAAATAAAATTTATAAATAAATCGGAGGATATTATGATAATAGTAATGAAACCCGGGGCTTCCAAAAAAAATATCGAAAATGTGCTTGGAATCATCCGCACAAACGGACTTGAACCACATTTATCCGATGGCAAAGAGGTCACCATCATCGGCGTGGTGGGCGATAAAACCAGACTGATGAACCAAAACCTCGAGATTGCGGACGGTGTGGAACGCATTGTATCCGTCACGGAAAGTTATAAGCTGGCAAATAAAAAATTTCACCCTGAACAAACTGTGGTCAGGGTGGGCAATGCAAGCATTGGCGGGGATGAATTTACAATTATGTCCGGTCCTTGCGCTGTTGAGAGCGCAGAACAGGTTTTGCAAACTGCAAAAGCCATCAAAAAATCCGGCGCGCAGATACTTCGCGGGGGCGCGTACAAACCCCGCACTTCCCCTTATTCCTTCCAGGGTCTTGAGGAGGACGGGCTGCGCCTGATGAAGGAGGCGCGCGAGGCAACAGGGCTCTCTGTGGTCTGCGAGGTGACAAGCCTGGCCGCAATTGAAACCGCAGTAAAATATGTGGATATGCTACAGATCGGCGCGCGCAATATGCAGAATTTTTATCTGTTAAAAGAAGCCGGAAAAACAGGGCTCCCCGTCCTCTTAAAAAGAGGACTTTCGGCTACAATTGACGAGTGGCTGAACGCTGCGGAATACATTATGTCCGAGGGCAACCCAAATGTTGTGCTCTGCGAGCGCGGAATCCGCACCTTTGAAACGGCGACGCGAAACACTCTCGATATCAGTGCCGTCCCTGTAATCCGCGCTAAAAGCCATCTGCCGATTATTGTTGACCCAAGCCATGCCACCGGCGTGCGCGACTATGTTGCCCCGCTGGCAAAATGTGCAGTATCGGCGGGAGCTGATGGACTGATGATTGAAACACATCCATGCCCGGAAAAAGCACTCTCGGACGGCCCGCAATCACTTACTTTCCCGCAGTTTGACGCACTCTGCAACGAGCTCCGCCCGTTTATTGCGCTCTCAGGGAAGAAATTTTAAACTCACAGGAAAACGGGGTAATTTTTCATGAAAGAAATCAAATCCATCGGGTTTATAGGTTTTGGCTTGATTGGGGGTTCCATTGCCAGGCTCCTTCGCACTAAGGATAGCAGTCTTGACCTCTTCGCTTACGACTACCATAAAAATGCACCCGCCCCTGGGCTTGTGCTAGCCCGCTCGGAGGGAGTGCTAAGCCGCATCACGGGCGAACTTTCTTCTTTTTCGGAAGCGGATCTTGTGTTTTTGTGTGCCCCGGTTTCAAAGAATATAGAATACCTAAGTGCACTCAAGGGGATTATCCGTGAGGACTGCATCCTTACAGATGTGGGAAGCGTCAAAGGAGATATTGCGCAGGCAGCGGATAATCTCGGACTTTCGCGCCAGTTTATTGGCGGGCATCCAATGGCTGGTTCCGAGCAGACCGGCTATGCCAATTCAAGTACCATGCTTCTTGAAAACGCCTACTATATCCTGACCCCGACAAAATATACTCCGGATAAAGTGACGGAATATATGGTGCGGCTGGTTGAGGATTTCCACGCCATCCCGGTGGTACTTGATGCCGGAAAACATGATGCCCTCACTGCCGCAGTCAGCCATCTCCCACATATTATTGCCGCCCAGCTCGTCAACCTTGTGCGCACCTCGGACGATGAAAAGGAACAGATGCGGATGCTTGCAGCGGGAGGCTTTAAGGACATCACGCGCATTGCCTCCTCCTCGCCCGCCATGTGGCAGGCAATCTGCATGTCAAATCCTGTAAGTATAAAAGAAATACTCGACCGCTATATCGCCTCGCTAAAGGAAGTTTCGGATGCGATCGCGCGCAGGGATGCCGATTATTTTTACCGTATTTTTGAGGAGGCAGGCACGTACCGAGCCAGCATACCGAATGCTAAGGGTATGCTCAACCGCTTTTTTGAAATATTTATCGATATCAGCGACGAGGCTGGCGCAATCGCCACCATCGCAACCCTGCTTGGGGCGAACGGCATCAGCATTAAAAATATCGGCATTATCCACAACCGTGAATTTGAACAGGGTGTCCTGCGCATTGAATTCTACGAGGAGGATGCCCTGCTCAAAGGAAAGCGCCTACTGTCAGCGCATAATTATACTTTGTATGAGCGCGGATAGAAAATTTACTATCCCATCAGCTCAGCCTTTAACTCTTCCAATACTTCCGGCGTATCAGATGTATGTTCTTCGAGAAAACTTATAATATAATCGAGGCGGTTGACCGGAACTTTCCCGGTCACCAGCGCCGCCACGGTTTTCTGGATTCTGGCAAGGCTCACGCGCTCCGGTACCACCCCTTCAGTTACAGCCGGATAACGCCTGTGTACATGTTCCACCATCTGGGCAATAATCTGGCGGTTTATGATTCTTCCATAATTTTCCAAAATTATCCTTTCAAGATGCCTTACAAGAATTTCCATACAGGAAAAATACTTTTTTCCATCGGATATGTCTGCCGCACCTTCTTCGGCTTCCTCCATTTTGCGCCACACGCCACTAATCCTATATACCGGTTCCCTATCGCTGATATCCCCCTCTTTTAAAATGGTTTCTTCCGGGTAAAAACACATTGGGTATTCCAGCCTGCCGCTGCCGACCACAGTTTCCCCGAACAAGCGGATTTCATATTGCTTATCCCCCAGTCCAACCTGATCCATCAGCCGGATAACGGGTACAAGAATCCCATATTGCCTGGCAAGCTGCACACGCATACGATGTATGCTTTCATACTGTTTTTTTCCTTCCTCAATCAACATATCAACCAGCGCACCCATACCAACACATATGGTCAGGCTTTCCCTGTGCAGGGCACGCCCGATCTCCCCGTCACGCTCCCGCTCACGCATATCCATGCGCTCTTCCTCTGCAAGCTCATACCCCAGAAGATAATCCGTTGTGCACCCAAGAACTGCCGCAATTGATTTTAAGGTCTGCACATCCGGCAGGCTCTGTCCGGTTTCGTATTTTGACACTGCCTGTGCTGTCACCCCAAGTTTATCCGCCAGGCGCTGCTGGGTCAGACCGCGCCCCTGCCGCAGCATTGCAAAACGTTCCGCAAATTCATTATCCATAATTCCTCCATCTGCCTTTTGGCTACAAACATATTTTGTTGGTTTAAATACAGTTACTCTTGGCTGCGCAGCCTGGAAGAAACCCATGAATACTCCCCTGTTCTTCTTCCATCTTTATCTTACCCCAACACACGCAAAAAAACAACCAACTGTTGATATATCATATTTACAACTAACAGTTGTTATTAGCAAGCAGTTGTTATTAACTGTTGATTGTTTAAATCAGATTAGTCAAAGGAGATCATATCCCTTTGCACGGCAAACACATGAATCAATAAACCATAAACAAGGTGTTACAAAAACGTAAAATCGGGACAAATTTTTGTTGAAATTTCTAAAACACCATGAATAAACATCCGATTTTGAAAAGTCTTCCCGCATACTTATTCGTTATGCTAACAGAATCTTGATAGATTAAAAAAACAAAGAACTACACCCCGACTGGAATCGGGGTGTAGTTCTTTGTTGGAGTTGAAATTATTTACAAAAAAAGACAGTAAGCTATATAATTATACATGGATGGGATTATTTAAAAGAACCCATCATAAATCCCACCCGTCGCAAATGAACTGTAGTTCCCGGTGCGATTGTAATTTGACTTGTTAGAAGTGGCAGTCTTTGCAAGCTGTTCCGTCATCGATGCCATATCCGATGCCTTGCGCTCAATATTTGAGGCGTAGGAACCGCTTCCTTGGAAGAGCGTCTTTAATGTGGAAACATTTGCAGTCTTTAATTTCTCCTCGTCAACTTCGAGTTTATTGTCCTTGCCGATCGTGATGCCGACACGCGCTAACATATTCTTGTTGGAAGCTGTTTCGCTGACCATGGAAGCCGCCTTTTTCTGGACAATCGAACTCCCCTGTTCATATGCGGACTTAATCGCGCTGTTGTAAGCCTTCACAAAAGATTTCACGGCGCTACTAATCTTGTCGCGGTCGTAGTCCACAACAACCTTCTCCTCACCGTTCTCGTCAGTCGTTTTCTGCTCAACCTGCTCAAAAAGCTTTGAGTTGGAACGAATCGAAGAAGCTGCTGATTTCAGGGTCGAAGCATCCGACTGTGCGTCCTTATACTGCTTTACTTCCTCCGAATCCGCCTGGCTCTTCTTCAGGGCGTTCTCGCGTCTTATGGCTCCGGCCGTCTTCTTTGCGCCGTCATCCTGCTTAGCATAATATGCTTTTAACAGCTTGCCATAACTGCCGTTGCGGATCGCCATATAATCTCCCAGCATATTTGACATACCGGATGAATTTGAGGAAAAACCTGAAAATAACGAATTATTATAATTAAATAAATTCAATGACATATGTATCCCTCCTTATATAAATCAAATCTGCCGCATCCTGCGGTACCAAAATTCTGTCACATCCATGCTGCATCTTTACTTTCCTGCTATATATATCGGCTTAAATTACATTTAGTATAACCCTATTATGATATTTTTTCAAGTATTTTTTCAAAAATATTCTAATATTGGTAAAACATTATTCCCGGAAGGTTAATTTCGGTATTAATTATTCTGTCCGCAGCAAAATCAAACTCCATTCATATACTTGACTTTCAAATCCATATTCCCTATACTTTATGTTGTGTATAATGGTTTGGTTCCCCTTCTGCTGCCAACCGTTTCCCTACATAATATAATTTTTGGAGGTTTTTATGCCAGAGAACAATCTTGACAACAATATTTTTGTTTCCCCTTCCTCCGGTTCATTTTTATACACCGGGCGAATCGACTTTACAAACCCTCATGCACCATGTTTTATTTTTCCGGGCAGTTCTGCCACATTTCGCTTCCACGGGAAAAGTGCCGCGGTCAAACTGAAAAATTACCACAGTTGCTACCACAACTATATCGGCGTGGTAATCGACGGACAGGTGCAGGAAAAAATCGAGATCACGGAACACGGCGTGGAACTTATCCTGCCGGTCTGTGACAGGCTTTCCGACACGGATCACGAAGTGATTCTCTACAAATGCCAGGATGCCTCGCACTATCTCGACTTCCTTGGACTCTTAATTGACCGCAGCGCACATATGCTGCCCGCCCCAAAACGTCCCTCCCGCCGTATGGAATGTTACGGGGATTCCGTCAGTGCCGGGGAGGTGTGCGAGGCGCTTGACTGCATCGGCAGGGCAGACCCAGAAAATCATGAGGGCATCTATTCCAACGCCTGGTATTCCTACGCGTTTATCACTGCGCGGAAGCTACAAGCCGAGCTGCACGATATTGCGCAGGGCGGCATTGCGCTCCTTGACCGGACGGGCTATTTCCACGCCCCGGACTATGTCGGCATGGAAAGTGCCTGGGACAAACTCCGCTACTGTGATTACTTTGGGGATATAACTCCATGGGATTTTTCCCTCTACACCCCGCATGTTGTAATTATAGCCATCGGTCAGAACGACTCAAACCCCCAGGACTATATGGGCAGGGACGAAGAAAAAAGTGCGCGCTGGAAAAGGCGGTATATTGAATTTGTAAAACAGCTCCGCGGCAAATATCCGGATGCACTTTTTATCCTTACAACCACCATTTTAAACCACGATAAGGCATGGGACAATGCAATCGACAATATTGCAGAGGAACTTTGTGACCCAAAGGTGGTTCATTTCCTCTACTCTAATAACGGTTGCGGCACACCTGGTCATATCCGCATTCCGGAAGCAGAAAAAATGGCTGAGGAACTGACTGCGTTTATTGAAAGTTTCGGGGAAGGGATCTGGAAATAAATATATTTCCCCTCCCCACTATTTAACACACCCAACCAGCTCCCTTATATCCTCAATTTGGTTTTCGCCCATGTATGCCCCAATCCCTTCAATCACGTCGAGCGTTGCGCGCGGATTAAAGAAATTGGCTGTGCCGACCGCCACCATGCTCGCCCCCGCCATAATAAACTCTAGTGCGTCCTCCGCCGTCGCGATACCGCCCATCCCGATGACCGGAAGTTTTATGGCATTTGCCACCTGGTAGACCATGCGCAGCGCGACCGGCTTTACTGCCGGTCCCGAAAGCCCGCCGGTCTTATTTGCCAGCACAAAAGCCCTTTTATTGATATCTATTTTCATGCCTGTAAGTGTGTTAATCAGGGAAACCGCATCCGCGCCGCCCTCTTCGGCCGCCCTCGCCATCTCCGCGATATCGGTCACATTCGGGCTTAACTTCATAATGACAGGCTGCTTTGCATGGCGTTTAATATCCGCCGTGATTTCCGATACCATCCTTGCATTCTGCCCGAATGCGATCCCCCCCTCCTTCACATTCGGGCAGGAAATATTTATTTCGAGCAGGTCAACCGGCTCATCTTGCAGGCGCTCCACAACTTCTATATAATCCGCAGTTGTCCGCCCACAGACATTGACAATAATTTTCGTGTCATACTGTTTTAAAAACGGGATATCGCGCTCTATAAAAACATCGATGCCCGGATTTTGCAGACCGATCGCATTGAGCATCCCGCCGTAGGTTTCCGCCAAGCGCGGAGTCTGGTTTCCTGCCCACGGCACATTTGCCACGCCTTTTGTTGTCACTGCCCCAAGCCTGTTTAAATCAATTAGTTTTCCATATTCCATACCGGAACCAAATGTCCCGGATGCCGTTGTCACAGGGTTCTTGAATTCCACTCCTGCAATTGTCACACTTGTTTTCATAATTACACCCTTTCCCGTGCTCTGCCATATAATTCGGAATCCGCTCTGCTACTTCCCCATATCCCTATACTACTTTAGCATGTCAGATGGGGCTTATTCCTATCTAATACAGTTGATAAGTTAAATTTTTCTCCCACACAGCCACTGTTTTCCCTCTCACTGTCCCGGCTGCTTGCTTTTCAACAAACAATTTTTTTCTACAGTTCAATTTCCTGCGCATAAAATACCGGTCCGTCCTTGCAGACTCTCTTATTATGTACATGGCTGTGCTCGTCCACATCCACGGATTTGCACACACATCCAAGGCATGCCCCGATTCCGCACGCCATGCGCTCCTCAAGTGAAAGCTGCGCTATGATGCCCTGCTCTGCCGCATATTCCTTTACGCCGCGCTGCATCGGTGTAGGACCGCACGAATAAATCATCCTCCCCTTAACGCCCTGCGCGCGTATGGCATCAATAACATTTCCCTTCGTCCCCACACTCCCGTCATCGGTTGCAATTACAACTTTGCAGCCGCATGCCTCGAAATCCTCTTTTAAAAAGGTTTTATTGTCACGGTAGCCAAGCACGGCAACTTTTTTTTGGGGGATCGCCTGTGCCAGCGCTAAGAGCGGCGGAATTCCTATACCGCCCCCGATAAGGATCGGCTGATTTTCTTCCCCTTGTGGTATAGTCCCCCCGCAATAATCAATCCGATAACCGTTCCCAAGAGGCCCCATAACCTGCACCATCCCCCCTGTCTTTCTTTCAGAAAGTTCCTTTGTCCCAGCCCCCGCTATGCGAAAGACAATGCGCAGTCTGCCGCGCGTTCTGTCGATTTCACAGATACTGATCGGGCGCGGCAGCAATCTGCTTTTGTCATCGCAGTATACCGAAATAAACTGCCCCGGCACCGCATCCCCTGCAAAGCCGGTTTCCTCAATCCACATACTGCAAATCCCAGGTGCAAGTACATCCATTTCGCCGATCCGCGCTGTTATTTTTTTAATTTCTGCCATATCCTGTCCCTTCCTTTTCTATTTCTTTTCCTGTCTTATTTATTCTCTCCCGGTGGATTTTCCTCCCTCCCGCCACCAACCCACTCATCAATCCAGGCGATCGCCCTAAGCCTCCCCTCCGGCGTAAACGGGAATTGCTCCGTCACTTTCTCCGACTGTGTTGTCGCAAAACTTTCCATCCCTTCCCACACAGTTACCTCAAACATTGCATCATCATTCTTGTGCGGGTCACTGTCAAAAAACACATTTTTCAGCGGGTTTCTTGCGATCCGATAATTCTTACCACAAAAACTCCCTATAAACGGGGTTCCATATTGAAAAAAATTATAGGAAAAGATGTCCTCTTCACTCACCGCCATGCGAAATTATCCTCCCCACTTGTTTTGATATCCCCTTCCATCCCCCTGCAATTTCCTTCGTCCATGTTCCCTCCGGGGGATGCGCATGATTTGCCATGGAAATACTCCTC
>CAJTOR010000031.1:8837-41681 GCA_910577675.1 uncultured Lachnospiraceae bacterium
CCCTTTGGTCGGACTGCAAATCAGCGCCGGTATAATGTCTGACGACATTATACCATGTCAATTCGACATGTTCCCTCCGGGGGATGCGCATGATTTGCCATGGAAATACTCCTCCCTTTGGTCGGACTGCAAATCAGCGCCGGTATAATGTCTGACGACATTATACCATATCATAAATCCATATACACCATAAAATTTAAAATAATCCATTTATATTGAGAACTTTTCCATCCCATATCCTTCTCCCTCAACCATGTAACAATCTGTACTGATAGAACCTACCACTCTCCTTCCCTATCAATAAAACCATGTACATATTAGCATTTACATTACAATCTTGTAATACTATAGTACAATATTCCCTAAACCTTTGCACGTTCTATTTTACAGCTATGACCTACCTCTTTTTTATCTTTCTCATAATTTATCCCAACAAGAACCACTTCGCCAGAATAACCTTTTAAAACATCCGCATATTTCTTGTTTTTTATCTGCCAAATTGCAGTCTGTGCCGCCTTATTATATTTCAACTCCACCACAATTGCAGGCTTACCCCTCCCTGGCAACGGCAGGAATACAATGTCCGCATACCCATACCCTGCGGGCATCTCCCGGATTATCTTGTAATCCTTCCTCGCGCTCCAGTATGCCAGTATAACCGCACAGCCCATTGCAAACTCATTATTATAATCCAGGTTTGATGCTATTTCCGTATGTGCATGGTCAAGTGCTGCCGCAACCGCAGTTTCCCTGCCCTCCAAAGTATTTAAAAGCAACCTCTCAGAGTCCGTGATAACTTTCATTACGTTCTCCCAACCGCCCACTCTCATTGCACGTCGGAACTCACCCATAATCTCATTATTTGGGATAAATGCTTTCTCTTCCACCGAATCATATGCTAAATATCCAAGATGGATCAACAAGGTCAATACATCATCTTTCATATGGAGATTGCGCATATCATTCACAAAATTACCTGTATCAACAGCAACCATTTCACCGCCAAGCATCTGTATAACCGCATCCCGCAGCCCATCAAAGTTCATATCAATATAAATTTTTAGGGCTTCATAAGTTTCTGTGGCAGTCCAGTAATTCGAACACTCCCGACAAAGCATCGCATCCACCACGGATTTCGGGTTAAAAACATGCTTAACTTTCTTTAGCTGATAACCGTCATACCAGCTACATACTTCTTCTATATCAATATCAAACCGTCCGCAAAGCTCTTTTACTTCCTCTTCGGTAAACCCTGTATACTCTTCCAGTTCCCTTTGGTTTGTCATGGAATATTCCGTAAACATATTTAAGGCAGAATGCACCCCGTACTTCTTAACAGGCAAAATCCCCGTCATATAGGCAAGTGCCACATATGGCTGATCCTTTAAAAGATCGCGCAGGAAATCAAGATATTGCTTCTGTAGCCCCTCCGAATCCTGACACTCCCGCATCACGCAGTCCCACTCGTCAATCAGGAAAAGAAATGTCCGTTCCGTCTTTGCATAAATCCTGCGCAGCGCATCCGCAAGCCCAAGATCCTGCCGCTTTAAGAACTCCCCATATTCCTCCCGGATTTCTTCAAGGACTTCCTCTTCTAAATATTCTGTTACCCCCCGCCCTTTTGTCCGGATCAGGAACTGCTGCATATTCAGGTAAATGACATCGTACTGATTTAGATGCTCCCTAAACCTTGGATCTCCCCCAATCTTCAACCCCTCAAACAACTCCCTGGAATCACATTTCCTGCTATAGTATGCTGAAAGCATTTCAAGTGCCATTGACTTACCAAAACGCCTCGGTCTGCTGACACAGATATACTTCTGTTTTGTATTCAAATACTTATTTGTATACTCGATCATCCCTGTCTTATCAACATAAATCTCAGAGCAAATCGATTCCAGGAACCCTTTATTTCCCGGATTTAAATAGATTCCCATAATCCCCCTCCATCCTTTTCTTTAAATCATAGCCACAATATATCCTGATATATAACACTCCCGTAGCAAGCCACTCCCCCCAGTACAACCATCTGAAATAAATAAATCAGCTCCATACGCGTTCACCTCAATCCGATCTTCCACTGTATAAACCATCCTTTTTTATTATAACAGATAATTTGATGGTTCACAATTTATTTATTCAAGCATTTGTCGTTACAGTTCCCGTTTCATTTCTTTCTTCCCGATATCTCCCTGAAATATTTTCTTTTAGGAAAAGCACCAAATATTACCCCATCGCATAAAGTAATATAAACCTGGAGCGCCGAGGTGTCCTTTGCAGGCTTTTTTAAAACCACTGAGCGCCAAGGAAGAAGCCAGACAACTGGAGCGGATGCGCGCCGGGTGCAGGGATGCACGCGAAATCCTGATCGAGCACAACCTGCGCCTGGTCGCACATATTGTAAAA
Organism: uncultured Lachnospiraceae bacterium; assembly: GCA_910577675.1. GTDB lineage: Bacteria > Bacillota > Clostridia > Lachnospirales > Lachnospiraceae > RGIG4057. The sequence goes on from CAJTOR010000031.1 coordinate 11,244, forward strand.
AAATATAATCTCCCGGAACGGGATGCGGACGATTTCATCTCCATTGGAACAATCGGGCTGATAAAAGCCATCGATACTTTTAATCCGGGGAAAAATATAAGACTTGCGACCTACGCTTCAAGATGTATTGATAATGCTATCCTCTCACAGATGCGTTTATGGTTACAAACCAGTCCCCCCAGAGCAGAAAAGAACCAAAATGGCGTGTTCTGGCACAGGTTTCCGAAAATATTTATATCCTTTGTTCCACTTCGGACGGCTATGTGAGGTATGCACCCATGTATATCCATAGTTTCCGACTGATAGCCCCTCGCAGGCTCTTGGAAGCCCAATTATTCAATCAGCAGTATCAGAACTATAAAGATATTCAAAATGTACCGGATAGGCTTCGTTGGTGCCGTCATCACATGGGGTTGATGCAGAAAGAGGTTGCAGAATTGATTGGAATAACCAGAGGTCACTACATAGACTTTGAGGTTGGATGTGTAGACCACTATCCGAAAGAAATCGTGGACAAGCTGGCAGACCTTTATCAGATACCCGTTGATGACCTACTGGATGATTACAATCGCTTCTTAATATAAAGGACAAGGAAAAATGATACGAAAATATCGTGAGAGCCTTTGCTTGAAAAAGAAACAGTTTGCCCGGTTGATAAAACTTGATCCGGGAACACTCAGGTGCTGGGATAATGATGAAAAGCAGGTGTTCAAACTTTAAAGAGTTTGTTCACCTGCTTTCTCTATGGATGCAGATTTTATAACTGCATCCAATAACTGTACCTTCTGATCAGAAGGACAATTCAGTTTTTTAATATGCTGATTGACCATATCTGCGTGGACACCGGCAACACGCTCTGCCAATTCACGCTGACCTTCTATGGTTTTTGGATAATGGACAATTATATTGATTGGAGCACTCTTTCTTGCGATACCACGCACCTCCCTCGTTATTTCAGTCTATGAGAGAGAAGTTGTCCGCTATACCCCGGTATTGGCAAAAGTGAACTGGCAAAAGCCTATGTGAAACAGCACAACAAAGAATATACAAATTGAGTTCTTCTTCAGATTAGAATTGGCGATGGTATATAGTAGACATCTTGATGGTGTAAAATTGGCACATATAATTGCTATACGATATATGGGTGATGAACAATACCCTGTAGAACTCTCGGATTTTGATCTCCAGAAGGATATTAGATATGAAGAGTTAATTGAAAAGGCTGTAGAAATATATGGCTAATGAAAATGGCAGTCACTACAGTGTGTTGCTTTTTCTAAGGCAAAAACACGATTAACATGCGGGATAATTATTGTCACTAAAGCATATAATATGATTGCAGAATGGAAAAATGCAACAAGTCACAAAAATCTATTCTAAAAAGCGGATGATATATTGATTTTTGAAGTCTATCTGGATATAATAGAATAGAAAAACGCAACAAGTTGCAAAAATCTTTCGCAAGGAGGTTTGGTGATGGAGATTCGAAGAGATTTTTATTTGGATAAGTTGATAAAAAGAAAAAACAATGGACTGATTAAGGTAATTACCGGTATTCGTCGATGTGGCAAATCCTATTTACTGAATAATCTGTTTTATCATCATTTACTGGAAAGCGGAGTTGATGCTGACCACATTATTCGTTTTGCATTTGATTCAGCAGATGATCTTTATCTCATTGGAGAAAGCCTGATTCAGATTGAAAAGGAAAAGCGTGGAGTTGATCCTGAAAAGTTCATGGCATATATCCGTTCCAAAGTCGTAGATGAAGGAATGTATTATCTGCTTCTTGATGAAATTCAGATATTGGATTGTTTTGAAGCTGTTTTGAACGGTTATCTGCGTAAAGATAATATGGATGTATTTGTGACCGGAAGCAATGCAAAATTACTGTCCAAAGACATTGCCACCGAGTTTGCCGGTCGTGGTGACGAGGTTCATATGTATCCCTTAAGCTTTGCCGAGTTTATGACCATTTACAACGGTGATAAGTACATGGGATTATCTGAATATATGCTATACGGCGGTATCCCTCTGGTTGTTCTTCGCGAGGGAGCAAACGATAAGGCAGTTGCATTACAGAATCTGTTCAATGAGATTTATCTTCGAGATATTACCAGGCGCAACCGAGTGAAGAATATGGGGGAACTGGAAGATTTGCTGAATATCCTTTCCTCTGCCATTGGTTCGCTGACCAATCCGGAAAAATTGAAAAATACTTTCAAGACGGTAAAGAAATCCAGAATCACTTCCGCTACCATCAAGAAATATTTGGATTATTTTGAGGATTCATTCTTAATCGAATCAGCACAAAGATATGACATTAAAGGAAAGGCATATATTGAAACTCCAAAGAAATATTACTTTTCCGATCTTGGACTTCGCAATGCCAGAATCAATTTCCGTCAGTTTGAGCAAACCCATTCTATGGAGAATGTAATTTATAATGAACTTCGTATGCGTGGTTACAGTGTGGATGTAGGTGTAATACCGATTGCAGAGCGAAATCAGGAAGGTAAGGTTATCCGTAAACAACTTGAAGTTGATTTTGTATGCAATCTTGGTTCGTCCAGATACTATATCCAATCTGCATACTCACTGCCAGATGAAGCGAAACATACTCAGGAAATTAGACCGTTCAGAAAGATTGATGATTCTTTCAAAAAGATTGTTATCACCAAAGATATTGTGCAGCCCTATTATGATGACTATGGAATTTTCATTGTAAACATTTATGACTTCCTTCTTGATCCGCAGATTCTCGAAAAATAAATAATGTAAAGTCATGTTGCGGAGATGTAAAGCCGATGTGGTGGAGTTTCTTGGTAGTGTTATGTACAATGAAACCACAGAAGCAAAGGAGGTTTTCAAATGAAGCTTTACTTTTTGCTCAATTTCCACTCAATCCACGCTCAATGTGTTTTGCACCCTCTTTCAGTAGAATGAAATTGCAATGAAGACAGCACCAAATCAAAAAATTCGGTGCTAATTCAAAACAAATCTACTGAAAAGGGGCATTTTTTATGAACACAAACAAACCGCCCATTTCCTCGAATAATGATTTCATAGAAATACCTCCAATCTGTTTACTTTATTGATACGCTATGTTATAATACCACAAGACACATCACATATCAAGATAAGGAGGATGTGAAATGCAGAAAAATGAAAACATCATAGCTATCTATTCCCGTAAGTCTAAATTTACCGGAAAAGGCGAAAGTATCGGTAATCAGGTAGAACTATGTAAAGAATATGTTCGTGTACATTTTGGTGATGCAGATGCAGAAAACACAGTTGTATATGAAGATGAAGGTTTTTCTGGCGGCAATCTGAACCGTCCTGATTTTAAGAAGATGATGGATGTTGCCAAGAAACGAAAGTTTAAGGCTATCATTGTTTACCGTCTTGACCGTATCAGCCGAAACATCAGTGACTTTGCAAGTCTGATTGAGGAACTGGCTCGTTTGGATATTTCTTTCGTTTCCATTAAAGAGCAGTTTGACACAAGCACCCCTATGGGACGAGCCATGATGTATATTGCATCTGTTTTCTCACAGTTGGAGCGTGAAACCATTGCAGAACGTATCCGTGATAATATGCACGAACTGGCAAAGACAGGTCGTTGGCTTGGCGGTACTCCCCCTACTGGTTATGCTTCCGAAGCAGTCAAGAGTGTTACGATTGATGGAAAGTCTAAGAAAGCCTGCAAATTGAAACTGATACCGGAAGAAGCGGATATTGTCAAAATGATTTACAACTTGTATGTTGAAACAGACTCTCTGACATTGACCGAAGCCGCTTTGATCAAACAGGGAATTAAGACTAAAAATAATAATTACTTTACTCGTTTTTCCATCAAAGCTATTTTGCAGAATCCGGTTTATATGATTGCAGACGAAGATGCGTATCAATTCTTTACTCATCATGATACAGACTTGTTTTCAGACAAAGATGCTTTTGATAACAAGCATGGCATTATGGCATACAACCGTACCGATCAGGAAAAAGGCAGAGCAACAAAGTACCTTCCTGCAAGTGAATGGATTGTATCTGTTGGCAAGCATCCGGGACTGATTCCGGGTAAAGTGTGGGTACAGATTCAAGAATCGTTGGAACGCAATAAATCCAAATCCTTCAGAAAGCCACGCAGTAATGAAGCACTTCTGACAGGATTGTTGTTTTGCAGCTGCGGTGAGCGTATGTATCCGAAAATGAGCAAACGAAAAACAGCAGATGGAAAAGTCATTTATACCTATGTTTGCAAAATGAAGGAACGCAGCCAGCGTTCTGTGTGCAACAGCAAAAATGCCAATGGCAATACATTAGATATGGCTGTGGTCGAGCAGATTAAAATGCTTGCGGAAGATAAGGATACTTTCATTGCACAGTTGGAACAGAGCCGTAGATTCTATACTGGCAATCGCATGGACTATGAGCAGCGACTTGATGAAATGAGAAAGGAAAAGGCAGAAACCGAGAAGAAAATCAATTCTCTGGTAGACTCCCTTGTAGATATGGGCGACAGCCCTGCCAAGGCACACGTGACCAAACGAATTGAACAGTTGAACCAGGAATACCAGTCCCTTGAACAGCGTATTCAGGAACTGGATGGTCTGACTTCCCAGCACGCTCTTAGTGATCTTGAATTTGATTTGCTCCGTCAGTTGCTGACTATCTTCAAGGATGGCATTGATGAAATGACTGTTGAACAGAAACGTGCGGCTATTCGCACCATTGTGCGCAAAGTGGTTTGGGATGGTGTCAACGCTCATGTAATTCTGTTCGGTGTCAAGGATGATGAAATCGAGTATCCGGAAATTGCTGCTGTTGCATCCGGTAATACAGAAGATAATGATGACGATGTGGAGGATGACCGCTTGGGAAAAACTGAACCCCTCAGTGCATCAAAAACGCATTGGGGGGAGGATAGCAAATGAACTGCTGATGACACTGCGCAGCAATAAAAAACAGGCGCGGGAAGTTTCACTTTCTGAGCCGATCGGCTCCGACCGAGAGGGCAATGAGATCACATTGCTCGATGTTATTGAAACGGAGGATGAAGCGGTGGAAGACCGCCTGCACGAGGAGGATAAGCGCAACCTCCTAAAAGGCTTTTTGTTTGCGAAACTAAGCGGGCGTGAACGCGAAATCTTACTGTACCGCTATGGTCTTTATGGCTATCCGGAAATCACGCAGCGCGAGATTGCTGACCGCTTTAAGATTTCCCGCAGCTACGTTTCCCGAATCGAAAAAAAGGCACTTTCAAAACTGCGCGAATGCTACGATGCATCAGAAATTGCCTTTTAAGCCGGGGAGGAATAATTCCTCCCCTTTTTTTATTTGCCCTCTTTCTCCTCCTTCTTCTGCCTCACCAGGTCAAACACCTCAAGTTCCCGGTCAAAGCGCACGAAAATCTTTTGTTTCGGGTGCGGACAACTCTCCATCGCATTGCCCTCCAAATCGGAAATGCCAAGCACCGTAACCTTTTGATTCTCCCCGGAAGGCTTCATCACCTCCACCTTGTCACCGACAAAAAATCTGTTGCGCTGTTCCATCCTGCATATGCCATCCTCCACCCCATGGACAAGCCCGAGATAAGTGTAATCTTTTACATACACACTGTTATCATAAATCTGTGCATCCGCCCCCGGCTTCCCGAAGAAGAATCCTGTTGTATACTGTCTGTACGTACATTTTCCGATCTCCTCACGGTACCAGGAAAGATTCTCGCGGTAGCATTCTTCCGAGATAAAATAATCGTCGATTGCCCTGCGGTAGGTGCGCGCCATCGCCGCGACATATAATGCTGTCTTCATGCGCCCCTCCACCTTAAAGCTGTCGATGCCTGCCGCCACCAGTTCCGGGATATGCTCCACCATACAAAGATCCCTTGAATTAAAAATATATGTCCCACGGTCATTCTCAAATACGGGCAGATATTCGCCCGGCCTCGTTTCCTCCGTCAGATAGTACTTCCAGCGGCATGGGTGGGTACAGGCTCCCATATTCGCGTCCCGCCCGGTAAAATAATTGCTTAGCAGGCAGCGCCCCGAATAGGAAATGCACATTGCACCGTGCACAAAAGTTTCAAGTTCCAGATCATCCGGAATATTGGCGCGGATTTCCGCAATCTCGGCAAGTGACAGTTCCCGTGCTGTTACCACGCGCTTGGCACCCAATTTTTTCCAGAAAAGACAGGTAAGGTAATTTACATTATTTGCCTGGGTACTGATATGAATCTCCATCTGCGGCAGAACTTCCCTCGCTATCTCAAACACTCCGGGATCGGAAATAATAAGAGCATCCGGTGAGAGGTCAGAAAGTTCCAAAAAATATTCCCTGATCCCTGCCAAATCCCTATTATGTGCCGTAATATTTGCCGTCACATACACTTTTTTTCCGTGCTCATGCGCGAATTTTATGCCCGCCTCCATATCCGCTGCCGAAAAATTTTTCGCCTTAGCGCGAAGCCCATAATGCTCCCCGCCAATATAAACCGCGTCCGCCCCATAGATCACCGCAACCTTAAGAACCTCAAGGCTGCTTGCCGGAATCAAAAGCTCCGGCTTACCACGCCCTGTTTTTCGTTTTTCCGTGTCCGTCCAATTTTCCATCCATTCCTCCCCGGTACTGTTTGTCAAAGAAAATATATCAGTGGGACTTGCCCCACCTGACACAATTGACAGGTTTAATCATAAATTTATAATATAAGTAAAAATTCATTATAAATCCCCACAACTTATTTCCTGCCTTTTGGCAATTTCCGCCTGCAAAACAGGCATCCGCAAAATAACATCAACAAAAATATTATCAGCAAAATGTCATCAACAAGATGATATTATCCGAATGTTGTCAACAGCATGTTGTCACTGACATACCGTCCCCGACCGGAAGAACCGCCGTATTTAACCCCTCCCTGTGTGTCAGCTCATACAGGTATTCCCTCATTCTCATATGGATGCCCCTGTCACGGCGCGGGATTGCAAATTTTGACTCGGCAATACTTCCCTCCTGGAGCACATTGTCCGTCACAAAAATCCCATCCTCTGATAAAAGAGCCAGGATATGCGGAAGAAAATTCATGTACTGTCCCTTAGCCGCATCCATAAATATAAAGTCATATTTTTCTCCAAACGCGTTGTCCTGCCAGACAGAAGCCTCCCCGGCAGGAAGATAAACTTCCTGTATGCCTCTCTGCGACAGGTCGCCGCCCTGTGCAAAATCTTCAGCCATCCCACAGGAAGAAACTTCCCTCCCATTTCCTTCCATATTATAAAAGCGGGGAGCCATCTTTATTTCGCTGCCTCCATCTGCCAGGTCTTTCAAAACATCCGCCGCCTCCCCGACAAGAAGGGCAATCCGTTCTTTAAAGGGCGCTGTTGCCAAATTCTTCTTGGCAGGTCCAATGCGCATCGGCACTTTCTCGATAGTGGCAATCCGCCCATCCTCCTGCAAATACTCATTCATATACATACAGGAAAAACCGACTGCTGCCCCAACTTCAAGAATCCGTTTCGGTCTTCGCATACGGATTAAAAAACGCAAAAGTGCCTGAGCATCCTTGCGGATGATCGGCACCCCCTGGGTAATCGCCTGTTCTTCAAGCCCCGCCAGATACGGCGGCATATCCTGCTCGAGCGAGCGAAGATAAGCCGCAGTCCTCTCCTCAACTATCATTCCTTCTCCTCCCGGTAATTTCCATTATTTTACATCTCCCTCAGGTTCCCTCTTTTTCCTCTTTTCCTTCGCCATCCTTCTTATCTGAATCTTCCCCGGTTTCTCCTTCCTCATCCTCCCCGCCGCTCTCTTTCTGTGTGTCGTCCCCGGCACTCCCCCCGCCAATCCCATCGATTGCGGATTCGATACTCTCCTCCTCAGCGATGGAATTTTTAGGGTTCGTTATCACTTCAAGGATCTCATTATAATCCATGGAAGTATTGAGCATATAAGTTCCCGGCATAATATTGTAATCTTTTAATTTTGTTTTTACATAGAACGAATACTTGTCCACAATGACAAGGCTTGTTTCGAGCTTTGTCGCAATATTCATCGTCGTTTCACCGCGGTAAATCTGGACGGGCACATCCGTCCCCGGCGCTTGTGTGCGCGCCACTGATCCAAATACCTCATAAGAAAAACGGTAGAGGAAGGTCGCGCCCTTATATACGGCAGCAACCACCAGCAAGTAAAATATAATATTCAAAATAAACCGCGTGATCGCCCCTGTCAGACGCAGCGCCAGTTTTCCCGATGTTGACTTCTTCATATTGCAGCCTTTCCTATACTTCCATAATAATCGGCAGGATCATTGGATTCCGCTTCATTTTCTTCCAGAGATAATCGCTCAGCGAATCCCTGATTTCATTCTTAATTTTTCCCCAGTCGGTCGTGTTCCTTGCAAAACAGTGGTCAAGCGCCTCATTGACTACCTGGGCAGCCTCATCCATCAGATTCTCCGATTCGCGCACATAGACGAAACCGCGCGAAACAATATCCGGTCCTGCAAGCAGTTGGTTGGAATATTTTTCCAGTGTCAGCACTACAATAATCAGCCCGTTTTCGGACAGATACTGACGGTCACGCAAAACAATATTGCCGACATCGCCGACTCCAAGACCATCCACAAAAATTCCCTGCGCCGGCACACAACCCGTTATTTCCGCATGATCCTCCTCGAGTTCCAGCACATCGCCGGACTTTAGCAGGAAGATATTTTCCTTCGGCACACCCATCTCCTGCGCCAGTTCACAGTGACGGTAGCGGTGTCGGTACTCCCCGTGAACCGGTATCGCGTATTTCGGCCTGGTAAGTGCATAGATTAGCTTGATTTCCTCCTGGCAGGCATGCCCGGACACATGGGTATCCTGGAAAATAACTTTCGCCCCCATCATGGTCAGTTCATTGATTACTTTCGACACACTCTTTTCGTTGCCCGGAATCGGGGTGGAGCTGAAAATAACGGTATCGCCCGGATTGATTGTCACTTTTTTATGGATGTTCGCCGCCATCCTTGAAAGTGCAGCCATCGCCTCGCCCTGGCTCCCCGTCGTGACAAGTACAAGCTGGTCGTCGGTATAATTTTTCATTGTTTCGATATCGATCAACAGATTGTCAGGGATATCAATATAGCCAAGTTCCATCGCCGTCGTGATGATATTGACCATGCTGCGCCCTTCAATAATTACCTTCCTGCCATATTTCTGCGCCGAATTGATAATCTGCTGAACCCGGTCCACATTCGAGGCGAAGGTCGCGATAATTATGCGGTTGTTGCGGTTCTCCGCAAAAATATTGTCAAAGGTTTTGCCGACAGTACGCTCCGACGGTGTAAATCCCGGGCGCAGCACATTCGTACTCTCACACAAAAGTGCCAGCACACCTTTTCTTCCAAGTTCCCCGAAGCGCTGCAAATCAATCATGTCACCAAAGACCGGCGTATAATCCACCTTGAAATCGCCCGTATGGATAATCAGCCCCGCCGGCGTAAAGATCGCAAGCGCCGCTGCATCTGCAATGCTGTGGTTTGTGCGGATAAATTCAACGCGCATGCATCCTAAGCTTACGGACTGCCCGTACTTGACAATCTTGCGCTTGGTGGACTTTAACAGGTTGTGCTCTTTCAATTTGTTTTCAATAATACCGATGGTCAGTTTTGTCGCATAGACCGGCACATTGATCTCTTTTAATACATACGGAAGTGAACCAATATGATCTTCATGACCGTGCGTAATCGCAAAACCCTTGATTTTCTCGATATTATCTTTCAGATAAGTGATATCCGGGATAACAAGGTCGATCCCCAGCATATCGTCCTCCGGGAATGCAAGTCCGCAGTCCACAATCACAATGCTGTCATCGTACTCGATCGCGGTAATATTCATCCCGATCTGCTCTAGCCCCCCGAGCGGGATAATCTTAACCCTGTTTCCCGAATCCTTAGGCTGTGGCTGGCTCCTTCTCCTTACCGCACCTCTCACAGGTCTTGCCTGCTCCGTTATCTCACCGATAACCTCCTTCTGCGGTTTTAGGGATGTCCTGCCATTCTTTGCGGGTGTAGCTTTCGCCACCGTCCTCCTCCTAACAGATTTTTCCTCCTTAGGGGCTGCCTTTATATCTTCTTTCACAAGGGCTGTCTGCCTGCGCGGCGCTCTCCCCGGTATCCTTGGCCTCCTTATCTTTCTTTCCTGTGCCGGTTTTTCAGTATTCTGTCCGTTCCCCTCCGGCAATTCATTTTCTCTTTTCAAATTATCCTCTCATTCTGCCGTTTTATACGGCTTTTTTTATTTCAAAGCGGACACTCTGCCCGCTATGTTTACAAAATATCCACATCCTCTAACAGTTCCTCAAAAAGCGCGGCAACCGCCCGCAGCTCATTTTCATCCTCAACTATCTCATACAGTGCCTCCGCACTCTGCTCCCCGGAAAGATCTTTTAATATCAGGGCTTGCGCCTCCGGCAAATCCCCATCCTCCGTCACGAGAAGATAATCAACCCCGTAAAACCTTGTCTGCTCCAAGACATAGAACTCCACCTGCGTGCCGTCCTCCATCTCAAACGGAATCTTCCTTCCGCTGTTATTCTTTTCTACATCCATCCAATCATACCTTCCTAGTATCGGTTTCTATTCCTTTAAAGCCTTCCCGCAATTCGCGCGGTAATCGAGATAGCTCTGCAATATAACGGCGGCAGCAATCTTATCAACCACTGCCATCTTTTTTTTCAGTCCCACTTCCGCCATATCAAGGACGCGGTGCGCCGTAACCGTTGTAAGTCGCTCATCCCACAGCAGGGTTTCTATCCCCGTCCTTCTTTTGATATCCTCCGCGAACGCCTCACATTTTTGCGCGCGCTCACCCACGGTGTTATTCATATTCTTAGGGTAACCGACCACAATAAGCTCCACCCCGTATGCGAGAGCCAATTCCTCAATTCTCGCATAGGTCTGGCGCAGCTTGTTTTCCTGTTTGCGCCGGATGACCTCAAGCCCCTGCGCCGTGCACAAAAGCTCGTCGCTAACCGCAACACCGACGGTCACCGATCCGACATCCAATCCCATTATTCTCATATCCTAATCTGCTTGTCTGCCTTTCCCGCTGTATAATAAATCATACCCAATTTTTCACAGTTCCTTACATAAAATGGTATGAAATATAATCCTTTAACAACTCTTCAATAATTTCATCACGTTCCACTTTCATAATAAGGCTTCTCGCCCCCAGATGGCTTGTGATGTAGGTTGGGTCGCCGGACATCACATAACCGACAATCTGGCTGACCGGATTATATCCTTTTTCCGTCAGTGCGCGGTAAACGGTCGCAATCACTTCCTTCACGCCCTGCTCTTTCTCTGTCTGCGCACTAAAATATTGTGTGTTGGATAACTCCTGCATCTTTTTCACATCCTTTGCTGTAATTCCCAATTTGGCCGTCGCGTAACCACTTGCACTATATGATAATACAAACTGCCAAAAATTTCAATCCTATTTCGATTGTTTTCTTACAATCAACGGAATTTCTCCTGCAAAATCACCGTTAATATGACCTTTCACGCATATATTGGACAAATTTTCCTCCGTACCAAGTGCATATTTTATATACCGCGCATTGTACCCCACCATATAGGGCTGCCCGCCATATAAAATACTTTCCTCAAGAAGTACCTCAGTTTCCTCCCCCGTAAAGGACTGCTCAAATTCCCCGCGCATTTTTTCTTCCAGTCCAATCATCTTCTCGCTGCGCGCCGCTTTTATTTCCTCCGAAACCTGGTTCGGCATTTCTGCTGCCTTCGTACCCTTCCTGCGCGAATACTTAAAAACATGCATCTGCGCAAACTGCATTTCTTTTGCAAAATCAAAGCTTTCCACAAATTCCTCTTCGGTTTCCCCCGGGAATCCCACAATCACATCCGTCGTAATGGCCGGGCGGTCAAAATATTCTCTTAAAATTTTTATGCTTTCCCTGTAGCCTGCCGTATCATAGCGCCGGTTCATGCGCTTTAGGGTCGCGTCACAGCCGCTTTGCAGGGAGAGATGAAAATGCGGGCACACCTTGGTTTTCGCTATGGCTTTTGCAAATTCCCCCGTGACAATGCGCGGTTCAAGGGAGCCCAGCCTTATCCTTGTGATCCCCTCCACCTCATTAAGGCGGCGGATTAATTTGACAAGTGGCATATCTTCATTCTTAAAGATTTCCTCAAAGCGTGCCGTCTGCGGGTAGGCTTCCATCCCGTAGGAGGAGAGATGGATGCCGGTCAGTACTATTTCCTGGTAGCCCCCCGCCACAAGGGCACGGACTTCCGCCTCCACCTCCTGCATACTGCGGCTGCGGATTCTACCGCGCGCATACGGGATGATACAGTAGGTGCAAAACTGGTTGCACCCATCCTGTATTTTAATATATGCCCGGGTCTTTTCCACCGCGGCAACAGAAAGTTCCTCATATTTTTTTTCCATGGATATGTCGGGGACACAGAGAGTTTTTCCCGATATTTCATCCTCCTGCCCCGACTTTATATCCCTCTGTTCCATATGCTGCAAGATTATCCCCACAATCTCATTTTTTCGGTTATTCCCGACAAGCACGTCCACTGATAAATCTTTTTCTAACTCCGCTGCCGCCTCCTGAACATAGCAGCCCACCGCAGCGACAAGCGCATCCGGGTTTTGCTTTTTTGCCCGGTGCAGCATCTGGCGCGATTTCCTGTCGGCTATATTCGTGACCGTGCAGGTATTGACCACATAGATATCCGCCCTTTCAGAAAAATCCACAATCTGTGCGCCCGCCTGCCTGAAAAGCTCCCGCATCGCTTCTGTTTCATAGGAGTTTACCTTGCATCCCAAGGATAAAAATGCAGCCCTCTTCCCGCAAAGCCGCCCTTCTGATCTGTTATTTTCTTCCATATTTCACCTTTTTCTTCCTTTTATCATAGTTAAAGGAAATTCGGAATCCGCCCCGCTACTTCCTTATATCCTTGTGCTGCTCTCATATATCAGATGGGGCTTACACCAACTGCCATAATTGATATGTTAAAATTCCATATCATCCCCTCTAAAAAAGCCCGCGCGCAATTTAGCGCCCTGTTTCCATCCACTGGGATTACGGGCAATTTCCAGCAAAATAGATGGATATTTTTATGAACTTTGCATATTGACATTTAAAGATGATAACTGTAGTATAGTAGTTGGGCTGCACTTACAACCCATCACCAAAATCATGAAATGAATGATAAAAAGGAGGAACACAAAATGAAAACAGTTAATATTTCTTTAAATTCCATCGATAAGGTTAAGGCTTTCGTAAATGATGTGACAAAATTTGACACCGATTTCGACCTCGTTTCGGGCAGGTATGTTATCGATGCGAAGTCCATCATGGGTATTTTCAGCCTCGACCTTTCCAAACCGATCGAGCTGAATGTGCACAGCGAGGACGAGGCTGAGAAAATCCTTGACGTTTTAAAGCCTTATATTGTCGAGTAAGTGGGACTTGGTACTTAACCTGGGAGGATACTGTAAACAACAGTGTCCTCCTTATTTTATGCACACGGGCGCGCAAAGAAAATATGATCCGGCACACTTTTCTCTCAGGCGCACTCCCCACCATCCGGCATAATCTCGATTATTTCCGCAGTCTTAACCGCGGTTTCAACAAGTTCTTCAATCTTTTCACCAAGCAGCTTCTCCGATGCCTCAATCACCTTTTGTAACGGCTTTGTCACCGGGTGTTTTGCAACAAAAATCGTACAGCAATCCTCATATGGCTCAATCGAAGTCTCAAAGGTTCCGATTTCCTTGGCAAGCGTGACAATTTCCTGCTTGTCAAACCCTATTACCGGGCGCAGCACCGGCAATTCACATACCGCATTTGTTACAATCAGGCTCTGCATTGTCTGGCTTGCCACCTGCCCGATACTCTCGCCCGTAATCAGCCCGAGGCACCCGTCCTTTTTCGCAAAATGCTCCGCGATACGCATCATGTAGCGGCGCATGATAATTGTTAGTTCCTCATGCGGGCATTTTTCATAGATTTCTAGCTGGATATCCGTAAAATTGACAATGTGCAGGCGGATAGCCCCCGTATAGTCCGAGATAATGCGCGCAAGATCCACTACCTTCTGCTTTGCCCTCTCGCTTGTGTACGGCGGTGCATGGAAATAAGTCGCCTCGATGGCAACCCCGCGCTTTGCAATCATATAGCCCGCTACCGGGCTGTCGATACCGCCGGAGAGCAGAAGCATTGCCTTCCCGCCGGTGCCAACCGGCATGCCGCCCGGTCCTTTTATTGTCTTTGAATAAACATAGGTTTTTGTCCTGACCTCAATACAGATGCGCTCCTTAGGATCATGCACATCCACCCTTAACTGCGGGAAACGGTTAAGCAGGTACTCCCCCATCGACGCGCAGATTTCCGGTGTGGTAAGCGGATAAAGTTTGCTCGCGCGCTTTGCCTCAACCTTGAAGGTAAAGTTTTTATCCTGATAAAACTGTTCGATATAGCGCCCCGTCCCCTCGATAATCTGCTCCCAGTCCGTGCTGTCAATCACAACCACCGGGGAGATTCCGAAGACCCCGAACACCGTTTTAAGCGCATCCACGGTTTCCTCATAATCAAAATTATCCGGGCATTCCACAAAAATCCTGCCCTGTTCGCGCACCACCCTGTATTCACCAAGCCGCGCAAGTGTTTCCTGCACCCTATCGCGCAGTGCGTTCTCAAATACATTGCGGTTCTTCCCTTTCAGGCCAATCTCCGCATACTTTAATAAAAATGCCTTGTACATTTTGGCATAAGCTCCTTCCTTCGCCTTAATTCTAGCCGGCTATTTTCGCACTCGTCATACCTTCTTTTAAACTCCCTGTAACGAGGATGACATGACCACAAAACATATCATCGTCATCGTAATATACAGTATACTCCCCATCGTCATCAATGGAAAACTCCGAGATAAGAATGCGGTTAGAAAAATTTTCCTCACTGATTGTTGCTCCTCCCCCCGGCTGCCAATCATTCGCAAGTTCTGTCAATTTCCTCGCCGCAAAGTCGCGGAAGTCTCTATCCCACCTTGCAATATCCGCATAGATTTCTTTAAATGCAGCGAGCGCCTTCTTTGCCGTTTCTATATCCTTCCCATCATAATCAAGCGATACATTACATTCCCCGCCATTCCAGGGAAGCACTGCGCTAAAGCAGCCGTAAACGCGCTCGAGTTCGAACCTTCCACACTGCCCATCCTCGATAAATACCGGCTTCCTGTAATCAGAAAGAACATTTAAAAGCCCCTCATTCTGCAAGTTCCGCCCTACAACCTCCACAAGCATATATTTATTTAAAAACATATCCGCATTTTCTTTATTTTTTTCTGCCTTTCTTTTGCGGCACTTTATATGGTAGATCGTAAGTGGTTCCAGATCAAAAATCCAGCCGTCCCTGTCTTTTTCTTCGGCAAGCCAAAATAACTCTCCCTCCCCGCTGTTTATCTCCCCGCTCTCTGTGTCGGCACCCGCAAGAAAATTTGCCGACGGTATCCATATTCCCCTTGTCAAAGAACATGCCCCGCCCAGATTTTCCCCGGTCAATATAAGCATTTCCTGTACTTCTTCCTCATACTTGTTTCCATATTTTTCCAATTTCTTTTTAAACTCTTTACTTTCACTCATTCCCTGATACCCCCCTGATACAATATAGTCCCATTCCCCGACTGCTAATGTGCGGTATATCTTCGCAGTACAGGCAGCAGCAGGCGAACCTGCGCCGCCGCATAATCCACTTCTTCCGCCGTCGTATCGGGTGAAAAACTAAAGCGCAGGGTCGAGTCCAAAAGCTCTTTTCTTACGCCGATTGCCTCAAGACTTGTGCTGATTCCCGGGTGGTTTGCTGAACAGGCGGAGCCGGAGGACACATAGACTCCCCTCTCCTCAAGTGCATGCAAAAGAACTTCGCTGCGCACCCCCTCAAACCCGGCGCTCACAATATGGGGTGCACCATCCTCCACCTGACCGGAAAGTGCATGGACAAACACGCCCTCCATCCCGCAGAGCAATCCGACCATCTGCTTCTTCCTTAAATATAGCCGCTCTATTTTTTCCTCATGCCCCGAATAAATCTCCTCCGCCGCTTTTCCAAGCCCGGCAATCGCAGGGACATTCTCCGTGCCGGAGCGCATCCCCTTTTGCTGCCCTCCCCCGTAAATAATCGGCAGAACGCGCACCTTATCGCGGATATATAAAAATCCGCTTCCCTTCGGTCCGCTAAATTTATGCCCGCTTGCACTAAGCAGGTCAATGCCCTCCCTCTTAGGGCAGATACGGTATTTCCCATATGCCTGGATGGCATCCGTATGGAAAATTACATCCGACTTTTTTTCCTTAACCGCCGCCGAGATCGCCGCAATATCCTGCACCGCCCCAACTTCATTGTTCACATACATTACGGAAACAAGCACGGTATCCGGGCGGATTAGGGAAAGCAATTCAGAAAGAAGCACATGCCCTTCCTTATCTACCGGCGCAAAACTTAATGAAAACCCCATCTCCTCGAGAAATTTAAGCGGCGCATTTACGGAAGCATGCTCAAACTTTGTGGCAATAATATGCTTTCCCACACGGCTTTTTGCAAGTGCCGTGCCGATCAATGCCATATTATTCGCCTCCGTACCCCCGGAAGTAAAAACGATCTCCTTTGGCTGTGCCCTAAGTGTTTTTGCGATTATTGCCTGTGCGGACTTTACATATTTTTCTGCTTCCATCCCCTTTTTGTGCAGGGAGGAAGGGTTCCCGAAATCCTCACCCATCACCAGGTTCATCACCTCGCGCACAGAATCCGCCACCCTTGTTGTCGCCGCGTTATCCAAATAGCATTCCATACTAATCCCCCATGCCGCTTTGGGCGGCTCAAAAACTTTCACATTTGCATACACTTTAAGTTTCAAACGCGAACATCAATACCGCCAACGCTGCCAGCCCCGCTGTTTCCGTGCGCAGGATTCTGTGTCCAAGCGTGATGCTATGGGCTCCCGCAGCAAGTGCAAGCTGCACTTCATCCTCCTCAAAGCCGCCTTCCGGTCCTATAAAAATGCCGACGGAGCGCACGCCGTCTGAAACAAGCTTGTTTATTACCGCCTTTGTATCCTGCACACCCGTCGCCCGCTCATAGGGGATTACAATGGCATCAAGCTCCCCCGCTGCCCTTACCGCGTCCGCAAAACACATGGCGGGCGCTACTTCCGGGATAATCCCGCGCATGGACTGCATTGCCGCCGCACGCGCAATAGCCTGGAAACGCGCGCGCTTTTTTTCTTCCTTCTTCCCATCCTCAAGCTTCACAACCGTCCGCTTTGTCATAACCGGCACCACCTGCCACACACCGAGTTCCACAGCCTTCTGGATAATCCACTCCATCTTATCCTTCTTTGGCATCCCCTGGAAAAGGACAAGACGCGGGCTAAGTTCCGTCTGGGAGGCTTCTTTTGACACCACCCGCGCCTTCACGCAGTCTTTTGCCAGATCAGAAAGTTCACAGATATAATCCGTCCCCGCGCCGTCGCAGACCGTGATTTTCTCGCCCGCCCTCATGCGCAGGACATTGCGGATATGATTGTAATCCTCCCCGGTAAGGGCGATTTCCTCCCCCCCTGCCGCACCTTCATCCACATAAAACCGATACATATCCGCCTACTCTTTCCCCTTAACGGTGTTTTCATCGCCTTTTTCTTCCTGCTCTTTCGCCTTTCTGGCATTCTCCTTTAGCGCCTCCACAATCTCCTTCACCGCGCCGATTGCCTTTTCCTTTAAAATAAGGTTCTCGCCCATAGGATTCACCACGATCCCATCGCCTTTATTGATGCCTATCACATCGCTTATGGAAACCACCGCCGCACCCCAGTCCTTTGGCTGGTACATTTTCCCAATCTCGACAAAATCCGTAAACACCGGCGTATAACTCTCACCTGCAGTATTTTTCACAGCGGCGAACATCAGTTTGGTATCCTTGTTAAATACAATCTGTTTTGTGTTAGGGTCAGGCTTTGCCGCGCCCTCGTATTTCATCGGGATTAAGAATTTCGCCCTCGCCACCTCGGTCAGCATCGCGCGTTCCTTTCCCTGCAATACTTCCCCGCGCTTCTCGTAATTCACCTTCCAGCGCGCCTCGCCAAAGAAATCAATAATGCGGGTGCGAAGGGCAGGGTTTGTCACAGGGACTACAGTATTTGGCTTGTCAGAAAAATCCGGCGGCGGAAGCACATCACCGCGGGAAAGCGCAGCGCGGTACAAACCGTTATCTACAAGTACGCGCTCCATACCAAGATAATACAATAGCACAAATGCCGGAAGCTTTCTTTCCTCCGGTTTTAAAAGCTGAGGGTTTGCAACCGGAAGCGCCACAACTTCAAGTTCGCGGAACTGTTCGGCGTAAAATAAAACCGCAAGTTTTGCATATTCCTCCCTGGTATAAACATCGACGAACCCCCCGTTATAAAACGGGAAATTGGTATTTTTATCGATGGTCAGGTACACCGTTTCAAGACCGCGCAGTTTTTCAAGCATAGCCCGGTAAACTGCATCCGCCTTTTTCTTCCAGGCTTCCTTTGCCTCCTCACCGCCCACAGCTTTTGCCCGGTTTCCCATATCACGCAGGTAAGTAAGTGCAAAAATCATTTCCTGCACGGAATAATCTTTACAGGATTGTAATATCTCCTCCTGCGACGGCTCAGATGCCTCCTGCTGCCCCCCACCGATACCACCGCCCACCGAACAGCGGATTTCCTCCTCGCGGGAAAGAGAGAGCCTGCAATCCTCGAAAGCCTTCAGTACCCCGCTTAGTTCCTCCCCCTCCGCAAGCTTCTGATGCAGG
Organism: uncultured Lachnospiraceae bacterium; assembly: GCA_910577675.1. Taxonomy (GTDB): domain Bacteria; phylum Bacillota; class Clostridia; order Lachnospirales; family Lachnospiraceae; genus RGIG4057. The sequence continues at coordinate 30,096 of CAJTOR010000031.1, forward strand.
AAATTTCCCTCCTTAAAAGCATTCGGGGCAAAATCCGGGATGATAAGTGTAAATGTTGGCCCTAACAGCCCAAACTGGCAAACCGAAGCCCTTTTTACCTTAAAGCCCCCCTGTTCTATGCCGCCCACCGCACAGTTAAAGACCACATGCCCATCCCTGTCCATATAGGCAACTTTCTCATCCGGCAGAAGCTTTCCGGAAAGCGCCCTGCCAATTAAGACACTACCCCTCTCTTTATAGGCAAGTACCTTCTGGATCTCAAATGCAAAATCCCCTCTGCCCCAGAAAATATCCGCCTCGTTTACAGCCCCCATCCCCTGTATGGAGTCGTCACTGCCGCTCTCAGTTAAATTATCCGTGCCTCCTATATGATCCGTAATATTGTCGTCACTATCCAAAAATGCTTCTCCTGCGCCTTCCCCCACCTTTTTGTTCGGCTCCGCCTGTTTTTTCTTCCCAAAACCAAATAATCCCATAATCCATCCAATCCCTTTCCTTGTACCATTGCCTCCATTTTTGCCGGCACGGACATTCTTCCCGCCGAATTTTTAAAGTGGCGGGTATAACGATAACATTATAGATAATTTCAGACCGAAAGTCAATTTGTTTTTCCCTTGACCAATTTTTGGGATATTTTGGAAATAAGTAAATTAAAAAAGGCTGTTACAAGATACGGCAATTCTATGATATATGGTTTGGATGGTTACAATATCCATACCATATATTGTTTGCATATGCCATTTGCAACAGCCCTTTTAATTTCCCACTAATTTTTCCTTAACTCTTCCTTTTCGTCTTTCGCCCACACACAAGAATTTCCCAAGCTACCTTAAATATAGCACCTTGCTCACTGTAAAAATGCTTCTTTCTCCGCATCCTTCGCTCGCACAAGATGCAGGGCAATCTCCTCACGGACACTTTTATCCGATGCCTCCCCCTGATTTGCCAGATCAAAAGCAGCCTTCCACTCCTTATAGACAATACTGTATTTTTCTGCCATCCCACAAAGACCATATTTCTCAAAATATTTCAGGGCATAGTATTTAAGTGCTGCATATGTACCCAGATAATATGTAAGGTTCCACTCCTTATCCGCCGAAAGTTTTTCCCTTACATAAGTAATAAGCGCTTCATACGCCGCAAAACCCTTGGCATTGTCACACCATTCCTCGCCATTTAAGTGCGCGCGGGCTATCGAGAGCATTCCTTTTGTTATCTCTTCCTGCGGCTTTTCCTGCTTTCCCGTAATTGTGAGTACGGATAATATCGGCATATCCAGTTTTCCAATGCTCCCGTATGGCACCACCCCTTCGCTGCCGTCAATTTTTAAAGTATAAAAGAGTTCGTCTTCCTCGCTGTAGCCGGTAATCACGCCCCACTCACAGCCGCTGATATCCCAGGAAACCGCGCCGATTCCACGGTCAATCGACTCCTTTATCATGGAAACCGCCTGTGTGCGGCGCTCTTCTTCCACGGCATCCTCACCCCACATGCGCTCCACATAGCCGCAGCAAAGACCGCCGTTTTCCACCCAGCGTTTCTGCCCGGAAAACTCCCAGATACTGGTTGCACTCGGGCAGAGTTCCCTGTCCACCCACATGCGGAACGCAAAACCGCTCGTTGCAATAATATCCTCAAAAAGATCCGTGTAAGGGCTGTTCTTTACTACTGCTGCCAGTGATTTTACAAAGGAAAACAAATAGCCGGTCGGGTCTTCTATCCCCTCCCAAGTAATATCCAATTTTTTCATCCGATCCTCCTTTTAAATTTGATCTGAATATCCATCCAGATAATATTTGGATAAGGAAACTAATCTTTAATTTTTTTGCATACCGGGATATAAATTTCCTCCGAGTATGTCCTCGATGATTCCAGATAAGTTTCAAACTCATACCCGCCGGTGCGCATATAATCGCTTTCGGGCAGCCACCGGGTGTTGATATATTCCCATGTTCTCTGTACGGTATCCACAAAATCAAAATGCTCGGAAGGTTTCGTTTTAAACACGGCGTAGGTACCACCCGCAACCGAAAGTGTTGTTGTGCCGGATAAATCCCCAACCGCTTCTTCCGTCCGTATCCCAATGTAGTAACGCAGCTTTTTCAGGCTGCAATCCCAGTCACTCACCCCGTAATCCGGCACCACCTTCCCGCCGGACAAACGCATAGACATACCGGAACAATTATATTTGTTCCAGAAACGGGGCGGAGCCAGCTCGTCGCTCAACAAAACAGTCAGGGTAAACGGTTCAAGACATACAAATGAAAGTTCCCCATCAAAAAAATGCTTCCCCTCCATAAGTTTCGGATACAGGCGCAGGGAATTCTGCACCCTGCGATATTCACTTGGCAATATACAATGCTCCGATTTAAACGCGCGCGAAAAATTTTCCTTTGAATTGAAACCGTACCGGAATGCAGCGTCCGCGATACTGCCGGGATAATCTTTCTGCACAATTTTACCCGCTATTTCAGAAAGCCTTCGCTTCCTAATATAATCAGCAGGAGTAAAGCCCGTTACCTCCGTAAAAACGCGGATAAAATGATACTTGGAATAACCGGCAACCTTCGCAAGTTCCTCCATACTAAAAGGTTCCGTCAGGTTTTCCTCAATATACTCAAGTACCGATTTAACTTTCTTATAGTCCCCCGACAAAAGACACCTCCCAAATGAAACATTTTCTTTATTCGGCAAAAATTACAGAAAACTTTCCTTATCCATCTACAAGGATACCATTTCCTCCCACGCATGGATTGATAAAAATTGCGAATTTTACTGCTTATTTCACATTTATTACTTATTTGTTTTTCTCCGAACCTGCACCAATCACCGATACAAGATAAAAGTCCTTCCTAGCGCCTTCCACAATGCGGATCTCCACTGTGTGCGGCACATCTGCATCGAGCCCTTCCCCAATATTGTGCAGATAGAGCCAGTCGCCCCAGCCATCCGGATAATTCCCGTCAAGGACAACCGCTTTCTCCTCGTCCCCGTCAATCACTGCAATGGCAACCGGCGCGCCAAGGGTATTTGTTTTTTTGTACTGCAAGGAAATACGGCTCCCATATATGTTTTTAAAAATAATCGAATCGCCTTCCTTTTTCGCGGTAAAACCGTTTTTAAATATATCCCTTATCCCATCCTTGGCGGTTTCATCCTTCTCAAAACCATTTAGCACAAAATCAGAATTCTTATTGTTATAAAGTACCGAGGTCATACTTAAAAGCGTTCCCTCTGGCTCCGGAAGCAATGCCCCCTCATCACTGTGGTATGTCCCATCCATCACCCTGCCAAGAAAATATGTAACAAGTTCCGCACCGTAGGCATGTCCCCGGTCATTTGGATGGATCATGTCGGCGGAAACATCCGCTGCCGCAAGCCGCCCAAATTTAATTTCCTTATAGATTGCCTCCTTCATACTGACCGCAGGGATACCATAAGCTTTTGCTGCCGGGTTGTGGACTCCCTGCGCGTTGATGCCGCTGTCATACTGCACCATATTTAAAACCATAACTGCGGTATCCTCCCCGCCCTCCTGCAAAATAAGGCGAAGCAAACTTTCGTAGGTTTCCGCGTAAAAATCCGATGCTTCATCATTCACGGAAAATTCAACCACCACAAAATCAGGATTATAAGAAAGAAGATCATCTTTAAGGCGCGCGCAGGCAAATTGGGAAGTGGTCGCGCCAATCCCCGCGTTCACATAGTGAAAATCAGCCTGCGGGAAATTTTCGCACCACCAGTCATAGACCAGCTTCGCATAACATAAATCCCCAGTTGAAGCACCTGTCCCCTGTGTTATTGACCCTCCGATAAAACCGATGGTAAGTTCCTCCCCCGCCCTCGCGCGCTCCATAACCTTCTCAATATTATAAGTATTCCCGATATTAACCACCGCGCGTTCCTGATATGGGATATCCTCCTGTGCAACGCGCTCCTTCCCATGAATTTCCCCGGTGGTTCCAAAAGCCAGGATATGGAAATCTTTTCCTTCTTCTCCCTCCATCATCCGGATTTCTATTTCATGTTCCCCCTCCGCCACCTCATTAAGCACAATGGCGGTTTGCGGATTGTTCCAGCCGGACGGTGAATTGGAGGCTATCTTTGCTGCGAGTTTGCCGTCCACATAGACTTCTGCCGTTCCCAGACGGTCGTTATTTGCCTCCCGGTAAAGGACAATCAGATTCTTACCCGTCATATTAAATCTAAGCCCTTCCCCGCCTTCCTTGCCCCAGAGCCAGTTATTCTGAAAATGGGTAATATTGGAATTCGATTCAATAAAACCACCTGTTTCAGGGAGATAGAGATTTTTCGTATTATAAAAGTTCATGCCGGAGTAAGCATCACCATATTTTTTTAAAGCCGTATAATCCACCTCGGGCGGCATCGTCCGGCTTTTAATAACCTGCGAAAACAGGTACTGGATAAATTCCGCAATGTAAGTATGCCCCTGTCTGGTCGGGTGTGCCTCGTCCTGCGCATAGTCCGCCCACAAAAGAGCACCTGATAGGATTTCATCCGCAAGCGCCGAGTTAACAGAAACCATAGGAAGCTGGTAAGCCTCCCCGATAGCGGACATATGCTCCTCACAGGTGTATCCATTTTCAAGCACGGTAAAAACAAGCACCAGTGCGGGCGCTGATTCCGAATTGATAATCCGCGATACCAGACTCTCGTACATCATCCTGCTGGTCACATCATCCCCGTCATTTACCGCAAACTCCAGAAAAACCAGGTCGGGCGAGTAATCGAGCACATCATTTTGCACGCGCAGAAGACCAATAGTAGAGGAAGTTCCTGAAAGCCCGGCGTTCACATGTTTGATCTTATCGTTGCCAAATGTTTCTTTCAGCCATGCGGTTGTCTTGTAAGCATAGTTCTGCACGGAATTAACCAGATACCCTTCCGTGATGGAGCCGCCAAGATACGCTACCGTAACCTCCTCCCCCGCCTGCATACGCGAAAAAACCTGCTGCAATCTCCTGGTATTGCCAAGGGAACGCAGGGAGCGCTTTGTCATTTCCGAAGCATTTTCACTGACTGCATCCGATGCAGCAAGGACTTCATCCGAAAGTATAAACTCTTCCAAAGGTAAGGTTTCCACCGCAGAACCCGAGTCTTCCGATAGCATCCCCCCTTGGGTTGGCACAATACTTTCTGTCGGTGTAAGATTTTCCTCCATATTAGTTCCCTCCTTATTTTTCCCACAGGCACAAAAAACAGAAATTACCACAATCACCACACAAAAGCACAAAAAACTTTTTAAACGACTTCTAAAACGTTTTCGCTCCATAAAATTCCTTCCTCCTAATCCCTTATCTTTGCCATTAATTATTTCAGTTCTCGCTTAGGAATCCATATTTTCCCATGAAGTCCCACCGTCCTCCGTAACATAGACTTCTTTTACCGGGGCAACCCCACTCAGTTCAAAACAACAGATTACGGTATTTCCTGATACGGAATATAATCGGGCAATGTTTCCAAATACGGTTTTAAACTTCCTGCCGCCATCCCGTCATCAATTAGGCTTTTTGTGTCAGCCACCGCGCCGCGCGGCTGAGAGTTTCCGAACAATACAAGAATCACACCAAGTAATAAAGACATTGCTATTTTCTTCATTATTTTCTTCCCCGCTTTCTGTATTAGTTTACTGTTAATGTAACTATAACATTTCCCGGTAATTATTGCAAGCGAGTAAATTATAAACAAATGCATTACAAATAAGCAATTTGCAAGCAGGTAATTTCCAGGAAACATGCAAGTAATATGCAGGCAAAAAATACAGTAGTCGGAAGCCAAAATCTCTGCTATACTGGACACTCTGCCCGACATTCTAAAAGAGAAAGGTAAATTCCGATCAGAAAACAATACAACCCGGCAGTTAAGCTAATGGTATTTACATAAAAAAACACTCTGAAAGGCACATACTTTCAGAGCGTTCAATGCTGTTTTACCCAAATAAGGTGAATAAACGAGAGCAGCATAGGGATATAATTTCCTTTGACATCTTTATCTCAAGTGTTTAATAAATACTTCATCCTGATTTTTTGCTTTACACCCTATCGCTTTAACATACCCATGTCTTTCATAAAAGCGTGCAGCAGTATCTGTCGTTAGGATACTTGTATAAATCCCATTGTCTATAAAATGCTTTTCGACAAGACTGATTAGTGCAGTACCATGATTTTTATTCCGGAACTCTAAAGCAACCCAAAATTCTCGTATAAAGCCGCAAGTTTCCTCAAAAAACCAACTTGAACATTTCACAGGTTTAAATTGAATAAATCCGATGACTTCACCATCCATAGAAGTTCTGACAAAGGCAACATTATCCCCCTCATCATTCATTTCTTTAAACAATCCATTCCAATCTTTAATCGTATAACCTAATTCTAAAAAATACTTCTTAAAAGCCGTCTGGAACAGCGGATTAGAGAAGTCAGAAATCATTATATCAGAGTAGAGTTGGTCATCCTTATTTAAATTGTACATAAGGTTATAACAGTCAGGAAGATTTTCATCTATATATCCGGTATCCTCAAACCCAACCTTTTTGTACGTCCAAAGTGCCGCAGCATCGTCCTTATTGACACATACCTCCACCCGGCTATACCTTCTTTCTTTAGAAAGCAAGGAAAGTATCAGGCGTAGCGCTTCCGTACCATAACCCTTATTCTGGAACCGCTGGTCAATCATAAACTGCTGCAACTCATAACAGGCCGGCTCTTCATCCATGTCCCTTACAAGCGCAACACCAATGACATGTTCACTGTTGCGTATACCGTAAACTCTGGCATTACAAGAGCGATAGATATATCCTCTTGCTACAATCCCACTGGGCGTGGAAAGAAATCTTTTCTGCTCTTTCGTGACACTGAGCGAGAAGATATCCAACCAGTTCTGTTCATTAACATCAAATAATTGAACCATATTTAATCCTCCAAATATTTTCGGAGAATCAAATTTTGCAGATCCTCCCATATTAATATTTTAATCAACAATCACCCTTTTATGTTTTGTCATATGCTTTTATTTGAGTCCTTTTAACCTTCTCCATTTTAACATCCCTGCAAAAATTTTTCAAGAGTACTTCGCTCCATTTTCTTCCTCCATATAAAACCCCTTCTGTGCTTTCCACATCGTCTGATAAAGCCCATTTTTTGCTGCCAGTATATTATGAGATCCATCCTGCAAAATTTTTCCGTTGTCAAGTACTAAGATACGGTCACAAATTCTACAACTGGAAAGGCGATGCGAAATAAAAATTGCAGACTGCCCTTGCAGTTTTTTTCTAATGACTATAAAAATATCCTGCTCTGCAATAGGATCTAACGCCGCTGTTGGTTCATCCAAAATCAAAATCGGAGCCTCCTTATAAAATGCACGGGCAATAGCAATTTTCTGTGCCTCCCCGCCAGAAAGATTGACGGACTCCTGATTAAAATTTCCAAGAAGTTGTGTAAAGACCCCCTCCTTTAAACTTGCCAGGAGCGATGAAAACCCAGCATCATAAAGACTTTTCTTTACTTTCTCTTCATCCCATACCTCTTCCATAGCCACATTTTCTGCAATCGAACTTGCAATCAATTTAAAATCCTGAAAAACTGCGCTAAAGTTATGAATATATTCCTCATAGGGCAATTTCCCTATTTCCTGTCCATTCCATAAAATGCGTCCCTTCTGTGGTTTATATAAACCGAGCATCAATTTGACAAGTGTCGTTTTCCCCGCTCCGTTACGCCCTACTAAGGCCAATTTTTCACCAGGATGAAGGGTAAATGAAACATCGTCAATCACCTGTTTATCTGTTCCGGGATAAGCGAATGTCACATGTTCAAATACAAGGGTATTCCCGCATTCTTTATGTATTTCCTCTCTCTCTTTGATCCATATGGATTTTTCCGCCAGTTCCTCTATCTTACAGTAAGCCTGCTGATACATTAAACAGCGATCAATACTGTTCTTATTCTCAAATACTGCCCTGACCAGTGATATTACCTGGGTTATGGCAGAAATATATAAATAAAATTCTCCTATCGAAATAACACCCATCAGTACCTTACTACTTACCATTGCATAAACAATCACCAGCTCCAATGCCATCATCAAATTTCCTGTCATATCTGTAAAAATCTCTGGAATATTAACCTCATCCATCAATTTTTTATTTCTTTGACAGTAGTGCTCTATCCGCCGGTTAATCAAATTATAAAGCCGAAATGTTCGAATATCCTTAACATATATTTCATCTCTGGCAAGTTGTCCATAATATTTATATTCCCTGCCTAACGCTGCAAATTTTTTATCATAGCGCTCATAAACTTTAAGCAAAAGTCCATTCATCCGTGAAGATATCAGACAAAGCGCCAGCGCAATCAAAAGACAAATCACGCTATTTCTGGCCAGCCAACCGACTACCCCCGATATTTTTTCTACTTTTCCATCGGTAAACAGCAAACGGGAAAGAATTGCTGCCATCCCAACAAGAGAAATACATTGACCTATCATACTAAAAAACGTACTAATCATAGATTCCAGACTGGATGCATGATTGTTTGTATCTCTGGCAAGCTGACTCAATTCCTGTACTTTTTGATCTTCCAGTTTTTCATAATCCATACGGATAAATGCCTCATTGATCGAAAGTTCAATCTTCTGATTGATTACAAAAGCATCCTGAGAAAGTCTGCGCCTAAGCAGATAATCCATCAGACCCGAAATCCCTCCAAGAAAAACTGTAACCAAAGTCAGCAAAAGAAGCTTCTGCAAATTATTATGGACAGTCAATTCATCCAAAATCAATGCAGGAAACACAGAAATAAGAAAAGGTGCAAAAATCTGCAATACCAATTGTATAACACGCATAGGAAGATAAGAAGGTGCATAAGAAACCGCCTTTTTTGTAAGCACCATAATCAATTTTAATTTTTGATGAAACCGGTATCCATTCTTTTCTGACATTTAGTTCCCTTCCTCCCGATAAAAGCTGCTCTGTGCTTCAAACATCTGTGTATAAATACCCCCTAATGCCATAAGACTCTCATGGCTCCCTTCTTCAATCAATGTTCCTCCCTGCATCACTAAAATTTCATCACAAAAGCGAGTACTTGCCAGTCTGTGTGAAATGAAAATAGCGCTCTTTCGCTGTAAAAGTCTATCCAGATGATTATAAATCTCACGTTCTGCTATTGGATCTAAAGCAGCCGTCGGCTCATCTAAAATTGTCATCATTACCCCTTCCCGACAAAGAGCGCGTGCAATAGCCAAGCACTGGCTCTGTCCACCGGAAAGATCAATCCCCTCCGGGTCAAAATCCCTGCGCAGTATAGTATTCAACCCTTTTGGGAAGGTATTTACACAAAGCCCCGCTGTTTCCAATGCGCTATGTACCTGCAAAGGATCATATTCCTCCTCCATAGCAGTATTTTCCCCCAAAGTAAATGCATAGAGATTAATATCCTGAAATACCATTCCAAACAGAGCATATCTCGCCCAGCCGCTCAATTTTCTTCCATCCACTTCCCCAAAAAGAATTTCTCCGCTATCCGGTTCTAACAATCCGCAAACCAATTTAATCAGAGTCGTTTTTCCACTTCCGTTTTCACCTACCAATGCATAATACTTGCCCGCTTCAAAGGTATAGGTAAAATTTGATACAGCATCCTGTTTTGCTGCTGGATATCGATAACTAACCTCCCTAAAAATAATCGGTTTTCCAGCAAAATCCTCATAATTCAATGTCAATTCTGTCATCTCTTCTTCCGGAAGAGCCATCATTTCACGAATATCTTCTATGCACGCTGCATCCCTGCTAAAGGCTTCATAATGGGTAATCAATCTATTTAACGTGCCTGAAAAACTCATTGCTGCCGCAAAATAAAGCGAAAAATCCGCTACTGATACCCCCTTCTGCCAGACAGCATAAATCAGATACCCGTAAATTAAAACTTCCCTCAACACAGCCAATAATATTTGTAAATAATCTGCGGGAGCACAATCCGTCCGTTCTCTTTCAAATAATACCTTCTTCTCCTTCATCAAACTTTTATGCCAGCCAATTAAAAACTTACCCATCCCCATAATTCGAATTTCTTTTCCAAATGACAGATCCTGCATTGTTTCATTGATATAATCCAATCGCTGTCCTACATCAACATTTTCCTTTCGCAATTTAAGCTGTATTTCGCTCTTTTTATGTAACAGTTTCCGATCAATTCCCGCCAGCAAAAACAACAATATCGGTATCAAAGGATGCAGCATCAAAAGCGTTCCAACAAATCCAAGTAAAGTTAAAAAAGCTGCCATCATCTCCATCAAACGGCGCATTACACCCTCAACACCATAATTATTGCTCCATGTCGTATTCCAGGCACGCGCTGTCAATTCACGGGTCGCCGGCTCCATAAACAATGCATATTTCATACGAAATAATTTTTGAATCAACATTACCCGAAATATACCAGTGCGCACCAGACTAATTTTTGTCTCATAGCGTCGCTTTGTCAAAGTTGAACATCCCTGCAATAAAAGTGTAATAAAACCAACAAAACAAATATTCTGAAAAAGTTTCTCTGACGACACACCACTTATCAACAATGAGAGAAGTCTTTTAGGAATATAAATCTGCCAGAGTGGTAACACTGCCTGAAAGAGAAGTGTAAAAAACATCAGGCAAAACACAAAAAGATCACTCTTCTTTAAAATCTGAAAAAGATACCCTACATTACGCCATGTTTCAGTTTTCTTCTCCTTATCAGCCATATAAATATTCCCTTCTGTTTATGAAAAATAATCAATACAAAGATCCATTAATGGTTTTATATCATTCTGATGATTCAAGATAAATACAGGAATCGAAAAAGAATTACTAACCTTTTGTTGATAATTCTTTAAACTTCTTTAGCAAGGAGAAAATTATAACTTATACCGCAGGGTAGCACAGAAAAAAACCGAACATTTCCATATAATCTATAATTTACTTCAGAAAGTTCATATTACAATGAACAAAAAAACTCCTATCCATCCACTTTTACACTTAAATATCAATGCTCACCCTTATCTTTCTCGATCCAAATATCACTTAACAAATTATAAATAATTTGGTCATAATATTCCATTTGAAAAATGAAATTATTATAAATTACAAACACCCGCATTTCAGGATAAACCACATATAATTTATCTACTTGAAAAGGATGGTTTAAAGAAATTATTATTATATCTTCACATTTAATTTGATCTATACTATTATACGAAGTACGAGCATACGGTCCCTCAAAACATCGTATATGTGACCAATCTATAAGCTGTCCATCATCCGTAATCCCGTAACCATCTTCCCTAGAATATGTTAAAATATAAATATGGCTGTCTTCAACATAATTCCAATACTTACATAACAAAAATGTTAATAGATATATAGCACTTACAAAAATTATAGGTTTCATAAGATAGTGAAATATTTTTTTCATATTATGCCTTTACTGTTTTATCTGTATAAAAAATACTACATATAACATATTAGATCATAATAGTATATTCAAGTTTTAATCAATATACTATTATGATCTATTTTTATAAGACTCA
>CAJTOR010000032.1:0-15946 GCA_910577675.1 uncultured Lachnospiraceae bacterium
ACCGGGCGGATTCCGGACTTGCACCGGTTAGAAACGTGCGCCGCCGGGCGCACAAATAAAATGCCGTCCGGATTCCTACAGATTCCAACGGCATTTTTTCATATCCACCCTCCCGCCAAGAAAACTTACTCCCTCCCTGCAAAGCAGCTCCTTCTGCTCATAAAAATGTGGGGCAAGCCTGCCCGCCTGGTTCACCACACGATGGCAGGGATATTTCCCGTAATACTCTGACATACCAAGAACCTTGCCCACCAACCTCGCATTTTTATCGCGGCCAATCAGCCTTGCAATCTGCCCGTAGGTAGCAACACACCCCTCAGGAATTTCCCCCACCACCGACAATATTTCGTAAATCAGTTCCTCTGTAAGTACGGACATTTTAACCCTCCATGCCGCTTTGGGCGGCTCATCTTGTTATTTACTTTTGTTATTCATCTATTTCTCCCCACACTTTTTCCGACTGCAATTTTCCTCGTTCACCAACATCATATGCAGCGTTTCCCCCAACTGGACTAGCACAGCGGACAAAATTTCCATCTCCTCCCTGCTGCTGCATTTTGAGATAATACAGGCGATCGAAGACACATAGGCAACCAATTCACAGGAATTCATAACAACCCCTTTTCAGCGCTGCTGTATAAAACAATACTTGGCTGCGCGATAATTTATCTATTCAATCCTATGATTCCCGCGGCAGTATGTTCCAAAATTAAATAAAAAACCAGTAAAAATTTATCCAATTATTTGAAAGCATCAAAGAATCTTTTAACACTCATAACTTTTTCTCTAATTATACATAAAGTCCCTGTTTAAAAATTATCTCAAAACCTGATTTTCTGTACAGTGAAACCGCCGGTTCCAATGTGATCCGGGTATCTAAAAACAGTTTGCCATATCCCTGTTCCCTTGCGTGGTTTTCGAGCGCGGTAAGCAACATTTTTGAGATTCCCCGCCCACTAATCTGTTTCATATCATACCCGGACAGATCTGAAAATTTCAGCATACAAACATCTATCATCCTCACGCCATACCCATAAAAATACTGGGAAACGACATATTATAATCGTCGTTTCCCGTCTGTTTCCATTACTTATTTCTTTTTTATAAATCAATTGCCAATACTGACTCATCCTGTAATACACCATAAAATGCACGTTTAGGATTGCCCTCCTCATCAAATAAAAGAGCATGTTCCCCCGCTCTCCATCCCCCGCTGGCAGGACGATCCGTATAGCCCCAGAATGTCATAGACGTAAAGTTCAACCCGTTGTTGACCAGTTTCTGCAATCCGAGCATCAAAGACTTTAATTTGCGCGCCTGCTTCTCCAGATTCTCCTCCGTCGCCTCCTGCCCAATGCCAAGATCAAATTCGGTGATCTGCACCTCGTACCCTGCCTGGCAGAACTTGCGCACGGTTGGGATCAGCGTCAGATCCAACACGTCGGTGATGCTGACATGGGACTGCATCCCGATCCCGTCAATCAGCCCTTCCTCCTTGACCTTTTGCAGACCATCAATGATCCGGTCTGCTTTAAACGTTGTATTGTAGTCATTATAAAACAGCTTCATGTAGTCCGGCGCATACTGCCTTGCATAGTAAAACGCGTAGTATATATAATCCTCTCCGAGCAGGTCATACCAATAATTCGGCACTACGTCGTTAGGCTCCAAAACACCGTTCGGATTCGTATCGGAAGGCATTCCGTTAAACGCCTCATTCACCACATCCACCGCATAAATCAGCCCCGGATATTCCGTATCAAAATAGGTTAGTACCTGACGGATATAGCTCTCCATACGCGCAAGCATCACCTCGCGGCTCACATACTCTCCCTCATCCGTATAGTCCTCGGTAAAGAACCAGCGCGGGGTCTGCGCGTGCCATACAAGCGTGTGAAGCCGGATCTTGATGTCATTTTCCAGCGCGCGCAGCACCGCCGCATTGCTCCTCGAAAAATCGACCACCGGCTCCTTGTAGGTGGAGCCATCCGCCAACCCGTCCTGGCTCTCCTTCTGGCGCAGGATCGCGTCCGGTTTCATCTCGTTCTCACAGGTAAAACTGTTAAAATTAGCTGTGATCGTATCTTTGATTTCTTCCCAGTTATTAAAATCACTCGGATTCAACGCAATCCCCATATAGAAATCATCCTTGTAAAGATCGAGGAAATTATCCGCAGCCGGTGCCTTGGTCGGCTCCGGTGCCTTAGTTGGCTCCTTGGTTGCTTCCGGCGTTATCTCAGGCGTTACATCCCCCGTAATATCTGTTTCCTGGTCTTTCATATCCACAGGGGTCGGAGTTGCATTCTCCTCCTGCTTACCTCCCCCACAGCCCACAAGCATAACTGCGGCAGCAACTGCAAAAAACAATTTTCTTATTCTCATACTAATAACCATTCCTTCCCTCAACCTGCGGACTATAAGCCGCAGGCAAAAATTTTCCTTCCCTGTAATCAAAAATGCTTATCTACCTGCTCACAACCACTTTTGTTTTCACCCAGGTAAGCTCCGGTTTCAGGTCACGTTCCTCTGTCATATCAAGCACCGGGAACCCCGCCCTGTTAAAATGCAGACGGCGCAGGCCGCTTGAGCGCTCGCCGTTCACTCCCCGCCTTGCATGGTAGACAAACCAGAAAATACCATCCTCATCCTCCACAAAAGAATTGTGCCCCGGTCCGAATTCGCCCCATCTCGACTGTGCTGCCATAACACCTTTTTCGCTGACATCCGACGGGACACTCCTTGATGACAACAGCGGGCAATTTTCTTTCAGCCAGTTTTCCGGATTTAGAAGATCATCGCCCTCCCTTGCCGAAAGCAACCCTGTTACATAGGTGGAATCCACCGCAGCACTTGAGAAGGTCATATAAACCATCCCATCCCTCTTAATCACAAACGGTCCCTCATCCACAAAGGTATGGTTGTTTGCCCAGCCATATTCCGGCTTTGACAAAAGCACTGGCTCGGAGGCAAGCTGCCACGGTTTATCCGGGTTAAGGGCTGCAATATAGAGCCATGCGCCCTGGTCAACCGGGAAGAACTGTCTCTGCGACCAGCACACATAATGTACGCCCGCCGACTCAAATTCCGTCATGTCAAGCGTAATCCCCTGTTCGCCGTAGAGCATGCTTCCATCTTGTTTCTCCACGCGAACCGGCATCTCCCAGTCCTCGCAACGCATCGGATTTCCGCCCGGTTTTAACGCCATCACATGACTCTGTTCTTTTTCAAACGGTCCGGGTGTACCCGCATGGAATATGTAGAGCCTATCCTTTATAATATGAAATTCCGGTGCCCATAAAAGCCCCTTTAAATGTGGGTACATCCGCGTATCAAGAATCTTTATTTCCTGCGCTGTAATTAGCCCAGGAATCGTATCCGCCTCGCGTATATACAGGGAATTATTCCCGTCCGCATCATTTGTCGCAATAAAATAATATTTTCCGTTCCACTTCCCGATGCATGGATCAGCCCGATCCCACGCAACCGGAAATGGAAAATGTTCCTGATGCACTTTCCCGTATACTTCGTATTCGCCCTCCCTGTCAAAATCAACAGAATCCGCGTACCAGTCCACCTTTTTTTCCATACAAGAACCGTCGCTGTAACATGCCACGGCACGCACTTCTTCAAGTTCCTGCCTGCTTTTTACGAAAACGCACTCCGGCACATTATTTGCCGTATTAACCGGGGTCAGGAAGCGGCATTTTAAACGCTCCGCCTGCTCTTTTGATATTTCAATTATATTTCCCGGAACTGCCCCCTTCACTTGACTTTGTATCGCGGCGCATTCCTCCTGCGTAAACTTTCCAAACATGTAACGATTCGGAAGCATGCTCTCCGTTATCTGCTTTTCCTCACATTCTTCTGAATCGGTAAATTCCTTTACACCATACTCTGCAATATTCTCCTCATCGGAACTTTTTACTCCGGTATCACCCTGCATCTGGGCAATCGCATACCGCATAACGGTACCCCCCTCACGAAGCACAGTTTCCGCCTCCGTCCCCATGCCCCACGCGCCAAGTTCCTGATAGTGGATCAGGTCATCGCTGCGAAACGCGACCGCCAGTTCCCGAAGTTCCTGATCAAGGCTTCCATCCACCTCGACCCTCTTTGCCAGCACACCAAACGAGCCGTCCGGTCTCTGAAATACCGAAGGCTTCTTTAAACCCTTCGCATGAAGCGTACCGTCCTCTCTTGACACTGCCTTCATGTACAAAATTCCCGAATTGTGGTTTAGCGGGATAAAATGCTCCCCGTCCTCACATAGCGCAAGATGCATACTGTACGCAAGTTTTTCCGAATAAACGGAATCCTCCTCTGGCTGCCTGGTATAGCAGAGCAGATAATACTTTTTATCCATTTTCTTCCTCCTCTCATTTTCTCGAAACTGTGCGGAAAAATTCTCCGCATAACTTAAAATCTCTACTTTCGATTCCCGGTAAATTGAAAATTTACATCAGTTCCCCAACATCCATTTAATTGCGGGTTCAAGTTTCGCATCCCAGAACTGCATATTGTGGCTTCCCGGTCCCTCCTCATAAAGTACCGGAATCTCCTCTTTCTTCAAAAATTCGCAGAATGCACGGTTTCTCTCAAGCAGAAAATCTTCCGTCCCGCACGCCATATAGATTCCTGGAATTTCCTTATTCTCACTCTTTAATTTGAGCACAAGCGTTTCCGGGTTCGCGTCACTCTCCTCCACCCGGTCAAGATCACCAAAGCAGAGATGGTAATACTCATAATTTGCCACGCCATTATCCTGCCCCGGCTTCATTCCTGCAATCTCATGAATCAGCAGAGCGGAGGACATCGCCGCAACCTTCCCGAAGTTTTCCGGGAACGCAAACGCCGTGTGAAGCGCGCCGAAACCGCCCATGGAAAGCCCGCCGATAAAGGTATCTTCCGCCCCTTTTGCAAGCCCAAAAACCTTCCTCATATAATCGACCAGCTCGCTGCCGACAAAATCACAATATTTGCGCCCTGTCGCAGCACCATTTAAGTAAAACCCGTTTTCCCCGCTTGGGAAGACTACTGCAAGATTATACTTCTCCGCCAGGAAACGGATGGAACTGCCGTAGAGCCACTCCCCGGAATTGTTGGTGTAACCGTGCAGCAAAAACAAGGTTTTTGTCGGCCTCCCATAATGCGGATTTTTCTTTGACTCCTGCGTCGGAAAACGCAACCCATCCGGCAAATACACCTGAAATGTAACTGGCCGCATCAGACATCCCGAAAAAAATTCGATACTTAATGTTGACATGTGTAAACCCTCCAAATTTCATATTTGTGCATACCACAGTCAAAAAACTGCGGTCGTGCTACCACAAAAATACAACAACTATAAATACTACTTTTTAAACTGCGCCCGCACACAGACTACCAAGTTGCAGCCACCTTATTAAAATTTAATGTCCTGTGGACATTATACCGAAAAACAGGTGCTCCCATCAATGATATATCCTGTTAAGTCGCTGATTTATCCGGCACTTTTGCTTCCTGCCAAGTATTGTTTTCAATATATTTAAAAAGAAAACTCAATATTTCCATTGTGCAGTCCACAACCCTATTGTGTGCATACTTCCTGTTTATAGAAAAATTCCCGAAATAACCCCAGGGATCTTTTATCTGCGGTCCATAGTCCCAAATACCATCCTTATTCCGGTTATCAAGAAGCCATTCCACCACATGGGAAAGATACCGCGCCCCGCCGCGGAACTGGTTGATAAAATTGAATGAATGAAACCACCTTCTAGTCTTTGATCCCACAAATTCCTCCGGCAGTTTCTCAGGGCATTCCGCCCAAAAATAACCGTTGTGGTATGCCCCCTCCCCAAGATGGCAAAGCATCGCCTCCTCGATGCCCCTGCCTAGCTGCCCGCGGCGCTTTAATAAAAGCCCCGGCTGCATCGGCACAAGTCTTGCCTCGCGCGTCAGAAAAACCTCATGCTGCGCTGCCCGATCGCGCTCATAGGAATATTCCCCATCCTCGTAAGCCCGACCCGCAATATAATTCCACTGCGCTATGGTGCTGTCACAGATTGGATTGTTCGGGCGGATTGCCTCAATCTGTTCGCAGACCTCCGCTGTCTGCCACGGATTGGCGCGCTCATTTTTTTCAGAACATTTTGCTTTGATCGTCCCGTCAAGAATCCCCTCCAAATAATCATTCGCAAGCATCAAAATATCCCTGTCATCATAAGTAAGCCCAATATAAAGGCAGCGCCGTATAGCGGTCTGTGAGGTCGGAAATACAGCCTTTACACTGTAATCTTTTGAGCGAAACTGTCCCCATCCGCCCTTAATATCCTGCTCATTATAGAGCTGCTCCACAATATCGCTGTGCAGAAATTCCCCGTGCAGCCGCTTTATCCGCTCCGTATCCGGCGCTTCCCCGACAAGCTGCAATATCCGATATTTTACTGCCGGATAATCGCAAAAATCAAACAGCTTCATCGCAGCTTCACTTACAATTTTTTCCAGTACATCACCCGATATTTCCATATTCCCCATCTCACTTTCCCCATTTTATAGTAATAATTAATAATAAAATTATATAATTCCCCTGATTCTGCCCGTATATCAATCCGTTCTTTCCTAAAAAAAAGTTCTTTCTTTCAAAAGGTGCATGTAAGCCCTTACTGTGCCCTAGTAGTTACAATCCCATAACCTTTAGGTCGCGGGCAGTTGATGTGTCAAAAAAAACGGCAATATTTAAGTTCCAACAATAAAATATCCGGAATAAATCAGACTCCGTTTTTCTATATCAATTATATCACTTCACAGCGATATTTGCAATTTATATGATAATTATTGTTTTACCAAATACATTGGAAAAAAGCAATCATTGACTTCAAACAGCAAAACGGGTATAATACTCCCAGCAAACAAACTTGCCGAAACTACAAGGAGATTCCTATGAAAGTTCTACTTATACGCCACGGCGAAACTGACTGGAATATTGAAAAACGTATCCAGGGCAGAACCGACATCCCTTTAAACGAAAACGGACGCGCGCAGGCTGATGCGCTTGCAGAAATACTCTCACAGCGCCCCGCGCCTGTTTCTGCACTATATACCAGCCCACTGACCCGCGCAAGTCAGACAGCCTTCGCCATCAGAAACAGGCTTGCCCTTTCCTGCCAGAGTGTTGAGGATCTGCGCGAAATAGGATTCGGACTCTGGGAAGGGCTTCGCTGGGATGAAGTGAAAACCCGCTATCCAAAAGAATTCGAAATCTGGTACGAAAACCGCCGTGATACGCGCCCTCCGGATGGGGAATCCTACCTTGATTTATTAAAGCGCCTTGTTCCTGCCCTGAAAAACATTATAAAAAACCATACAGATGATGGGGATATTATTATAGTCACGCACAGCGCCTGTATAATGTCGCTGCTTTCCCTGCTAAACAATACCCCACTCCACGAGATGGCAAAACGTTACCCCCTCTCCAACACCGCCATCGTAGAAATCAACCCTGACCAAATATCAAACTATTTCTGGCAAACAGGGCGAACATGGTCTTGGTCTGAAGCGGATTAACCGGATTGTAGATCTCTATGGCGGATTTATCAACCGAAAAAACGAACCCGGTATTTTTGCCACTGAAATAATGTTGCCTCTTTAAAATAAATATACTTTCCTCCCACATTCTGTGCACGATTTTTTACATTTCGTGCACTTTTTTGTTTTTCATCCGGCAAATGCGGTATGATAATAATATCAAAAACAGGTTCGAAACATACCGACACAAAGAAGTCCCCCTTACCCGCCGCTTCCTACTTTATGTTTTAGAAGCGGAAAACTTCTTTGATAGGTTAAACCTAAAAATTTAAATGAAACGAGGTGACCTGATTGAAAACCAAAAAAACAACAGGCAGCGCGGAGGTATCCATGCTGTATAATATCAGAACAGTATTTACCATGATGAAAAAGACCTTCCCAAAAAGCCGCCTGTTACTCCCCCTCTATATGCTCTGCCGGATTGGCGCACCCTTTATGACCGCGTTTATCCCCTCCCTTGCAATCCGCGCAATCACTGACGGGAACATACAATATTTCATTGCTGCCATAATATCCATACTTGTGTTGTTCTGGACAAGACAAGCAATAGAAAACATATCCAGCATGTACCTGGGACATATGAGATTCTATACTACAAAAAACCTCTTTACCCGTTTCTTAAATAAAGTAATGTACACAGATTACTTAAATATTGAGCCTCAGCCAAAACAAAAAATAGTCCAGCGTGCTGACAATGCAGTTTTCTTCGCCCAGACTCTGTTAAATGAGTCCGTAGAATTTACCATCAAAATTTTTGGATTGTTTATTTATGGTTCCGCCGTAATGGTCTTGGATATCCGCATTCTGCTCGTGACACTGGTTCTCTTCTGCTTTGATGTAGTCCTGCGCAACCGGGCAATCAAATATGATATTATACACTGGGGAGAACATATTGAAGTCAGGCGCAAAAGCAATTACTTAGAGCGAAGCAGCCTGGATATCAGCGCAGGCGCAGTATTATGATATCGCATGACAACCCCTGCAAAAAAGAGGCCGGTGCCGACAGTACCAGCCTCTTTTTCCCTTACAGCAAGTCATTTTTTTAGAAAGCTTTCTGAAAAGAATTGACTTTCCGGGACTTTTTTCCTATAATAGATAGTATGAAGTTGTTATAGAAACACGATTTTTTACGATTGGAGAATTGATTATGAAAAGGATCAGGATTTTAACAAGTCAAGCTACTCCTGGCATGGTAATCTCGGATGATGTTTACACTACGGCCAACCAACTTATTATTCCCGCAGGTACCGCCATTTCCAATAAAGTCATCACGAGATTAAAGTTTTATTCCATCCATCAGATCACAGTATCAGTGGATGACGGGGTGGAAGTACCTCCTGCACCTTCAGGCACAAACCAGCCCTCTGCCAAGCCAGAACCGGAACAGACTACCGCGCAGCCAAAGCCGTTCGTGCCGCCTGCCGCACAGACTCAGCCTGCAACCTCCACGCACCCTGCACCTGCCACAGCCTCCCGCCCGCGCGAAACACAGATGTATTCCGAAAAGGTTAAGAACACACCTGAATTCAAAGCATTTTCCTCCTCGGTAGAATATTCAACAGATCATTTGCGCCGCCAGGTTCTGGACATCATAAGAAACAATGTTCCAATTGCAGAGGACGAACTCCTGACGGATATCAACGATATTCTCAAAAATGCGCGCAACGGCATGCATGTCTTTGATATGCTACATAGTATGCGGGATTTTGATGACGAAACCTACTTACACTCCGTCAATGTCGCGCTGATTGCCAATGTCCTCGGCCGCTGGATGAACTTCACAGAACGGGAGCTTGATACGCTGACTCTCTGCGGTCTGTTGCACGATATCGGAAAACTTTTAATCCCGCCGGAAATTATCAAGAAGCCGACCGCACTAAGCGATACCGAAAACGAAACGCTGATGTCCCACCCGCTGCGCGGCTACAATATCCTTCGCGCCCAAAAGGCAAATATCCATGTGCAGATGTCGGCAATGATGCACCATGAGCGCTGCGATGGCACGGGATATCCGCTCGGTATCAAGGGCGATCAGATCGACCGCTTTGCCAAGATTATTATGGTTGCCGATGTGTACGAGGCAATGACCGCCGCCAGGGTTTACCGCGGACCGATCTGTCCGTTCGAGGTAATCAGCATATTTGAATCCGAAGGTCTGGCAAAATATGATACCCGCACGGTCATGACATTTCTTGAGCATGTAAACCAGACATACATGAACAATAATGTTCGTTTAAGTGATAAATCGGAAGGTGTAATTATCATGATGAACCGCACCAGCCTCTCCCGCCCGGTGATCCATGTGGGCGGTGACCGCTTTATCGACCTGTCAAAGGAACATGACCTATATATCGAGGCGATTCTTTAACAACTTGTTTTTTCCGCACGGGTCTGTTCAATCGAGTAGGGAAGGTTTATCTTCCCCCACTCGCCGCGCGACCCGTGCGCCGCTTGAGCGGCTTATTTCCTCTGCACAGGTCTGAGCATAAAAAAGGTCTGCCCGCAGACCTTTAATTTTCCATAAATTTCCATTTACTTAAATACACCAAAACCAGGCGGGAAGACTTATTTCCTCCCCACCCAGCATCCCCGATATTCATTTTTTCATATGGAAAGTCGAATCAATACAGTATCCGCTCTATTCAGCCAACTTTTAACTTAAATTTCTGTACTGCCTTCATGTCTTCGGAATCCATTTTTTCCATGTCCGCACCGAGGTCGCGCATCTTCTTCTCAAAACACTCGTACCCGCGCTCCACATAACGGATCTGTTCAATCGTGGTAAAGCCCTCCGCTACCAGCCCGGCAATCACAAGCGCCGCACCCGCACGCAGATCCGGGGCGACAACACTCGCGCCGGTAAGTTCCGCTACACCGTTTACAATCGCATTGTTTCCCTCAACTTTAATATTTGTCCCCATGCGAGCCAGCTCATCCACATATTTAAAACGGTTCTCATAGATACCTTCCGTAATAATGCTTGTGCCGGCACAGACTGCCAAAAGTGCCGTCATCTGCGGTTGCATATCCGTCGGGAATCCCGGGTAAGGCAATGTCTTTATCTGCGTGGAACCGAGGCGCTTTGTAGCCACCACGCGGATAGCATCGTCAAACTCCTCCACTTCGGCACCGAGCTCCACAAGCTTTGCAGTGAGCGCCTCCATATGGCGTGGGATTACATTGCGCACGGTCACGTCCCCCTTCGTTGCCGCTGCGGCAATCATAAATGTCCCCGCTTCAATCTGATCCGGGATTATGGAATATGTACTGCCATGGAGTTTCGGGACACCGACAATACGGATTACATCCGTACCCGCGCCCTTGATATTTGCGCCCATACTGTTTAAAAAGTTTGCCACATCAACCACATGCGGCTCCTTCGCGGAATTCTCGATAATCGTCTGCCCCTCCGCCATCACTGCCGCCATCATAATATTGATTGTGGCACCGACACTCGCCATATCGAGATAAATATGGTTCCCGACCAGATCCACCGCTTCCGCCTCAATCATACCATGCTGGATGCGGACGGTCGCTCCAAGTGCTTCGAACCCCTTGATATGCTGGTCGATCGGCCGGCTTCCGATATCGCATCCCCCGGGGAGCAGGACATGCGCGCTTTTGTATTTGCCAAGCAGCGCCCCAAGCAGATAGTAGGACCCCCTTATCTTTCGTATATTATCATTCGCCACTATAATCGTGTTGACTGTCCCGCCGTTAATCCGGACGCAGTGCTTGTCAATCCGCTCCACCACTGCCCCCACCGAGGCGATCGCATTTAAAAGTATATCAATATCCCGGATATCCGGAAGGTTCTCCACTGTCACTGTTTCATCTGCCATTACCGCTGCTGCCAAAATCCCAAGCGCGGCATTTTTTGCCCCGCTCACTGAAATCTCACCTGCGAGCGCTTTGCCGCCCTTTATTATATATTGATCCATCTTAATCTCCAATCTAATCATGCAGTCTGCGCTGCCTCTCCTTTGGTGCACAAAACGCACCTATCACAGGAAATGCTACCCATTTCCCGGCCAAATAAAAACATCCCATGTCTTCCATTATAACACAAAGACGGCATTTGTAAACAGGAAACTTTGGGTTTCATCGCAGAAACATCCCTTTTAAGCGGTTTCCCATCATTTTTACCAATTTTTCTATAGAAAGCCCATCCGCATCAATTACAATATCCGCGTATTTTTCATAGAGCGGACAGCGCTCCTCATAGAGCTGCCAGAAACTCTGCCCTTCCCTAAGCGCTATTCCTCTGTTTTTGACATCACCAACGCGGGATACGATTTCATGTAAAGGCAGACGAATGTAAATAACCGTCCCGATTTCTTTAAGATGCTCCATTGCACGCGCACCGTAAACCGCACTGCCACCAGTGGCAATCACCGTTTCCTGCGCCTGTATCGCGGCATTTACTTCCTCCTCAATCGAAAGGAAAGTATCAAGCCCTTTCTTCTCAATAATTTCACATAAAAGCGCCCCTTCCCTCTCCTGTATCAGAAGGTCGGAATCCAAAAAACGATAACCCAGCGTTTTGGCAAGCACAACTCCTAGAGTGCTTTTGCCCGCTCCCGGCATACCAATCAATATAATATTATTGCCCATTTATCTTTTCCCCTTCTTTTTTACGGAATAGCCAAAGCTGCCGAGCAGCTCCCCAAGTCCATAATATTCCCCGTGCGAATAAACAATCGGCTTCGCACTGCCCAGCTCAAATTTCCCATTATTTCCCATATATTTTTTGTCCACATGTACGCCCAACACATCGGAAAGAAACATATCATGTGAACCTAACTTCACAATCTGTTTTACCCTGCACTCAATATTAACAGGGGACTGCGCAATCAGCGGTGCCTTCACATAGGTGGCAGCCTCCGCCAAAAGTCCTGTTTCCTTAAATTTATCCACATCCCGACCGGATTTTACACCGCAGTAATCACATGCCCTGACAAGTTCCTTCGTTGTCAGATTCACAACAAATTCCTTTGTCCGCGCAATCATTCCGTAGGAGAAGCGTTCCGGGCGCACGGAAATGGAAAGCATCGGCGGGTTGGTACAGACCGTTCCCGCCCATGCCACAGTGATAATGTTATATTTTCCTTCCTCCGCGCAGCTTACCATAACCGCGGGGAGGGGATAGAGCATATTGCCCGCTTTCCACAATTCTTTTCCCATTCTTTTTCAGGGCGCACCAAACTGTTTGTTCGCTGCCCTCCTCCTTACAATCCACATAATTTTCTAACTTTATTTATTCAAAGTATTAACTGGTTATTCTTTCCATATTAACTCACCTGTCAAATATGGCACAGGAAAGCCTGCGCGTCATTATAGCACGATTCGTTTGCAAATTCCAGCACTTTTTTTACATCTTTTATACGCGGTATGTAAAATATACTATCCCTTCAAAAGCAAAAATGCCCATTTTCCGCAAAAATACATTAGAAAGCTTTTTTAATCACTCAAAATGCAGAAGTCCCCCTTACTTTTTGCAGGAGGACTTCCAAATCCGGTTAAAAATATTAATTTTACATCTTTTTACTTTTCGTTCATATCAAAGAAATTGTCCGAAAGAATCAAGTTATCTTCCTCGTTGCTGATCTGCTCCGATTTTGCAAACGCACCTGCATGCACCGTGATCTCATCCCCGGATAATGTATAGGATAACCCCAGGTCTTTAAAGCGGAAATATTTCGGCATAATAAACAGGGTGCTTGCCGAGGAAACCAGCCCGCTGGAAAGGAAAAGCTCATAGCTTACATATTCTGTAAAAGGATCAAGTTCCGCAAGTTCATATTTTGGCAGGAAGGATGCAGTCAGGGCAGGGACTGAAAGTTCCTCCTCCTCCTCCCGAATTACACTGCCGTCGTTTTTCCTGACCTGCCAGCGGATTAAGGCTTTTTTCTCCTCCCCCGTTTCGTTGGATACATTAAAACGCACGGATTTAGGGAAGGAAGTATTCTCCGCATTGATATTGCGGTTCTTTGTCATCATGCTCTCCTCCTCGCAGGAGAGAAGCACCGGGGCAAAAAATCTTCTCGCATAGTAGTGCAGTGCTTTCCAGCGCCCGTAATAATCAATGGATGCCCACGACGCGTAAACCGTTGTAGCAAGGTCGGTCGGATAAAAAAATTCCTGTTCCATGTAAGTCATGATCTTCCCATTTGCACTGTTGTTGCGCTGGTGCTTTTCCATCACATACGAAAAAATATTCCGATCCACATCTCAACCACACTGACCTGTATATCTACCAGTGTGGCTCCGAATGCTACTCAAACGGGCATTTCCATGATCCTGCCGTCAGGGATCACTTCCTGATCCACTATGTACACAGTGGGAAGGGCATCTTCCAGGTTGGTGATACAACTTACCATTTAAAGACAGGAAACGTTTTTTTAATCTGCCCGGACATTGTTACTTTCTACCAGGCGGACGAGGATGACCCCTGGCATTATTCATGGATTGGATTCCACGGTTTAAAGGCGGAAACATACCTGTTGGAAGCAGGGCTTACACAGGCGCACCCCGTATTTGAATAAACGGAAGATAATTTTATAGAAAATTGTTTTTATGAGATGGCAGATGCCTATTATCTGGAACATATAAATGGTATGGCATTTATACTCCCGCAAATGCCATACCAAAAAATACTGTCTATCTGCAAAGACGCAGAGTTTTGATTTCAAACGCGCGGAATGCAAGATGAAGAGAAGGGGTATCTTCTAAATATTTACATATTTTCCCTTCTTCTTCCTCCAACATATTGCACTCACAAACTTCCCGAACCGGCAGATTCAGGGTGATTTTGGTTTCTACCGCTGCCCCCGCCGCCTCATAAAGCCGCAGTATAATATCGCCGCTCCCGTCCTCGGCTGGCTTGGTTTTTAAATGTCCTGCGGATTTCTCCCGGGTCAGTCTGGTAAGTGTAGCTGGTCGGCAAAAAGGAAGTTACCTTCGTGCCATCCATCCCCTCCCAGTAAAAATTGTGGTACGGGAATCTCTCACCCCCATTATAACTCCAGAAGATTTTCTGCGTCACCATATAAGGCACATCACAGCCCATAAGTATCTGCGGCAGTGCGGCGGAGTACCCGAAGGAATCCGGAAGCCAGAGCACGCGGCTGTCAACGCCAAGCACTTCCTTAAAATAGCGCTTCCCGTGGAGAATCTGGCGAACCAGGGCTTCCCCGCCCGCCATATTGGTATCCGGCTCCACCCACATGGCACCGTCCGCAATAAAACCTCCTTCCCCGATAGCCTTTTTTATTTTTTTAAACAGGGCAGGATAATACTGTCTGCATATTTCATATGCCGCCGACTGACTCTGGATATAATAGTAATCCGGATATTCGGAAAGCAGGCGGAGCTGTGCAGCAAAGGTTCTTGCGGTCTTGCGCTTTGTTTCTGCCACCGGCCACAGCCAGGCTAAGTCCAGATGGGCATTTCCCACCGCAAAGAACAGCGGTGCGGTTGAACCGTTTGTTGCACCGAGTGCTTCCCTCAAATTCTCCCTCGCCCTTTTATAATCCGAAAGCCTTTCGTTTCCGCCCTGCTCAAAATCCACATCTTTTGTAAACTGCTTTAAGGCTGCGGCAGTCTTTGATGCCCGCAAATCATCCTGGTCAAGGTCTTTCAGCAAATTCCACAGTGTCATAACATCCATATATAGCTGGTATGCTTCTTCCCTCCAGATTCCGAAAGTCGATGTGCCAAGCTGCCTCCTGCTTCCCTCATTTCCCCCAAAACTGTAACTGCCCGGAAGCACCGGTCCCGTTGCGCAGGAACCGCAATCCGGAAAGTCATGCCCGGCATAGGTTTCCATTGCAATCTGGTAGGATTTCCCAGGCTGTGCGTTTATGGCGATGGTGTTGTCCACCAGGTAATGATGTGATTTTGCAATCCAATCCGTCCAGTATGTGCCAAATTCCTGCCCGTCAACAAAGAGCGTGGATTCCCCCAGGTAAACCCTGACGGTGCAGGCACAAACTCCTCCCGTCTTAACTCATTGTACGCTAAGTGTTTTTCTGTTCTGAACGCCTTAAAATCAATTGTCCCCAAGGGCTCATAGAAATCAGCTTCAAGCTTCCTTAACCAGTGCCCGATCCGCCCATCCCATTCTGGACTTAAAATTCCCATATTACCTCCTTTACGCCGCGTTTTACGCGCAAATGAAATATGTATTATATTGCTTGTTCTTAATTATAGTTTAAATTCCTTTAAACATAAATGGAAACTTGCAAGTTCTTTATGGAAAAATGGAAAGTTCCTGCTTTACAACATTGGCTATTTTTTCCCCCGGTTTCTTTTTTCAAAATGTACTATTCTTTTTTCGAAGGACATGATATAATATCGACAGATATTATATCAGCGCCAATTC
>CAJTOR010000032.1:16044-39580 GCA_910577675.1 uncultured Lachnospiraceae bacterium
TCGCTGTCCGACGAAGGAGGACTTTTTCCCTGGCGAATTGTGCGCATCCCCCGGAGGCAAAGCGCATAAATGCGCTTGGCATGTCGGAACGACATGGCATAATATCGACAGATATTATATCAGCGCCAATTCGCTGTCCGACGAAGGAGGACTTTTTCCCTGGCGAATTGTGCGCATCCCCCGGAGGGAAATAATGTCCGCAAAGGCAGGGTAAGTAAGCCAAGAAATTACGTTTTCCCGGCCTTGCCAAATCTTGCACGGAGCCTGTATTAAACCAAAAAATCTTTAGAAAGGCATGTGATGAAAAATGTCAAATTATATCGAAATTGAAGGCGTGAGCGGCAACGAACAGAATATCATCAAGGAGGACATGAAATACCGCACTGGAAAATTCGTATGGCGCGTTTCTTTTTCCGCCCCCCTAAACCCGGCGACGGTCAATAATATGAACCTTTACGTCACCGATGCCTCGGATAAGCCGCTGAAAACCTCAATCCACTATGACCCTGTTGGGAATTATATTGAGATCGAACCCCGTGAAGCCTATGTGCAGAATACATCTTATGTGCTCACAATCACAAAGAATGTGGAATCTAAGGGCGGTCAGAAGCTGAAAAATGAAATGAAAGTAAGATTCCATGTCTAGGACATATCAGAATACTTCTTTTTTAAAGTAGATTTATTTTCTACATCAATCAACATCATATATACTCTGTGAAAATCAATATGCTGCGCAAGGAAAATTTTATAAATCTTCCCCGCGCAGCATTGTAAGTTCCTCTTCCTTATATTTTCCATCCATGGCAAAACCGCGCAACATCTGCGACATGCGTTTGTCCGCCCGCTTCAGAACGGCATCCGTATAGTTTAACACCGCATCAAAAGGATTGTCCTGGTGCTCCTCAATCTGGTTCCTCACCGCATAGAGGAAGCCCTCCGCCACCGACTCGGTCATAAAATACTCGTTGCTGTAAAGCATCCAAAGCGCCTGCATAAAACAGTCCTCCACCGACCACTCCGGCAAATGGACCCTGTTCGTATAGACGCGGTCAAGTTCTTCATTCCCGCGCAAAAACTGGTTCATCCGCCTGCGCTCCTCCTCTAAGATCACCGCGGTTTCCCCCGCAAAATCAGTGTTCAGTGAAAGAAGCTGCGCCGCCTTCTCGCCAGTCATCCCTGCAGCATGCTCCACAATCATCGTAGTTCCCCTAAGCTGCTGCTTTTTCACCTCGAGATCAATATGGTTAAGCTTATCTCCGCGGATCACCGCCACGCGCGGCGAGGAGATACCGCCAAGCATCTGCGTACACTTGGCAATTGACTTGGCAAGTGTCGTCTTTCCGCTTCTTTCCTCCCCGGTCAGAATAATATTGATCGCCCTGTTTTTGTCCTCCAGAATCCGCTCCATACAAGCAAAAATTTGTCTGCGCAGATCGGGGGATGCCAAAAAACAACCAAAAAATTCTTCCACTTTCAGATTCTGCTTTTTCAGGCAGGCATCTAAGAGCGGCGCTTCCCCCGCATAATCCACAAAAAGCTCCGGCGGATACTCATACAGCGGCTCGGGTTCTAACTCGAAAGCATCTTCCCCCGGCTCACCAGACAGCCCATAGTCCTCCGGCTGAACAAAGTCCGCAGAAGATTCCAGAATATCCTCCGACCCAGCATCCATGGCAGGTTCCAATAATGATTCCTGCTCCTGCCCCCATCTCCCTGTATCCTGCTGTGCAAAATCCGACATCGTGGAACTTTCCCCGGTGTTACCTGGAATCAGGGCACTATTTTTCTTTTCAAGGATGGACACCAGCGCGGACAGGGGTGCAAGACCCAAAAAGTCGTCCTGCGGCAAATCCGCATCCCCCGAAAAACCCCCTTCCTCTAAATTATCAGTTTTGTAATTTTTTTCCTTCTCAACTTGTTTTTCAAACGATTTTTTCTCCGGAAAAATCACAGGAACGCGCTTTGGAACCGGCCGGAATTTCTTTGTTTCCTGCGCCTTCTGTATGGCAGCTCTCACGATTGATTCCGACTCCCCACCGCCCGTCATACGGCGGACAGCTTTTGAGAGTTCTTCCTCACTCTCCCCCTCCTCAATCATCTGCAACAATTTATCCTCAATCTCCTGCTCACGCGCTGCTTTTTCGCGCTGGAGCCTGCGCACTGCCTTCTCCGCAGCAGTTTCGCCCTTCCGGTCTGAACCTGCGGCATACCTGTCCGCCTTTTGCCCTGTTTCCCCGTCCTCGCCGTCCGTCCGCCCCTGTGCCCTTTCCCCCGGCACCTGCAGCAGGAGCTCATGCTCCCCGCCCGTCTGCATACGGATCTGGTCAGCCACCTGCATCCCCCTCAAAAGATCCATTGTATTTTGCTGTTTGACTACCTCGTCCGTAACCGCCCCGAATTCACGGGTATTCCAGATAACATCCCTGCCCTCCTCCTCATAGACAGGCTGACCGAAACGCTCCTGATTGTATTCCTCCACAGAATAGTGCGTATTGCCTTCCGGCATTGTCGCCTCCTCGATAAAGGCTTCCACCTCGCTCTTAGTCCTGCCCTCATCCACCAGCTTACGCACCTCCGCCGCGATACCGCCCTCCTGCGCCGCGCGCTTCACATACACTGCGCGCAATCCCCTCGCGCGCTCCACATACATGCCGCTGCCAAACCACAGAATAATATCGTTGCACAGGGAAACACATTGTTCGGGCTGCCTGTTTTTCCAGTAGAGCTTTGCCAGCTCATAAGCCCAATCCTCCATAAAATTTTCTGCTTTTAGCTGTTCTAAATCGTATATTAAAACCTCATTATCCTCCCCGCGCAGCCTGTCAATATGGTAGCGGAAAATATGCCTGTAAAAATCTCCCGGTGCCATCTGTGCAAAATCGCGCAAATAGGATTCTGCCATATCAGGCATAGAAAGTTTCAGACAGAGATTAATCAGGTGGATCAGTATCCTCCTCGTCCTGCTCTTTAAATAAATCTGTTCATAATAGACAAGCGCAGTATCATAGATTCCCTTCTTGTCATAAGCCTCCGCAACCACACTTAAATCCGCGGCGCTTTTGATCCTCGCAGAATCCACTGTCTTCGCTATTTCCAGTGCCGCATCATATTTCTTCGCTTCCAGCGCGCGCCTTATTTTTTCAATTTTTACGGAATTACTGCTCCTGTCCATACCAATCATCCAATCCGAAGCGTCCCTGCCATCGGCTCCCTGTGACGCTCCGGCACAAACAGCCCCTATTCATCTATCTCCTCAAAAATACTGTTATAAAACTGTTCCAGTGTCAGTTTCCTCTTCCCCGTGCCAAGCGCTTCCTTTAACGGCATGCTGCAAACGGTATGCCCGCCGTCAAGTACGCAGATGCTGTCGCAAACCCTCTCGACTTCATCCATCCGGTGCCCGACATAAACTACCGCCGCTCCCCTGTCTGCAAGTTCCCGCACCACCTTTAAAATCAGGTTTCTCGACTGGATGTCAACACCCTCCGTCGGCTCATCCAAAACCAGAAGTTCCGGCTCCCTCAAAAGCGCCACCGCAATATTGAGCCGCCGCTTCATTCCCCCGGAGTACTCCCCGACACGCATTTTCAACACTTCGTCCCCAAGTCCCACCATCGCGGCGGATACATTAATCCTCTCCTTTAGCCTGCCCCCGCGGATTTTGCCCGCCCGCCCAAAAAACCTCAGGTTTTCCAGTCCGCTCACAGACTCATAAAGTGCAATCTCCTGCGGGACATAGCCCAGTTTTTCACGCAGGATGCGGGGATTTTTGCGGATATCTTCACCCTGGAAAATAATCTGCCCTTCATCCGGCTTAATCAGGGTTGCAATCATGGAAACCGTGGTGGACTTCCCCGCGCCGTTCGTCCCGATCAGCCCAAGCACTTCCCCGGGCGCAAGGCAAAAGGAAAGCCCGTCCACCGCTTTCTTTCCCCGGTAACTTTTTGACACTCCCTTTACACTAAGACATACACCATCCATCCGGCACCATCCTTCCTCTTTTGCCATTATACAACCTTTTTCACAGAAAATCAAAGATTTCCTGCTAAACTGAGGAGGAATATATTCAAGTTTCTCCGCATTGACTCTGCTGTGATAATCCACTACCACGGGGGGCGTACCCCTCGCTGGCACAATAAGCAAAAAAACGCAGTATCACAAGGGAAACATACCCCCATCCGGATCGGCATATTTCCACTCGCGGTACTGCGTCAGGCTTACAGCCTGCAAACAGATAATATTTTTTTGGCGGTGAGCCGGCACTTTAGTTTTCCTGAAAATAGCGCATGGTTTCAAGCACTTCCGGCGGAACCTCGGTCTTGCCGTCCTTGACAATCTGACGGATACGCATATCAAGCTCATGCGCATTCTTTGCGCGCTCCCTCTCCGGTTTTGCAAGCGCTTCCTCAAACATTGGCTGCCCCGCCAACTTCTGGCGCACCGGCTTTGCAAACGGGCAGTACATCGCTAAGATATCCCTGGCGGTCTTGTTCAAACGGATTGCACCGCTCGATTCATTGCGCACCCACAACTCGTAATCCATCGTAAATATCTCGCGCGAATTGTTCTTCCCCTTCTGAATCTGGATCTTTAATTTTTCTTTCTTCTCCTCGGAGAGATCATGGTTCTTGCGGTAAAATTGCAGGTAATCACAGTATTCCGATGTGAGCGAGCGGTACTTGATATTATTCCAGCTTCCGCCCTGTAAGAAACGGCAGAGTTCCCAGCGGTACCGCCCGAGCGTCTTGACCATCGCACCTTCTAAGTCTTCCTCAAAGAAGGCAGGGAAAATAAAACGTCCGGAGGATTCCCTGCGCTTGCAGGAACATTCCTGCCACATAGAAGGGCGCGACCCAACCGTCGGCATCAGGATTATGTCCGGGTAGTATTCCTTCATGATATAGATCTTATCAATCCCTTTATCCGGTCTTGAGTACAGCACATCGCGGTAGAAGACGCTGTAATCAATTTTCTTTAAGCGCATGATAACCGAATCAAGTTTTTCTACTGTAAGTGCAGTGCGCTCAAGCTCCTGCATAATCATTTCCTGGTAGAGTACCGGCATGAAAGTGCTGATCTGTCCATTGACAATACGGTTGTTGGACTGGAACATATTGCGCACTTCGTAGTGCAGCTTTTCTTTCTGGTTTACCATCATCTGCTTTTCCTGCGCTTCGGTAATCTGGCTTGATTTACGCATACCGCGCACATACTCCGTAAAGTCCTCGTCCATCTCACTTTTAGATGGCTCGCGCTTGCCGCTGTAAACAGCCTCAAGCCATTCACGCACCGTGTAGACCTTCCCATCCTTACCGTATGTCCCCGTAAATTTCACGCCCGCACGCGAAACCAGATAATTCAGAGTATCCTTATTTAACAGTTTTTCACTCACATATCCGAAATTCAGGAAAAGTTCAACTGCTATCGGCAAATCGAATTTATTATACGCGCGGATAAAAGTTTCCTCATAAAGCTCATAGAACAAAACGGAGATCCCGCGCCGCAGTGTCCTCGCATCATCCTCCGTCCCCGTGCGGTTTGTAGACTGCTCAAACTCGTTAATAAGTTTTTTGAATTTCTCCGCTTTTTCTGCATCGAAACCGGAATATTTTAAAATCTGGTCAAGCGACCCGGAAAGCTCGCTGAGCCGCTCCGCGCTCTTTGTTTCCTCCGGTGCCATCTCCTCCGGCTGTTCGCCGCTCAAAAGAGCCACATAGAGTTTCTCGATCTTCTCCCTGTCCACCCTCGGCGTGCGCCCCGTCTTTTTTTCGATCAGGTTTTCCAGTGCATTAATCTGCGCCATGCACTCGTCCACCCACTTCCCGGAAGTTTTCTCCTCCTCGCGGCCCGATGTTTTAAGTGCAAATCCGACAAGCGCCTGGAAAAGACCGCTCGCGCCATCCTCCCCAACCAGATGCCCTAAAAGCTCCTCCAAATACTGCGCAGCATCGCCGCATTCAAGCACCAGCTCTGCTAATACTCCCGATGCCTGCTCCAAAGGAAAGAGCGCTATCCCTGCGCCGTAACCGTAAAAACTTTTCATCACGTCCACAGGCACCGCCGCACTCTCCAGATAAAAACCAAGTTTTTTCGGGTCAATCAGGGTATTTAAATCGAGCGGGGCAAGCTTCTCAATCTCCGGCTGCCGCATTGTGCCAAGGTTAACCTGTGTCGAAAGTGCTATGTAATCCTTGTAAGTATTTGTGATCCACTCAAAGCTTGCCTGAGCCTGTTTCTTAAATTCAAACCTCGCGCGATACAGATTATTGATAATGCGTATCGCCGAATACATCAGCAGGCCGCGGTAATCCTTATTCATGTTCAGGATGCGGTCAACGGTTGAAACCCCGTCAGCCGGGAATGCATAGATCACGGTATCGTCCACCGCGGCGCAGTTGCTAAGCGCCTTGCCCATATACAGATCCTGCACGCCAAGGAAACACCCGTTCCCCAAAACAATGCGGCTCCCCTCGTTATAAAGTTCCACACAGCCCTTTAACACGACACAGACATAACGTATCGCCTCGCCCTCCGCGTAGATTACCGTCCCTTTCTGGACTTCATTCATCTGATTCATTTTCAATCCTATATCCATTCCGCTTAGCCCTTTCCAAATACCTTCTAATCTAAAGGCAGCACCTATGCCTTCCACCACATCGACGCAAAAGACCGCTGCCCGGTTCTGTGGACATACAAAAAAACTCCTAAATACTATTATATACGAAAGTTGGGAATAGGAAAAGAAGAATTTCGAAAAAAATTGAAAAAGTCGGGAAAGAATTGGGCAAATATCCTAAAATATTAAATATTTTCCCATTCCCATCTTATTCAGCCAGATGGTTTTTCACGAAAAACATCCTACTCAATATATCTTACAGGCATAAAATCATTAAAAAGCCATTGTTCCAACTTCTCAACTACTTCCTTTTTGCTGCGCGATGAAAACTCAAGCAGCGGCTGCTCCCAGTTCCCGTTTAACACCGCCCGCAGACAAAAACATCCGGCGGGGTCACCGTCCGGATACCAGCCAAGGTCAATGCCAAGCCTTTGTTTCTCGATCTGATGGTTTCGCTTTCGTTTTACATCCGTATATAAATAAAGGATGTCCTGCGTAAATAAAAAAAGCCAGTCCCGATCTTCCGGCGGCAGTTCCTCGGGTTCCAAATCTTCCAGTTTGTGGAACATTACAGTCCATCCCCCCGGAATCCTAAGTGGCTGCAAACGTTTCCAGTAAGGCATGTTCCCCTCCCCTTTATATGTAAATCAGTTTTATTGTGATCAACTAATCTGCACACACACTTTTTATCTTTCCATAGTTATAATAAATTCCGCGCGGCTTGCTTCGAATGACCTCCACAGACGTTACCCCTGCAGCCAACTCGACCCAGGCACCCTCACGGCACATGGGAGTATCCACTTAGTGCTGCTGCATTCCTGCCCTGACACGGTTCATGGAGTCCCATTGCGTAAGACCCAAGCGTCAACATCACTTACAGGGGGCGGCTCCACAGAGCATCACCCTCAGCGCGCCATCACCCCTGCTGTAGCGGATTGCAGGTACAGGGCACCGCTATCTCCCCGGCTGCGCGGAAACTTTCTGACATAAAATAATACAATCTGCATCCAACGCAGGATGCAGGTGTTAGTATACCTTATTTGTGGCGGTTTGTCAAGAAGTCAAAAAAAAATGCTGTAAAAATATGAAAGTGTTCCTACTAAAATCATATTTCATCAAGATTAAAATCACAATACTTTATAAGCTGTGGATAGTACTGTGCGTTTTCACGTATGTATTCTCTCTTAAATGCAGCAAACTTCGATTCCCTTCTTAGCATAGCCCTCAATATTCCCTTAATTGCTGCTGACTCAGAATTCTTTTTCAACTTTTCCAAATTATTATACAGCTTTTTCATTTCTTTGTTTAATTCTTGCAACCGCAAATCACTTGCGTATATCCTGATCCCTGTATTTTTTAGATTGAAAACTTCCAAAATCGACTGCGCAGTTAATTCTGCTTTTGAATCTTCCTTTTTTGTCGAAACTTCTACAATTCCTTGCTCCAAGCGAAAACTAAGAAATTCCTCCGGTTCCTGTCTGCAACAATCCAAAATTCCCCCATCATACTTTTTCTTCCCTTTTTTCAAATTTTAGTTTCAATCTTTGATACTCTGTAGTTAAATTAAGTGCAAGATAATCCGGGATTTCATCCAAATAAAATTCCAGGTCTGCAATTTCTTCCAGTTCTTCGACAGATAAACTCTCCTGTCCAGTCAACTCCCGAAACCTTTTAAATTTTTTATCTAAGTCATGGGATAGTTCACTCGCATTAAAATATCCCTCCACAACTCCCCCATAAGGCACATTGGATAGCCCATCCCTTACCAAAATCTGCTTTTCCAAATCAAAGATCACCGCATTCTCCCCGCTATTTATGTCCTTCTGCCTGTTCAATTTCTTCCGCCGCTGTTGCAATACCATTTAAATGCCCTGCCAAATCTTCCAACACACTTGTCTTACCACTCCCGTTACATCCAGTAAGAATCAGATGTTTTCTAAAATCTCTCTCAAGTGGTATCTTTATATCCCTCAAATGCCTGACTTTTTCTATCTTTAATTCCGTTATAAAAAGCTGCTGCATATTCCCCCGCACTTTTTTCTGCCTCCCTCCCATAAAAGGAACCATCATCAAGCACAATCATCCGTCTTCTTCCTCAATTTATAGAAATCTTCGCAAACTCAATTTTTACACACTAAAAATTGATATCTAAATCTCATACCCCTTACCGTTTGACAATAGCAATCCATCCGTTAATTCCACACATAGAATAATGGTATTTTCATCGTCAAAATTATTATGCCCATTATCAATCCATCCGGCAAAGGCAATTTTCAGTTTTTCGGCAATCTTCTGATTTTCGGTCTTCCCAAAATACCCCAAATTAATCCCCTTCCCATGTGCCGTAAACCACTCGCCCGCTATCGCGACAACAGGGTTGTCCTTTATATGTTTCATTTTGTTTGAGAGTGCATAGGTAATAATATAGAACGCGCCATTCTCATAATAGGCATCCACATACCGGACATGGGGAAGATTATTGTCGATTGTTGCCAACGCAATCACCGAATCTTTTCCGAAACGCTCCTTCATTAACTTTTCTACTTCCTGGCTTAATACTTTCATAAAATCCTCCATTCCGAAAACATTTATGTTCGAGAAAATAATCAGGGCTTATTTGTGACGCTCCCCGCACAAACAGCCAATTTCCTACTGATTACTGATTATATCATAAATCAATCCATAAGTATATCACAATCTTTAGAAATAACCATAAAATTCTATTCTGATATTTACAGTCAATTTTCAAAATCAAACAATTCAGGACAAAATCAGGACGAAAAAAAGAGTTTTTATAATATCCCGGAAAATCTTTTTATATTATGTCATAATTACTCTTTTTATTTTCACTCAATCTGCTAGGCATATCCACAATCCATTGACATTTCCCCTCTTTTATATTATGATTTTATCCAACCTGTCACTTCCCCAATCCATTATCCACACCGGGGAATTTTGACCTTAATAAAACAACACTGTAATACTTTAAAAAGCAGTTATATTTTGGAAAGCAGTTACATAAAAGAGGTATCCCATGAATACAAACTATACAATCTCACGCAATTTTTACAATGCCGCCATCCGAAAGGCAAAATCCTTAATCGGG
The DNA here is from genome assembly GCA_910577675.1 of uncultured Lachnospiraceae bacterium. GTDB lineage: Bacteria > Bacillota > Clostridia > Lachnospirales > Lachnospiraceae > RGIG4057. Next base: position 25,767 of record CAJTOR010000032.1, read on the forward strand.
GCGGATGCTGGTGATTTAAGTGAAGAATTATATACTGAATTTGCGAGGAATGGCAACCGTGTCCACTATGAAGCGGTCAATTTCCACCGCCGCAAACTATTAAACTGCCTGGCACTCGGCGAACTCTGCGAAGGAAAGGGACAGTTTTTATCCGAAATTTTCCGCCTGATTGACTGTACATTAAAAGAACCGACCTGGGTTCTCCCGGCACATTCCGGCGGGAAACTGCCAGAAGGTGCGGAAACTAATATCGACCTGTTTTCTTCCCAGACCGCCGCGGCACTCGCGATGATTTCCGCGCGCCTGCCGCTTGATAACACATTGCAAAAACGTATCTGGGAAACGATTGATGCCCGCATTTTCCAACCTTTCCTAAAATATGACTACTGGTGGCGCGACCTTGGAAAAAACCGCAGAAAGGTGCCATCGAACTGGACACCCTGGTGTATCCACGGGATGTTGGAATGTGTGCGCGCCATACTGCCAAATGCCCTGCCCTGGTGCGACGAAATCTTTGCGGACGGAAATTCTTATGCAAAAATAGAAACAGAAAATGGGGAACACACCCCGGCAGAAATAAGAGAGGAAAAAATCCTGGACGAAGCCCTTGCTGCACCTTTATTCCAGCAAACACAGCCACTTATTTGCTTCCTTTCCCCAGACCGACTGCCGCAGCTAAAAGAGATCGCACAGAGCTGTCTTTCCTCCTTACAAAATTATTTTGAGGATTATCCGGATGACGGCGGCTGTGATGAGGGGGCACAGTACTGGGAACATTCAGTCGGCCACTTTTTCGAGTGCGGTTTATGGAAAATTTTTCCAGAAGCAAAGCTATGTAATATGTATTCCTTTATTTATAAAGTACATATGACCGGCAATTATTATATGAATTTTGCAGATTGCGCCGCGCGTATCTTCCCGAACGCTTCCATGATCTTTTCTATGGGCAGGGCATCGGGGCTAAAAGAACTTGCACATTTCGGGGCGTTCCTCTACGGCGCAAAAATGCAGGAAAATCCCGATCCGACATTAAAAGACAACATGGATTTCCGCGCGCTTATAAATGCCGGGATTGCCTCCGCCCATATCGAAACAGAAAGAGGCAGGTTAAACCACGGGCAACACGACCTGTTTGAATCATTAAGTGCGGGGATAATCCGCCGCGGGCATTTCTGCATTGCCGCAAAGGGCGGACATAACGGTGAAAACCACAACCACAACGATTGTGGCAATGTTATAGTCTATGCGGACGGTTTGCCCATCCTGATTGACGCGGGGGTTGGGGCATATACGAAGGATACCTTTTCTGACCGCCGTTACTCGATATGGACAATGCAGTCCTCATACCACAACCTTCCGGAAATCAACGGCTGCATGCAGGGCAACGGGGAAGAATTCGCGGCGGAATCCACTGTTTTTTCGGAAGATTCATTTTCGTGCACCTGCCATAACGCCTACCCACACAAGGCAGGTCTGCTCCGTTATTGCCGCTCCATCAATGTGGGGGAAAAATTTGTTAAACTAACTTCCCATTTTTCCTTTTTGGCAGCGGAAAAAGAAAACCATATAACCCTTAACTATATGCTCGCAAAAGAACCGGAACTAAAAGACTGCCGCGCCCGGGTAAACGGGTGTCTGCTCAAACTTCCGGCAGGCAACTGGTCGGTCGAAACAGTTGAGTTTGGCGAGGATGAAAAACTTTCCCCTGTCTGGGGGCACTGCGTCTACCGCCTGCGCGGGGAAATTAAAATTTTATCAGACCATTTCACCGCCGTGACCATTATTGAGCGCGACGAAAGAACATCAGCGGCAGATAAGAAAAAAATGCCGGATTATACAGTAATAGGGGAAGAAAAAAAAGAAAACCCACTGGAAAAAAAAGCGGGGGAGGAACATGTTTCTTCCATTATTTACCAGCCCACTGCTTCAAAAAGTGATATCCTCTTTATGGAAGAAGCTATAAAAGAAGCGAAATTTGCAGCTCTTTCAGGGGACGTGCCGATCGGCTGTGTTATCACGCACGGGGAGGAAATTATTGCGCGCGCGTACAACAGGCGCAACCAGAATTCATCCGTCCTCGCCCACGCAGAAATTTTAGCTATCGAGCAGGCAGCTAAAAAATGCCGCGATTTCCGGCTTTGTGACTGCACACTCTATGTTACCTTAGAGCCCTGCCCCATGTGCGCCGGTGCAATCGTCCAGGCGCGCATCCCACGGGTTGTGATCGGCGCGATGAACCCCAAGGCGGGCTGTGCCGGTTCCATTTTAAATATTTTGCAGACCCCGCGCTTTAACCACCGCTCAGAAATAACGGCGGGCGTATGCAGGGAAGAATGTTCTGAAATTTTAAGTGATTTTTTTAGGGAACTCAGGGAGGATGACGGAAACCTGAAATAGTTTCATTTATCCCTATACTGCTCTTACAGCTTGTCCGATGGGGCTTACACCCACCTGACACAACTAATAGGTTAAACGCAAAGAACCGTGTTTTTCATTTCGATTTAAGCCGCCCAAAGCGGCATGGGGGATTAATATGACGATACATGGATTGAACAAATTAACACTTTTAGATTTTCCCGGGCATATGGCCTGCACTATATTTACCGGGTACTGCAATATGCGCTGCCCATTCTGCCACAATGCCCCACTTGTATTGTTCCCCGAAACACAGCCGGAATTGTCCCAGACGGAATTTTTCGATTTTTTAGAAAGACGGCGGGGGCTTCTTGAAGGTGTCTGTGTAAGTGGCGGGGAGCCAACTCTTGCCCCCGACCTCCTTCCCTTTCTCGAGAAAATAAAATCGCTCGGCTTTCTGGTTAAACTGGATACTAATGGCACAAATCCTTCCCTGCTGCGGGAAGCCGTCGCAGGGGAACTTCTCGATTATATTGCCATGGATATCAAATCCTCGCCATCCCACTATGCAAAGGCGGCGGGAATTTCGGATTTTTGTGCGGATTCTGTGATAGAAAGCGCTGATTTCCTTATGGGGGCGGGCATCCCATATGAGTTCCGCACCACTGTCGTGCGCGGGCTTCACGATGCCAAAATATTTGAAACAATCGGCGAATGGCTTGACGGTGCGCGCGCTTACTACCTGCAGGCATTCCGTCCCGGCAAAAACCTGATTTCGAATTTTCTTGGTGTAAAGGAAGAATTTTCTATTTTTTCCCAAGACGAACTAAATACCTTTCTTGCGCTGCTCACACCACATTTTGGCATGGTCGGGCTGCGCGGAAGCGATTAGAAAGGATATGGTAATGCTCTATACCTACAAGACCAGCCGCCTGACACTTAAAATCCTCCATGAGGATGCCGCGGGACTTACCACCGAATTTTTCCGAAAAAACCAGGAGTTTTTTTCACCCTGGGAAGCCAGCCATCCGCCCGGATATTACACCGAGGAATACCAAAGACAGGTTCTTGCCGCGGAATCCGTACAGCATCTGCGCTCCCAGGCAGTTCGCTACTATCTTTTTATTACAGGAAAATCCCCCGTTATAGGAACGGCCAGTTTTTCCCTGCCGGGCTGCTCGCCTGAATCCTGCTGCCGCCTTGGCTACCGGCTTGACAAAGACTATACGGGACGGGGCTTTATGACGGAAGCACTTATGTATCTGATCCCAAAAGTTTTCTTTTTTTACCAGATTCACCGCATGGAGGCAAATGTCCTTCCGGAGAATGCCCCTTCCCTGCGCCTTCTTAAACGGCTCGGCTTTATACAAGAAGGCACGGCGCGCGGATACGCATTTCTTGGCGGGCGCTACCGTGACTTACTGCGCTACTCGCTGCTTTCAGATGAGATATTTCCCGAATGCGGAAAATCAGCAGAGTAACTCTGGTCGCCAAAGCGGCCTAAAAAATTCATAAAAAGTAGAGCCATTTCCACTGATTCTTAATGGAAATGGCTCTACTTTCTTTAAATATTCCTACTTCCCGCAAAGTTTTCCGCGATAAATTTGCTGCTTCCTAAAATTCCAATTCTGTATCTTCCTGTGAAAATTCCACAGCATCCTGCGGAAACTCCACCTCCATATACCAGTATCCGAAATCCCCCTGTTGTAATGCCTTCTTGCTTACCGGGCAGAACCGTGAAAATCCAAATAATTGTGCCATATGCTGCTCCTTAGGGTTATAAACGCCCGGCAGCATCAAGTAACAGTTTCTCTGCTCCATGCGCACTTTCCTGACAAAAAGAATATGGTGGTAGGCATAGTAGGAATGTAACAGGAAACTGTTGCCCGCATATTTCCACATACCGCGCGGCAAGAGTCCGATATCCTGCGGTTCCATGCGCACACTGCGCTCAAATTCCTGGTGCTCAAACGGATACATTGCCGGCAGGCAGGAAAAAATCCGCGATTCAAGTTTCCCTGGTGGAAGAACTCCCGCTTTTTTCGGTCTTTGGGAAGCCTGTTGCAAAGTATCCGCTTCACGCCCTGTCTGTCCCGCCCCCATCGCCTTTTTGGGGGTAATTTCCATTAAGTTTGCCTTTATGGCTTCCACTTCCTCCTCCCACTGCATCGACTGTGCCTGAATTTTTGCTCTTCCAGTATGTAGTGGTACAGGTTCTGCTTCTATCCCCTTACTTTCAGGCTTCCCCCCGCTTCCCTGGCTCCCCTCCCCCCCGGTTCCATCCACCATCCCCGCTTCTGTCACTCTGCCCGTTCCCCGCCCCGATTCTTTAGACTTTGTTTCCCCAAACGCAACTTCTGAAAAACTTCCTGCCGCGCCCGCTGACTCTTCCTCCCCTGTTTCTTCCGCCACTTTCCCTAACCCACCTGTTATACGTTCCTCCCCCATTCCCGCCGCTCCTGCCACCGGGCTTACCAGCCTTTCACCTTGCCTTTCTCCTATCGTTTTCCACATCGCACTTACCGGACTTTCCTCTTCCATTCCTCCCGCTGTTTCCTCCGCCACATTAACCAATCCATCCTCTTTCATCCTTCCCGAAGTATCCGCCACACCTGCGAAGCTTTCCTCCCCTGCCTTCCCCGGTGTTTCCACTGCATCTACCGGACTTTCCTTCCCCGCGTTTTCTGCCGCACTTACTAAGCTTTCCTCCCCTGCCTTCCCCGGTGTTTCCACTGCATCTACCGGTCTTTCCTTCCCCGCGTTTTCTGCCGCACTTACTAAACTTTCCTCCTCTGCTTTCTCCGGTGTTTCCACTGCATCTACCGGGCTTTCCTCCCCCGCGTTTTCTGCCACTTCACTTACTAAATTCTCTTCCGGCATCCTTCCTGCCGTTTTCTCCATCCCGCTTACTGCCCCTTCCTCCGTCCGACCCTGTGTTTTCCCATTCGCCCACGTCCGTTCTAGTTTTGCAGCGATCTCCTGCAACACCCCTAGGTCAACTGGGTCATCCTCCCACGAAGATATCAGGTATTTTCCCCTCTCATCATACAAAAGCAGCCCGTTCATCTCCTGGAATAACAGCCCGCTCCCGCCCACATTTGAAGCATCCTCCATAAAGCGGACACCTTCCCCGCCAGCTTTTTTCTCCACCACTCCAAGCAGTACTCCCTCCCTGCTTCCCGAATGGCATTTGTACATGCATACCCTAAGGCTCCCTTCCCTTCCATCCGGCGTGACATGCAGGGTCATAGTCAACTTCCCGTCTTTTAGTTCCAATTTTGCATAACCTGCATTTCTTTTCTTTATACCGTTCTCATATGCATAAATATACGATATCCATCTGCGATAATCCGACATAAAATCCCCTCCATTTATCATAAATCTCCCCACTGCTACGGGCATTGGCGGCACTTTTTAACCCCGTCCACGCCCCCAATGGTACAATATGCCGCATCTTTCCCAAATATGATGATTTTTATGGTAACTTTTCCATTTACGTGGTATAATATCCTTCGGATATTATACCAGCGCCAATTCGCTTTCGACTGCAAGGAGAATAACCGCCAAAGCGAATTGTGCGCATCCCCCGAGAGGTAATATCCAGCAAAAGCAGCGCCCCGCACTGAAACGGAAGGGAAATGCCCTTGTTCTTCTTTGCGTTTCCAGGCGGACAAGCTTTTGCAACCAAAAACTTTGTGGAATGAGAGGTTAATTGTACTTATGGGACGTGGCAAACAAATCACAGTTCTCGCGTTCATCGCCATCCTTCTGTTCGGCTGTGTCTATCTCGGCATCCAGGTAAAAAACAAACCGAAACCAGCCGTGGACGAAACGCCATATGAGGGAAGCTACAAAGAAACATCCATACCGCTGCCTGTAATCAACAAAGATGGCGGGGAGCAATTCCTTCAACTGCTCCGCGGTCTGGATGATTCGGTAGAACTCTACACCATCCTTTACAACGAGGATAAAAGTATGGTCAAAGGATACAAAAAATATGTTTTAAACAGTGAACTGAAATGGGATGAATCCGAGTCCGACTGGATGGAACTCCAGTATTTTTCCGATACGACGCGCCAGATCCGGATGCTCTCCTACGCCGACACAGGAAGCGTCTATGTGCTGATACATGACCTGGCAGCAACGGATCCGGTCTGTGACGATATTGTGCGAATTGGAACGGATGGCTCAGTGGAACGCATTAATGTCCGGGGATTATACAAAACGGATAAAGATGAAAACCCCATCCAGATCGAAACCTTCTTTATCAAAGACAATATGATCTGCTTCACGGACAAGCTCTCCGACTCCTACGCATATTCCCTCGCCAACGGCACACTCTTTGCCAAGGGAAAAAATGCCGCTGCGGGTGGTATTGCCTCGGACGGGAAATACCTGTATCTACTTGGCGAAGGATGCACGGGGGTGGTTCCCTACCGCATAGAAAACGGCAAAACGGATGATACCATCCCGTTCCGCGACCGCATCTTAACATCCGATACACTAGAAGGAAAGTATGAAATCTCGGACTTTACCCTTCTAAGCGACGGGGAATTGCTCTACCTGTCCTGCCAGGATGGTATTTACCGCTACAATTTTGCAGGGGGCTCCTGGAAACAGCTTATGGGAGGACTTGACTGTATCTTTGGCCGCCCATCCATTGCCAGCAAAAATTTTATTGCGACAGCGGGGGCGCTTTATATGTTCAGCCGCGATTTATCCGGGAATTATTACTTTACCATGTATAACCAGCGCACCGAGGAGGAGGACGAAAAATTAAAACGCACGGATTTTACCATCCTTTCCTACGAGCGCTCCGCTGTAATTACAGAAACAGCAGCAGCGTTCCAGCATGACAATCCATCGCTGCGCGTCCTCTACCGCGCGGCACACGAGGAGGATGGGACTCTTACGGTTGAGGCGTACCGCAGCCTCGTGCAGAAGGAACTGACGGACAAAAAGGCTATTGATGTGCTGGTCTGCGACGAACTTGACTATAAAAGTTATATGGATAGCGGGCTGTTCGAAAATATCAGTGACCTGATGAAGCCTCTCTATACTGCGGCAGAGCTTTTCGGCAATGTGACCAACACGATGGCACAGACAAAAATCTTTGTAACACCGGCAAAATTCGATATTTTTCTGATGTATGGAAAAGACGGGCTCCCAAAGAACAACGATAGTTTCGAAGCAATTTCCTCACTCGCACAAAAAATTTCTTCCCCGGTGCTCGGAACAATGGAAGCAGAAGAGATTGCGGAACTGCTCAGCAGCTTTTATGAGGATGCATTTCTTGTTGATGGCAGCATTGACAAGGAAGCACTGACCAAAATACTTACACTTCTCCCATCCACCGTAAAACTCGCTTCAAAAGACAAGGAAGCCGGTGATGATAAGGATACGAAGGAGGAGGAAAAGGAAACAGAAACAGAAGATTCCTCCGGCTGGTTCGGCATGCCGAACGGTTCCTTTCAGTCGGGTATTACCCTGATTCGCTCAAAAGAGGATTTCCTTTCATTCCTCTTAGCCCTGAAAGATTCCGGAGCTGATTTTTCCGATGTTGCCGGTCACTTTATCCCGCGGGGTATTGTGGGGATTAACAGCAAAAGTTCCAATATCAAAACCGCAAAAGAATTTGTGCGCGCCCTCTACTCCGATTCGGTGCAGCAAGCTAATGTGGGACTTGGAATTCCAATGCAGCAGACCGCGGTGGAAGCTTTTTCCCTCGACGGGGTTTTAGAAGACAACCTTTCCCTTCTTTTGCAGTGCCTGACGAATGCGGACACGGTCTACAAGGAAAACAAAGGACTTAAAGAAGCTCTGCTTGCCACACTCACCCCATATTTAAACAGTGAGATTACGGCGGAGGAAGCGGCAGAAAAGATTATGGACTATACACCGTCCACCGCGCTTAAATAAATCATAAGAAATTTTCATATCCCTATGCTGCTCTCGCATATCAGATGTGGCTCATCCCCCACCTGACACAATTAATAGGTTAAATACTGAGGAATAATATGGCTGTTTAGCCCCTTTCATTTCCTCGAAATAAAGAATGGAGAATTTTATGAATCTGCTGACTATGGAACATATTGGAAAAAGTTTTACCGACCGGGTGTTGCTTGGCGATATCAGCCTCGGCATAAACGAGGGGGAACGCATTGGCGTAATTGGCATTAACGGCACGGGCAAATCCACACTGCTGAAAATAATTGCGGGGCTTGAGGAGACGGATTCTGGCACCCTCACAAAAACAAGGGGACTGCGCATTGCCTATCTGCCGCAGACCCCGATATTTGATGAGGGCAAGACCATTCTTGCAAATGTTACGGCGGGGCTTACAGCCGAGGAGGAATACCGCAATATAACCGGGGAAGCTAAATCAATGCTTGCAAAGCTTGGCATACCGGACTCCGACAGAATGGCGGGCAGCCTTTCCGGCGGGCAGAAGAAACGCGCTGCACTTGTGCACACCCTGCTGCTACCCGCCGACCTTCTCGTTCTTGACGAGCCGACCAACCATCTGGACGCTTCCATGACGGAATGGCTTGAGGACTACTTAAACTCCTTTTCGGGGGCGTTTATTATGGTGACACACGACCGCTATTTCCTCGACCGCGTAACCAACCGTATCGTGGAACTCGACAAGGGAAAACTTTACTCCTACGCGGCAAATTATTCGCGCTTCCTCGAACTGAAAGCGGAGCGCGAGGAGATGGCAGCGGCAACGGAGCGAAAAGCGAAAAGCCTGTTCCGCATGGAGCTTGAATGGATGATGCGCGGTGCAAGGGCACGCTCCACCAAACAGAAAGCACATATCGGGCGCTTTGAGACATTGCGCGACCGTGAAAAGCCGGAAACCGACGGTCAGGTGACAATCAATGCACTTTCCTCGCGTCTGGGTAAAAAAACCATTGTCCTCGACCATATTACAAAAAGTTATGGCGACAAAACATACATTGATGATTTCTCCTACATTTTGCTTTCCACCGACCGAATTGGCATTATCGGTCCGAACGGCTGCGGGAAATCCACCCTGCTAAAAATCCTGACCGGCACCATACCGCCGGACTCTGGAACAGTTGAATGCGGCACTACCATACGCGTCGGCTATTTTTCACAGGAGAATGAAGCGATGGACGAATCCCTCAGGGTAATCGACTACATCCGCCAGACCGCCGATGTAATAAATACTGCGGACGGCACAATGACCGCCTCACAGCTCTGTGAAAAATTTCTTTTCACAGGCTCAATGCAATACTCCGTGATTGCAAAACTCTCGGGCGGCGAAAAACGCCGCCTCTACCTGTTAAAAATCCTGATGGAAGCGCCAAACCTGCTTGTGCTTGACGAGCCGACCAACGATCTCGATATAAGCACCCTGACCATACTGGAGGACTATCTGAAAGATTTCCCCGGTATCCTGGTCACGGTTTCACATGACCGGTATTTTCTTGACAAACTTGCCGGGCGTATCTTTGCCTTTGAAGGAAATGGTAAAATAAGTCAATATGAGGGAAATTTTTCCGATTATAAAACGGCCTGCCGGATAAAACAGGCGGAGCTAACACAAGACCATAGCAAGGAGAAAAATGCCAAGAACAGCAAAGCAGAAAAACCGGACTGTACCCAGGTACAGTCCGAAAACAACACCAAAACGACCCAGACCAAAAACAACTGGCGCACGCCGTCCACCACACTGAAATTTACCTACAAAGAACAAAAAGAATACGATACGATCGATGATGATATTGCCGCCCTAGAAGAAAAACTTTCCATGCTTAATGAGGACATTGCAAAAAATTCCTCAAATTACAGCCGACTTACAGAACTCTCCGCCCAAAAGGAGGACGCGGAAGCCGCACTGAATGAAAAGATGGAGCGCTGGGTCTATTTAAATGACCTCGCGGAAAAAATCAGCGCGCAGAAAAAATAGCCTGATAGCTGCATTCAGTGTTTTTTACACCATGCCCCCTCACATTGCTTTCATATTGACCAGGTAATAATCCCGCTGCGAAATCACCTGGAAACCATTTTTCTGATACAGGCGGAAGGCGGTTTCGTTGCGGCTCCCCACCTGGATACGGACTTTTTTTTCATCCGCCCCGGCGCATTTTTCCTGGACAAGCCGGATAATCTCTTTTAAGAGTGCCTTGCCAATCCCGCGCCCCTGATGGTCGCCATCCACTGCAAAATCAAAGACATAAAAGGTTTTTTCCTCCTCCTCCAAGGCAAAAAGACCAACCATCTCCTTCTTCTGCCATGCCGCATAGTAGATGCCATCCCTGCCGCATACTTCACCAAGCCTTGATGCCGCCTCGTCCTCCTCCATCAAAAACGCCCCGGCGAGCAACTGAGCCGCCACCTCTTCCTCCGCTTTCTCAAGCTGCTTCAACACCAGCGCATTTGTCGGCATCAACTGGTAGGAATATTTCCACTCCATCAGATACTCCGAATGTGAGTAAGAAAAATATCCCTGTTCTGTCATCTCCTTTAAATTCTTGGATTCACGCGGTTCAAAAACATAATATCCTGTTTCAATCCCCGCCTGTTTCATTTCCCTGAATACGGCGGTCATCAGTTTTTTATACATTGTCCGCCTGCGATATTGCGGATGGATATAGGAACAGATCTCAGCCGTCATATCCGGCATACGGTACAAAATTACAAAGCCGGCAAGCAAATCTTCCTCATAGCAAAGAAAATAAGTGGGAAATGTTCCTGTATCCTCATCGGCTGTAAGTGAAATCCCCCCCTGTATCTTATCCTGCTCCCTGCATAAGTTTTCAAGGCCGCGCACTTCCTCCCGCTGTCTGCCATTTAATTGTGTCAACACTTTCATTCGCAGCATATATTCCCCTCATTTCTCTGATTCTCTTATCCCCCGCTAAATCCTCCCGCGCAAATACCCCGGTTTTGCTATTTATTTTCCTGCAAAATATTGGATAACAGCGCAAAATCCGCAAGCGTAAACATCTCCCCGCGCACTGTCGCAGGCTGTCCCATCCTTCCTAACGCATCCGTCACCGCTTCTTTTGATACCAGTTCACCCACGCCGTTTGCAAGGGCATTTACAAGTGTTTTCCGCCTCTGGTTAAAAGCTGCGCGGATCAGCGCAAACATAAAATGTTCATCTTCCACAGATACCGGCGGCTCTTTATGCAGCGTCAGCCGTATAACAGCCGAGGCGACATTCGGGCGCGGCATAAAACAATTTTGCGGTACATTTGCCGCAATATAAGGTTCTGCGTAATATTGTACCGCAAGTGAGAGCGCACCATAATCCTTGCTTCCCGGCTCCGCCTGCATCCGGTTTGCCACTTCCTTCTGTACCATGACGGTCACATTCAAAAGCGGCACATGCGCCTCAAACAATCCCATAATAATGGGCGTTGTAATATAATAGGGTAGGTTCGCCACTACCCTGGCAGGCCTGCCCCCATTCTGCTCTTTTATTATCCGATTGATATCGAGCTTTAAAATATCTTCGTTAATCACAGTCACATTCGAGTAATCTTTCAGGGTATCCCCCGTAAGGATCGGAATCAGGTTCCTGTCTATCTCGACTGCCACTACATGGCGCGCACTCTCACACAAATACTGCGTCATAGTGCCGATGCCCGGTCCTATCTCAATTACCAGATCATCTTTTTCTATCCCCGCCGCCAAAACGATTTTCTCAAGAACCCGGGGATCAATCAAAAAGTTTTGCCCGAATTTCTTCTGGAATACAAAATTATATTTGTTCAGTATTGCAATTGTATTTTTCGGTTCACCAAGTGATGCCATAATACTTCCCCCTACAGACGGTAAAGCCGCAATGCATTCGCGGTTGTCGCACGGATAACTTCCTCTTCCTCCATTCCCCTGATGCGGGCAAACTCCCTTACAACATAGGTTAAATTGAGCGAGGAATTGCGCTCCCCACGGTGCGGCTCGGGTGCAAGGTACGGGCAGTCAGTTTCCAATACCAGATACTCAAGCGGTATTTGCTCCACTACTTCACGCAGCTTGCGGGCATTTTTAAAGGTCAGGACTCCGCCCACACCCAGATAAAACCCCATCTTAACATATTCCCTTGCCATCTCCACCCCATAGGAAAAACAGTGGACTACACCGGTAAGAGGCGTTTTGTTCTCCTGTGCCTGCCTGTATGCTTTTTTGATGATGGACAGTGTATCTTCCGCCGCGTCCCTGCTATGGATAATTACCGGCATATCTTTTTTAACTGCCAGAAAAAGCTGCCTTTCAAACCAGTACTGTTGTATTTCCCGCGGGCTATCCCAGTGATAATCAAGCCCGATCTCCCCGACTGCAACAACCTTTTCCTCTTCTAACTGTTGCTCAAGCCACAGAAAATCCTGCTCCGTAAGCCCCGCCGTTTCTGTCGGATGGACACCGGCGGCGGCATAAACAAAAGGATACTTCCCTGCAAGGGCAACTGCTCTCGCGGTACTTTTTAATCCTGCGCCCACGTCAACCACATTGCCGATCCCGGATTTGTAAAGATTTTCCAGAATCTCCGACCTATCCTCATCAAATTGCGCATCGTCATAATGCGCATGAGTATCAAAAATCAGGCATGTTTCCCCTGCCTGTCCAACTTTTTCTTCTAATTTTGGATTCCTATTCATATTCTAATACCTTTTTTAGTTTTTTTCAATATTTATTTTGTTTATTCTGACAATTATTTGTAGCATTTCTATCCATTTCCTGTAAATTTATACAGCCCAGCACATTTTCTTTCGGGCAGTCCCATTCTTCCATATGAGCCATACGCGGACATTTCATCTGAAAAACACCATCCACCATACGGTGTACCAGACACGCCACAGCCGTATCTTCCAGCCGGTACAAAACTTCTTTTCCCTCCCTGCGGCTGCGGATAAAACCACATTGTTTAAGATTGCGCAAATGATGGGAAACCGCCGGTGCACTCATATCAACCGCAGCGGCAATATCATTGACACACTCCTCACTGTGACAGAGAATCCAAAGAATTTTAAGCCTCGTAGCATCCGAGAGCTGTGCAAAAATATCCGCCGCCTCGGCAAAAGCCTTTTTTGAAGGCATAACCTCCAGCAACTTCATTGTCCCCTGCCCATGATCGTGCGGGATGGTTCTCTGCCTTTCTGTCTGCTCCATAATGCCCTCCATTCTTGCACTTGCAGGTAATAACCGTTTGGGGTAAATAATCTTTTGCGGGTATCGTAATCCCTTTGGGCATTATAATCCCCTAGATTCATAATCCCATCGTGTATTATACCATTTTTTTTATTGTTTGCATAGTTCCTTTTATATTCGCTCCCTGTCACGCCATACGTGACAAATTTCCATCTCCCTTTGGTAGACAGGGAAAAACTAAAAAGTTATAATACTATCAGATAATAAAGCAACATATATGGAACCAAATCAGTTCAACCTGCACTGTGCCAGGAAGGAAGTTCGGGGAGCAGCGC
>CAJTOR010000032.1:39679-41610 GCA_910577675.1 uncultured Lachnospiraceae bacterium
CGGACAGAAATTCCTTCCCAGGAAAAAGGGTACGGGGGGGGCGAATGCGGAACTTTATCAGCATTCGACCACACTGTGCCAGGAAGGAAGTTCGGGGAGCAGCGCGGACAGAAATTCCTTCCCAGGAAAAAGGGTACGGGGGGGGCGAATGCGGAACTTAAAATAGGAGGAATCAGAATGACCATCGGGCAGAGAATATACCAGATCAGAACCGAACATGGACTCTCACAGGAGGAATTTAGCGCAAAACTTGACACAACAAGACAGACCGTTTCACGCTGGGAACTGGATCAGACCTATCCAGAACTCGCAAAAATAGTATTAATCAGCAAAATTTTCTGTGTGACAACGGACTCCATCATTAAAGATGGGATCAGTACATTCGACAGTAATATCGAATTCTTCACTTGTGGGGTGTATCGTTCTGCACACTCAGAAATTGTTGAAACAGAAAAATTTGCAATGGTCTATTACTGTACTCCCGATAAAAACATATTAGGAACAAAACTATATTCCGGCTATGAGAACCGCAAACACCTGGTTGCCATCTGTGAAAGAAATCAGCAAAGGCATATTACAGAATATGCTTATTCCCTTCCAAAAGTACAAACTATAATATCAAACAGCGATACCTTAGCCTCGCAACTCGGCGAAACATATGACAACAGCAAAAAAGAATCCATGCGCCGCCTGGAACAGTTTCTGGTGGATCACACAGGAAAACCACTGCCCGGCGTAAAAGACAGCGGAATTCCCACATGCCTGGCTCTTTCCCCAACATATTGTCATTATAATAAATGTATATATCAGAAACTGTCTACTCACTTTACTCATTATACATTCTCCTTAGCCTTGAAAATACCGATTTGTCGTTGCTTTATTATATATCCGTTTTTCCCAAAACGGAAGTAATTTCTTATACTTCCTGTTCATCAAAACGGAATTTGAACAGGGCAGCGACAAGCCGGGATTTTATGCTGTCCTACGTATCCCTGTCGATATGCCCGTTTTCAATGACGGCAATTCGGATACGTTTGCTGTAATGCCGTAAAACCTCGTCCACGGCTTCCGGCTCTCCGCTGGTCGCCCGGACAATCGTTTCATAGGGCAAAAGGTTCGGATTCCCCCTTTCTCCCACATAGGGCGGTGCATGGTTTACGGTTATTTTTTTAATTCAGAGAGGGCAGTAACAACACTTATATGCTATTGCTCCTTGATTATCTACAAGCGAGGTTATCAACACTAATACAAAACTGTATTTATTTTTATTGTTGACTGGACTTTCCATTATCTCGTTAGAAAATTCAAAATCCGTTCATTAAAATCTTTAGCTTCTTCATACGCCGCATGTCCAAGACCATTATAAATAAACAATTCGCTATGACTAATTTTTTGGGCTATTGCAGAAGCAGCAGTTGTTCCAACAATTTTATCGCAATCCCCACCAATCACTAATGTAGGGCATACTATGTTACTTAATTCCTCATAAGCATTGTGGCTGATACAGGAAGCTGCCTGTATGAGAAAACGCTGAAAACTTTTGGGTTTTCCTATTTTTCCAATAAACGGATAAATTCGACGGTACTTTTTTAAGTATTTCTCTGAATATGATTTTTCCGCTGTATCTATCATTAAATCCTTATAATTTCCTTGCTTTGCCATTTCAATCCAGACACCAGCTACTCGTTTAATTATTTCATTTGAGTTTGCGCTTGTTACCGCCAAAATAAGCTTATTGACCAAATTCGGATAATCAATCGCAAGATACTGCGCTATCATACCACCTTGGGATATGCCTAAAACGTCTGCTCTTGAAATACCAAGAGCAGTCATAGCTTCTGCATGGTCTTTTGCCATTTCCCTTGTAGAATATCCCTCTTGCAAATGATTTTTCCGGCTGAAAACATACACGGTAAATTCTTTGGCATATA
>CAJTOR010000033.1 GCA_910577675.1 uncultured Lachnospiraceae bacterium
TATATCATATATAAACCTATTTGTCTATATTTTCAATAACTTAATATTATCTCCTTATCCGCCCGTAGATCAATCCCTGACACCTTTTGTTGTATCGCAACTACTTCCCTGGCAATTTGTTTTTTCTCGCTGTCAGTTAACTTACAATAAACATTTCCAATATCATCGCCATCAATATAGGACAGAATCAGATAAGAATAATTTCCATATATTCCTTCCATCAAAACAACAGGTATGGGAATATCACATACGGACAATTTGTTGAGTAAAAGAATGGTATCTTTGTAGGCATCCTTTTCTTCGCTGCACCTTAGAATAAATTTATCCACTGTGGTTGTAATAATAAAAACATAGTTCCCAGTACCAACGCCGCAGCGCTCTATCTGAACAACATCCATTTTAGCGGTGTTTTCAAAAATGATAATTGCTTCTTTACAATCCATGGGGCAACCGCCCTCCATCCCCTATAATTTGGAAAATCATACTACTTATTGTCTGCTTTAGAAATAAAGGACTTCCCGTTTATTGCCTGACTTAAAAATAAGGGACTTCCCTCTATATATTTAGAATCGCTAACGCTTTTAACAGACCACTTATAGCAGAACCGACCACTAATAACATAATACCATATTTCAAAGAATAGTCAATCTGTTTTGAATGATTATTCGGCAAGATTTTATCCGATATTTCATACTGTAAACTAATATGCTAACCCTTTTTCTTAATGTCCGAAAAATAATGCGGAGAAATATATATTATTTATTTTACAACAAATCTTTTCCCATCATACTTCACACCCGGTTGCACCGTCCATATCAGCTTAAAAAGCCTTAATTCCATATTTTCCCCACTTGCTTTTTCCCCAAGCTATACACTTATCAACCCATCAATTATGTCAAGGACGGGGATGAACCCAAACTGGAACACTGCAATAGCAGTATAGGGATATGAAATTTCCCTTGACTTTACCATTCCCATTACCTCTTAAAATATATAGTTCTATTAATTAACAACAATAATTTATAATTAAACGCTTGCTATTATATGGTTGTAAGAGTATAATTGACCTGATAAAATTTATAGAAAGGTCTGGTGAATTATGAACATGGATAGCCGCATTTGCCTATATCGTGTATAGACAAATAAATCAGATTATCAAGTACAGGTGAATTATAGAATATATGCCATCCTACCCCAAATCAGAAAAAAATAAAGATTATAAACCATATATATTAAAAATTTACGACTTATACAGTCAAGTCAAAAAACAAATATTAACTTCCAACCCTCTCTTTTTTGTGCATGAAAAGAGAGGTAATAAGCAACCCTAAGAAGTATAATTGTATTGGCGATTGCAAAACTCACTAACAAAAATTTATGCACTTTGTATAGAAACGAACTTGAAATGAATCGTTTAAGCTAAAAAGATGTGCAAAATGATTTAAAAGTCAAAATTTTAGTGAGGAGAGTTGCAAAAAGAAAGCTTAAAAAAGCTAGGTTTTATGCGGCTTTCAGAGTTTCACAATCACCTAAAATAATTGTAGCTGGAAAGGAGAATAAGAAATGGAATGGATAGAAAGACTAAATAAAACGATTTCCTATATCGAGGAACATCTTGCAGAAGAAATAAGTTACGATGAGCTTGCACATATAGCTTGCTGCTCCTCATATCATTATCAAAGAATTTTTGCATATATGGCGGGTATTCCACTTTCAGAATATATCCGCCGCAGGCGTATGTCCTTAGCTGCCATCGAATTGCAAAGTGGGAATAAAAAAATCATTGATATCGGTATGAAATATGGTTATGCCTCTCCAACTGCATTTAACAGGGCATTTCAAAGTGTGCATGGCATAGCACCATCAATAGCCAAAAAAGGAGGAACTACCATAAAATCTTATCCCCCAATCAGTTTCAAACTAACTGTTAAAGGTGTAGAAGAACTAAGTTATCGAATTGAAACTAAAGATTCTTTTCGTATTGTGGGCGCATCCTTCCCATTGGATAAAGAAATAGAAAATAATTTCATAGCTGTACCGCAGATGTGGCAAAATGCAGCTATAAACGGCACATTTGAAAAGATAACACCACTGATGAATAATCAGCCCATGGGCGTTTTGGGTGTAAGCGTTTGCAATAATAAAGAGGAATGGCAATATTTTATAGCTGTATCTTCTTCTATTGACACTGATAATTCCCTGGACGAATATATTATTCCCGCCTGCACATGGGCTATATTTAGTGGAATTGGTACAGGCATATCAATTCAGGAATTAGAACGACGCATTATAACAGAATGGCTTCCAACATCCGGATATGAATATGATAACGCTCCCGATATGGAAGTCTATCTTAATCCCGATCCAAACAATATGCAGTATGAAGCTTGGATACCAATTAAAAAAATATGAGGTTAAAGCATGATGGATAATTCTTATAATGAATTTTTAGAAATCACGGACTTAGACAGAAATTTTGTTGAAGATATAAACAATTTTTTTTTAGAGAATAACTGCAAACGTAAAATAAAAGCAGCTAAAAGCGGTCCCACTGTTTCCTATCTTCTGCAAGATTCAAAAAAGACATTAGCTACTTTCGTTTGCAGAAAAACAGGAATTAAGATAAGAATTTACCCGCAACGGCTCAATGAGTATATGGGATTTCTGGACACACTTCCGGCAGAGATGAAAAAAGAAATTTCAAAAGCATCCATCTGCAAACACCTTGTAAATCCTGATGACTGCAATCCAAAATGTGTTATGGGATATGACTTCATCATGGATAAGGTACGCTATCAAAAATGTAGATACTCGGCTTTTATGCTGACTATAACCGAAGAAAGTATTTCGTATATCAAAAAATTTTTACAAAATGAAATAATACCATAAAAATCATACCTCTAAAGAGTGTTGCCCAATTATCAAATTAGATGATTGGGTGATGTCCTCTGGACTTATAATTCCCATTCCCGTCTTTTCTTGCCATACCCGTCACTCTCCCTTAAAGATATCAATACTTTTCAATGTAGGAATCGCTGCAAATGCATCCGAATCAATTTTTTTATGCAATGAACTGATCTTATATATTTCTTCTTTGCTATCCGCATCATACGGAAATTTTTCTATCTCAAAGTCCTTAATATGTTCATCAAAAGAGTCAAAATAATCAATTACTTTCTTTTGCACGCTGAACAGCTTTCTTGCCGATATTGATGAACAGGCTGAGGATATGGTAAAGTAACTTGCCGAGAAAAGGAACGTAACAGAATCCCTCAAAGCAGACGGCGGCTTTTCCTTAATGTAAATTTTCTCTAAACCTTATTGACAAAGCGGAATGACAAGAGTATAATGCAATATGACAATAATAATTGTCAATTAGACAAAGAAAATTGTCATACGGAGGTGCTGTATGATACTGCGAAATCGTTTGAAGGAACGCAGAGCCGCACTAAATGTCAATCAGCAGGAAATGGGACGCTTATGCGGCGTATCAAGGCAGACAATCAGCCTGATTGAACGGGGCGATTATTCGCCGTCGGTCACCCTTGCCCTGACGATTGCGAAGGTGTGTAACGTCACGGTGGAAGAAGTTTTCTATTTACAGGAGGAAGAAAATGGATAACAATGAAATCAAGAAAGCAAATCGGAAGGCTCTGCCAAAATTTATGCTCATTATGGTAATATCCCTTCTTGTCGGCGGTTCGGCAGGCTTTTGCTCCGCTAAATACGGGCTGAACAGTCTGTCCGATGGTATGAAAAGCACGGGGGCGTTTTTTGGCACATATATTGCCCCGTGGCTGATGTTGGCAATAGTGGTTATACTGCCGGTGGTCTGCGTCCCGATTTATCGAAGTGCAAAGAAACTGCTCTCCTCTTGGGACAGCGAAAACGAGGAAATATCGGATACGATTGATAGAAAACTTTCTATCGTGATTTGGGTTGCAAGCGCTGCTTTTATCCTCTCTTATTTTCTCATTGCGGCATCCTATGCCAATGGTTTTGAAACTTTTGAAACCGAAAACAATATTGTGCCCTTTTTTATAGGTATTGCCAGCTTTTTCGCAATTATGATCGAATCAGTCATCATCCAACAGAAATGTATTGACTCAGCCAAGAAAACGAATCCTGAAAAAACGGTGTCCGTCTATGACCTTAAGTTCCAAAAGAAATGGCTGGACAGCTGCGATGAAGCTGAGAAGATAATGATTGGCAAGTGTGCACTTAAAGCATATGCCGCCACCAACACGGCTTGTATGGTTCTATCCATTGTACTGGCAGTTTGTGCGCTTGTTTTCGGTATTGGATTTTTACCGTCTTTTGTCGTATGCCTTATCTGGATTGTAAATCAATCGGTATATTGTAAAGAAGCATTAAGGTATTCAAAAGCTGGGAACAAGCTTTCTTGATGGAAAAGCAGGAGGATATACAATGGAGTATTATCTGTGTATTGCTATTTTTCTGATTATCTTTTTCTGTATCAGAAGAAAGCGACAAACAGCGGTGGCTGTATGGCAAATACAAACCCGCAGAAAACAAAACAAGGAGAATATTGTTATGAAAGAACTTGCAAAACAATTTATCGGCAAAGAGTGCATTATTTATACGATTACTTCAAATGACGGCAGCCTACAGGGTGTTATTAAGGAAATTGACGACGGCGGTATGATAATCGAAAGAAATTCAGGCGAGCGGGAAATTGTCAATCTTGATTTTGTTACCCGCATCAGAGAGTACCCGAGAAAGAAAAATGGGAAGAAAAAAGAGCTTGTGTTGGACTGAGCATTCGTTTCATTCAATACAATAAAATATTTTCTCAGGAGAGCCACAACTGAATACATATCTACACCGAATATTTGGGTATGACTTTGCACCGTACACGCCTGCGGTATGCGAAAAAAAACACCGCTGTTTCTGAATTGCTTTGAACTGTCAGAAATCAGAAAAGACAGTTTCGATTTTGAATCTCAAAGCCGGTTACATCATTGTGAAACCAAAACCGCAAGGGATACGTCTATCCTTTTGCGAATGATCGGTACACATTGATGTGCCGGCTTTTAGTTCCTCCGTCTTGCTTCCTGCAAGATAATCCTCGTAAATCTGTCTGTCACGCTTCAAAAGTTCCTAATTCTTTCTTCTCCTCAAACACAAGCACAACTGTTGTTCCCACACCACACTCCGACATAATCTCAAGCCCGATCCCCAGACAATCCGCCAGCCTCCTGCAAAGATACAGCCCCATCCCCGTCGAGCCGCCGCGCACCCTCCCATTGCTTCCCGTAAACCCGCGCTCAAACACGCGAGACAACTCGTGTGCCGGAATACCGATTCCATTATCCCGCACGCAAAGCCTTACCTTATTTCCTCCCCTGGATACCAGCGGCTGCGCCCCCATACCCCTCGCAAGATTTTCCTCCTGCATAAAATTATGCTCCACCGATATTGTTACCACCGGTTCCGCCGCAGAATACCGCGCAGAATTTTGTAAAAGCTGCCCTAAAAGAAAAACCGCCCACTTCCGATCAGTAAACACGGTATACCCCAAATCCCCCGTTTCCACCCGCACACCGCTCCCAATCAACAGCGCCTTATGTTCCCCAACCGCCTGCGCTACTAACTCCGAGAGACTCTCCGCACGGATAATATAATCCTTCTGTGCACTTTCCGACCTAGCATAAAACAATGCCCGCTCCACATGGGATCCAATTTTTTCCAGTTCGCAGGATAATTTTCTCCGATTTTCTGGGTCAACCTTTCTGCAGACCAGTTCTGCTGCTGTGATTGGTGTTTTGATCTCGTGCACGAAGCTCTCCACATATTCCCGGTACTGCCTCTGGTTAGCTTCGGAATCCGAAACCGCCGCAATCATCGACCTTCCCGCCCTGTGGAACAGTTCAAACAGCCTGCGCTCATAAACCGTCCCCCCTGCCCGCACGCACTCGGCAAACAGATACTTTTTATCAAGCCCCTCCATGACCGCAGCAAGCTCCCGCAAACGGGAACGGCACTGGAAAAAATCTACCGCCTGCCCGCAGGCTAATACCAAAAACCAGACAATGCCAAGAATCACAACTATCCCCGGCTTCGTTCCGGTCAACAGCAAAAATATCGCCGTGACCGCCGCAAAAACTGCCCGAAGGAGCAGTCCCAGGGCACGGTCAGCAAAAAATTCCGACGCTTTCATAACAGCCCCCCACTCGCAAAATCCCTCCCGCCCCACATCCCCATTCTGTCAGGGCAAACCACGCCTCCCGATACTATACGGACGGCTTCCGACCACCGCCCCTTTACTTTCACCGGGAAAAATCACTTACCTTCCATTTCAACCGTCAGCCAAAAACAGCCCATCCTCCCTGAGTTCATAAACCTTATCGCAGGCTTCTTTAAGATATTTCCTATCATGCGACACGCTGATGACCGCGCCGCCAAACTCGCAAAGAGCCGCGCGCACAACCGGGCTTGACAGCGGGCTGAAATTTCTTGTCGGCTCATCGAGCACCAGCACATTGGCTTTTTGCAGCACCATATCAAGGAACAGAATTTTTGCCTTCTGCCCGCCGCTTAAACTCCCGATCGCACCCGTCATTTCCTCATGCGTAAATTTCATGCCGCCCATATAAGTCCTAGCCCTTGTCACCTCATCCTTTGTATAATGCTCCGCTAGGTACGAAATGGGCGTTTTCCCAAAATCAAGCACCTCGGAATAATCCTGCGGCATAAGCATGGCACGGATATCGGTGCGGTCTTTCAGCTCCTCCCACAAGCGTTTCAAAAAGGTGGACTTCCCCGCACCGTTCCTTCCGATAATCCCGACATGCTCGCTCCCCGCCACGAAAAGCCGCAGATTCCTCGCTAAAACCCGCTCCCCGACCTTTAAAACATCAAGCGAAAAATCAAGCACGGTCTTACCCGCCGGAAGATGGATGGACGGATCGAATTTTGCCAGGATTGCTTCCTCCTCCTGCGGGAAATCAAGGAAATTCTCTTTTTCCCGCTCAAAGCGCCTGCCCATCGAGAGCACGGCGTGCATCTTCTTTTTCAGAAGCCGCGCACCTCCGGGGTTCTGCCTTGTGATTATCTTCTGCTCATGGTCTACGCGGTTGTATATCTGCCGCCATTTTTCCATCTGCTTATCGTAATCTTCCCGCTGTTTTTTCGCCACCTGCTCCTGATGTGAAAAATCATTCCTCCGGCGCGAGAGATATTCGCGGTAAGGGCAGCGTGAAACCATGATACGGCATTTTGTCTTTCGGATGATCTGCTCCATATGCACGATCACGTTCGCCGTTTTTTCAATCAGCGTTTCATCATGCGAAATATAGAGGATGGGCAGCCTGCTCTGCGCAATAAACGCCTCCAGCCACTGCAGGGTTTCGATATCCAGATCATTGGTCGGCTCGTCAAACAGGAGAATATCCGGCTCCCCCATCAGAAGCTTTGCAAGCTGTATCTTCACCTTCTCGCCGCCGGAGAGTGTGCCAAGCTCCTGCTGTGACAGGATAAATTCCACCGACAACCCAAGTTTCGCCAAAATATCCGTGTGCAGATAATACTCACAATCCCCAAAATAATCCAACAGCGTAACATGGGAAAGCCCCTCCTCCATCATCTGCGGCAGGTAAGCTATTTTTCCCTTTTTAATCACTTCACCGGAAACGCTGCAATATTCTTCCACAAGGTCCCTCTGATAGAGAAAGCGCAAAAGTGTTGATTTCCCATTCCCCTCCTCCCCAATAATCACCGCCTTCTCGCCGCGGTTTAAGGAGAAGGAAAAATCATCGACAATGCATCTGCCATCCTTTTTCAGGCGGATCGTAATATTTTTCAATTCTAACATAAAATACCTCCATAGAAAAATAGTCCCATTCCCGATAGCGAATCCAGCGTATCGAAAATGGAACCATCCTTGCACCCACAGAGATATCCATATAATAAAAAGATATAAAGCAGCGCAGCAAATGATATAACTGTTTCAGATAACAGGCAATCCAAATTCAAGCAGCAAAGCAAGCCCCACATATGCCAGGCATATCTTAGGACATGTTGATTCACTATCTTTTCCATCTGAATTACCTACGAATCATCGCCGCACCCCTTTCCTTCATAATTGCTGTCATTCTATCATATGGTTCGCACCTTGTCAAGTATCAATCCGCCAATTCCGTCTGCGTCCTGTACATCCGTGCATACAGCCCCGAAAGCGCCGTCAGCTCCTCGTGCGTCCCCTGCCTGACAACGGTGAGAGCTGGTCGCCTCAACGAGAATCAGGATCGGCACATTGGCAGGAACCACCCGCGCTGTCAAAGCTGATACCCCATCCCACGGCGCGTTTTGATACATTCCGGCATCCCGATCTTTGCAAGCTTCCCCCGAAGCCTTGTCATATTGACACTCAATGTATTATCGTCAATGTAAATCTGGCTCTCCCACAGCGCTTCCATCATATCCATGCGCGAAACAATTTCCCCCGCCCGCCCCATCAGGCATACCAGAATCTGTACCTCATTGCGGGTCAGTTCCTCTGTATTGCCGCCTGCCGAAACCGTCCCTTTTAAAAGATTTAGTTCAATCCCTGCGGCTTTTATGATATCGGGCTCCTTCCCAGTCCCGCTGCCCCGGCGCAACACCGCCTCGATATGCGCCAGCAAAAGGGGGATATGGTAGGGCTTTGTGATATAGTCATCCCCGCCCAGACGCAGCGCCGAAAGTTCATCCCCCACGCTATCGTGCCCGGTCACAAAAATAATCGGGATATCCATGTCCCGGCGAAGCTGTGCGCACAGCGTCAGCCCGTCACGCCCCGGAAGCCCCATATCCAGCAAAATCAGGTCGGGGGCAATCTCCCCGACCTGCCCTCTGATATCCTTAAAATCAACTACCGCAAAAGACTCATAGCCCTCGTCGCAAAGCAAGGAGGCAAGCTCCTCACGAACGGAGGGATCATCCTCAATAATCATAATTTTTTTCATACGGTTCCCCAGTCAAGAGTATTCTCACGGCACGCGGAACATAAAACGGTTCTTTGGCATGCCCGTTTGCCTGTTATGATTATTTTAGCACGATAGCTTTTGTTTGTCCACAAACAGATGATCATTTCCTTATGCCACAGCTCCTATTTATATGCTTTAAAACTTATCCGAGCAATGCACAAAGCACTTTCACGCAGGTTTCTTCCACAAGCTTTCCGCTGTCAAGTACCAGATCATAATTCTTAAAATCATCCCATTTCTTCACCGTGTTCGCGTAATAATAATTTGCCCGCTTCCTGTCAAACTTCCGCCGCACCGCGTCCGCCTTTCCCTCTAAAATCCCGTATTCCTCCACAATGCGCCGCCTCTTTGCCTCCCCGTCACTGCAGCGGATAAATACTTTTACCACCCCCTCATAATCCGCCAGTGCCTCCGCAGCACAATGCCCCAAAAACACCGCGGGACCATTTGCTGCAAGCTGCCTTATTACCGCCTGCTCCTTCACATAAATATGCCCGTTTGCTGTCAGCATATCCCCCCTGCCGGCAGTGGTCTGCGCCAGCATATAAACCGAATACAGAAAGCTGTTCGTCACCGTTTCCTCATAGCGCTCAATCTGTTCCACAGAAATATTCTGCTCTTTTGACACCTCCTCTAAGATTTCCCGCCCGTAACAGCAAATCCCCGCCCGTTCGGCAAACGCGCGGGCAATCGCCGTCCCGCCGCTGCCATATTCCCGCTCAATTGCAATAAACCTGCCCTTCATCCTATCCTTCCTTTCCGCATAAAAAACATCTGCTGCCATTCAAACATCCGACCGTCTGTTACAATTATTTCTTCGCATATAACACGCTGGCTACATTGCAACCTCAAACTGGCTATTATACAGTTCCGCATAAAACCCTGCCCTATCAAGCAGCGCCTCGTGCGTGCCGCTCTCGATAATGTCCCCGTCCTTTAGGACAAGGATCAGATCCGCGTTCTTGATCGTGGACAGGCGGTGCGCAATCACAAAGGACGTGCGGTTCTTCATCAACTGATCCATCGCGGTCTGGATTTGCTGCTCCGTGCGGGTATCCACCGAGGAGGTTGCCTCGTCCAAAATCAACATCGGCTTGTTGGCGATCATGGCGCGTGCGATCGTAAGCTGCTGCTTCTGCCCCTGCGAAAGATTCACCTGGTCATTTAACACCGTATCATACCCCTGCGGCAGCGTGCGGATAAAATGGTCAAGTCCCACCGCACGACAGGCTTCCTTCATCTTTTCCTCGTCCGCTTTCTCATTGTTATAAACAAGATTTTCCCGCACCGTCCCCTCAAACAGCCAGGTATCCTGCAATACCATACAGAACAGCGAATGTACCGCCGCGCGCGTGAGCCGGTGAATCGGCGTTCCATCGATCCGGATTTCGCCGCCCTGAATCTCATGGAACCGCATCAGAAGATTGACCAGCGTTGTTTTCCCTGCGCCCGTAGGTCCTACGATGGCAACTTTCTGACCCGACACCGCTTTTGCAGAAAAATCGTGGATGATAGTCGCGTCCGAATCCTCGTAACCAAAGCGGACATGCTCAAATTCCACATCCCCTTTTACATTTAAAAGCGCGCTGATTTTTTCCGTTTCCTCCTCCATCTCCTCCGCTTCCAGAAACTCAAACACACGCTCCCCGGCAGCCCCGGCGGACTGCAAGGATTGCACTGCCTGCGCGATTTGCGACAATGGCTGCGTGAAATAGCGGACGTACATCATAAATGCGACGATAACACCAAAACTGATTTTCCCGTTAAGTGCCATCGCACCGCCCACAACACAGACTGCCACATAGCCGAGATTCCCAATAAATCCCATAATCGGCATCATAAGACCGGACAGGCACTGTGCCTTAAAACCGCTCTCGCAGAGGTTCCGGTTCATTTCGTCAAAAACCTTCTGCGCCTCCTCCTCGCCGTTATAAGCCTTCACCACCGTGTGCCCGGAATAAATTTCCTCAATATGTCCGTTGATCTCTCCAAGGTGCTTCTGCTGGCGTGTAAAATATTTCTGGCTCTTTCCCATAATCGAAAACATCAGCACAAAACCGAGAAGACTTGCCACAGCCGCAGTTAACGTCATCCACCCGTTTGTTGTAAGCATCATAACCAGACTGCCAGCAAATAGAATTATAGCAGAAACCATATTGCCGATGCTGTGGTTTAAGGACTGCCCGATGGTATCCACATCATTTGTCACGCGCGAGAGCACATCCCCCGTGGTCGTCTGGTTGTAAAACCACATCGGCAGGCGGTTAATCTTTTTTGAAATATCCGAGCGCATTGCCTTGGAAACACGCTGCGTCACGGTGGACATAATCCATCCTTGAATCGCTGACAGCAGATAGCTCATCACATAAAATACAACCAGCGTCAGACCAATCCGTACTACCCTATCCATATCAATGGAGGTTGCAGGCGGCATGATTCCCTCCGTAATGGTATCCGTCATCTCAGAGAGCTTATCCGGTCCAATCAGCATTAACACCGTCCCGATGGCGGAACATAAAATGGCAATTACAGAAATAACTAAATATTTCCTGCAATACCCAAGCAGTTTTTTCCATATGCCGACAAGATCTTTCGCCTTCTCCCCGCCGCCGCGCGCTCCATGGGGTCCTCCCGGCATACCGACGTGCCCGCGAACAGGCTTATATTCTTTCTTTTCCATTATGCCAACTCCTCCTTTGATAACTGCGAAAGCGCAATCTGCTGATAAACCTCACAATTCTGCATCAGTTCCTTATGCCTGCCCATCCCGGCAATCCGCCCTTCGTCCAAAACAATGATCTTATCCGCGTCGCGGATGGTTCCAATCCGCTGCGCCACAATGATGCGGGTGGCATCCCCGCATTTCTCATCCAGGGTTTTGCGTAGCGTGCGGTCCGTCTTGTAGTCAAGCGCAGAAAAGGAATCATCAAAAATAAAAATCTCCGGTTTCCTCGCCACGGCGCGGGCGATGGATATTCTCTGCTTCTGCCCGCCGGAAAGGTTTGAGCCTCCCTGTGCTACATAGCCGTCGTAAGTCCCGTCAAGCTGTTCCACAAATTCCGCTGCCTGCGCCGTCGCAACAGCTTCCTTCACTTCCTCTTCGGATGTTTCTGCCCGCCCACTATCCCCATAAGCCACATTGGAGCGGATGGTTCCGGTAAATAGCGTCGCTTTTTGCGATACATAGCCGATCTTTGCGCGCAGGGATTTCTGTGTGTACTCGCGCACATTCACGCCGTCCACCAAAACCTCCCCCTCACTCGCATCATAAAACCGCGGGATCAGGTTGACCACGGTACTCTTGCCGCAGCCCGTGGAGCCGATCAGAGCCACCGTTTCCCCTTTTTTCGCGGTAAAGCTGATGTTTTGCAGAACGTCCCCGTCCGCGTCCGGATAGCGGAACGAAACATTGCGAAACTCCACCTCTCCCGCACTCCCACTCTTTCCTTCCTTCAAATTCCCGTCCACAATGGTCGGCGCGGTAGAAAGCACCTCCATAATACGCTTTGCGGACACCGAAGCGCGGGGCATGATCATAAAAATCATAACCAGCATCATAAAGGACATAACGACCTGGATCGCGTACTGTGAAAACACCATCATCTCGGAAAAAAGGTCAATTTTCCCCATCATGTCCGTCTCGTTAATCAGCACTGCGCCAATCCAGTAGATTGCAAGGGAAAGCCCGCTCATAATCAACTGGATACTCGGCATCAGAAAGGACATGGCGCGCTGTGCAAAAAGGTTTGTTGAGGTAAGCGCCTCGTTCGCATTTTCAAATTTGTCCTCCTGATACTGCTCGGCATTGTACGCGCGGACAACGCGCAGACCAGTAAGATTTTCCCTTGTCACACGGTTTAAGTCATCGGTCAATCTCTGCATTCTCTTAAATTTCGGCATGACCAGTACCATGCAGACCAACACCACAATCAACAGCACGAGCACCGCCACCGCGGTGGTCATCGTCCACTCCCCCGCTTTCCCGGAAATCTTGCCGATTGCCCAGACTGCCATAATCGGTGCTTTAATCAGCATCTGGAGCCCCAGCACAATCAGGTTCTGAACCTGTGTAATATCGTTGGTGGAGCGCGTGATCAGGCTGGCGGTGGAGAAGTGACCGATCTCCTCCATTGAAAAAGAGCCAACCTTGGAAAAAAGTTTGCCGCGCAGGGTTCCGCCAAAGCCCGCCGCGATTTTCGCCGCACAGACAGCAGTGAAAATGGAAGCTGCAAGGCTTGCCAGCGCACAAAGTAACATCATCCCGCCCGCGGAAAGTATCTCGGGCATTGTGCTGCCTTCTGTCTGTACCAGGCGGGTGATTTCCGCCATGTATTCGGGCATGGTCAGGTCAAGCCATACCTGCAGGACGATGAAGGCCAGAGAAAGTGCGGCTAGCATCCGCTCCGTCCTCCGAAGATTTTTAAATAATTTGAGCATCTATTTTCCTCCTTAATCAGTTCCGTATGTGCCCTGCCGGTTCATATTGACAGGCAGGGAAATTTCTGACCACACAGCTTCCCAAAATTTTTCTGTGCGCTATTCGGGCACATACTGTTTTAAAAGTTCCGCATATTTCCGGAATTTCTTTCGGGCACTCTTTCGGGAATATGCTGGTTTTCAATTTTGCAGGGCGCTTTGTATTTCCTGTGCAATCGCGATAAATTCCAGCACCCGCTCCTCCCCGACCCTGTCAATCACAAGCCCTGTCTGCCGGTATAGCTCACCTTCTATTTCCCGGATACTCTCCCTTCCCTGCTCTGTAAGCGATACGACTGTAACTCGCGCATCCGCAGGGTCATGCCCTTTTGTGATAAGCCCCTTTGCCGCCATTTTTTTTAACAGGACAGCCACCCTCGCGGTGCTGACACCAAGCACCTCGCTGACCCTGCCCGCCGTAACGGTTTCATCCGATTCATGGAGCAGGCAGAGAACTGCCCCGACCCCCTCCTGCGTTTCGTCGATACGCTGTAAAAGACCGACAGGGTGCGGCGGATGTATCTTTTTGAACTCCCGGAGCACCATCTCGATCTGTGATTTTGTTGCCATAAAAATCCTCCCTTCCATTAACTAACTGGGTTAGATTATAATCGATAAATTGCGGGAAATCAAGGAAAGAAAATTAAAAGCATTATGAAAAATAGATAAATTTCCATGCAGTGGATTTCCTTGGATTTTTATATTTTTATTGTTTTTTCATGAAAGCTTAGCTGCCCTTTGGACAAACCAGACAGTTTGAAAACAGGCGCAGACCGCTTGTGCAGGAAGAAAAGGCGCAGGAACGCAAAGACAGGACAAAATGTCTGTGCCGCCGCATGGGACTTTTTGAAAGCCTCGTCCCCGCCACCTCTGGCAGAGGAAGAATTCAAGACCTTCCTCGAAAAGACCATAGCCGCTCAAAGCCGGGCAAATCCTGCTTACGGCAGCGAAAGATTATCTCAAAGGTGTGATGAATGGCAAGACCACAATCCCGACAAGGGCATGGAAAACAGAGTATGCCAAACTGGAATTTTAGAGCCTGTTCACATTAATCTTTACAACAGAAAAGCTGTATGGTAAAATAAACCTATGGAACTAACAAAAAAACAGTTTGCAAAAATCGAACATTTTATGCCTGTCGCAAGGATACCGGCTACCATATCGAATTACCAGTTCCTTTGTGCTCTGCTCTACATCATAGAAAATGGCTGCAAATGGAGGGCACTGACAACAAAACTCCATCTTTGCTGCACCTTGGGGCGGTATGCATTTGCATTCCATCTGTCTGCCAGGAACCGCCACGATGCCCCGGAAGGCAGGAAGCTGATAGGGACATTTGTTCCGGGGACAGCCACCCCCTTTTGATGGACAGGGCATATGAAGATGATAAGCTCAGTTCCATTTTCCTTTTTGTGGTTATGCTTACCATGATTTTTGACGCTGTTTTTATGTGAACAGGCTCTAGTTTATTTTTAACAATTTCTGAACTGAACCATCCCCTTAATATCAGTCTGTATCGTTCTGCCATCTTCTTATCCTCGTTTAAATCTTAATTAACATCAGAACATTTCGACTTCGGCATGTTCTTTATTATTCTTAACTATATTTATTTAAGTTTTATGCAAATACACACCCATTTTTACTTCAATTACATCATTTATTATGGCTTGCTAATTTTCTGTTGCCAAAATGTTGCCAGTAAAACTCTTTTACTAGTTATCAAAAAACTTCATATTAATATATTTTGCTATATTATCAAAATCACCGTATATATATTTTTTATTAATTCCAACCATATCTAACTCTTTCATAATATCTTTTTGATTATCTACTTGTATAGTCATACTGGGGATTATTTTCTGTACCATCAGCCCGCCCACTTCATCAAAATCCGTTTGGTAATCGATAAATGCTTGATATAAAAATACACCACTTTGATTCTTTATTCGATCAAACTTTAATGGTGTCTTATACATAAAGTAAGGTATTGTAGGGAATGGTATGTCAGATGGCAATTTTGATGA
Source organism: uncultured Lachnospiraceae bacterium (assembly GCA_910577675.1). Lineage (GTDB taxonomy): Bacteria > Bacillota > Clostridia > Lachnospirales > Lachnospiraceae > RGIG4057. Next base: position 15,488 of record CAJTOR010000033.1, read on the forward strand.
TAAACACTTCATATCATCAAAAAAAAGTAAAAAAAGCGCTGTAAACTCCATAATTCCCATTCCGCCTAATATATCAAAATCAGGAAGATATTTTTTTACTAATTGAGGGATTTCGCTGATTCCGTCTATACCTTTTTTACACAATTCATCTCTTTCTTTCAAATATGAGTTACATTTCTTAAACTGCGGATAATCAATTATTTGTTTAGCCATACTTTTCACTAAATCATATGGGTTCTTACCCGACAACAGTCCAGTATATTTTTCTAGTAAGTTTCTAAATTCAGTAACAATATCCGCCCTGTTCCACGCTAGCTGGCTGAATACATTATGGCTTAAATGCTCTTTTATAGAATATTCTTGAAGAAACTCTGAAGCGTCTACCGTATCCTCTTCATTTAATATATATACGTACCCACTATCGACATCATACTTTTCTCGTTCACAGGCAAAATATAGCGCAACTAAAGGTGCGGTAGTAAAATCTATTAGATTTGTTTTCAAACCATGATGTTGAGAAAACGCAAGAAAATTTTCTTCTTGCATTTTGTCTAATACACATCCTACCTCTTGATAATATGCTCTCAATAAATCCGCGTAAATATCAATTAAACCAAAATTTTCTCCTTTAGGATTATATCCCCTAACAAGGCTAGATGATATGTTAGGGTATTTCTGATTTTCACCTCTGTAATACTTATTATGTAAATTATATCTTTTTATAATATCAATATATTCTGTTAGAGTGGATATTCTTTCATTTGTTTTATGCATAATAATATAATCCTTTATATAAGTATTGGCAACAATATATCTAATAAAATTGTAAAATTAACTTTATTTTTAAATATAGCAAATAATCCTATGAACTACCTGCCATATAAAATAATCTGTGTAAAAATTTTCATCACTCGAACTCCTCGACGGATAGCTTGAACTAGCTGTTTTTCCCTCATTTTTCAAGCATTTATTATCCATATTCTTTAAAAATCGCTCTCGTTTTTGTGCCAGTCAAAATTTTTAGAGCCAAAATAGAGCCAACAAAAACTGCCGCTTTTCTTTATCCGCTCTATCAACATGTTGCTAGCACCATATCACTAATTACCTAATTCAGAATACTTAATTGCACGTTCCATCAATTCCTTTCGATTAGGAAAATTATATGGAGCAGCCTTTTCTCCACCTGCAAAAGGTACTGGGTTTTTTCGATAATAGTCTATTGTTTCTGGAAATGTTCCTAAATATATTCCCTCTGTATCTTCATCAATATTCTGAATAGCATATTCTTGTAAGGACATTAATTCCTCATCTTTAATTTCTATTCCACACAATACCACTAACTCATGTGTTGCATCATTTTGATAGCCGCCAAATATAACAATATCCTTTTTATCAATCTTCCCTCCTAATTCTTCTGTAAATTCTTTCTGAAAATTTTCTTTAAATTCTAATTCTCTAAAGCATTCTTTTTCAGAATCCCATATCGTTGGCAAATGACCTCCTGCACCTAATAACTCAATAACAGGTCTTTCATGCGAACCATCCCATCCCGCAACTCTCCTGTTAAAAATACATAACACGTCTCCCGCTTTAACCTCATCTACATTTTTGCAAAATGGCAACCAAAACTTATCAAATTCATGTTTTCCATATCTATTAGCTTTTATTTCACTTTTTATCCATTCTATTGTTTTCTGTGACACTTTTGTAAATAATATTCCCTGAGTGTTTAAATGCCATGGTATATCGCTTGAACTTTCCGCAAACATGAGTGGTGTTAATATATTAGTCTTCGCATACTTAATATCAATTGCATTTTCTATCTTAATCACACGAATTAAATCTCGTATCTTTTTATCCCATTTTGCTCCTAAACCGTTAGTTTCTACTAAATTATCACTCCGAAATGTAAAGCTTGCTTTATCTGAAAACAACATCACATCTCTGCCTACATACTTTTCAGCTTCTTCCACTCTTGAAATCTGTGGAATATTGTGTAAATACTCATTTGCCTTTTCCATATAAATCTCCTCCTATTCAAAAATCAAACATACTCAATGCCCATGCCATATATGCCGTTGGAAATGTATATATTCCTTTACCATTTATTTCCATATCCTTAGGCATATAATAACACTGTTGATTGTTTCCATTTATATACACTAATCTTTTCTTACATATCCTTTTTAAACATCTAATAAAATAATTCATTTTTATTAAACTTAAATCTCCATTTTTATATGCACTTACTAAAGCTTCTGTTACAAACTCTATTGTTACATGTGTCCAAGGTGCTTTTTTTACACCTTGACTTTTCGTTTCCAGTCCACATAAAACTTCCAATTCACATTCTAAACCTTTATAACAGAACATTTTATATACATATTTCACAGCATTTTTAACATTGTATACTTCCCTTACCGTAGTTCGAGATTGTTCTTCCAAACTGTAATATATCACCGCGGACATAGCCGTTGTACATAATCTCGGAACATCTCCTGCAATATAACCAAAAAGTGAATTACTAGAATTTTCATAAATTCGCCTTAACATAATTCTGTAATCTTCACTCTTAGAAACTGTATATTCATTCAACGCTCGAAATGCCCAAAATGTATTTGCTATACTACAATCTGCTTCATCTGTTTTCTCAATATAAACTCCCCATCCATTATTACACCTTACATTCCATAGAGCACTAGCAATATCATTAAATTTTCCTTCAAATGCTATCATCTTTCCATTGGTCTTTCTCTCTAGGGAAAAAATATATAATATCATGGAGGTGCAAACTACTGTTTCATGTTTCAAAGATTTACTAGCAAGTCCTCGATTAGTAACATTGTTTAATACAGCAATTAGGGCTTCTTCATAGACAACCTTATACCGCTGATCTAGTTTTGCTTTTTTCATTGCTAACAAACCTTCACAAGTATTTGCATTTTGACATTCCTCTGCGGTATCAATTACACCCCAATGCATTTTGACGTTTTTCAACCATGTTACACATTGTATAACAATCTTATTAAATTGCTTTGAAACACGCCTATAATGTCCTGACCAACACCAAATTGTTAATCCAATACGGATAAGCACAGGTGAGAATATCCAATAATTTAAAAAACATAAAAATCCCATGGGTGTTACATATGATAGGAAAACTACCCAAAAACTTTCTGTATTGAGTATATTGTTCGTATACAATATGTATGCAACAAAACCTTCCGCCAAAGTCAAAACTACTGTTAGAATTACTTTTTCTCGATTAGTATCTTCCACAATAATCTTTCCTCCTATACCTCAACCAAATACATACGATTATTCATTTTCCTCTATGTTTCTCTTTTCTTTTATTCTTTCTCAATAGTTTACAAAAAAAATTACTTTTATAACATTTATATTCTCGTTTTCAACAGGTACACAATTCCGAAAAGAGAGTAATATTTTAACTCACTTTCAAATTTCGATTTAACGGTTTGCACTGGGGAAAATTATACCATACCCAATTATGAAAAACAATCCCCATTCTATACCTGTTCAGGACAAACGCATGAATGTTTATTCTCTTTATTATGTTTCATTGTCAAGTCTTACAGGCTTAATATCTGTTCCAAATACTTTCTGGCATTCATACTGATACAATAGCGTTTCTTTCTCAGTGACAGTTTCTTTCCCACATCAAAAAGTTTTAATATGGATAAACACCATTTATTTATGATATTCAGATTCTGTGCTGCTGTTTTATCCAAAGTAGTGTTGGCATCTTCTTTAAACGTTACATCCAAATGCCAGTGCATAACCTCCACTGACCAGTGTTCCCTCACTGTCCTTGCAAACAGCTCCACATTTAACGGCAGGCTGCTGATATAATACCTCCTTGTTACCTGTTTCCCTGACTGTTCCGTTGTCTTACAGATCATCCCTATGCTTTTTATACCTTTCCAACGGCTTTTTTCCTGCATCCAGCCTATCTTACTGCATTGGTAATATTCCCTTGTTTCTATTTGGGAATGGGATTTTTCTTTGGTAATTCTATACCCGTTATTACACTTTATCTCCTTCAGAAGTTCCACGTCTTCAAAATACTCGCTTATTTCCCTGTACAGGTTTTTTTGGTTTTCCTTTACCGCCAATGTGTAATCTGCATGCTTCTGTTTAATCTTTTCCACGATTTCCGTCTGCGTCCCCATGGCATCAACCGTTATAACGCTACCCTTTATCTGTATGGCATCCAGTAATTGCGGGATTGCAGTGATCTCATTTGATTTTTCTTCCACCTTTTTCTGGCCAAGACAAAAACCGTCCATGTCACACCATGCGGAAACAATATGGTTTGCTTTCTGGCCATTTGATTGATTGCCCCTCATGGTTTTCCCGTCAATACAGATAATTTTTTTGAGTGTTTCCCCCTCGTTGCTGTTTACAAGCTCATGCCACTTATTATAAACGCCCTGCATATATTCAGGCGCAATACTGCCCATGACCCTTTGCATTGTGTCATGCGAAGGGATGCCATTTTCCAGTCCAATGTACTGCCTGAGGAACTCCTCGTTAGACTTTGCGAAAATTTCAACTTCCTCCCAGTCATCGGCATTTGCCAGTTTTGCAAACAGCACAATCACCACAATATCAAGCAGTTTATGCCTGACCTTTTTTTCCTGTCTTTTGTCCTCAATTAATTCTATTGTTTTTAATATCTCTGTCATTGTAAAACACCACCTTTATTGTAATAATACCACAAATCTCCTGTAAAGGTAATGTTTGTTCACAATTTATTCACTCATGCGTTTGTCCTGTATACCTGTTCCGACTATCCAGACTGTCAAGGGGCGAGTAGTACTTATCCGCACAGATTGCTCTGTGACCATTATGCCAAAATGAAAGAAAAATATCTTGATTTCGGTTACACAAATTTCAGCCAGACACACAATAGCAGATTCCCCGCTTTAAAGATCAGGGAATCTGCTATATTTTTTATCTCTCCAACTGGTATAAATTTTCATCCGAAATAAAATTCGTCGCGTTGTACATCACAAGAAGATCCGTCACCCCAAACTGCTCCACCATCATGGAAACTGGCATTTTGGAATACCGGAAGTCCACCATTATAACCCGGTCGTAATCCTGCGCTAAAAACGGTACAAAGGTATGCGCATAGGAGTCTTTAATTACAAGAAGTGTCCGCTTTCCCTGTGCTTTCAAATCAGCACTGTCCTCCCCCTGCTGCGCACTTTCCTTTCCGCCATCCCCCATTTTTACGATATCCGCCATCGCATGGTTTCCGTCCAGATAAACCATGTATTTATCCTTTTCCGCAAGCCTCTCCTTCACAAACAGACCGTTTTTCTTCTTCCCGCTCATATCGTACTCCACACGGTAAGACTTCCCGTCGTCGTAGATTGTGACCGTGTCGGCGCGCATCGGCAGGTTGATCTTAGAATAGAGCGTTCCATAAAATTCCTCGCTCCCGATGCTCATACTGTACTCCGAAAGTTCCCGCACCACATGCCCCGTTGCCTCTGCCCAGGCGCGGTAATCATAGTACGCCCCGAGCGCGGTCTGGTGATGGTCGGTGCGGTAATAAACATATTCATCCGCATGCGCCAAGAGCTCCTCTGCGGCATTGATAAAACTGCCCTGCGGCAAATCCTTCCCCAGACGGTCAAACAAGGCTCCCTGGTCATACTCCGAAGTAAACGGCGGAAGTTTATCCGCAAAGACATATGCCGCCGTCGGCACGATCATCGCGTGGACATGCCCCTCCCCAAGGCTTTCCTGGTATTTTTTTACAAATTCTACAAGCCTTTTGATATTTTTCTCCTCCTGCACATGATCGACCTTGGAGGCTTCCGTTTTCGTAACCAGATAACCGTCCCCGGCAAAATATACGCCGTTGATATCGGTCTTGCCAAGCAGCCGTTCTGTCCTTGTTTTAAGCCCGATCCACGCGTCCCTTCCAACAAACTGGTCAGAAAGATATTTTTCGTACTGAACCGTGTACCGTTTTTCCTCCTCCTTGGCAAAGAGGGCTTCAAAAGAAAACGCAGGTTTCTGCGCAAGGTTGCGGTTCTCACTCTCCGAGCGGGCGCGCACCGGAGAAAAAAATCCGGCGATCGTCAGCCCGAAAACCAGCAGGAGGAATACACAGGTAATAATCCTGTTCGCTATTTTATTTCCCGAATTTTGATTCTGTCCTTCCATCCGGCAGCTCCTTCTCTGTAAATCCCACACATTATTTCCTGATAATTTCTCTATAACAGCCAGCAAGATAAAACCATGTCATCGATTCATATCCCTATGCTGCTATCGCAATTTGTCAGATGGAACTTATCACCCACCCGGCACAAAGAAATCCCCCCTTACCCACCGCGTTTTTCTTTACGATTTAGAAGCGGGGGAGTTCTTTGACAGGTTATATTCAATATTGCTGTACAATAATATAAAACTATACTAAAAATTCTGCATGGGAAATCTTATTTTGTAACCTAAAATCTGAAATACAAAAATGGATTATATGTTGCATCAACCACATATGCCATTGCCACAAGGAACACAAGCACAAGGTACGCCGTCCTTGCGACAGTCGCAAAAACAAGCCTGCCCCTGGATGGGGTCACACTCACTCCTGATGCCCCTGCTGATTCTTTCGGTATCCCCGACAGCTTTCTTTCCGTTGCCGCAACGCTTCCCGCAACCGTCCGCTCCTTTGTGGCATCGCCATCCGCAGCCGCAGTGCCAGCCAGCAAAAGATCCGTGATGCGCTTGGGCAGATCCGTTGCAGCGAACGCCAATATCACCAGAATCACGGCATAATTGCGCAGAAGATACATAGCCTGCGTATCAACAAATCCCGCCGCGCCCGGCACGAACATGGAGCGGATAAACTCTCCTGCACGGGAAAGGTCTTCCAAACCGAAAAACACAAAGCTGACCCATACAATCAACAAAGTATAAATATGGGAAACCACCTTCGGCAAACGTTTTAAATATTTTGCCAGGAAAAACTTTTCAATTACAAGGAACACCCCGAAATACACACCCCAGAGCACATAATTCCAGTTTGCCCCGTGCCAGAAACCGGTCAGCAGCCAGACCACCGCGATGTTTCGCACCTGCTTCGGCAGGCTTACACGGTTGCCGCCGAGCGGGATATACACATATTCCCGAAACCAGCTTCCCAGCGAAATATGCCATCTGCGCCAGAATTCCGTAATACTCTTTGACATAAACGGATAATTGAAATTTTCCAGAAAATGGAATCCAAACATCCGCCCAAGACCAATTGCCATATCCGAATATCCGGAAAAATCAAAATACACCTGAAAACAATATGCTGTAATGCCAAGCCATGCTGCAAGCACGGAGGTATCCCCAGGTGCCATGGAACTCACCGTATCCCATAGCATACCAATATTGTTTGCAAGCAGTACCTTCTTCCCGAAACCGCACATAAACTTCATCACGCCGGATGCAAACAAGTCGCAGTTTTCCTTCCTCGAATCAAGCTCCTCTGCAACCGTTTTGTACTGTACGATAGGACCGGCAATCAACTGCGGGAACAGAGCCACATATGCCCCGAACGAAATAATATTGCGCTGCACCTTCGCCTGCCCGCGGTAAACGTCCACCGTGTAGGACATTGTCTGGAATGTGTAAAAGGAAATTCCGATCGGAAGTGCCAGATGAAGCAGCGGAATTTCACTGCCAAACAGGGCATTTACATTTCCAATCAAAAAATCCGCATATTTAAAAAATCCCAGAAGCGCAAGATTAATAACCATGGACTCAATCACAAAATATCTGGCTCTTGCCCGGTTCCCCTTTTTTAAATTGGATTCCACCAAGATACCGTGCGTATAATCGACCACGGTTGAAAAAATCATAAGCACAACGTAAACCGGCTCGCCCCACGCATAAAAAATCAGACTTGCCACAAAAAGAATGGCATTCCTTAAAATCCTCGGCGCAGCAAAATATATAAGAAGTACCGCCGGCAAAAAACGAATTAAAAATATTGAATTGCTGAATACCATATACTAATTTCCTCCTGCACTCAGGTATCATCTGTTTTTGGTGAAACCGATAGAGCAAGCTCAACGCCGGCAAAAAATCCATCCACAGCCGCGTTTTTCCCCTGCTGCCCTTTTCCGTCCGCCCTCTGCATACCAATCCGGCTGTTCTGGTATGTATCCGTATTTCCCGGTTCCTCAAACGAGAGTGCCATCACTGCATCTTTTCCTGTGGTATCATTGTCCTTTTGCTTTTGTCCGCTCCCAGCATACACTGCCCCGGAAATGACCAGGCACAGACATGCCGCAGCCGCTAAAGCCGACCACGCCCGGAAATGAGGTTTCTTCCCGGCATCATCTTTTACTTCTTCCACTTTTCTTTCTTCCGCCTTCCGGTAAATCCCGGCGATAAATTCCTCATCACTTTTCATAGCAGCCTCACATCCCACACAAACAATGTCAACCCCTGCGAATCCCCCCCATACTACCTGCTCCTACGGCAGCTTCCCGGGCAGTCCCAAAACATTTCCCTCTTCTTCAAGTTTCTGTTTTAATTTCTTCCTTGCACGGTGAATCAGTATCTTCACCTGCCCTTCCGATTTCTTCAATACCTTCGCCGTGTCCGCGTAGGAAAGCCCCGCTATATCAATTAAGTACAGCGCATTCCCATATTCAGGCTTCAACTTAGCGATGGTATGATATAGTATTCTCTTTTCTTCTTCTTTTATTACTTTTTCCTCAAGCAGCGCTTCCTCCTGCACCAGTAGCTCATGCTGCTCACCTGTAGATGTTTCCTCATACTCCCCGACATAGGTAAGACGTGCATTCTTTCGAATATAATCCACCGCCCTGTTATGGCCGATCGTATAAATATAAGTTTTAAAAGAGGTGCCCACCCGGTAGCGCCCAGGGTGCAGCAATACCTCCACAAAAACATCCTGCGCAAGATCCTCCGATTGATAGAGGTCACGCACATAGCGGTTGATAAATTGTATCAATCCGTCCTTGTAGCGCAGAACCAACCGCTCAAATCCGGCCTGATCCCCGCCAAGAAAAGCATTATAATCCTGTTCATCCTGCACCATCCGGAATCACTTCCTCCCCGTGTTATCCTGCCGCCCTATCGGCGGCTTTTCCCATGATACCACAGAATGGAAGAATATTCCACCAAAATTTTCATGCCTGCCTGATGCTTCCTTGTGCAAGAGGCAATAATTCCCAAATATTACCATATAAAATTCATTTGGAAAAACGAAAATGAACCCGGCAAGGGGTTCATTTTCGAAATCCATCCAAATTTATATATTCCATGTGAAAGGGGTGATTTCCTTACACCCCCCATAAAAATTCAAGCCCCCTTCACATTCACCCTCTTCGCACTTACTCCTCCAGGTTTTTGCTGATATAATTAAGTGAAGCCTGCATAGCACCCTCAGCCTCCGGAACCGGCTCCTCAAGTGTAGCACTCACCGTATCCCCTACTGCAAAGTTCTCAAGACCACCCTCTGCATAGAAAGATTCCGAGTATTTACACTCAAACGTATATACCTTGTCGTCCGTATACTCAAGCACAATCTTTTCTTCCGATATTTCCTTGATAACTGCCTGGAAGCGGTCGAATTTGCGCACAAGCACCATCTCTTCGATCGATGGGTCGAACTTGCGCAAAAATACATTCTCCGCATAGGAGGAAAGTTCTTCCTCACCGACAATAAACAATACATACCTGCCCTGTACTAAGAGTTTGTGGTTCTGAACCAGTTCAAGCTGGTCTGGCAGATAGCTCTCCCACTGAGTAGTCAGCGCCTGAACCCTCCCGTTAATCCCGTCCACGACAGCCTGCACATCTTCCTCAGTCGCCGCGCGGAATGCGGAAATCTCTGTTGCGGACACATTCATCATCGGGACACGGATTGCGTAAGCATCCACCTTGTCCGCCGGGATACCGTAAACCTCCGTGAGCTCCATCTCCGAGCCCTGTCCCATCGCCGGGGTTTGCACGCGCTCCAAAATACCATCCACCATCTCCGCCACATCAAAATCTTCAAATTGTTCAGGTGCCTCACTCGGCGTTGGTTCTGCCGTTGGCTCGCCCGCCTCCTGCGTCGGCGCTGTCGAAGGGGTAGGTGTAGGATCATTCTCCTTATCCTTTCCGCCGCATGCAGCCATTGAAAATGCCATTGCTCCAACCAGTGCCATACATAAAAATTTCTTTCTCATAATCCGCTCTCCTTTTTTGTGTTCAGCTTTTTGCTGTTTACCTTTACACCTATTATTCGCAGGAGATTTTAAAAAGTTACACCTGAAATCAAAAAAATTTAAATTTTCGGTTTTCCATATAATAATCCCCTGCTTCCGGAGGCAAGATAGAACATCCCCGGCTCCCTTCGGTCGCCGCAGACAGCGCGGATTTCACCAAACATCTGGTTTGAACAATTAATGCGCTCCCATGTCTTTGCATTGTCAAGGGAGCGATAAAACCCATATATTTTGTTAATGCGCCCAACAATATAGATAATTTTATCTAAAGCACCATAACCGCAGCCAAGCCCGACACAGCGCGCGTAATCCCCGTAAGATGTCAGACAGCAAAGTTCCCACCATAAGCCTTCCTCTTCCCTTAGTTTAAGCTGGTACAGCCCTCTTTCCTGCACCGCAAGATACAATACTCCCGCTTCCATATAATCTACAGTAATCTGGCAATGCACCGACCAGTGGGAAAACAGACTACCTGGGAACCCCTCGGGAACTTTTGTTTCATAAAAACTTTCCCCGCGGTCCGTACTTAAAAAAATCCTTCCCCCATCCGCAAATGCATAGATTAGTCGGGGATTTACGCGGTCAGCATACGGGTGGATAAAAACAGGTTCAACCAGAGGGCTTCCCGCCCGGTCGTAAAATATACTGGAATGCCAAGATGTACCAAAGCCTTTCCCCGCTTCCACATCCATATAGACCACGCAGTCCGACGCAAATTTCCCGCGCCCTGCAACTGCCCAGAGCACGCGCGTACCGTCCGCCGTAACTGCCACATAGCCCGCATCCACATTTGGGCACTGTATCTTCGCACAACAGTCATCAAGTTTTTTCGAAATCCCTTCCGGGTAGGGAAGATGAATAAAATGCATCCCCTGGTCATAGGAAAGCAGCGCCCCTCCCTTTGTACTGCCCGACCAGTTTCCCCTTGCCCCGGTCACAAGCATGTTTGGGTGCTGCTCCGGGAAATCCGCATTCAGGCAGGTAATATACCGGTCATTTTTTTCATCCGCAAAGGAATTTACGCATTGTTTATCCGGATCAGAAAAAGAAAATCCTCCCAGATCCCCCACAATATCCACAACACGAACCGCCCCCCGTGGGAGTGAATACACATTAAGATGTACGGTTTCCTCAAGTCCCGCACAATCCGGAGTACATTTAACAATCTTTTCAGGCAGGTCGGATATTCCCGCACATAGCATCTCCCGCACCCGGTCAAGCCCTTCCAGACAGAAAATTCCCGTTCCTGTTGTGACAAATGCCTTATCCGGGTGATGCGGATTTATCTTGATATCGGAAAGCCAGTGCAAAATCGATCTCCCACCATTATATTCTGTTTTCATATAGGAAACTTCCCCGTGGCTATATTCCCCCACCGAAAGCCCGCAGAGCACCGGAAGCCAGTGCTCCCCAGCATCCACACTCGCAAATACTGCGTCCGCCCCCTTAATGCTGCCGGTCGAACAAAGCAGCATTCCACCGCAAACATCGATCCCGCTGATTCCCCCAGAAAGCAGGCGCGCATTCTCCCCCTTTTCCCTTCCATCAGCCGCTTCCCTTACTTCCCTCTGTTTTTCCCCTTCGGCTAATCCAGGTTCCTGCCCCCGGAATTCTGCAGGCACCAGTCCCAAAAGCTCCTCCTTTGCCGCAGACGAAAAACCTTTTGTAAGCAGGCGGCCCGGAACAGGTGTTACATCCTGTGAAAAAATCTCCTGCCCCGCAAAGCGGTAGCGCCACACCCGCCCGTCGCGGCAGCTCCCGGTATCAAAACTGTAGCTGTCAAATCCTGCAAAATGCACCCCTTCCGTTTCCATAAAGGTTACATAGAGGAATTCTCCATCAAAACAAAAACGTTGCGGGACAAAACCAGCGATCCCCTCAAAACCGCCTGCGGAACGCGGTACGGGCATTTTTTGAAAGTGCTGACCCGCATCGTAAGAAATATAGAGTGTTGCACCACGCATATTTTCCGAAACGCGGGTTGCCGCACCACTGCAGCCCACCACCAAAATATCATTGTTCCTAAAGAGAAAAGTCAGGTTCTGTTCCGCATCCGAATTTTCACTGCCATTTTCCTTCCCATCCCCCCACTGGTCCCTCACCAAAAGCGGCTTCCAGGTATCACCCTCATCCTCCGAATACCATAATCCCGCTGATTGAGAGGCAAAATAAAACCTCCCGTCCGCGCAGCTTAGTCTTTCCCCCGTCGAACGCCCCGGCATATTGCCGTGCACCGGGCAGGGCAGCGGTTTTAACCTAAAACTTTCCCCGCTATTGCCGGAAACTGCAAAATACCCATGTTCCCCCCTGCGTGTACCGCAAACGGCGTACAAACTGCCCGGATTTTCCTCATCCACGGCAATGGAGAGCGGATAAGTGAGTGCTAACTCCTCTGAAGTCACATCATCGTTTAGGGGTATCCACCGTCCTTGTCTGAAATCCCTGCGGTACAGACCTCCGATATCCGTCCGCGCATACAAAACTTCCCTGCTCTTCTCAAACAGCAGACCTGGCACGAAGCCTCCGCCCGGAATCGGGCAGTTCCTATATTCATATGCAATCTCTTTCATTTTCCCTCCAAAATCGGATCATACAAAAATTCCCTTAAATTTACTGCATATTCCTTTTCCGAGCCTGAAAAAACCTTACTCTTTTTCTTTTAGCAATTCTGCATATGCGACAAGAAATGCGAGTGCAAGCCCCTGCCCCCATCCCTGTATCCACCGTTTCGGAACCTGCTTGTACCCTTCTGCATCTTTCATTACCGCAGTGCCGCCCGACACATTTAAAACCCTGCCGTCCTCCGTTATATTAGAAAGCACACCCGCTGCCGCCTTCTCCACATATGGAAGGTGCAATGGGTTGGCATTATCAATCATCGCCGCCGCGATACCGCAGGTGGCAGAAACCTCCTCATAAGAACTTTCGTCATCAAGAATTGTCCGCCACAACCCGTTTTCCGACTGCAAATATTTCAGTGCCGCCAACTGATCCCTTAACGAACATTCCACCTCCATACACTGAGGGTAAAGATACCAGTCGGACAACAGTTTTTTTACCTGTGCCATCGTGTACGCCGCCCACGCATTTGCCCGCCCCCAGTGGATACCGGACATATGGCTTTTTGCCACATGGCTGTATCCGTGATACCAAAGCCCGTTTTCCTTGTTTTGCAGAAATTCAATATGCCAGTAATACTGGTTCAGCGCATCCTTAATAATCTCCTCATCCTTTTCCATTACACCTGCACGAAGCAGGAAAAATGCTGCCATAAACAGGGTATCCGCCCAGCACTGTTCCGGGAAATCATTTCCGGAAGACACTGTGTGCTGCAAAACATTATCGCCAAAACGCAGCGCGTCCGCGCGCAGATATTTTACTTTGGATTTGATAATATCATGGTATAATTCTTCCCCCGTCTGTTTGTAGAGTGTAAGCATTGTGTGCCCCATCGCACAGGTGTTGACATTCCATGCGGGCAGACCAAGCTCTATGTAGCATTTCGTCCAGTCCTCAAGGAAAGCGAGATATTCCTGATTTTTTGTCAGCTCAAAGGCACGGCAGATCCCATAATACGCCACGCCGCACGGCCATTCCCAGGTTAAGTCCATTGTCATGGTCTTTTTTACGACCGTGTCGATAATGGAAAGAATGTCTTTGTTTTCAATTTTATCCATCCTGATTCTCCTATTTTAAGTCCCGCAGCCCGCCTTCCCACCACTTTCATCCGGGGAAGGATTTTTCTCCGCCCTGCTCCGTAAAATCCTTCCCGTGCTGCTCCGGCAGGCTGCTGTTTTTTAAGTCCCGCAGCCCGCCTTCTCACCACCTTTACTCTAGGAAGGATTTTTCTCCGCCCTGCTCCATAAAATCCTTCCCGTGCTGCTCCGGCAGGCTGCTGTTTTTAGTTCCGCTAAACTCCCTCCCCATCTCTTATGCAAGCTGTAATGCTGTTCTTCCATATCCTTTGTTTTGATAGCACCCGTCAGATTTCTTTTTCCCCTTCACCGGACACAGTTCCTTAGAATATCCTCCTTGGCGCTGCGATAATATATGATATTTTCCATCGTATTTTTCACTTCCGAAATACCCATCCCAATCTCATCTTCTGCACATTCCATCGAAAGCGAACGCTTCATATTGTACTCCAGCCATTCCAGCCTGCCATAATTACTCCAGTAAATTGTTTCCCAGTCCTCCGGAAGTTCTCCTCCCGCCCCGGCGTAGGACTCCAAAAAACAGCGGAATAACCTGTAATCCATACGGCATTCCTGATATCCCGACCAGCACAATGCCAGCTCATACAGTTCGACAAACGGTGAGGAATAACCAAGGCATTCCAGATCAATAATCCGGCAGTCCATGCCCTTCCACAAAACATTTTTGCTATCCATATCATTATGGCAGACCGAAACAATGGACGGAAGCTTTTTGACCGCGGCATTCCCATTATTCTGGCTCTCCAAAAGCAGCGGGAGATTCTCCTTTAACAGCCCGTAAAGTTCTTTGTTCTTTTCCGAATACTGCTTTATGTAAAACTCCCAGTCAATATGGATTTCTTCCTGCGCTCGCGCCTCCTTATGGCGGTCAAGCGCATGGATACCGGCAAGCAGCTTTCCGATTTCCCGGCAGTGCGGCTCCGTGATTTCCTCCCTCTTTAACGCCTTTCCATCATACCAGTCATACAGATAAAAAAACTGTCCTTTGATACTCTGCATTTTTTTACCCCAAAAAACCAGGGAAGGGATAACCGGGATTCCCTTTTCCTCCAGCATAAATTCAAATCTTTCCGCAGTCCGGTAATTTCCCATTGCAGTTTCCCTCTGCATAATATGGGGGTTTAATAATTTCACGGCATACCGACCCTTTGTTGTAAACAGGGAATACATTTTATGTAAAAAGCCGCCCTTTAATTTTTGCGGCTCGGACTCCAATGTCCCTAAATCACACTGCCCACATATCCCTTCCAATAATTCAAGATCCATGATTCCTCCATTATCCCACAAACCGAAATTTATATCTGAATAAACTCTTTTCATCCCGAATCCAACTGCATATGATCGCGGAATCTTCTTTTTGATATTTTCTTAGTTCCATCGTTTTCCCCTCTTTTTCCTGTTTTAACACGACATAGCTTTTTCCCATCCTCCTTTTCTAAGCCTTCCCTCCCGCCTTAAAATTGTAAACTGGTCTTATAATATCCGTAACTTCAACCGCATCTTTAATATCCCCAAGCAGCTTTTCCATATTCCGGTAGGCAAAGGGAGCTTCGTCCAGAGTATCCGCACCGATGCAGCTGCAATAAATGCCCTTCATCTCATTTTTAAAGGCTGACACGGTATAGTGCTGTTTCACCTCGCTCCGCTGCATGCGGCGGCCGGAACCATGGGGTGCGGACTGGTTCCAATCCAAATTTCCCTTCCCTTTTCCGAGCACAACACCATCCCGCATATTGATCGGAATAATGACCTGTTCCCCTTCCTTTGCAGAAATCGCGCCTTTGCGCAATATCCTCACTCCCTCCGAATCCTCCAGATAATTGTGCACACAGGAAAACTCGTCCTCGCACTTTAATTTCATCTCTTTTAAAATCTGCCGCAAAATAATCTGCCTGTTAAGCTTTGCATACTCCTGGACGATCTTGACATCCGCAATATAATCTTCCATAATCTGTCCTTCAAGCCAGGTCATGGGATATGGCACTTTAAGCCCTCTCTCCTTCAGTATTTTTTCCCCCGCCCGCAGATAGCGTTCCGTCACTTCTTTTCCCAGATGCCTGCTGCCCGAATGGATAACAATATAAAATCTTCCCTCCCCATCCCTGTCAACCTCAATAAAATGATTTCCGCCGCCCAGTGTGCCAAGGCTTAAAAATGCCTTTTCCCAGTTCACATCCCCGGGGCAGCGAAGTTTTTCCAGCGGAAATTTTTCCGCCATATGGTGCACCGTATCGCGCACACGAAAACCGGATGGGATACTTCTTCGTATAACACTATCCAGTTTCTGTAATTCCATCTGTTTTCCCTTCACAAGGGCACAGGTGACACCGCAGCCAATATCAACCCCCAGCAGGTTGGGAAGGATTCTTTCACCAACTGTCATTGTCAGTCCTATGGTTCCCACCTGCCCCGGATGCACATCCGGCATCACCCGGATTTTGCTGCCCTGTGAAACAGGGTTGTCACATATCATCTTAATCTGCGTTTCCGCATATGCTTCCACATCATCCGTAAATACTTTTGCTTTTGCATAGTTTCCTATAATTTCTTTCATATCGATTCAGCTCCATTCTCGTAATATGCATTAACAGTCCATATATTGAAATATTATCACTGATTGCTTTTCCTTCTGTCAGGGAATCATGATCAAACTGTTTGCTCATCATTTCCTGTGCTTCATGCAAAAAAGGTTTTATTCATGAATTCCCCCTCAAAACGGTAACTACCCTCTATACTCCATGGGAATCCAAATCAGTTTTATACATATCGGCAAGTCGAATTACTTAGGCAATTACATCCGCCATTTCATTCACCAAACGCATATTAACAGTTTCTTCACTTTATCCACAAGCATAATATCTTTCTTTCTACATTACTCACTAAATAATACAGCTACTTGTGTAGGATACATTATCAAAATTTATTAAGTAAAAAATTTCTTCTCTAATTTTTTATACAATAAAATACTAACAAAGATTAAAATTGCTAATACAACAATATTATATTGCATCGGTGCTAAATAGCAAATATTAAAGGTTGCGTGCAAAACAGCAATAAGCATTATATTTCTGCATCGACAATAGGTTATTCCCAAAACAACGGAAACAAGTAGCGTCCATACACAAAGACAAATAATTTGTTCAATGCCCAGTGAGTTTCTGATTATCCACATGGGCATATGCCACACTGCCCAAACAACACCAACAAATATAACACTATTGATTTTTTTCTGAAAAGGAAGTCGTTCAAGCAGAAATCCCCGCCATGCTATTTCTTCAACAAGCGCTGTTATAAGCAGATATACACTACTCATTATTAGTGATGTTACTGTCAGATATGTATTTTTAAATATATTTATTCCTGCTATAAACGAATAACAATAGGAACTGAGTATTCCCACAGCTATACATATAGCCCATACCAAAATATATTTGATAGCTATTTTCCCTGAAAGCATTTGGGCAAAATATACCCTGACTTTTTGTTCGCAAATTAGCAGAAAAATAGTAACTATGGCGGGAATACACACATATAAATATTTCAAGTATAATAAAATATTAGGAACGATAAATCCGTTCTGTTCTAGCAATGTAGGCACATAGCATATAAATGATAAAACATATACAACAGAAATCCATAACGTGATCTTCAACTTATTTGTGTAGCTTGCTATCATAATCGCTCCTTATAATGTAAAATCTTACATAAACCCTGATTGTGATTTGATGACTTTTAAGGGAAATATTAACTGTCATATTTATTATTTAAAATTCCAGTTAATCCCAGGGAATAGCAGGTTTGTCGCAGGTGGGGCTTATCCCCTTCCTGACATAATTGACAGGCTAAATTAAATCAATTCTTTTTAGTTGGTGTATATTTTTATTTCTATAAACCAAGTCGTCCCTTACGGTAAATCCAACTTTTTCCCAAAAAGCATTGCCCGATACATTTTTCTCAAACGTTACCAATGCCACTTTATGTATGCCCTCTGCTTCCAAAGCCTTCATTGCTGAATCAACCAGCCTTTTCCCGATTCCACGCCCTCTGTATTCTTGCCTTACCGTTGTATGGTGGATAAAGCCTCTGCGCCCGTCATGTCCACCCATAATGACACCTACAAGTTTTCCGTTATCTTCAGCAACAAAGCATGTATTTGGATTCCTCAATAAATATTTAGTGATTCCTTCCCTTGAATCCTCTGTTGTATTCAACCCCATGACGACATTATACCATGTCCTTCTGTCATATTCAATTCTTACACAGCAAAAATACAATCTTTATAATTCAACATATAAAATGCAAGTCAAAGGAAATTTAGAATCCGCTCCGCTACTTCCTTATATCCTTGTGCAACTCTCACATGTCAGATGGTATTTTCACCCAACCTGGCACAATCGATGGGTTAAACCAATTCCCCGACCAAATCACATGCTGCCACATACCGCAAAATCATGCTTGAAAACATCCGGATTCTTTTGTATAATAATTTCAAAAAGGCAGGTGGGGGAGTTTAGGAAATACAGATACGCTGGCAAAACAATATATGTCCGATAACCGGGTATTCGCAGACGCATTCAATTTTTATCTTTACAGTGGCAGGCAGGTAATCCAACCGGGGAACTTACATCCTATGGATACGACGGCAATTACCGTACCTTTCGGAAATGGTGGAAAAAGACACCCAGTACAAAAATACCGCGACGTAATAAAATATCTGACCGCCATGGAGGATGGTGAGATGGCATACCTGGTTTTGGGAATTGAAAATCAGGCAAATATCCACTATGCCATGCCACCCAGAAATCTGCTTTACGATGCACTGGAATATACCAGACAGGTAGAACAGACAGCAGCACGCCGACGCAAGGTAAAAGATACAAAATATTCCACCGGCGAATATCTGTCCGGATTTGGAAAATCTGACAAACTAATCCCGGTCATTACATTAGTCATCTACTTTGGCTCGGAAAAGTGGGATGCTCCGAGAAGCCTTCATGAAATGCTCGCCATACAAAACAAAGAAATTCTATCCTACGTAAGCGATTATAAACTGAATCTTATCATACCGGCAGAACTCTCCACAAAAGATTTTCAAAAGTTCCAGACAGATTTACGTGAAGTCATGCAGTATATTCAATATTCAACAGACAGGGAAAAACTTTCCGCCTTGTTGGAAGACAACAGCCGTTTTTCCAGGATGGAGTGGAATGCAGCGATGCTGTTAAATGAATGCACAAAGTCAGGTCTGAAATTTCATAAGTCAGGAGGATATGTTGATATGTGTAAAGCAATAAAAGAAATCCGCGAGAAAGAATATTCGGGCGGGCATGAAGCTGGGTTTAAAAAAGGATGTATAAAGAGTACCCAAAACTCCCTTACATCTCTTATGAAAAACATGGGGCTTTCCTTAGAACAGGCGATGGATGCCCTGGATATCCCAGAAGAAGAACGGTCACTCTACCGGAAAAACTAATCACTTATCATAACAACCGCTTCCAAACCGCCCCACTGTAAAAAAATGTGAAACCGACACGGCGCGCGGAAACTAAAAAATCAAGAAACCCAATATACTAATCCATAAACCAAAGAATTATAACCTATCCCCCGAAACATAAAAGCTCCCGGCTGTCCCCGTCAAGCAGACAGCCGGGAGCTTTCCAACAACTGGTCACAAGCCCCATTTGCGCGATTACTTCTTCCGAACCGGGAAATAAACTTCCGTCTCCCACTCCTCTGGCAAAAGTGAATCAAAATGCGTCTTGATGTAGAGGTCGAACGGTGCCCCCGCAATTTCATAGCCATTTTCAATAATCCACGAAACCACCGCCCCATACGCCTCCGAGAGCGTTGAATATCCACCACGGTGCACAGTCATCGCACACTCACACGGTTCCATAACCACATCCGCCTTTTCTTTCTCCTTAATCCCGACAAAAACCTCAATATCCGAGGATTCCTGGTTAAACTCCTTGTCATAATACCTTGCGCCATTTAACTTGGTTGGCGTAACATGTTCCTTCACCGCGCGCTCAAACAGCGTCCCGTAATGCTTGCCGAACTCCTCCACGCCCATCATGGCGCGGTTTGCCAGAACATTCATCGCCGGAGAATTTTTGATCTCAACCACGTAACTCTTCTGATATGTCATAATATCACCCGTCCTTTCAAATACTGAAATATGCGTCTGAAGCTCGTTCAGGATAACAGCCATTTCCTGCTGCCTTTGCCAAAGCTTCTCCTTTTGTCTTCGCAGCGCGCCTGCAAGTTCTCTGCGGTCAGAAACAGTAATCAGGTGCTGAATTTCTTCTAAAGAAAATCCATAGTGCTTCAGGCGCTTAATATAATTCATGGTATCAATCTGCTCCGTCCTATAATAGCGGTAGCCCGTACCATGATCCACCTGTGCCGGGACAAGTAATCCAATCCTGTCATAATGGTGGAGCGTCTTCACGCTAACCTGACACACTTTCGAAAATTCCCCGATCTGCAACATTCCATTTTACTCCTTTTTGCTATGATAGATTCGAATCTGATAACAGTCTAACACCTGACCTTAGAGGAGGGTCAAGATGTTTTTTATCTTTTAGGGTAAAAAATTTCTCACTTTAACCTTTCCTTTAACTTTCACTACATCCCCACTTTTTTGCAGAATCTACAAAACCCCCGAACCAGTCATCCAATTCCTGTCCCGGTTCGGAGGTTTGATTGCAGTTTGTTTTCTCATTTACCCAGCAATACTATTCCCCGTATATAGCTGGTAATATCTCCCTTTCTCCTCAATTAGCTCGTCGTGTGTGCCTCTTTCAATAATTCTTCCCTGCTCCAATACCATGATGCAATCACTGTTTTTGACCGTTGAAAGCCTATGCGCAATTACAAATGTTGTCCTGCCGTTCATCAGCTTATCCATGCCGTCCTGCACAATCCGCTCGGTTCTCGTATCAATCGAGGAAGTCGCCTCATCAAGGATCAGCACCGGCGGGTCAGCAATCGCAGCGCGCGCAATAGCAAGAAGCTGTCGCTGCCCCTGTGAGAGGTTCGCCCCGTCCCCGGTCAGCATCGTATCATAGCCGTCCGAAAGCCTGCGGATAAAGCCGTCCGCGTTCGCCAGCTTCGCCGCTGCATAAACTTCCTCGTCTGTCGCATCCAATTTCCCGTAACGGATATTCTCCATAACCGTCCCGGTAAACAAATGGGTATCCTGCAATACAATGCCGAGCGAACGGCGCAGGTCGCCCTTGCAAATCTTATTGATATTGATGCCGTCGTAGCGGATTTTTCCATCCTGGATATCATAAAAGCGGTTAATCAGGTTCGTGATAGTCGTCTTGCCCGCGCCCGTCGAGCCGACAAAGGCAATCTTCTGCCCAGGCTCCGCAAACATCTTGATATTGTGCAGGACGATCTTTTCCTCATTGTAGCCGAAATCCACATCGTCAAAAACGACCCTTCCCTCAAGCTCGATGTAATCCGTCGTACCCGAATCTTTATGGTAATGCTTCCAGGCCCAAAGCCCGGTGCGCTTCTCGCTCTCCACAAGCCTTCCGCCCTCACGCTTCGCATTAACCAAAGTCACATAACCCTCGTCTGTCTCCGGCTTCTCATCCAGAAGTTTAAAAATCCGGTCGCCGCCGGCAAGCGCCATAATAATACTGTTAAATTGCTGGCTGACCTGATTGATCGGCATATTTAAGTTGCGGTTGTAGGTCAGGAAACTTACAAGCGCGCCCAGGGAAAATCCAAAAATGCCGTTCAGCGCTAAAATACCGCCGACAATCGCAATAATAACATAGCTGATATTTCCGATCTGTACGTTGATCGGTCCTAACACATTCGCAAATTTGTTCGCGTTGTAGGCACTGTCAAACAACTCGTCATTTAGCTGCACAAAACGCACGGTACTCTCCTGCTCATGGCAGAACACTTTGACCACCTTCTGCCCTTCCATCATCTCCTCGATAAAACCGTTGACCGCACCGAGATTCTTCTGCTGGCGGATAAAAAATTTACCGCTCTGCGATGTCATTTTTTTTGTGACGTAGAGCATGATGCCAATCAGAAACAGTGCGAGCACCGTAAGCGGGATATTAAGTAAGATCATGCTAACTAAAACACTTACAATCGTAATCACACTGTTGATCAGCTGCGGGATACTCTGGCTGATCATCTGGCGCAGTGTGTCAACATCGTTTGTGTACATGGACATAATATCGCCGTGCGCGTGCGTGTCGAAATACTTGATCGGCAGCGTTTCCATATGGAGAAACATCTCGTCGCGCAGACTCCGCAGACTACCCTGCGTCACATACACCATCATCCTTGTATTTAAGTACGCGGCAACAATACCGATGCCGTAAAAGCACGCCACCCTGCCAATCGCGGCAAGCAGTCCGCTGTAATCCGGTGCTATGCCAAGATTTGATTCGGCAAGCAGCGGCTCAATATACTCATCAATCAGGTTTTTCGTAAACCATGTTCCCTGCACATTCGCGAGCACACTCACCACAATACAGATCAGCACAATAATACAGTGCGGGAGATAGTTTTTTGTCACAAACCCGATAATCCGTTTAAAAATCTTTCCCGGATTTTCCACCGTGGGCTTCATGCCCCGCGGCACTGGTCTTCCTGGTCCCGGCATTAAGCCTCACCTCCATTCTCGTCAAAATCACCGCTGCCGCCGGTCTGCGACTCGTATACATCGCGGTAGATCTCATTTCCGCCAAGCAGCTCCTCATGCGTCCCGATCCCGTCAATCTTCCCGTCGTCAAGCACCAGGATGCGGTCGGCATGCTGAATGCTTGAAATACGCTGCGCAATAATCAATTTCGTCGTTTTTGGAATTTCCGTCGCAAACGCATGGCGGATTTTCGCGTCCGTCGCGGTATCAACCGCGCTCGTGCTATCGTCAAGAATCAGGATCTTCGGCTTTTTCAGCAGTGCCCTCGCAATACAGAGCCTCTGCTTCTGACCGCCGGAAACATTGCTTCCGCCCTGCTCGATATAAGTATTGTAGCCGTCCGGCAGCTTCCCGATGAACTCATCCGCACAGGCAAGCTTGCAGGCGCGGACACATTCCTCCTCGGTAGCGTCTTTATCGCCCCAGCGCAGATTTTCCAGAATGGTACCTGAAAAAAGCACGTTTTTCTGGAGCACCACACTGACCTCGTTGCGCAGTGTTTCAATATCATAGTCGCGCACATCCTTCCCCCCGACCAGCACGCTTCCGCCCGTCACATCATAGAGGCGGCTTATCAGGTTGACAAGGCTTGATTTTGAACTGCCCGTACCTCCGATAATACCGATGGTTTCACCCGGACGGATCTCTAAATTGATATCGGTCAGAACCCGTTTCTCATCCCCCGCATGGTAGCCGAAATCCACATGGTTAAAGACAATGCTGCCGTCCGCCACCTCATAACACGGATTTTTGGGGTTGACCAGGTCGGCTTTCTCATCGAGTACCTCGGCAATACGCTCCGCGCTCGCAACACTCATCGACATCATAACGAAAATCATCGAAACCATCATCAGGTTCATCAGGATCGTCATACAGTAGGACAAAAGGCTTGTAAGCTCACCTGTTGTAAGTTCCGTATTGTTCGATCCGACAATCAGCTTCGCGCCAAACCAACTGATCAAAAGGATACAGGTGTATACCGTAATCTGCATGACGGGGCTGTTGTACGCTACCGTTTTCTCCGCTTTTACAAACATATTGTAAATACCGTTGCTCGCCGCCTGGAATTTATCCTTCTCATGGTTTTCGCGCACATACGCTTTGACCACGCGGATGGCAGACACATTCTCCTGCACGCTCGCGTTTAATTCGTCGTATTTTGGGAACGCTGCGCTGAAATATTTCATCGCATGGGCGATAATAAATGCCAGGACACAGGAAAGCAGGATCATGGCGACCAGATAAATGGATGCCATCTTCGCGCTGATTACAAAAGACATAACCATCGCCAGCACCAAACTTACCGGCGCGCGCATACACATGCGCAGGATCATCTGGTACGAGTTCTGCACGTTTGTCACATCCGTGGTCAGACGGGTCACAAGCCCCGCTGTGCTGAATTTGTCAATATTGGAAAAGGCAAAGGTCTGTATATTGTCAAACATGCCCTTCCTTAAATTTTTGGCAAAGCCCGTTGAAGCCTTCGCCCCGTAAATTCCCCCCATCACGCCCGCAAAAAGCCCAACCCCCGCGATCACGACCATGATTCCGCCGATGGCAAGGATATGTTTCATATTTCCCTTCTGCACGCCGTCATCAATCAGCGATGCAAACAAATACGGGATCATCATTTCCATCATTACTTCAAGAATCATAAAAATCGGTGTCGCGATGGACGGCTTTTTATATTCTTTAATATGAGCCGCTAAAGTTTTTAACACGCTCTCACTCCTCCTTTTTTATTCTGGTTTTCGCATATGCCCTCCGTGGCAGGTTATGGCGGTACTGCCGGCTGTTCTGCTTTGCCGACCGGCTTTTTTATACTACTCACCGTTTCTTTCACTCACTGCCCGGATGGCGCTGTTTCGCCGCGTTTTCCCTCATTTTATCCAATATGCCAAAGAAAACTTCCCGTTCCTCCTTCGTAATCCCATATTCCATATCCTTATGTAGCTGGTTGATGGCTGCGATGGTCTGAAGGTGGGTTTCCTCGCCCTTTTTGGTAAGGCGGATTTTTTTCAGCCTTCCGTCCCTCTCATCGGGCGTGCGCGTCAGGTATCCTTTTTCTTCCATCAACTGCAAGACATTTGTCACGC
The DNA here is from genome assembly GCA_910577675.1 of uncultured Lachnospiraceae bacterium. Taxonomy (GTDB): domain Bacteria; phylum Bacillota; class Clostridia; order Lachnospirales; family Lachnospiraceae; genus RGIG4057. The sequence goes on from CAJTOR010000033.1 coordinate 40,248, forward strand.
TCGACTTGCCAATCTCATATTCCTTGACAAGATCCCTCGGGTAGATATCCCTGTCGCTGTTGTGGTAGAGATAACCAAGGATATGCCCGTGCAGCACGGTTACTTCATCAAATCCGCAGGCGGCCAGTCTTTCATGGATCGCCCGGATAATGATATGGTGCATTTTTTTGAACTCAAAACATAACGCCCGCTCCAGTTCCACGGTTTCCTCCCTTCTTATTAAAAGTCCCGCATCCGCCCTCCCAGTGCCACTCATAGGCGAGGCTGCTCCTGCTCGTTCCTCACAGCACCAGCCTCCGGCACTGTACGGGCTCCTGCTGTTTAAAAGTTCCGCATCCGCCCTCCCAGTGCCACTTATAGGCGAGGCTGTTCCTGCTCGTTCCTCACAGTACCAGCCTCCGGCACTGTACGGGCTCCTGCTGTTTAAAAGTTCCGCATCCGCCCT
>CAJTOR010000034.1 GCA_910577675.1 uncultured Lachnospiraceae bacterium
CCATTTCGCCGCCGAAAACGGGGAACAGGATTAAAAAAATCCTGCCCCGTTTTCGTCCGCTCCATTCTAACGGCAAAACCGTCTGCACTACTTCGGCGGCGGGCGGTAGGTTATGCGGTGGCTCTGCCCCCGCGCCCCCGACCTCTCCCAAAGAACAGAATGGAGTGTTACGCAATAGGGCTTGAAAAGGCTTGATTTTTAAGGCGTTACAGATGCGAAAATCCATAGGCAAGGGTTTTTATACCACCTACCCACGAAAACGGCTTCTAACCGTCCACAGGCGCATTTTGCGCCCCTTTTCCTGCCCGTTTCCCGCCGCGCTGAAAAGTTTTACGTCAATAACTCAAAAAAGCACTTGACAAAACGCTTCATGGGGAACCGCAGAGGATATAAAGCCGTACACAGACCCAGTATTTGAGAATAATATCCCCTTAACACAGACGGAACGGGTTCAAAGCTATGATTGACGAGGTGGAGGCGGGGAAGCGGGAGCAAAATTGTCTTCGTATGCGCCGGGTGAGGGAGGTACAGCGAGCTGCAAAGGAGGCCGAGAGAGTTTCCTCTCCGGCAGGTTGATTTGTTTTCGCTGTTGTGCTATACTCATCATGTCATGGTGAGAACTTGACAAATCGGAAATGTATGAGGTGCAAATTTAATGAATGAACGGGAAAAAATCATCCGCTTGTGGTTTGATATGTGGTTGCGGCAAACAGATTTGGGGATAGATAACATTTTTACGGAAGATGTCGTTTATACTGAAAGCTGGAGTCCAAAATATGAAAGTCGTGTAATGGTAAAACATTGGTTTAATGAGTGGAATAGCCGTGGGAAAGTTCTTGTCTGGGACATAAAGCAATATTTTCACAAGGATAATCAAACGATTGTTGAGTGGTATTTTAAGAACAGGATGGATACCGGTGCCACAGATGAATTTGACGGGGTATCACTTATTGAATGGACACCCGATAACAAAATAAAATTTCTAAAAGAGTTTGGGTGCAATCTGAATAATTATAATCCCTATCAAAATAGTGATGTGCCCCAATTTTCCGCAGAGAAATCTAAATGGTTCTGATGAAGCGGCTATCCCTGTGCCCTCGCTGAAAAGGTACATCCGCGACCCGTCTGCACCTTTCCAGCGAAACTAAAACCAAATACTGTCACTCTTAACCGTTTACCTGACACCGTAGGCAGACGGTTTTTTATTTTGCGAAAAAGAAGGTCAATCATCATGGATAAGAAGCGTGAAGAACCGGAAAAGGAGTATGACGAGGGCACCACCAAGTTGGAGCAGTATCAGCGCCGAGGACAGCGATTGGAGAACCGTATCAAGTATTGCCAGCAGGGAAACTATAAGCGACAAAATCAACCGTCTTATCCGCCGGGAACTGGACGCGTTCTTCACACTCTGTCCTTGATAAACCGAGCGAAAAGGAAGAATTTCCAAAAAGGAACCGATTATATAGTGCCAAAATATAAACTACAAAAGATTAGAAAATTCGACAACACTTGCCAATATTTTGAAAATATGGTAAAATACGGTATTATTTCGTCGAATGGACAGGAGAGGATTTATGGGCAATTATATGGTTCGGCAGTATATTAACAAAAATGTTTATGAGGCATTTTTGGATCGTATGCAATTTATTTTCCAGGAGTTTGAGAATATTTTTGTTTCTTTTTCCGGTGGCAAGGATAGCGGGCTTTTGCTCAACATGGTATTGGATTTTCGGAATACTTATGCACCGAACCGCCGTATCGGTATTTTTCACCAGGATTTCGAGGCACAGTATACTGTAACGTCCGAATATGTGGAGCGTACTTTTGAGCGCATGGAACGGGAGAAAAATGTGGATCTTTATTGGGTCTGTCTTCCGATGGCAACCCGCACTTGTTTTTCCAGCTACCAGATGTACTGGTATCCGTGGGATGACAAGCAGCAGGAGATATGGGTCCGTCCGATGCCAAAGAAAAAATATGTGATAAATATGCGGAATAATCCTATCACGACTTATCGATACCGAATGCACCAGGAGGATCTTGCCCGCCAGTTCGGGCGCTGGTACCGTCTTTCGCACGGGAACAGGAAAAGTGTAAGCCTGCTCGGTGTGCGCGCCAATGAATCACTTCAGCGCTACAGTGGAATAATTAATAAAAAGTACGGTTACAAAGATCAGTGCTGGATTACCAGGCAGTTTAAAGACACCTATGCGGCTTCCCCGCTGTATGACTGGAAGTCGGATGATATCTGGCATGCAAATGCACTTTTTGGATATGATTATAATAAATTATATGATCTGTATTATATGGCTGGTTTAAAGCCGAGCCAAATGCGGGTTGCTTCCCCATTTAACGACTATGCAAAAGACAGCCTGAACCTTTACCGCGTAATTGACCCTGCCATCTGGGCGAGGCTGGTGGGAAGGGTGCAGGGTGCAAATTTTGGTGCAATCTACGGCAAAACCAAGGCGATGGCTTATCATTCCCTAAGTCTTCCAAAAGGGCATACATGGGAATCTTATACGAAGTTTCTTTTGGATACTCTTCCGTCAAGGCTCAGGAAAAATTATATTAAAAAGTTCCAGACTTCAATTGAGTTCTGGCATAAGACCGGCGGGGGGCTTGAGGAGGAAACCATTAAGGAACTTATTGAGCATGGCTACCATATAAGGCGCAACGGGGTATCTAATTATACGGTTATGAGGAATTCGCGGATTATTTTTCTGGACAGTATTCCAGATGATACGGATGATATTAAATCAACTAAGGATATTCCAAGCTGGAAGAGGATGTGTTATTGCATTTTAAAGAATGACCATACCTGTCGGTTTATGGGGTTCGGCTTGACGAGGGAGCAGCAGAAACAGGTGGATTCATTGAAGGAAAAATATAGACAGGTGGTGAGAAAAGATGGTATCTAGGAGTCCTGTTTATGGGGTGGTCGCGGTTCCGATTGAGAAGATTGAGCCGAATACATACAACCCGAACGCGGTTGCCCCGCCGGAGTTAAGGCTGTTGTATGACAGTATCAAGGAGGACGGCTATACAATGCCGGTGGTATGTTACTATGACCGCGAGCGGGATAAATATATCCTGGTTGACGGCTTTCACCGCTACCGCATTATGTTGGATTACCCGGATATTTATAAGCGTGAGGGGGGGATGCTGCCAGTCAGTGTTATTGACAAACCCCTGGATCACCGGATGGCAAGCACAATCCGGCACAACCGCGCCAGGGGTTCGCACGACGTGGATCTGATGAGCAATATTGTGAAGGAACTGCATGAGCTTGGGCGCTCCGACGCATGGATTTCCAGGCATCTGGGCATGGACAGGGACGAAATTTTAAGGTTAAAGCAGATCACCGGTCTTGCTGCGCTGTTTAGGGATGTGGAGTTTGGCAGGGCGTGGCAGCCTGTGGAGGCGGAAACTGTGGTGGAGGGCGGTGCGGTTAAAGTTATGGATGGTGAGGCTGCGGTGGCACTTGAGGAAGAGGAGGAAAATGGGGAAGACGAATCTGATTGATAAATTATTTATAAGAGGATATATTGTTATATAGTTGGGTGGGTAATTAGATTTAATCTATTAAAGAAGACTCCCGCTTCTAAATCGTAAAGATGAAAGCTGTGTGTAATGGGGATTTCTTCGTGCCAGGCGGTGGATAAACCCCATCTGACATGTGAGAGCAGTATAGGGATTTGAAATTTCCCATGACTGAATATGGAGATTATGTGAGAAAAAACAGTGCGGGCTATTTTTGTTTAATAGCCCGCACTGTTCAGGGTTATGCCATACCGTTTACAGTACGGTATTTATAAAGCATTTCGGCGTGATTTTGTTCCTCGACCTGGATATCTGCTAAAAGTTTGCGGACTGGGGCTTCGGAGAATCGGAAAACATCGGCGTTATACTCCGTGGAAACAAGTTTTTCGGTTCCGATGCAGTCGGTCGCAAGGAAATTGTCATATTTTTTATCCTCGCTCTGGTCATTAGCGGAGTAAGTTGCTTTCGGCTCATAATCACGCCCGGAAGAATCATTGCAGTCGCAGGATGGAACCTGACCGTTCAACACCTGCTCCAATGCATCATAATGTTTTTGTTCTAATGTTTCTAGCTGTCCAAACAGATCTTTTAGTACCGGATCTTTTGCCTGTTCTTTATATCTGCGGTATTTTTCAATGCAGTTTTTTTCCTGTGTCTGTAGTTCGGAGATTGCGCTGGCTTCAGTCTGTTTTAAAATCATGGTAAAACTCCTTTCGTTGCCTGTTTTGTGTGAATGCGGGATTAGCTGTATGCAAAAACAAACCCCGGTCAATGCATTAGTATGGGCTGTTTTTTGCGGATTATTCTGTTATGTAACCGTGAAAAGGCACACATAAGAAACTTATAAGCCCATGAATAAAAATCCACCAAAGTATACAATATGAATAAAACAGCAAAAACCCGGAAAGCCCCGGAGCGAGGAGCGCAAGCGGAACGCTCCATGAAAGGGGGGCTTGTAGGGAGTTTTGCGGAACTTTAAAACAGCAAAAACCCGGAAAGCCCCGGAGCGAGGAGCGGAAGCGGAACGCTCCATGTAGGGGGGCATGTAGGGAGTTTTGCGGAACTCTAAAACAGCAAAAACCCGGAAAGCCCCGGAGCGAGGAGCGGAAGCGGAACGCTCCATGTAGGGGGGCTTGTAGGGAGTTTTGCGGAACTTAAAATAGGAGGAAAGAAAATGGAACCGGAATCTATCTGGAAGGAAACCGTGAAACTTCCACATTTTGAGGAACTTAGGGGAAATGTAAAAACGGATGTGCTAATTGTGGGCGGCGGAATCGCCGGAATACTGTGTGCACACTTTTTAAAGGAGCGGGGGATCAAATATATTCTGGCGGAAAAAGATACCATATGTTCGCACACCACGGGCAATACCACCGCAAAAATCACAGCGCAGCACGGGCTGATATACCAGAAACTTATAAAGACAGCGGGGGAGGAGAGGGCAAGACAGTACCTTGAAGCAAACCAGCTTGCAGTAAGGAAATACTTTACGCTCTGTAAAGGCGTGGACTGTGATTTTGCAGAAAAAAATAATTTTGTATATTCTGTAGGGAACAGGGAAAAAATTGAGGCGGAAGCAAGGGCATTAGAAAAACTAGGCATGGAACCGCTGATTGATGGTGCGGAGGAATTGCCCGTGCACACAGCGGGGGCAGTGGGATTTGCGCACCAGGCGCAGTTCCATCCACTGAAATTTATACAATCGGTTGCCGCGGGCTTAAACTTATATGAACATACCTTTGTAAAAGGTTTTCTGGGGAATTTGGCAATTACCAGAAATGGGAAGATTACTTTTCAAAGGCTGGTGATTGCAACACATTTCCCGATGGATAACAAGCATGGACTTTATTTTATGAAATTATATCAGCATCGCTCCTATGTTCTCGCACTCTCGGGCGTTCCGGCTTTGCAGGGAATGTATGTGGATGAGAGTAAAACGGGGCTTTCGTTTCGCTCTTACGAAAATATCCTGCTGCTTGGCGGAGGGGGACACCGCACAGGACATAGCGCGGGGGCATGGAGGGAACTTTCCCGTTTTGCCAAAAAAGCATACCCGACGGCGCGGGAAGTAACCCGCTTTGCGGCGCAGGACTGTATGACACTTGATGGTATTCCATATATTGGAAAATATTCAAAAAATATGCGGGAGAGCTATGTGCTAACGGGATTTAACAAATGGGGCATAACCTCGTCGATGACCGGCGCGATGCTGTTGGCAGATATGCTGGCGGGCAGGAGGAATCCGTATGAGGGGGTATTTAATCCTTCACGCAGTATGCTCCGCCCACAACTTCTGGTCAACTTGTCAGAAACGGCAGCCAATTTTCTGATTCCCTCGAAAAGACGTTGCCCGCATCTTGGCTGTGTGCTAAAATGGAATAAGGCAGAACATTCATGGGACTGCCCATGCCATGGGTCAAGATTTACGCGGGATGGCAGGTTGCTTGATAACCCGGCGAACGGGAGCTGCCATATTAAATCAAGGTGATCGGAATGACTTGAATAATTATTTAGCTTATGGAAGGAGGCGGGGATTTTGCAGAAAATATTTAATTGTTGGAACTGTGAAGGAACCCGCCTCGTCTAATAAATGAAAAAACTGGTATGGGGAGTAATTAGTGGGAAATTGTTTTGTTTGGTTAAAAAATTATTATATGAGGAGGCGGGATTATGAGAGAGAAAAGGAAACTAACTTTTCAAACTTCTTATGGAAGCAGCATCAAGGGGGGGCTTACGAGATACGCAGGCATAAGAATGAAAATGTTTGCGGTTTGCCTGATTGCGGCGGGGTTAATATCCTCGGTCAACTGTGGGAAAGTCAGGGCGGCAGGGGAGATGCCGGTTACTGTTGATATGCAGGGTACGTCAAAAAGACCGCTGATGGGCAGGCTTACTGAAACGGGCGTGAGTGGGGAGAACGCAAAAGAAAAGGATGGAGCGAAGGAAGAGGAGAAGGAGGAAAAGAAAGGGAGGGAAGGATTCCAGCCTGCCGGGAATTATAAGCAGCTTCTTGATCTGATGTGCGCTGACAATAATTATTTTGAGTGGGACAAAAACCAGTATTTTATGACCGACTCCGTGGATGGGGTTGGCGGCGGGGTGATGAATGATGCGGCGGCACAACCTGGGATGCCCGGGGAAACGGAAGTATCAAAAATGATTATTCGGATACCAATGCCCAGGTTGAGGGGATTGCTGAAGCTGATATTGTGAAGACGGACGGGGAATATATTTACATACTGTCAAAGGGGGAGGGGGATACAAGGATTTATATTGTACGCGCGAAGGATGGCGCACTCACCCTGGAAAGTTCATTTTGCCCGGAGGCAGCATTTAATATCTGGCAGGAGGAAATGTATGTTGTTGGGAACCGCCTGGCAGTGGTGCGCTGCGGGGCAAAACAATCGGGGGAGGATGAATACCTTGATTTCTGGTTTGGGTATCACGGGGAACGCAAGACCGAGATTCTGGTCTATGATATCACGGACAGGAAAGCGCCCACGCTTTTGGGAAGCCATGTGCAGGATGGGGATTATATAAGCAGCAGGGAGAAGGACGGCTATTTGTATGTGGTTTCAGAGAAGGGGATTTATGATAATTATTTGCGGTATATTGATGGGGGGAAGATAACGGATAAAACGGATACCGATGGGAAAGAAGAAAAGTTATCAAAAGAAGATTTTGAAAAACTGCCTTCCTTAGACGGAAGATTGCTTTCTGCCGGGCGCATCTATTTTTGTGAGGATGATTTAAATTCTGTCTTTACGATTGTTTCTTCGGTTCGCCTGCAAACGCCGGAAGATATCGCGGATAGCATTAGTTTTATGGCGGGCAGCGGGCATTGTTATATGAGTGGGAATGCGATTTATCTGGCGGATTACGGCTGGTATGACGGCGGGGAGAATTCTGATTACACGGATATTGTAAAGATTACATATGGGGACGGCAAGCTGGAGCTTGCGGCGCAGGGGAGAGTAAGGGGTTCCCTTGACGATCAATTTTCAATGGATGAGAAGGACGGATATTTGCGCGTTGTGACAACGATGGAAGAATATGAATCTGTTCGGGAAGGGGATAGTATATGGGGGAGGTATCTGGGCAGGTCAAATGCCCTTTATGTGCTTGATGAGGAGCTAAAGGTGATTGGTTCGCTGGAAAATCTGGCGGAGGATGAGAGAATCTACTCGGCGCGTTTTATCGGTGATATTGCATATTTTGTTACATTCCGCAATATGGATCCACTGTTTTGTGTTGATGTTTCCGACACAGCGCACCCTGTTTTACTTGGAGAGTTAAAAATATCGGGATTTTCGGATTATTTACATCCTTACGGGGAAAACCTGCTGCTTGGCATTGGCTATGATACGGATGATACCGGGGCGGTGGAATGCGTAAAACTTACGATGTTTGATATCAGCAATCCGTTAGGGGTGGAGGAAAAACATACGCTGGTTCTTGAACATTACAATAGCAGTGAAGCATGTTACAACCATCGGGCGGTCTTGGTGGATGTGGAAAAAAATCTGATTGGTCTGCCGTTTGAAGGCTCGTATTATGGAAAGGGTGGATACCAGGATTATACGCAGAAAAAAGGTTATGCGGTATACGGCTATGACGGGGAGAAGGGGTTTTATCAGAAATTTGAAAAAGAATATGTGAGGAAGTGGGAGCCGATATATTATCATATTGATGGGAACCGGATCAGCGTTGATGGAGTGCAAAAAGAAATTGGAAATAATTGGAATGACTGGTATTACATGAATTTGAGGGGTATTTATATCGGGGATTATTTTTATCTTGTCAACCAGATTAAAGAGGTGTGTTCTTACCGGATGGGGCAGGATGGTTTTTCGGAGTCCGACAAGATTATGCTTAGATAGTCCTCGGATAGAATGGGGTGTATAGGAGTTTTATCAGGATAGTTTTTTAAATCAGGGGTGGCTGCTGCAAAATATGGATATTATAAATATGCCATTTTGCAACAGCCACCCTAAATTAACGCTTGTCAGATGGGGCTTATCCCCCACCTGGCACAAATAAGTAGTTCCTGCATATATATTTTGCCAAAAGGTTAATTTTGCGGGTTGACAATAAGTGTTGCCATACGGTATGCTCCCACCGAAAAGGTTACAGTATTCCCATCTACCAGGGCTTCCCCCTCCTCTTCCTCCAAAAAATTGCACAGGCAGGCTTTTTGCGGCGGTATCTGGAAAGTGATGCGGCAGCGGTCTTCCTGCCCGGAGTAATTGGCAACACGCAGCAGGATGCCGCCGTTTTTTGCGGGCATGGATGTGATATAGGCGCAGTGCGCGGAATGCATAGTGAAGGCACTCTGTTCCTCGGTAAATTCCCCCTTTTCAAATGAAAACTTTGTGTGCGGGATGGTAAATGCTTGGTAGCCTGCGGTAAAAGTATCCTTGATGCGCACCAGCTCGCCGTCTGTTTCGTCAGAAAGAGGCATCAGGGCATATTCGAAAACCTGATGTCCGCTAAGCTGTCCGTCGGTTTCGCCATCCGTCCCCGTGGTTCTGCGAAAACAGCGCATTAAGGTGATATCGATGCTGTTGTCCGCATCCGCAGGGCAGGAAACCTCGTGCAGCCCGCCGCCGGAGAGGAAGAGAAGCCCGCCCGCCCCATCCCGCATATAGACCATGTTTTCGAAGGAATATTCCGTGATATCAGCTTCTTTCCAGTGCACATGGCTGTGGTCTAGTCCGCTTGTGCGGGATAGGATTAAGCCACACTGATTAACATGATAATGAGCCGATGAAAGACCGGTTGGCAGGTGTAGCTGTAGTCGGTGGTCTTTGATATTGTTCTCAATCTCCGTGTGCACGCGCACAAGCTTTGAGTCCCTGGTAATCGTGAATTCCGAGGAGATGGTAAGAGGGAGGAACTCACTGCTCCTTTTAGAAAAGCCCTGATCCGTACATTTTTCGCGGGGCAGCATCCATGTGTAGCGGACAAGATATTTGCACGCGGCATATCCGTCAAAGGTTTTGCCGATGGATACAGTGCAGCCTGAGGAATAGTATACCTCATCCGATACCGGGCGGGTATGGTACCAGCCATCCCCCGCCTCGCAGCAGTCGATAAAGGAGTGCAGGCCGGAAAAGGTAAGGTTTGTTTTACGGTCTTTGATTGTGACTGTACCGTCCGGCTTGATGGAAAAGTCAATCAATCCGTTCGAACAGGAGGAAGTACTTCCTGTAAGGCGCTCGGTAACCCGGTAAGGACCTTCAAGCGGCTTGATTAAAAATTTGGTAAAGCCCATCGGGCGCAGGGTGGAGATTATGGCGACGCGGTGGGGGTCTGCCGGGCGGGTATTGCCGTGGAAGGCGGGAACCATCCGGTTGCGCGCGGCGGATATAAGGTTATATTTTAGTTCCTGTCCTTCCTCATCGTAAAGGAGGAAGGTATTGCGCTGTTCATATTTCATATATGCAAGTTTCTGCGTCTTAAAATCCTCTGGGAAATCAATATCAAATTCAAGCAGTCCATGATAAGAGTAGGGAAGCGGATTAAAAATTGCAACAACGCATTCCTCTTTTTTATTGTCGGGGAAGAGGTCGTAATACTGCGTGCAAAATTGTTTAAAATATTCCTTTGCCGTGTCGCGGGTTTTTGCAAAGCGCGTCTGCATCTCGCGGTGAACTGCGTCGATGGAGCAGCCGCAGATACTGTCGTGAGCGTGGTTTTGCAGAAGGTAACTGTAGGCAAGACGGATATAGCCATACATCGGGTCCAGCCCGTGCAGGGTGTTAATGGCAGCGGCAGGCATACAGAAGAATTCAAGCAGCCGCTCGCAGTCATCGTTCGCCCGCTTTAAGTCATATCGCGAGGAGAGGGTGTGCGGGATGAGCTTGTTGTGCATCACGTAATTCTTCCCGTGGGAAACCAGTTCGCCGCGCAGCACGGGAAGTTCGTTCTTCCCTATTTCATTAAGCAGATCATCAAGCGGAATCTGTTTTACCGGACAGGAAAAATGCTTGGACAGATTTTGCAGTACTTCCGGCATAAAACCGTGGATTGGGGCATGGTCCATGCCGTCCATCAAAAGAACAACGGGAAGATGGCTGCGCAGAAGCTCCTTCCTTACGTATTCGGCAGCGAAATTGGAAATTTCTGTAAGATGTTCCTCGCATTCCTGCCCAAACGGAGCCAGAGCTTCGTGGTAGAAGGAACCATATCCGCAGGTTTCAGGGGCTTTGAAGGCAGTGACCGCGGAGCCGTCAGGACTTTCCCACCGGAAAAAGCATTCGGTTTCGCTGTCGTTTAATCCGCGGCTTATCAGCGCGGTTTTAATGTCAAAGCCGTTTAATATCTGCGGGAGGTTTGCGATATGACCGAAGGAATCGCATACATAGCCGGTTTTCAGGCAGGAAACGCCGTATAAGGAGGCAATGGAATGCCCCTCAGACAGGTTTTTTATCAGGCTTTCCGAGGAAACAAGGAATTCGTCCGGCATTGTGTACCACGGGCCGATAAGCAGGCGTTTTTCCGCGATTAGTTTTGCGAGCCGTTCTATGTTTTCCGGGCGGATTGTCAGGTAGTCGTTGAGGATGCTTGTCTGCCCGTCCAGGGTAAATATAACAAAGTCCGGGTTCTGTTCAAGTGTGAGAAGGATGCCGTCCATAACCGGGACGAGCATAAAACGGAATTGATCCAGGGTTTTGTACCATTCCCGATCCCAGTGGGTGGCGGCGAAATAGTAGATTGCTTCCGGGTTTTTTGATGTTTTTGTATTCTCCATAAGTTACTGCCCCTTTCCGGTGGATTCCCTCTCGATAATATTGCAGTCGAGTTGGATCTTGTCACTTGTGATGGTGTTTGTGGTGATGTAATTGATAATCAGCTCCGCCGCACGGCTCCCGATTTCAAAGCTGTTCTGTGCGATACAGGTGGGTGAGAAGGGCAGCAGGTCACAGTAATCGGCATACTCGTCATCGAGGAAGATAACCTTTAGCTCCTCCGGGACTTTGCGGCCGCTTTTTGCAATGGCTTTATATACATTGAAGCCGACTTTTCCGCCGTAGGAGAGCAGGCCGTCAAGCTGCGGGTTTTCCGTAAGGAATCTCGTGATTTGTTCGGTCTGGTTCGGGTCGTTTTTGGTGACATAGAGAATATGGCGGGGGATGATGCGCCGGTCATTTTCCACATGGGCTTTTTCGTAGCCTGTAAGCCTTCTGGAAATGCTGCTGGAATCCTCCCTTGGCATGGAGATAAAGCCGATATTCTGGCAGCCCTTATCAATCAGAAACTGGATGCCCCTGCGTCCGATATTGATGTGGTCGCTGGTCACGGAGCTGATATCAAAGTCGTGCAGCGTCCGGTCTACAAAGACAACCGGGAATTTGTTTAATGCGAGTAGAAGGAGGTCTTTATTATAGTGTGCCCGGCTGTTCGGGAAGACAATGATACCTTTGATATTTAAATTGACAATGCGCTTGATTAAATTGAAGGTTCTTAACTCCTCCTCACTCTCGCTCATAATCAGCAGATGGTAGCCGAATGGTTTTAAGTATTGTCTTGCCCCGGCGATCAGTTCCAAAATAAAGTGGCTCTCGAGGTTTGGCAGAAGCATACAGATAAATTCATTGACCGGAACATCCGTCCCCTGCGCAGGTGCGGCGGTAATAAAGGAACCTTTGCCGTGAATCCGGTAAAGCAGCCCTTCCTCCTGCAACTCGCTGATTGCCCTTTTAGCGGTCATGCGTGTGGTTGAGAAGCGCATGGCAAGCTGGTTTTCGGAGGGCAGCTTATAGTTTGGCACATTTTTGTTTTCCTGGATTAGTTTCTTTAAATAATCTTTGATTGTTTCGTATAAAAATTTTCCCATTTCCGCATCCTTTCTTCATATTTGTTTTAAAGATTACTTTTCCTGCTTTGTAAGTTAAGTATTGGTATTTTCTGCATTATTTTGATTTACTTCTGCTTTTCTCATTTGCTGGCATGGATAAAGCTGTGGTTATGTTCTGAACTTGTATATAAACTTGATTATCTTATATATAAATTATAGTGTGGGACAAGAAAAAAGTCAACAAAATAAATATATTTTTTAAAAAGATATTTTGGGAAAGATTTTTTAAAAAAGTGCCGGAAAATCCTGGGTTGAAAACAAGTTATCAAGTTTGTCAAGTTTTTGATAATTGTTTGTTGACAGAAAAATCGACATTTGTTATTATCAAGTTGTAGAAGTTAATGGATAACTTGTATAGTTTATTGTATACAAGATGACGGGCAAAAATGCCGGCCCCCTTTGCAGTATGGGAGCATAAAGATGCTTTGTGAGGGGGGAGGTAGAACAGAAATGGGGGATGAAATGAAAGAGGAGAGGGATGAAATGCAACAAAGAAAGGTACACAACAGAAAAAAGCGGAAAGAGAAACTGGTGAAGGCACTGGTGATTTTTCAGCTTGTGGTCTTTGCAGTGTTTTTTCTGTTCCCCTTTGTGTGGATGCTCTCAGTATCCCTGCAGACGGAAGCGGAGCTAATGACCACGGCGGGTTTTTTGGAGCAGATCATTCCGAAATCCTGGCGTTTTGAAAATTACGCAGATGTTTTCAGGACACTGCCCTTTGCCAGATATTTTGCTAACAGTGGTATTGTCACATTGCTTACGGTGTTTGGGACGCTGATGTCTTCCTCCGTGGTGGCTTACGCATTTTCAAAGCTGCGCTGGCCGGGCAGGAATTTCTTTTATTCGCTGATGCTTGTGACAATGATCCTGCCAGCCTTTATCCTGATGATACCGACCTATAAGATGTACAGCGCATTCGGTATGACCAACTCATGGGTTCCCCTGATATTGCCGGCGTTTCTTGGCGGTGGCGCGGGCAATATCATTTTGATTCAGCAGTTTTATCAGGCGGTGCCGGGGGATATTGTCGAGGCGGCAAGGATTGATGGGGCGGGGGAAGCGGGGATCTGGTGGCGGATCATGCTTCCGCTGTCAAAGCCGGTACTTGCAACAGTGGCGGTGTTTGCATTCCTGTTTTCGTGGAATGATTATTTAGGACCGCTTCTGTATGTCAATGACCAGAGGCTGACCACGGTCGCCCTGGGGCTTAGGGCATTCCAGTCGCAGAGCAGCACGAACTGGGGGCTTTTGATGGCTGGTTCGGTGATTTCCGTTGTTCCGAACCTTATCATTTTTACATGCGGACAAAAATATTTCCTTGAGGGAACGAAAGCGGGGGCAGTCAAAGGATAACGGATTCTTAAGTTTTGGGGCAATATTGCAAGGTGTGCTGCCGGGGATTTTGGCGGCGGAGAGGAGGATTTATGAGAAAGACAGGGGTAAGAAAGGCAAAAAAATTGTGTGCGCTGTTTATAGTAGCCGTTTGTATGGTGGCGGTGTTTGCCGGGTGCGGCAAAAGCAGCGGCAAACGGGATGAGGATGGGAAGATTTCGCTGGAGTTCTGGTCCATCTACCCGGAGGGCGACCCGAATTATGAATGGATGGTTTCAGTGATTGAGCGCTTTGAGAAGGAGCATGATGATATCAAGGTTCATTATACGGGGATTTCGTTCTGGGATTATTTTACAAAAATTACGACCGCGATGACGGACCCAACCGGACCGGACGTTTATTTGCAGACGATAAAGGATACCGCCGACCGGGCAAGGGGCGGCGTGTCAATGAACCTGACACCGTTTTTTGATGAGAGTTTCCATGCCGGGACGGAGTTCTTTTACGAGGAGGACGTGCTCCCGATGACGTATGAGGGCAATGTGTACGGTGTGCCGTACGCGCTTGATAACCGTGTGCTCTACTATAATATTGACCTGGTTAATGCGCTAAAGGACAGTACGGACGAGGATTGGAAGAAAACAAAGGTGGCAGCGAAGGAAGGCAGCACCATCACGGGAAAGCCGGATAATCTGATCGGTGCGGACGGCAATGTCAGGGCACCGGAAACCTACGACGAGCTTTTGGCTTACCAGGAGCTTCTGACCGTAACGGATAACGGCAAGATTACGCAGCTTGGTTTTGATGTGAATGTCGGGAATTTTAAGATTGAGAATGTGGTCTGGACGAACGGCGGCGAGTATTTTGACGAGGCAGGAAACCCGCTGCTTGATACCGATCCGGGCGTGCGCAAAGGGTTTGAAGTCTGGTATGAGCTGACCCACACGCTCTCCTCCGCAAGGGTCAATGCCTTTTTGGATACGGCGGGCGATAATACGACTAATCTGTTCTGGTCGGGCAAGGTGGCGATTATGATCGCGACCAATGAAATCCCGTGGCAGAACGATAAGCTGGGTGACCAGAAGATCCATTTGGGGGCGGCTCCGGTTCCGTATGATAAAGTGGAAGAAAACCATTACAATTTTACGGGTGGTTTTTCGCTTGAGATTGCAGAGCGCCTTGCGAAGGAAGATGAGAAAGTGCAGCAGGCAGCCTTTGAATTTATCAAGTATCTGTGCAGCGAGGAAGTTCAGGTTGAAGTGCTGACAAAGAGCAGCAATATGCCTGCGAACATTAAGAGCTACGATACATTGTTCGCGTCGATCACCGACCCGGAAAAGGTTGTGGTGCTTGAGGAGATGGCACACCGCAAGGCTTTCAATTATGTCTATGACGCGCCGAACTGGTGGGGCGAGGTACAGAATGCCCTCACGGATTACGTGGCGGACAAGAAGGATCTGGATCAGACTTTGCAGCGCGCACAGAAAGCAATCTTGCAGTTGAAGGCAAGTTACTGATGGGAATGGGGCAGGCTATTTTATTCCGGGAGGATATAAGTTTGCCAAATGTATGAAAGGGGGACATGTATGAAGGTGAAAACGAAAGCGGGAAGGAAGAAGAGAAAGGAGGCGGTGATGGGATATCTGTTTGCCGCGCCGTGGCTGATTGGGTTTGTGGTGCTGATGGCGTTCCCGCTTTTTTATTCCCTCTACCTTTCTTTTACCAACGCAACAACCACGTCCATAAGCACGCAGTGGCGGGGGATTTCGTATTACAAAACGATATTGGCGGATCCGGTGTTTTGGGGGAGTGTCAGCAATACCTTGAAGTTCGTCCTCTTGAGCGTGCCGCTTAATCTGCTGTTTTCCCTCTACCTTGCATTGCTTTTAAATGCGAAGGTTCCGGGAAGGAAATTGTTCCGGGCGCTGTATTATATTCCAACGCTTGTAACCATTGTGGCGGTTGTGTATTTGTGGAGGCAGCTTTTAGGTTCCTCCGGTGTTATTAATCAGGTGCTTTCCTGGTTCGGAGTGTCAGGACCGGACTGGTTCCATGATTATACCTGGGCAACTCCGGGTCTTGCGATTATGGGGATGTGGAGCGTGGGCGGTGTTGTTGTGATTTTCCTCTCCGCGCTGACGGATGTTCCGGCGGAGCTGTATGAGGCGGTTAGTGTGGACGGGGGCGGATGGTTTACAAAGTTTTTCCATGTGACTCTGCCGATGATTTCCCCGATTCTGTTTTATAATCTGCTGACGGCAACCATCGCGGCATTCCAGGTTTTTGTGCAGCCGATGTTGATGACGGGCGGGGATTACAATACAAATTATCTGGGTTATTCTATCTACACCACCGGCTTTACCGTGGGGCGGCAGGGCTACGCCTCCGCGATGTCGTGGATTATGCTGGCGATCGTCGGGGTATTCGTGCTTGTAATACAGTTGGCAAGGAAGAGATGGGCGTTT
Organism: uncultured Lachnospiraceae bacterium; assembly: GCA_910577675.1. GTDB lineage: Bacteria > Bacillota > Clostridia > Lachnospirales > Lachnospiraceae > RGIG4057. The sequence continues at coordinate 16,201 of CAJTOR010000034.1, forward strand.
TATAACGACTGAACGGGAGGGTTTTTGCAGAACTAGAAAATCAGCAGAAACCCGGACGATGCCGGAAGGAATTGCTGGGAGCAGAGCGGACAGGAATTGCTTCCTAGGACAGGGCATCGGGAGGGTTTTTGCGGGACTAGAAAATCAGCAGAAACCCGGACGATGCCGGAAGGAATTGCTGGGAGCAGAGCGGACAGGAATTGCTTCGTGGGAAAGGGTATCGGGAGGGTTTTTGCGGGACTCAAAATAGGAGAATAAGAATATGAAAAAATGTATGATGTTTTTGGCTGCATTCGTGTGTGTACTTATGCTTGGCGCATGTACGGCGGTGCAGGTGTCCGGGGAGCTTATGCTCAATGCGGACGGCAGCGGCACAAGAAAGATTGTAGGAAAGATTGCGAAGCAGGACCATCAGGACGGTTACGGCAGTGCATACTACTATTTTAAGCAGCACGGCGAAGAGCTTGCCGCTTCCCTCACACAGATATATGGGGCGGAAGTGGAAGGAGCCGGCGAATGGCTGAATATCACGGTGGATGATAGCGGCAGCGACTGGGAAACCGTGACACTATCCTTTGATTTCTCTTCATTTGAAGAGTACACACAAAGACTGAGGGCATTAGCCTACAATGAAACTTTTGCGGAAAGCTATGCAGACCCGCAGATTACAGTGGAGAACGGGCAGGTAACAGGGTATACCGAGCCGACGGCAGTGATGACAGCGATCTTTAAAAGCCTGCAGGGCAGCGTGATGGCGGACGAAGCACTCTACGATGAGCGCTGCACCAAGGACGGCGAGGCGTTAAACGATGGTTCGGCGGATGGGCAGCTTGAAGAGTACGGTGTGGAACTGATTAAACCGGAGAACGGGAGCGGGTTTGACCTTGTCGCGGACGGAAAGGAACTAGTAAGCCTTACCGCCGTGGATGGCATGTTTACTTACGCGGCAGCAGGAAACACGGAGGAGGAAAAACACGAAACAAGTCTGGTACTTGATTACCGGTTTGACGGCGACCTGAAAAACGGCGGAAGCGAAAAGGATGGCGATCTTTTGATGGGGGCGGGTTCCGCGTCGGAAAACCCGGTCTTTACAGAAGGGATCGACGGGCAGGCAGTACTTTTTGACGGGGCGAGCTACCTTGCATCCCCGAACAAAACATACAGCTACAAGGAAATGACCATCAGCTTTTATTACCGGATGGATACTTATACCGAAACGGATACCGGAGCGAACATGGTGCTTGTCCCTGCGGGGCTTGGTGCTTTGGGAAGCGGTGTTATTGACGTGGAATTTATCCGCGAGGCGGATGTGAACGGGACAATGCTGCTCGGCAAGATGAACAGCTCCAACTGGCAGACGCAGGACAAGCTTTATTCGGAAGGTTACCTGATGGAAAAGCATCTGTCCGAGTGGCACTGCTACACGCTTGTATACCAGAATGAGTACGGTGAGGACGGCGCGATTGAAGATGCTTTTGTGTATATGTACATTGACGGCAAACTTGCGGCGCGGTCAAGGCTTTCTGCAGCTGCGGGGCTGACCTATAGTCTTGGCAGCTATGACGATGGTTCCGCAGGGGATCCGAACGGCGGTTTCAATGTGGGCGGATATTTTGAGAACGGTCTGGTAAAGCGCGGCTGCACCGGGGCGCTCGATAACCTTCTTATCTTTGACGGGGCGCTCAGCGAGGAAGAGGTAAATACACTTTGCTATACCGTAAAAGTGGACAAGGAATATGATCCGGATGTTGTGGATACCGTGGAACCGGAACCGACACCGGAGCCGACGGCACAGCCGGAGGAAAAGGATGACCCGACAAGTACGCCGGAGCCGACAAAGGCACAGGAACCAGGAACGGATGACAAGACAGAAACAAAAGACGAGGACGGTGGAAGCAATACGGCGATTATTGTAATTATTGTGCTGGGCGTTGTGATCATTGCGGGTGTGGCAGTTGCCGTGGCGATGAAAAAGGGCGGTAAAACCCGGTAGAAAGGGGTGTTGCAAATGAAAAAAAGAGGGTTTGCCCTCCTGCTTTGCATCCTGTTCGCGGCGGCGTTTGCCGCCTGCGGCAGGACGCAGGGGGGAGGCATTGCCCCGGGAACAGAGGGTGATTCCGGGGACGGGAATTTGGGAATGGAAGATGGCGATAACACTGACAAGGGAACAGAGGGTGATGATCGGGATGGGGAAGATCATATTCCGGAAGAAGATGGGGAGAAACAGGGGGAGATTGGGGATATGCTGACATTGACAGCGTTAAATAACGAACATGCGCCGATTGTGGACGGTTCCGGGATGAGCGGCGCGGACGGCAGGATACATCTGCATTCCGCAGATGCCGGGATGATGTACAAAGGAACGGGGGATACCTTCGTTTTTGATATCGGGCATACGGAGAAGTTAGGAGAACTCCATATCTGGAATTACAACGCGGCCGGGGATACCGGCTGCGGTGCGAAGGAAGTCGAAATCAGTGTTTCGGAGGACAATGAAAACTATTCCGCCCCGGTAAAATATACGCTTGCCCAAGCGTCCGGCAAGGATGGGCAGTCCGCCACAAACACTTTGGACGGCGCTCCAGTTGATTTTAACGGGGGGAGCGCGAGGTATATCAGGATTCGGGTACTTAACAATTACGGGGGGGACGGCATCGGGCTTTCTGCGCTGCGCCTGTTCCGCTACCGCCAGCAGCCTGTTGTGGACGAGAGTATCTCCTGCGCGCCGATCGAGCGCTATATTAACAATGTATGGTCGGCGAAGCCGGAGCAGTACAACCTGACGAACGGCAGTGGTCTTGATGATTTCCGGCAGGAGAATGCACTTCACGACAACAAGCCGGAACATATGTATTTGCAGACGGCAAAAGCAATTGATTTTTCCATAGACCTGAAAGGCGAGTACCCGGTATCAAAGATTGTGGTCTGGAATTATAACGACCCTGAACATTTGGATTACGGCGTGAAAAAATTCCGTCTGAAAGTGTCTGACGATTATTCGCTTTGGACAACCATCGGGACATATACGATGGAACAGGCGGACGGGAGCGAGGGGATGAAACCATCCCTTACCATCGAGCTTGACAATGTCCATGCCCACTATGTCCGTCTGGAGATTCTTGACACTTTCAGCAAAGAGATGGTCGGGCTTTCCGAAATTTCCGTGTTTATGGGCAGCGGCTGGTATTGTGAGAGCGAGCCGGATTATACGGCGCTTTTGTCCAATTTTGAAGGCTGGGCGGGGGCGGACGGTATCTACACCGTAAATCTTGACGGAAAGGACGAAAAATACGGCGAGGAAGCAAAGGATGCAAGGACGTTCTTTGTTTTCAGCGACACCATTTTGTCCGATGTTGACCCGGTGACCGGACTGCGCAGCAATGTGACAATGGTGAATAATACGAGCGCGCTATTAACCGGGAAAGCCGCAGACCCGGCGAAGATGGAATTTTTCTACCCAGGGGAGGATGGGACGGCAAATATTGTGCCGGAGCCGAAATTACCTGCCACAAAGCACGGGAAATTTATCTATTACTGGCTGGGGGACACCTTTGTGAGCGGGGGTTATCTGTATGTGTACGCGCTGCGTATCGATTCCGTGGAAGGGGTTTTTGGTTTCGCACAGATCGGTGTGGATCTGGCGCGCTATGAAATCCGCGGCGGGGAAGTGGATTTTGATTCCCTAAAGATAATCAACGATGACAATATGCGGCTGTGTTCCGCGTCGGATGCAAAGCGGAAATGGTATTTTGGAGGTGCGGTTTACCAGAGCACCGAGCAGGCAGGCGTGCAGGAGCCGGACGGCTATGTGTATGTTTACGGCTACGAAGACCTTGAGGGGGCGGGCAGGCGGCTTGTTGTGGCAAGGGTGCGCGCAGATCAGATCGAGGATTTTAGCTGTTATGAATATCTGGCGGCGGACGGCAGTTTCTCGAAGGAGATACCGGATAAGTTTCTGCCTCTGGCAGAAGATATCGCCCCGGAATGCAGTGTGACGCAGATTACGTCCGGGGAACATAAGGGAAAATTCCTGTTTGTCAACACGCATTTTACAAACACCGCGACCATCAAGGCATCCATTGCGGATTCCCCTTACAGCGTATTTGGGGATAAGACGACTATCTATGTGCACGATACCTGCCTTTCCATTTTGGGCAAGGGAAATAATACCTACAATGCGAAAGCGCACCCTGCCCTGTCCGGCAAGGGGGAAGTCATTATTTCGTACAATGTGAACGGGGATGATTGTTTCAAATACGCGGATATCTATCGGCCGAGATTTTTGCGGCTTGGGAATGTGAAAGAAGCAAAAGGAGAGTGAGGGGGCAGGTTCCCTTCCACATGTTTGGATTGGTTTTAGGTTATTTTTAAGGTGAGATCGTGGATGTAATATTATTGCAGGTGGAGGTGAGGTGGAATGTACCGCATCGGGATTGATATTGGCGGGATGAGCGCGAAGTTCGGGCTGGTGGAAAAAGACCGGGTGCTTGAGGAAAGAGTGCTGGAGACGGGCGCGGACATTTCATATGGAAAGTTCCTTGATGATGCTTCGGATGTGGTTGCAGCGCTTTGTGAAAACCGGAAGGTTGAGGCGGTCGGTATCAGTTCCTGCGGTCTGATTAACAGCGGTCAGGGGAAGATTGTTTATTCCAACAATATCGGTTGGGAGGATAAGAGGATCGCTGCTGATCTTTTGGAGCGCACCGCCCTGCCGGTCCGGGTGGCGAACGATGCGAAATGTGCTGCGCTTGCCGAGGCTGTGTACGGTGCCGGGAGAGCCTATCAGCGCGTTTGCATGATAACGCTTGGCACCGGCGTGGGAGGCGGGTTTGTCTGCGGCGGCAGACTGCCCGCCGGGCTTTATGCAGATGCGGATGGAATTATGGGACATATCACAGTGGAGCGCGGGGGAAGGTTATGCAGCTGTGGAAGGAAGGGCTGTCTTGAGGCCTATGCCTCCGCCACGGCAGTGATGGGGGCATACCGGGAAATAACCGGGGAAAACCTTGCAGCAAAGGAGATTTTTATGCGCGCGAAAGCCGGGGAGGGTGCGGCATGTAAAGTTCTTTCAGAGTTCCGGTATTATCTTGCCGAAGGGCTTATAAGCCTTGTCAATGTACTCCGCCCTGAGGTGGTGATAATCGGCGGCGGGCTTTGCGCTTCCTCGGCTCTTTTTATAAAGGAAGTGGAGGAGCAGGTCAACCGGTATGCCTTCGGCGGGGACAGGCTGCCGGTAAAAGTAGTTCCGGCAGAGCTTGGAAACCGGGCTGGCATAATTGGTGCGACTTTGCTGTGATGGGTAAAATTGGATATATTTGGTGATAATTGGATTATTTATAAGAATTAAGGGATGGTTTGTGGTTTTGAGGGAAGGGGGCATAAAACATGGTAAGGAACTATCATAATTATGATAAATACCCGGCAAAAAAAATCGAGGGTTTTTCTGCCTTTGAGGGGTATGAGACGATTGTGGGAGTCCTTAAACAGGCAGTTGATGGCAGGGAACATGCGGTGATTACCATAGAAACTTACACGCAGGTGGACCAGGATGAGATTACAGAGGGGATTTCCGGTCTTAATGCAACATTTTTTGATGCGGAGAAGTGCATGGTGAGCGACCGCGAGTACATGGATTATATCAGGCAGTATCTGACAAATGACAGGGTGTTCGGCATTATGAACACGCTGAAAGTTGAAGATTTTTATGTGGAGGAGCGCGTTAAGGAAATGCGCCGCAAGATTGAAGAAACGGACGGTATCTGTGTTGTGTACGGTGTGGGGGCTTCTATCGTGCATGCGGGGGATATTCTGGTTTACGCGGATCTTGCCCGCTGGGAAATCCAGCTTCGCTTTGCCGCGGGGGCACCGAACTGGAAAGCGCACAATGAAAATGCCCCGAAACTTGCGAAGTTCAAGCAGGGATTTTTTGTGGAATGGCGCATGGCAGACCGCCTGAAAAAGCAGCTTTTTGACCGGATCGATTTCCTGCTTGATACAAATAGGAAGGGAGAGCCAAAGATGGTGTGCGGGGATGGGTTCCGCGCGGGGCTTGAAACTTTTTGCCGCGAGCCGTTCCGCCTGGTGCCGTATTTTGCGCCGGAGGTCTGGGGCGGGCAGTGGATGAAGGAAATCTGCGGGCTTGATCCGGATGCACCAAATTACGCATGGGCTTTTGACGGCGTGCCGGAAGAAAACAGTATCTTTATGCAGTTTGGGGAAGTGCGCGTTGAAGTCCCGTCCGTGGATGTCGTATTTTACCGCCCGGCGCAGCTCCTTGGAAGCCGGGTACATGCGCGCTTTGGGGACGAGTACCCGATCCGCTTTGACTTTCTTGACACGATGGGCGGGCAGAACCTCTCTTTGCAGGTGCATCCGCTGACGGAGTACATCCAGTCCGCGTTCGGCATGCATTACACCCAGGACGAGAGCTATTATATACTGGATTGCGGCGAGGACAGCGTTGTCTATCTTGGGTTAAAGGAGGGTGTGGACAGCGGCGCGATGCTTGACGAATTGAAACAGGCGCAGGGCGGAGAGATCGTATTTGATGCGGATAAATATGTAAATAAATGGAAGGCGAAACGCCACGACCATTTCCTGATTCCCGGAGGAACCGTACATTGCAGCGGGAAGGATACCATGGTGCTTGAGGTGAGTGCGACCCCTTATATTTTTACATTTAAGCTTTGGGACTGGGGGCGTGTGGGACTGGATGGCCTGCCGCGCCCGGTACATATCGGGCACGGTGAGAAGAATATACAGTGGGACCGGACGACGGGCTGGGTAAAGGAAAATCTGTTAAACCGCATCGAGCCACTTTGTGATACCCCGGCAGTGACCGTGGAGCGCACGGGGCTGCACGAGAGGGAGTTTGTGGAAACAAGGCGCTATACCATCCGGGAGAGTGCTGTCCTAAAAAGTGAGGGCGGCGTGAGCAGCTGCAATGTCGTGGAAGGTGAGGGCGCGGTGATAGAGAGCGTGGACGGTTCCTTTACGCCGTATGAGGTGCACTATGCGGAAACCTTTATACTCCCGGCGCAGGTTAAGGAGTGCGTCATCCGCCCAATTTCCGGGGAGGTAAAAATTCTGCGGGCAACCGTCCGGTAGACGAATATAGAAAACCATAAAAACAGCGGATCCCCTAAGAGTGCCCGGGAAGGAATTTGCGGGAGCGAAGCGGACGAAAATACCTTCCGCGCTGGAGGGGCGCTGGAAGGGGAGTCGCGGAACTAAAAAAACAGCGAATCCCCTAAGAGTGCCCGGGAAGGAATTTGCGGGAGCGAAGCGGACGGAAATGCCTTCCGTGTTGGAGGGGCACTGGAAGGGGAGTCGCGGAACTAAAAATAAGGAGCTTAAATATGGTCAAAGAGATCTGGTGTATGATGCACAGCCACCTGGATATCGGATACACGCATCCGCAGCCGCTTTTAATGGAATTGCAGGTGGACTATCTGACGCAGGCGATGGAGCTGATCGGGCGGACGAAGGACTATCCGGAAGAATCGCGTTACCGCTGGACCATCGAGGCGAACTGCGTGCTGGAAAAATGGCTTGTAACGGCAACAAAGGAGCAGGTTGCAAAACTGAAAGAATACATTGCGGACGGGAGCATATGCGTGACCGCCCTGCCGATGCACACCACGCCCGGCTGCAACGCGAGGGAGCTGATTATGGCACTCTCGGCAAAAGGGAGGATTGAGAAGGAACTTGGCATCACCATCCGCACCGCCGTCAACCATGATGTAAATGGCCAGCCGTGGCCGCTCGGCGGGCTTCTTTTGGATTCCGGTGTTGATTTTTACCTTACAGGAATCAATATCCATTTCGGGGGTATCCCGTTTGCGAGGCCGGCCCTGTTTGACTGGGGGATGGCGGACGGGAGGAAACTTAGGACATTCCTCGGCGAACACTATTCGCTGTTCAGCCAGTTTATGTTTTCGCACGAACATTCCACAGCGCGCATGCATGAGGGCGTAACAGAGTATGTGGGACGGCTTGGTGAAATGGGATACCCGTATGAATTTGCGTTCCTTACGGCGACCAACCCGCCGCTCTATGACAATAATTCCCCGGATTATGAGCTTGCGGATGTGATAAGGCAATATAATGAGGAAGGGCATGAGCAGAAAATCCGGATCGTCACAGCCGACATGCTGCGGGAGCGTGCGAGGAAGGAAGCAGTGGGAAGTGTTGCGGAATATGCGGGGGACTGGACGGACTACTGGAATTTCGGCTCTGCGAGCACAGCGAGGGAAACGCGCGTTTCAAGGCTTGCAAAACAGACATTTGCAAAGGCTGAATTTTTTGAATGCCTGACGAAAAGGGCGGATGGGCACTATGAAAGTGTGAAGGAGGCGTGCCGGGATAATATCCTATTATTTGATGAACATACCTGGGGGGCATCCCAGTCCGTAACACAGCCGGATAACCCGGAAACCACCGCCCAGCTCGTGCATAAATTTAATATGGCTTACACGGCAGCGGATCTTTCAGGTTATTTGCTAAGTAACAGGGTGGAAGCGTTAAACGGCAATCCGTGGCAGAGCAACGCCCTGTCAGGAATTACGTTAACCAACACTTCCGGGGCAGCACAGACGGTGGAACTTTGCTATCCGAAAAGCTATAAGGAAGCTTGCAGGCAGCTTAGCGCCATACGCAGCAAGAGTTATGTGCCGTATATGAAACAGGGTGAGGAAATGGAGAGTGCGGGGTGGGTTAATATACCGCCTTTTACCCATATGGAATTTTCCTTTGATAAAATAGAGCGGATGCAAAAAAAGTTACCGGGCGGGGAAAATGATTTTATTATTGGGAAGGATTATGTGGAAACACCGTTTTACCGCGTAAAGTTTGAAGAAGAAAATGGAAGAATTTTACAAATTCATTCCAAAGAACTTGGGGAGGATATCCTTGATGCGGGCAGGGGATATTATCTTTTTGACCCGGTAAGGGAAACGGTGGATCGGACAAAAAATCCTGCAAAGCGCGCAACCCTGTTCCCGAGGGATGTGGAGCTTGGAAACCGCAGCATCAGCCAGTGGAACCATGAGTGGAAAGCAAAGAGGGAGCGTGCAGCCCATCCTGTATCCGGAAAGGAAAACGCATGCAACTGCGGCGCACAGGAAATGATGGGCGATGTTAACGGGGAAAACTTTATGGGTTCACAGGAGAATGCATGGAGTTTGGAAAAGGGGAATGGCTCTGTTACTTTTTCGGTGGCGCTTTCCCTTAAAGGGTTTACAGGTCTGCGCCAGGAAATCACCTTCTACGCACAAAAACCTAATATCCGCATGGAAGTGTCTTTTAAGAAGGAAGCAGTCTATGAGCCGGAATCCCTATATTTTGTCCTCCCTCTTAAAATGGGGAAGGACTGGCAGTGCAGCTATGATACTGCCGGGGAAATTGTGAAACTTGATGAGGAGCAGCTCGGGGCAGTATGCAGGGACTGGGTAACGGTGGATGGTGCCATATCGGTTTACGGTGGGGGGAAGACGGTTACGCTCGCCTGTCCGGACGCGCCGCTTGTGCAGGTCGGGGATTTTCATTTCGGTCGGGAAAACAGGAACATTTTAAGGGAAGAAAACCCACTGTTGCTTGCATGGGCATTAAACAACTACTGGGATACAAATTTTTGTGCGAACCAGCAGGGAGCAGTTACCCTTGCCTATGAGATGAATGTACATGGCATGTTTGATGAGCGCGTATTCTGGGAGGACGGGGTACACGCGGCAAGACCGGTGGTGGCAGGGGCACTTACAGCAAAAGAAGAAGCAGAGGAGCTTGATGTGGCGGAATCGGGGGAGCTCGACGGGGAAGAGGCAGCAACTTTGGATAAAACCCTGCTTTCTGTCATGAATGCAGATAAATCGAAAACTGCCCTGCTCGCCGTCTACCCGGCACCCGGGCACGATGGGATCTGTGTGCTTGCAAAAAATCTGCGGGACGAGCCGGAACTTGTAACACTTTGCGTGCACAACTTCCCAGTTGGGGGCGCATCCATTATTACGCCCTGCGGGGAAGAGAGGGAAACTGTAAAAACGGACGGGAACCGCGTTTTTCTTGTGATGCCAAAGCGCGCGCTAAGGCTTATAAAAATCACAGAAAAAGATTTTTAGGCGAAAACGGAAACTGCAAAAAAAATACTTGACAGCAAAGACCCTTCTATGCTATAGTTAAACGGCTTGGAAGGGTCTTTTTTTTATGCCTTTAAATAGGTATGACCCGCATGAGAAAGAAACATGTTGTCACGGGCGGGGCAATCCGGTGCAGAATAGCAGGCTGCAGCGGGGACATGCTTTGTCCGCCACTAAAAATTCACGGAGGTGGAGGTTGTGCGAGTAAAAATTACATTGGCATGTACGGAATGCAAGCAGCGTAATTACAACACTAAGAAAGAGAAGAAAAATCATCCGGACAGAATGGAAACCAAGAAGTATTGCAGATTTTGCAGGACACACACGCTGCACAAGGAAACAAAGTAATATCATGACGCGTGGATAATTGGTTTATCCGCAGGGAAGGGAAGGTATCATGGCAGAGGCAGAAGCTAATGTAAATGCGGCGAAGGCTAAGGAGCCGAAAGCCCCGAAAACTGCAAAAAAAAGCTGGTTTAAGGGATTGAAGGCGGAGTTTGCCAAGATTATCTGGCCGGATAAGGAGACTTTGTTTAAGGAGTCTGCGGTGGTCGTTATCGTTTCCGTTGTACTGGGCGTTTTGATTGCCCTGGCGGACATGGTTATCAGGGCCGGTATCGGCGTTATAATCTGACGGGGATAAGGGTGACGATATGGCAGAAGCAGAATGGTATGTGGTTCATACCTATTCCGGTTATGAAAATAAGGTGAAGGCGAATATCGAGAAAACAATCGAGAACCGCCATCTGCAGGATCAGATCCTCGAGGTTTCCGTTCCGGTTGAGGAGGCAGTTGAACTCAAAAACGGGGTGAAGAAGAAAGTCCAGCGGAAAGTATTCCCGGGCTATGTGCTTCTCCATATGGAAATGAATGAGGATACCTGGTATGTCGTGCGCAACACGCGCGGCGTAACGGGTTTTGTAGGACCTGGGTCAAAGCCCGTGCCGCTCTCCGAGACGGAGATGGTCAATCTCGGCTTTAAGAAGGAAGCGGAAATGTCTTACGATTTTGAGGTGGGTGATACGGTAACGGTGACATCCGGAGCTTGGGAGAATACCCAGGCGGTTATCCGTGCCATCAATCCCCACAAGCAGACGGTCAGCATCAATGTTGACCTGTTTGGACGCGAGACTCCGGTGGAAATCAGTTTTTCTGATATCCGGGTCGAAAGTTAAATTACAGTTTGCGCCGTCTGGCTTTGGCAAACTGATCCGGGCTGTCCGCAGGAATACGCGCGGCATGCCGGAGGTGGGAGGGACTTTTAAGTCTCCCGCTAATACCACAATTTTAGGAGGTTACGAATTATGGCAAAGAAAGTTACAGGCTATATTAAATTACAGATTCCTGCTGCAAAGGCGACCCCGGCACCACCGGTTGGTCCGGCGCTCGGTCAGCACGGTGTAAATATTGTGCAGTTCACGAAGGAGTTCAACGCGCGCACTGCGAACCAGGAAGGCATGATTATCCCGGTTGTAATCACGGTATATGCAGATCGGAGCTTCAGCTTTATCACAAAGACCCCGCCGGCGGCTGTCCTTCTGAAGAAGGCATGCAATTTAAAGACCGCGAGCGCGTCGCCGAACAAGGTGAAGGTTGCTACGATCAAGCGTTCCGAGGTTCAGAAGATTGCTGAGTTAAAGATGCCGGATCTGAATGCAGCTTCCATTGAGGCCGCGACCAGCATGATTGCGGGCACTGCAAGGAGCATGGGCATCACTGTTGTGGATGACTAACCACGCGGCATATCCGGGCGCATACAGCAAAGTGATAGGCTGTGGATGACCCGGTGGGTAAAGGATTGTCTTTTGCCCAAATTGTGGGAGGGACACAGATTCTCCCGATAATACCACCAGGAGGTTAATGAAATGAAAAGAGGAAAGAAATATCAGGACGCGGCAAAATTGATCGACAGGAGCGTCCAGTACGATGTTGCAGAAGCAGTTGATTTAGTGAAGAAATCGGCTACAGCGAAGTTTGACGAAACCGTTGAGCTCCATGTCCGCTTAGGCGTTGACGGCCGCCATGCAGACCAGCAGGTGCGCGGTGCGGTTGTGCTGCCGCACGGAACCGGTAAGAAGGTGCGTGTGCTCGTATTTGCCAAGGGTGACAAGGTTGCGGAGGCAGAGGCGGCAGGTGCTGACTATGTGGGCGGCGATGAGCTGATCCCTAAGATTCAGAACGATGGATGGTTTGAGTTCGATGTTGTGGTTGCAACCCCTGATATGATGGGCGTTGTCGGCCGTCTTGGCCGCGTGTTAGGTCCTAAGGGCCTGATGCCGAACCCTAAGGCGGGCACCGTAACGATGGATGTCACAAAGGCGGTTAAGGATATCAAAGCTGGTAAGATTGAATATAGGCTGGACAAGACAAATATTATTCATTGCCCGGTCGGAAAGGCTTCTTTCACACAAGAGCAGCTCGCAGACAACTTCCAGGCACTTATGGGTGCCATCATCAAGGCAAAGCCGGCATCTGCAAAAGGCCAGTATTTGAGAAGTGTAACAATGACTTCCACGATGGGACCTGGCGTTAAACTCAATACAGCGAAACTGATGTAAAAGTTTTTGTTTTGGGTTTTCCGTGCCTGCTACACGGGAAAAGATGCCAAAAAGTTTTTGTTTTGTTGTTGACACGCGGATAGATTTATGTTATAGTATGGACGCTGCCACAAAGCAGCAACTGCCTAAGACAGCAGGTGCCGTAGTTACGGCGTAAGGAAGTCCGCCTGCCGAGGATAATGTTAGTGTATCATGACTAATTTTCTGCCTCCTGTCTTTTGCGGGGGGCAGTTTTTATTATCCTTATAAAAGTGCAGACAAAATCTATAAGGAGGTGTACGTAAAATGGCAAAGGTTGAGTTAAAAGCTCCGATTATTGACGAGATCAAGGGCTATGCAGACAAAGCGGGCTCGGCGGTGATTGTTGATTACCGTGGGCTTACCGTGGAGGAAGATACCCGCCTGCGCAAATCTTTAAGGGAAGCCGGTGTTGTGTACAAGGTATACAAGAACACTTATCTTAAAAGAGCGTTTGATGGTTCGGATTTCGCACAGCTTAATGCAGACCTTGAAGGACCGACCGCGGTGGCTTTCGGTATCGATGATGCAACCGCACCGGCAAGGGTGCTTGCAGAGTTTGCAAAGACCTGCGACAAGCTCGAGTTCAAAGCGGGTGTAGTGGAAGGCACTTACTACGATGCAAAGGGCATGGAAGTAATTGCGGCGATCCCGTCGAGGGAAGTGCTTATTTCCAGGCTTCTCGGAAGCTTGCAGTCCCCGATCACAAATTTCGCGCGCGTTATCAAGCAGATTGCGGAGAAGAACGGCGAGGCGGCATAGGGGATTTTATAAAGTCGCAGACAGGACGTATGGCGGCATGAAAATGACCGCTTAGAAAATATCATATGGAGGTAAATAAAATGACAACCCAGGAATTTATTGATGTTATCAAGGGCATGACCGTATTGGAATTAAATGATTTAGTAAAGGCTTGCGAGGAGGAGTTCGGTGTCAGCGCAGCAGCAGGTGTTGTTGTGGCAGCAGCAGGTCCGGCAGCAGCAGTTGAGGAAGAGAAGACCGAGTTCAATGTAGAGCTTACCGAGGTTGGCGCAGAGAAAGTTAAGGTTATCAAGGTTGTCCGTGAGGTAACCGGTCTTGGCTTAAAGGAAGCAAAGGATACCGTTGACGGTGCACCTAAGGTATTGAAAGAGGGCGCTTCCAAGGAAGAGGCTGAGGAGATCAAGAAGAAGCTTGAGGAAGTTGGCGCTAAGGTTACTCTTAAATAATTTTGCGGCATTCGTTAAAAGAGGCATTGCAGAGCCCTGCGATGCCTCTTTTTCTATGTAAGTGTTAAACCCAGGACGGAATGGTTTGCTTACATTATCCTTTATGTTAAAGAATCTTTAATTAAAAATGGAATTGTAAGAAAATTGTAACAATTTTGGCTTATATGTGACAAAACTATATGATATAATGGAGGCACAACTTTATTAAGAAAAGAGGTAGGGTTATGAGAAGGAAAAGAGCAAAGCTTATTGCGTTCTTCCTGGTGCTGTGCATGGCGATCCCGATGTTTGCGGGGCTTGCCGGGCTGCTGAGCGCGCAGGCGGCATCCGCCTCATTGAATGCGACAAGCAAAAAGATTTATCTCGGCACAACCTTCCAGATGTCCATTGAGAACGTGGATATGGATACGGTGAAATCCGTTACCTGGAAGGCAAACCGGTCGTCGATCGCAAAGGTTGACAAGAACGGTCTGGTTACGCCGGTAAAGGTGGGCACGACAACGATTAAGTGCACGCTCAAGTACAACAATGGAAAGTCGGAAGTACTTAGCTGTACGGTGATTGTGCGCAAGCGTGTTGAGGCGACCGCCGTGAAGATTACCAATGTTACGCCGGATGACGGCAATGCGAAGTCAATGTATGTTGGAAGTACATTTACGGTGAAAAAAACTGTGACCCCTTCTAATACGACGGACAGTGTCTTTTTCAGTTCGGATGACGAGAGCATTGCAACCATATCGACCAAGGGAGTAATCACTGCAAAAAGGGAGGGTGTTACGCTGATCGAAGTTCGTTACGGCCAGAGCAAGACTGATTCGCTCAGGGTGGGAAACAAGGCGGCAGCAAAGTTCTATCTCCATGTTATCCCAAAGCCAACCCCGACACCGACCCCTTCGGCAACGCCGACCCCAAGCCCGACTCCATCGCAGGCTCCGGAACTTCCTACGGTGACTTCTGCGAAGATGGTTGGAAGCCAGGAGTTACAGATTACATTCAGCCAGCCGGTAAGGAAGAGCAGTGTATTAAATGGCAGCAAGCTTGTGCCGAGCGCTGTAATGGTAGGCAGGGATGAAAAGGCGACCGACTACGGCGCGCTGACAGCATCACTCTCAACGGATGCAAGGATTTTGACAATCCGCAGCGAGGGATCGTTCAGCGGGATTTATTCGGTTGTAGTGTCCGACAAAGTGATAAGCAATATGGGGATTCCGTTTGCGCCATATGCGGATATTATGACATTAAAAGATACCACGGGACCGATTTATGTCGGCAGTTCGATTGGCTATAACGGTCTGGTATGTAATATTAATTTTGACGAGGCACTTGATATTTCCAATATGACAGTTGAGGGTGTTTCCGGGACGACGGACGCGATTTTAACCAGTTATCTGAAGGAGCCGCTCAACTATGTGTTAAGCAGCGACAAGCGTTCCCTCTCGATTGACCTGACCGGTTATACTACGGAGAGGAACCTTATGGTGACGGTTGTTTTAAAAGGTATCCGCGACAGTGCGGGCAATACGACGAGCAGGCAGCTCCAGAGCGTCTATGTGCGCACGGATACTTCCACGAAACCGCTCGCTTCGATTATGAAGGTGGAGCGCATATCCCGCACGGAGATCGAGGCAACATTCAGCGCGGAGATTTCTTCCGGTGGTGTGGCACAGTTTGGTTCGTACACTTCCTACGGCGTGATTGACACTGAGAATCCTAAGCTTGTCCGCTATGAAATTCCATCGTCCTATCAGTCGATTACGGGAGTGCAGGTAGTTGTATTCCAGGCATGGTATAATTACAATGCGACAACCGCAACGGTTCCTTCGGAATCCCGCCCGGTCAATTTCACGCTCGATACCACTCCGCCGCAGCTTCTTGCGCAGGAGATGACGAACGCGGTTGTGGAGGGTCGGACGGTCTGCAAACTTATCCTGACTTATGATAAGGAAATACGTATTGCGACGACAACACAGCAGATTACCGCGCGCATCCGCAATACAAACGGGGATATTTCATCCGTTTCCCCGATCAGCACGACGGCGGAAGTAGAGAATACAATTGTTACATATATCTTTGATGAAACAGCAATGCTTGATAACGGGCAATTTACACTTACCCTTCCGGCGGGTATGGTGGCTGATAAATTGGAAAATTATTCCAAGACAGTGAATGTTACAATCAACAAGAACGGGACAACATCCACCAATGAGCTTCCTGCCCCGATTGCGGCGGTACAGGATGTGAATGACCGGAATAAGGTTACGGTGACCTTCTCAAACAAGATTGATGCTGCCACTGCGGAGATGGTACAGAACTATTATATTGTGTACGGCATCTCCTCCCGGACACATCCGGTAGCGGCTTCCGTGGTGGAGAATAACGACCGCGGTGCAACCGTGGAACTGACGTTTAACAAGGGTGCATTCTCCGGCAATTATGATGCGAGCTACGAGCTTTTTGTCAGCGGTGTGAGGGGCTTTGGCGGAAGCTACCAGGCGATTACGGGCGCGAGCCTTGTGTTTGTCGCGGTTGAGAACACGCCGCCGAAGATTGCTTCAAACAGCACATTCAGCTATGGCACGATCACGATGACAATGAGTGAGGAGGTTATGGGTACCATACGTGTCAGTGCGGTTGACACGGCGACGGGTATGACTTACCCTGGAACCGGGATTGCGAGCGGAAAGAATATTTATATTACCCTGGAAGGCGGTGTCCCGACTTCGCGGACAGTGCGCTTTACCATCCTTGAGAATAATATTACGGATTTGAGCGGGAACAAGGCTGATTTTAATTTGAACCAGCCGTATATCGCTAACGCTGTATATTAATTATCTGCCAGTATGGGCATCCACCTGGAAAGAATGGGGGATGCCCATTGATATTTTTGCCTGTTAAAACCCAAAATACGCGCAAAATTTACATACACACAGTGTATTTTTTGACCGGGCGCTTGAATTTGCATATAATCTGGTGTATAATGGGGAAAGTAAGGGATGTAACTTATGGGCAGGCAGATAGAAAGAGGTTTTTGTGAGAGGAAGAATATCCGGCTGGCAGCGTCTGGTAAGCCAGCTTGTTTTTATCTTATATTTGGGGGTGCTGTTTTATTTCTTGTTTTTTTCGGAGCGCTATGGCAGAACGGATGTTTCGGATGAATATCATTATAACCTGGTATTATTCCGTGAAATAAAGCGTTTTTACCGCTACCGTGAAATCCTTGGCATGAAGAGTGTCATGATTAATCTGGCGGGGAATGTCGCTGCTTTTATGCCGTTTGGTTTTTTCCTGCCGGTTTTGTGGCCTAAAACGGGCAAGCTTTTGTCCGTCGCATTCTGGAGTTTTTCATTTAGTCTTGTGGTGGAAACCATACAGCTTGTTTACAAGGTGGGCACTTTCGATGTGGACGACCTGTTTTTAAACACACTCGGCGGGATTTTCGGGTATGTGCTGATGCGGCTTTTGTTTGCCTGGCTGCGCGCGGTTCGTTGCGCCCGAAGGGGCAGGAGGGCGCAGGGCTAAGACTGTGGGTTTTCAGAATTTTCGGGCAGTGGGATGGAGGGAGAAGTGGGAAAAAAGAGCAGATTAAAATTTCAGGGGAGAAAACATTCAAAAAAAGGGATTGCCGCGATGTTTTTAGCTCTGTTATCCTTTGCGGGGCTTTCTGCGGCATCCCTTATTTCCGCTTCCGCAAAGGGGGAGGCTGGGATTGTTGTCGGATACCTGGGGCTTGCCTGCCTTGTGGTGGCGGTGGCTGGTTTTGTGCTTGGCATTGTCAGCCTGCGCGAACCGGATATATTGTATTTTCAGCCCGTGTTCGGTGTGGCGGTAAACGCGCTTATTATGGTGGCGCTGATATCATTGTACCTGACGGGGATGATGTGAGGGGGATGTGATGGAAATCGGGATTCTTCATGAGGAGAATGAGAAAGTCCGGGAGCGGTATATGCTTGCGAAGGAACGCATTGCCGCTTTTCGGGAGGAGAAAAATCTTGGTGGGGCGCTGCGGGACTATTTTGTAACGCTGGCGGATTTTATTGCGCTGCTTACCGATGTGACAGATAAGGTCTTTAGCGGTGCGCTCTATACGATGGAGCTTTCTTTGCTGCAGGAATTAAACCATGCACTATATAAGGATCTGCTTGCGGAAAACTACGGTCATTGTTTTGGCAATCCATCCTATGCGGCAGCGCAGTTGGGGGAGGAATACGGACAACTTCTCTCGGTGGTCTACTCCGAAATCCACAGTCTTACAGCCTGCGCGTTTGAGGGGCGGCTTTTTGGGCTGACTTGTGGGATGGAGCTTTTGATTGGGCTTTACAATTGTTTTGAGGTGGAGGGTCAATATACGGGGCGGGAAATTAAGGAGGCGCTATATTATTATCTGCACGATTACCAGGAGGAGTTTTTTAGGGTGCGCGCCCGGGAAAAATATGATCCGTCATGGGCTTTTGCAAGGGATATTATTATGGGCAGGAACCTTAATGACCTGCGCTATCTGTATTTTTATGGGGAGTATATTTCGGAGAATGATTTAAAGCTTGCTGGATACATAAACTCCCTGCCGGAGGAAGTGGTGGAGCGGATGGCGTTTACTTATACCGACGGCTATATCCGCGGGTTTTCGGTTATGGGGGCGGATTTTTCGGTCAAAAGTATCGTCAATATCCGCTTTGTAATCGGGTTTGAACGCATGATTCGAAAGGCGGTTGGGACATTTGAGAGGATGGGCAAAAAGGTGACCATCCACCGCGCTGCCATGAATCTTACTGCGCGCAGTTACGGCCACAGGGATGGTTTCTTTGCGACAAGTGTAAACAGGCAATACGAGTACGATCATAAAAACGATATGGCGCTCTGCTATGACCGCAGGATGCAGAAGGCGGCACTCGCTGCGGCGAAGGCAGTTTTTGACGATTATCGAGGGCAGTGCGCGGCATTTGCGGGACCGGCGGTGCTGGAGGTTTTCGGGCAGGTAGATTTTTCACCGGTCAATAAAAAAGAGGCGGTGCAAAAGGATGAAAAGGCGACGGAGTGCATGCTGCAGGGCAGCAGGGAACTTGGGATTTTGATGGAGGACTATATAAAATCGGAGGAAACTTCCTACACGATCATCGCGTTCCCACTGCCGTCAATCGGGGAGAAGTTCGAGGAAATTTTCCTCGAAACAATCAGGCTTAACACCCTTGATAACGATGTTTACAAGAAGATGCAACAGGTATTAATCGATGTGCTTGATACCGGGGAACAGGTTCTTGTGCGCGGGAGCGGCGGCAACCGCACAAATCTGGTTGTCCGCCTGCATAAGCTTTCTGAACCGGAAAGCCAGACTAATTTTGAGAATTGCACTGCCGATGTCAATATTCCGGTGGGTGAAGTTTTTACTTCGCCGGTGCTTGCTGGGACAAACGGTGTGTTGCATGTGGGGCGCGTGTTCCTTAACGGCTTGGAGTACCGGGAGCTGGAATTTAGTTTTGCCGACGGTATGGTCAAAGATTATAAATGTGCTAATTTTGATGATCCGGAGGAGAGCCGCAGATATATTTTCGATAATATCCTGCATGGACATGAAACGCTGCCGATTGGGGAATTTGCAATTGGGACAAACCGGATTGCCTACGAGATGGGGCGCAAATATGGGATTCAGGCAAAATTGCCCATCCTGATTGCAGAGAAAACAGGACCTCATTTTGCGCTGGGGGATACATGCTATAAAAGAAGCGAGGATCATGCAGTGTTCAACCCGGATGGGAAGGAGATTATCGCGCGCGACAATGAGGTTTCACTGCTGCGCAAGACCGAACCGGAAAAAGCGTATATGAATTGCCATACCGATATCACGCTCCCGTATGACGAGCTGGCAGAGATTTCGGTAATCAGGGCGGACGGGACGAAAGTGATTCTGATGGAGAACGGGGAGTTTGTGCTTGCAGGAGCCGAGGGGCTGAATATAAAAGAGTAATCCTGGGACGCGGGCGGATTAAATAAAGATAAGAAAAATGGAGGATGAAACATGGCGAAAGTAGGTATTGTGATGGGGAGTGATTCCGATCTGCCAGTGATGAGCAAGGCAGCGGAGATTTTGGAAAAATTTGGAATTGACTATGAAATAACGGTGATATCGGCTCACCGCATGCCGGATATTTTCTTTGATTATGCAAAGAGTGCGGAAGAAAAGGGATTTAAGGTGATTATTGCTGGAGCGGGTGGCGCTGCGCATCTGCCAGGGATGGCGGCAGCGATTTTCCCGATGCCGGTGATTGGTGTGCCGATCCACACTAAGACACTTTCGGGTGTGGATTCACTCTACTCGATCGTACAGATGCCGTCCGGCATCCCGGTTGCAACAGTCGCGATAGATGGCGCGGCAAATGCCGGTATCCTTGCGGCAAAGATTCTTTCAACTTCGGATAGCGCGCTGCTTGAGAAGCTTAAAGCTTACAAGGAAGAGCTGAAGGAGGGGGTTGTGGCAAAGAAGGAAAAATTGGAGCGGGTTGGGTTTAGGGAGTATAATAAGTAGGATGTCTTGTTTTGCGGGTGGGTGGGAGCACACCTGGCGGGCGGAATAAAATAAATATGAAAATGATTCGGGGACAAATGCAGGAATTGGGTTTTGCTGCATTTGTCCCTTAATTTTATTTTGTTCTGTTAGAGTATAAAATTTTTGGGCATGGATGATAGCTTCTTTTTGTAACCCTTTTTGCTCGTGTTCATATTATGTAATGAACCAAGGAAGAGCGTCAGGAGGCGCTTTGTGTGGTGCGCATCCGGCGATTTTTGGCAAGGGCATACCACGCAGGAAAGAGGGAGATTATGTATCGGAATAATTTCAGACCGCCACAGATGGGTCAGCCGCGGTCGAATATGAATTTTGCGAACAGGGGTTGTGGTATGCAAAGGCCATGCCCGGCTCAGGGGAATGAATGTTGCGAGTCCGCACCATGTTGTGTGCAGCCAAGAGGCGGCTGTGATGAACCGGGCAGGAGCGAATGCTGTGAACCTGCACCATGCTGTGAACCGCAGTGCTGTGAGTCCGAGCGGAGGAATGAATGCTGCACATCTGCACCGTGCTGTGAACCACAGTGCTGTGAGTCCGAACGGAGGAATGAATGCTGCACATCTGCGCCGTGCTGTGAACCACAGTGCTGTGAGTCCGAGCGGAGGAATGAATGCTGCACATCTGCGCCGTGCTGTGTACGGCCTGTGCCGCTTCCGGCACCCGACTGTGGGTGCAGGGACGAGGAACTGGATGAAGGCTGCTTCCCGTCAAAACATGATCCGGTTTCAGGCATGGCTCTTGCGATGGCATATGTGCCATGGCAGGACTATAGAAATGTCTGCTCCGAAGAAGAGGCCTGGTGCAGGGGTACGATTTTTGCACAGTTAGACCTTGATTTTATGGCAAGGAGGTGCAATTAAAATGGGTGAGATAAGCAGGCAGGAATTGTTGAACCATATCGGTAAAATCAGCTTTTCCATGGACGATCTGAGGATTTTTCTGGATACGCACCCGAATTGCAGCGAGGCGCTTGTGCGCTTTAATGAGCTCGCAAAAAAGCGCGACGAGCATATCCACAAATTTGAAAAACTCTACGGCCCGATGGATTTTTACAATAATAATGTTTGCGACGAGCACTGGAGATGGGTTGATGCTCCGTGGCCGTGGGAAGGAGAGTGCTAGTTATGTGGAGCTATGAAAGAAGATTGCAGTACCCGGTAAATATCAAGCAGACGAACCCGGAGCTGGCTATGGTGATTATAAGCCAGTTCGGTGGACCGGACGGTGAACTTGCCGCTTCCATGCGCTACCTTTCCCAGCGCTATGCAATGAAAAACCGTCAGGTAGCAGGTGTATTGACCGATATCGGCACGGAGGAGCTTGCGCATATGGAAATTGTATCCGCGATTGTGCACCAGCTTACCTGTAACCTGACACCGGAGCAAATTGAGGGCACCCCGTTTGCAAACTACTATGTGGATCACACGCTCGGTATCTGGCCGCAGGCAGCATCCGGCGCGCCGTGGACATCAGCTTATTTCCAGTCGAAGGGCGACCCGATCACGGATATCCATGAGGATATGGCAGCAGAGCAGAAAGCACGCACCACCTATGATAATATTCTAAGGCTGGTGCATGACCATGATATCTGCGACCCGATCCGCTTTTTGAGGGAGCGAGAGATTGTGCATTACCAGAGGTTCGGTGAAGCAAATCGGGAAGATTGTAGTAAATCAGAACACGCACAACATAATCACTAAGACGCATACCCACACGAACCTCAAAGCTGTGGACTTCGGCTTTTGCACAAAAAGAAAGGACAAGCCTATAGTACCAGTATTCAGAGTAGAAAAAGGGACAGCTTCGGGAAATGGAAGGGAAAAGAGGTTGATACAACATAGATATTCATTTATGCCTTAATTACCCTTTATCAACGGCAGACAGCCAAGTCAAGGATTTACCGCTTTAGCGGCGTTTACGTCCTTGATTTGGCTGTTTGGCGTTGATAGTCTGGGAAAGGCATAAAGAAGAATTTACCGGGCTTGTGTTTTTGCCTGCTGAAGATATGGAGTAATATTTATATTTTCTTTTTGCATTTTCATTAACCTTAACAAACCTTAACACATTTCTAAAAAACTATTGACAATCAAAAGAAAGTTCCTTATAATATCTTTTTGTAAAATTTTGAGTGGACTTTTCCGGATTGATATGTCATCTTTTTGCCACACAGTTATCAGTTTGATAACTGTGTGGCTTTTTGTTGTTATAATTCGGAAAATGTTTATCAAATTTTGGAGGATATATGATGGCTGAAAATAAAATGGAAGTTATGCCAGTTGGAAAGCTGATTTTTGAAATGTCATTACCGCCACTATTTTCCATGTTTCTTCAATATTCATACAATTTGTTAGACAGTGCTTTTGTCGCCCGGTTAAGCGAGAACGCATTAACGGCTGTTTCTCTGTCTTTTCCAATCACAACATTAATGAATGCGGTATCTATTTGGATTGGGGTTGGTATAAATGTCCTAATTGCGGGACATCTTGGAAAACGTGAACAAGAAGAAGCAAATAAAACGGTTACTCTTGGACTGATCCTTTCCTTTTTGGTTGGCATTATTTTAAATATAACGGTATTACTAATTATATCCCCATACTTCAAATCGTTTACTGAAAATAACGATATTTATACTTTATGTATGGAGTATATGGGTGTTTGTTCTTTCATGCAGATACCAAACATGGTTCATATCGTTATTCAAAAAATGATACAGGCAACCGGGAACATGATTGAACCCATGTTGTTTCAACTGACGGGTGTTATAACCAATTTCATTTTTGACCCACTTCTTATTTTTGGAATAGGTTTTTTCCCGGCAATGGGTATTAAAGGAGCTGCTACGGCAACAGTTTTGGGATATTCTGTTTCAATGGTTTTGGCATTTATTATGTTTTTAAAAGCAAAACATAAAATAGCACTTAAAACAGTTGGATTTCGTTTTGAATGGAGCATTGTACAAAAAATAATTATTTTAGGGCTGCCTTCTTTTATTATGAATGCCCTAAACGCTTTTACCGTAACGATTGTAAATCTGTTTTTAGTCGCATATTCAGATACGAGCATTGCTTTTTTTGGAGCATATTTTAAAATACAGCAGTTAATTATTATGACTATTAATGGATTAATACAAGGCTGTTTGCCCATTATGCGATTTAATTATGGAGCAGGAAATTTAAAAAGGCTTCAATCAGTTTTTCGATACAGTACAATTTTAGTAACTTCTCTAATGATGTTTGGAACATTAATTATCATGCTGTTTCCGACACAGATTTTGAGTTTGTTTATGGCTTCGGAAAAAATGCGTTCTTATGGGATTATGGCAATGCGGATTATGGCAACAGGTTATTTATTTTGCGGGCTTTCGACAATGATTTCGACTTATATGCAAGCGATTGAAAGAGTGTTGCCAAGCATTATGATACAAATATTTAGACAGATGTTTTTTTTGATACCTATTATGTGGATTTTAGAAAAAGCATTACTAATCATTGGTATTTGGATTGCATTTCCAGTTACTGAATTATTGACGTTTGTTGTAGCAGTCATTCTATTTATGAGATTGAAATTTCAAAATAATAATAAAGATATAGTTGGAGGTAAATAAAAATGTACAGGGAAGATACATCTTTTACAATTAAAACGGGGGTTGAAAATATGTCCCCAAAAGAGGTAGTAAATCTTTTAAGGCAAACTGTATGGGCGAAAGACCGAAAAAAAGAGGCTATCATCAAAT